>CAVIQW010000001.1:0-88115 GCA_963644915.1 Paratractidigestivibacter sp.
GAATTGATTTGGAAATCTGTTGTATTACCAGAAATTTCCAATGAATTTATCATAAAATTGTATAACTTTAATATAGATATGGGATTTTTATCAATAATACCAGTAAATTCAGGAAATATGGAAGACAAAGATTTTTTGTTTTCAGATAGAACTTTGTTATCTAATTTTTCAAAGCATGATTTGTTTATCGATAAAGATTATAGTTTATGGAGCAAAGTATACTATGATTTTGTTTTTTGTTCTGAAAAAGTAAAAATTAGTCCGCAGTTAGGAATTTTATATAAAAATGCAAAATATTCTGCGAAAGATGGGGTTTATCAATATTCATTTTCGGAAAATCAGCCTGTTTCTGATGATACGAAAAAAGAATTTTTGAGAGGAATGGTAATTTGCTACGAAACTTCAACAATTATGCCAATTGTTTCTCTAAAATTAATCGTTAACTTTTATAAGAGAAATTCTATCAATTTTGAAATTGATTATTCACCTATATTTTTTATAGATTCTACAGATACTCACATTTTAAGACTTACAGAATTTTATGATTCAATGATAGGTTATAATGGGATAAAAGCCAATTTGGGATATTGCTACAATTGTAATAAAAAAATATTTATTACTGCTAACATATTATATCAGTATGTTAAAGCAGAGGGAAAATCAGGTTCAATAGTTATTGGTGAAAAAAATGAAATTCTAGAAACAAAAAATTCATCAAGTGCAATTTGTGACTATTGCTATAGGATGTCATTTGGTGTCGGATGTAATCTCTTTTGATAAAAACAAATAAAAAATCCCGCCGAAACAAAAAATCTTTTGAACCAGCGGGATTTTTGAAAATTACCAGTTTTTTAAACTATTAAGCTTGACCTGCTGAGCCGAATGCCTTGCAAAGATCAATTACTTTCGCTGTGATTGCATCGAAACCTGGTTTAAGAAGTTTTCGTGGATCGTATCCTTTTCCTTCTTTGTCTTTTCCAGCCTCAACGTATTTGCGTGTAGCAGCCGCAAATTCAAGCTGAAGTTCTGTGTTGATGTTTACTTTAGAAACTCCAAGAGTTACAGCCTTGTGAACCTGATCAAAAGGAATTCCTGAACCACCATGAAGAACAAGTGGTTTTCCTTCTACAGCATTATTGATTTCGCCAAGGCGGTCAAAATTCAATCCTGCCCAGTTGTCTGGATAAACGCCGTGGATGTTACCGATTCCGGCAGCAAGGAAGTCAACGCCAAGAGCGGCGATTTTTTTACATTCTTCTGGATCTGCAAGTTCACCGTTAGAAGCAACGCCGTCTTCAACACCGCCGATTCCACCAACTTCACATTCAACAGACATTCCTTTTGCGTGTGCAAGTTCAATGATTTCTTTTGATTTAGCAACATTTTCATCAAAATCAAAATGTGAACCGTCGAACATTACGGAAGTGAATCCAGCTTCAATAACTTTTTTTGCACCTTCGTAAGTACCGTGGTCAAGGTGAAGGGCTACAGGAACTGTGATTCCCATTGATTCATAAAGATCTTTTACAAGATTTACAACTGTCTTGTATCCGCCCATGTATTTTGCCGCACCTTCAGAAACCTGAATGATTGCAGGTGATTTTGCTTCCTGAATACCAGCAAGAATAGATTTTGTCCATTCAAGGTTATTTGTGTTGAACGCAGGAATTGCGTAATGACCAGCGTGAGCTTTTTTTACCATTTCTACTGCTGAAACCAATGCCATTTTATGACCTCCAAAATTTTTCAATAATCGTGCAACTCATGACCTTGCACAATCGTTCTGGGAACTTTAAGAATTTCCAGATGCTTTTCATCCTATCACAATTTCTGATGATTGAAAATCCGTATGAAGCATTTTTTTATTGGTAAACAATTTGACAAATGGGAATACTGTAAATATAATTGTAATGGCTTATCAAGAATTGAATTTCTTAATTTTTGAACAAGTAAAAATTGTAAACATTAATGATATTTATTCCGATAATCTTGAATGAGACATTCCATTTTCGGAATGTAATATGGTATAAGGAGTTTTACATGAAAAAGGGCTTGATGGTCTTTGTAAATCTTGCACTGCTTTTTGCGCTTTGCATTCCGGCATTCAGTCAGCCAAACTCAAAAAGTGTTGAAACATTCACTATTGATAACTTTGACACGGAAAAAGAATGGACTTGGACAGTAAATGCCAGCCGATTTGTTGCTGAAGGATATCCAAAATTTAGTTATTTTAATGGAATTCCTAATTCTTTGAAGCAGTTCCAGCCAGCTGATGTTGAACCAAAAGTTCTCGGAGTCAACGTTGCTTTCAACAGAAAAGGGGACAACTGGATTGAGATTATTCCAATGAAAGACGGAAAAACTTATGAGCCTCCTTTTGTTGGTAGTGTTGATCATCTTGATTTCTGGGTTTGGGGTGCAAATTATCTCTATTATCTTGAAGTTATGATTCGTGATGCAGATGGACGTGTTCATGTTTTGCCTGCGTGCAACACACGCTTTAACGGATGGAAAAACGTTATTGTGAAAATTCCTGGTTGGATAAGTCAACATTCAAGATTGCGTTCTGGTCCAAGAAATCTTTCCTTTGTTGGATTCAGGGTTAGATCAGATGCCGCTGAATATGTTGATGACTTTACAATTTATTTTGACAACCTAAAATATATGTCTAACTCATTGTCGTTCATCTATGATGGTTATGAATTGAAGGATCAGGATTTTAGCGGTGCTGAAACAGGTACAAATGCTGCTAATTCTGGCTCATCTTCGTCAACTTCTTCTTCGGAGGCTAAATAATAATGAAAAAGTTTCTTTTATCAGTTTTAGTTGCAGCCGCTGCTTGTGCGGTTTTTGCTCAGAATAGTCTTGTTGAAGATCCTAATCCGGAAACTGTTGGAAATGATTCTGCAATGCAGGCGTTGCGTGAAATATCATTGGACAGATTTGAACGTGATGGTTCGTGGTTTGTTCATATGTCTCCTGATTATGGTGTAATTTCTGCTCGTAATTTTGAGGGTTCTCCAGCAATGAAAGAGCCTTTGAAAGGTGATGAGGATGCGGAAGACACTCAGGTTCTTGGTGTAAAAGTTGAATTTTTCCGCCGTGGTGTAAATTCTTTCTACATTACAGCTCAAAGACCGATTGCTATTGAAGGTGTTACAAAAACTGTTTCTGTTTGGGTCTGCGGACGCAATCAGGGGCATGATATGTATCTTTTGGTTGAAGATTACTTTGGCCGTAGTTATGAACTTTATATGGGCAATCTTGGCTTCTCTGGATGGAAAAAGTTAACAGCGGTCGTTCCACCTAGTCCAGATAGTGAGCACGGAATTGTTCAGCACAGTGCATATTACGGAAACAAACCAGGACTTCGTATTATTGGTTTCCGTGTAGATTGTAATCCAATGCTTGCTCGTGGTACATATTATATGTATCTTGATGACCTTCGTTGTGTAACAGATCTTTATGATTTGGAAAATCAGGATGCTGATGATATGTCTGATGCTTGGTAATTTAAGGTAATTACTAGAGTAGGGATGTCCCAATAGGTTCAAAATGTCATTGTCGGCTTGAAAATGGCAGGAAAGGTACTTGTTGGGCACCCTTATTTTTTTTTAACAATTTTTTAGTCTTTGAATTTTTCTGATATTTTGTAGAATTTTGTTCTTCCTTTTGTTTCTGTCTGTGTAAAAATATTCATTCTTACAAATAGCCATGCGATTAAATTTGAAAAATTTGCCGCGTTTTTTGGTTTTGTCTTGTCTTTTTTGAATGCTTCTGCTATTTCTTTTGCACAAAAAATCTCTGGAAGTTTTGCAGGGAGCAGGCTTAGATAATCTTTTGCGCATGAGAAAATTTTTGTTCCTGTTATTTCGTTTAGTTTTTTGTCTGTTTTTTGCCAGTCCTTTTTGAACCTTCGCCTTTTATTTTCTGACTGTTCGGGATTTTTTGTTTTTGTCCGTATTTCTGTGGTTTTTGCAAAAACAATTTCCAGAGTAAATTTTTTTTCAAGTAGAATGGGGTAAAGTCCTGTCAGTTCCTTTAACATTGTGTATTCATTTTCTTTTTTCGGGCTAATGCTTTTTTTTAGAAGAATTCCGTCTTCTGAATACGTTTCTATTGTTTTGGAGCTTATCAATGGGTGTACGATTTTGCAGGTTCTTTCTTTTGAAAGTGCATCCTGAAGTTTTTTCAGCAATTTTCCAAGGTTTTTTGTCTGAATTTCAATAACTTTTCCGTCTTTTGTAAGAATGTCGTAGATGTGTCCGTCTGCTTCAGCCTCGGTTTCTGAATCCTGATTCAATGCGTAAAGTTCTTTTAGAGTGCGATGAAGGCTGCTTTCTTTGTATGTGTTTATCATTTTATGCTTTGTTTTTGTTTGCTATACGTATATGTGGAAAAATATACTGAAAGTTTTAATTTTTTGCAATTATCGTCAATTTTTGTAATTGACTTTATGAATTTGTTGATTAAAATGGTAGTTAAGTGGGAAAAAGTAGTAAAAAGTGGAAGAAAATGGCATGAAACTTCTTACAGGTGAATATAAAAATACGCTTGATGAAAAAGGTCGTATTATGTTTCCTTCAAAGTTGCGTGCTGGAATTTCTTCAAATGTCATGATTGTTACAAAGGCAATCGAACGGTGTTTGTGGCTTTTTACTACAGATGAATGGGAGAATATGTCTGCAAAACTTATGGCAAACGCTTCTCCGTTCAGTGAACAGAACAGGATTATCATGCGGCGTTTTATTGCGCCTGCTCAAGAAATTGAGTTTGATAAATCTGGTCGTCTTTCTATCCCACAGAGTTTAAGGGAGTACGCCTCTCTTTCAAAAGATTGTGTTTTTCTTGGTGAGCAGAAATTTATTGAACTTTGGGATGCCCAGTCTTATGAAAATTATATGGCCGAAACTGAAGATAAACTTCTAGAAGCAAGTGAGCAGTTTAAGAATATAAGCTTCTAGTTTTTATGGGAGAAAAAAGTGGAAATTGTTCATACTCCAGTTTTGTTAAAGCCTTGCCTTGAATATCTTAGTCCTGTTGGCGAGCCTTATGAAAAATCTGCGTGGATGGTTGATTCTACTTTGGGGGAGGGCGGACATTCAAATGCTTTTCTTTCAACTTTTTCTTCTTTAAATGTTATTGGTATTGATGCAGATTCTGTTATTCAGTCGCGTGCCAAAGAAAGGCTTGCACCATACGGTAACAGAATGCATTTTTATAATGGCTGGTTCAACGATTTTTATGCGTCGTATCCAGCTGAATTTCCGAAACCAGATTTGATTCTTTTTGATTTGGGAATTTCTGTGTTTCATTATGAGCGGAGCGGCCGCGGTTTTTCTTTTAGGTATGACGAGCCTCTTGATATGCGCCTTGATCCGAATTCTGAAAAAGAATCGGCGGCGGATATTGTAAACGGCATGAATGAAGAGGAGTTGGCAAACCTTATTTATCTTTATGGTGAAGAAAAACTTAGCCGCAGAATTGCTCGTTCGATTGTGGAAGCAAGGAATGGCGGGAAGATTGAATCTTCTAAAGTGCTTGCTGAGATTATTTTTAACGCTGTGCCGGCAAATTACCGTTATGGACAGATTCATCCGGCAACAAGAACTTTTCAGGCGTTAAGAATTGCAGTGAACAGCGAGTTGCGCCATATTCCTGATGCTTTGCACAATGCGTTTAACAATCTGAATGTGGGTGGAAAACTTGGCGTTATAACATTTCATTCTTTGGAAGACCGGATTGTAAAGAATTATTTCCGGAATCTTGGAAAAAAATGTGTGTGTCCGCCGGAAGTTTCTTCTTGCAGATGCGGAGGCGAGCCTTGTGCAGAGATTCTTACGCGCAAGCCAGTCGGTCCGACTGATGAAGAAATTAAAGAAAACTCTCCTTCGCGCAGTGCAAAACTTAGGGTTGTGAAAAAACTTCGTGATGCGACAAAATATCATCTTTTGGGAGTGGAAGGATATTGATGGGCGACGTTATGAAAAGTGTCTTGTATAAAATCGGTGTTTGTGTTCTTGCGGTTTCAGTTCCGCTTTTGCTGCTTGCGTATGCGGCCCAGACCAGAAGATATGCGGAACTTTCGCGGGAAATTTCGGACCTTGAGGCTAAACAGGAACGTCTTATTGAGCAGAATAAAAAACTTGTGAGCGATATAAGTTTGCTTTCAAGTACAGATAGAATTGAAAAAATTGCTTCCGAAGAACTGGGAATGCACAAGGCTGAAACCGAAGATATTGTGCGCGTGGAAATGAACGGTTCAAAGAAATAAATCAGGAGATTACTTTGAAAATTTCTTTGTTGAATTTGAATGAAATTTTGTCCGCAGTAAGTGGAAAGTTTGTTGGAAATGAAAAAAACAAGGCTGACTTTGGATTTTCTTCTGTAACAACAGACAGCCGCACTGTGTCAAAAGAAAGCCTTTTTGTTCCTCTTATCGGGCAGAATCAGGACGGACACAAATATATTCCATCCGCAATTGAAAAAGGTGCTTCTGTAATTTTTGTTGCGGAAAATGAATACAATTCAGAACCAGAAAAATATAATTCCTTTGCAGAAAATAATTCTTCACTTTCTTTTATTGTTGTTCATAATACTTTAAAAGGGTTGCAGGAGGCGGCTGCGGCTTATGTTGAAAAATTTCCTTCACTTATAAAAGTTGGAATTACAGGTTCAAGCGGAAAAACCACTACAAAAGAGATGGTTGTTTCTGTTTTAAAGCAGAAATTCAATGTTGTTTATACTCAGGGAAATTTTAATTCTGAAACAGGGCTTCCGCTTTCGGTTTTTAACATTAGGGCGGAACATGAAGTTGGCGTTTTTGAAATGGGAATGAACCGAAAAGATGAGATTGGTGAAATTGCCGCTGTTTTAAAGCCGAAATACGCGCTGGTTACAAATATCGGAACGGCTCATATTGGAATTCTTGGAAGCCGAAAAAATATTGCAATCGAAAAACGAAAAATTTTTAAATATATTCCTCAAGATGGTGTTGCTTTTATTCCGGCAGAAGATGATTTTGCTGAATTCCTTGGCGAGAACGTGCGAGGTTCAGTTGTTTATTACGGAGATTCTGTTCTAGAAGAAAAATCAGGTGCAAAATATCTTGAAGATTTAGGGCTTGGGGGAACTGAGTTTTCGCTAGGTGGTACAAAAATTCATCTTAAAAATCCAGGAATTTATAATTATAGAAATGCTCTTGGTGCGTGTGCCATTGGAAAAACTCTTGGACTTTCAGCGGAACAGATAAAAAATGGGCTTGAAAATGTTGATTCAGTGAACGGAAGAATGGAAGTGAGTCACGTTTTGTTGAAAAATGGCTCTAAAGTAACCTTGATAAAAGATTGTTACAATGCGAATCCTGATTCAATGATGAGTGTTCTGGATTTTTGCTCTTCCTTGAAAAATGT
Organism: Paratractidigestivibacter sp.; assembly: GCA_963644915.1. Classification (GTDB taxonomy): domain Bacteria; phylum Spirochaetota; class Spirochaetia; order Treponematales; family Treponemataceae; genus Treponema_D. The sequence goes on from CAVIQW010000001.1 coordinate 7,413, forward strand.
TAACGAAAAAATCTATGTTCTTGGCGATATGCTTGAACTTGGCGAAAAATCTGCCGCTGAACACGAAAAAGTTGTGCTTAAGGCCGAAGAGACCGAGCCAAAACTAGTTGTTCTTGTTGGAAAAGAAATGAAAAGCGGTTTTGATGCTGTTGAAAAAAAAGGCTTTAAAAACGTGAAATATTTTATGCAGCATGACCAGGAACTGCTTGCACAGGCCGGAAAAGAAATTCTTTTTGCGGCAAAAGATGGTGATGTTATTCTTGTAAAAGCTAGCCGTGGCATTGCGCTTGAGAGAATTGTTTCTGTTATTTGTGGAGATGAAAGGTAATGGGAAACTATAAATTCAGCATTGACAGGACAGTGGAGAGGTACAACAAAAGCGACTACGGTTTTTTGGTGGCTTTGATTTTTATTCTTGGTCTAGGACTTTTTACGCTTTATTTTTGTTCTCAGTCTGCCGGGCAAAGATTTTTTCACGACTCTTTTTATTTTGTCCGCCGCCAGCTTATCTGTGTTCTTGTTGGTGTGGCGGGATTTCTTTTGCTTTCCTTGATTCCGATTGAAAAAATTCGAAAGATAATTCCACTTCTTTTGTTTGTTACAATTGTTTTGTGCATCTGTACTTATATAAAACCGCTTTCTGTTGAGCGTAACGGCGCTCGTCGCTGGCTAAAAATTCCTTTTGGCGGATTTACGCTTCAGACTTCGGAAGTTGTAAAATTTACCCTTGTTATTTTTCTTGCAAATTTTTTTGATAAAAATTCTTTAAAATCTGATGAGGAAAAAAGTGTTCTTGGCGCAGTTGCCGTTATGCTTATTCTGGTTGGATTTGTTCTTACGCAGAAAGATTTTTCAACTTCAGTCTTTTTGTATTTTTTTGCCTGCGGAATGTTCTGGTGTTGCCATGTGAAAGTCCGATGGTTCTGGTTTGTTTCATTTTTGGTTGCGCTTTTCTTTGTTTTTTATGTTTTGAATGAATCTTACAGAATTGACCGAATCATTGCATTTTTAAATCCAGATGAAGATTTGTCAAATTCCAATTATCAGGCTATGAGTTCAAAGCGTGCAATCAGCGCTGGAGGATTTTGGGGTGCGGGAATTGGTTCAAGTCTAGTTCAGAGCAACAGGATTCCAGAAGTTCAAACTGACTATGTTTTTGCTTCTTGGGCAGAGGCAATGGGGCTTTTTGGCGTTATTATCTATTTTCTTGTTCTTGCTTTTTTTGCGTTCAGAGGCTTAAAAATTGCTTTTGGGTGTAAAAACCGTTTTGCTTCTTATGCGTCGTTCGGTTTTATTGCGATGATTGTTCTTCAGTCTTTAATGAATATTGCGGTTGTTGGTGGAGCATTGCCTACAACAGGAATTCCTCTTCCGTTTTTTTCTTCGGGAGGTTCTTCCATAATAATTACGCTTTGTATGTGCGGATTTGTTGTTAATGCTTCGCGATGTAATTCCGAAAATGAATATGTAAAAAGTATGAACGAAAGTTTTGTAAAAATTGATTCCATTAGCGGAGTGGATGTGTATGAGTGACATTAGCATTTTGTTCGATTCTGAAGAGGAAACTGAAGATTTTTCATTTTCTGAAGGAACTTTTAAGGTAAATTCAAAAAAGCCTGAAGATAAAACTGTAAAGGCAATAAAGATAATTATGTCTATTCTTATTGTTTTTGGAATTTTGGAATTTGGATTTTATAATTTTATTCGCCCTTGCCTTGGTTATCCAAAAGTTTCTGTTGACGGAAATATGAACTATAGTTCTGCGGAAATTGTCGAGATGCTCCGCCCGATGAATGTAAGAAACTGGTTCGGGTTTAGTGCGGAGTCTGCCGCCTCGATAATTTCTTCTGCAAGCGGAATTGATTCTGTTTCAGTGCGAAAAGTTTTTCCAGACAAAATTTATATCAACGTTTTTGAACGACAGCCTGTCGCAATGACTTTTATAAATCAGAATGGCAGAAGTCTTGCTGTTCAAATTGACAAAACTGGCGTTCTTTTTCCTGAACATTCGTTGGATTCTGTTGACGTTTCAACAGTTCCGATTGTTTCTGGGCTTCCTGTTGACCATTTGACGGAAGGAATGAGAATTCCGCAAAAATACAGGACTCTTATTGAGCAAATTTCTACGATTCGCCAGATGGGACAAAAATATTTTGCTGCAATTTCAGAAATTTGTGTCATTCCAAAGGAATATGGAAATTACGAGCTTGTGCTTATTCCAGAAGGCTCAAAAATCAAAGTTCTTACTGATCGAACATTGAATGAAGAGGCATTAAAGTATATGATGGTGGCATTGGACGTTGTAAATTCTATTGATACAAATGTTTCTGAGATTGATTTAAGATACGGTGCTGTTTCGTATAGAAAACGTTGACACAGGCGGGTTGGGGTAAATGATAGTTGGTCTTGATATTGGAACTAGTAACATAAGAGTTGCAATTGGAGAAATAGACGAAGAAACTAAGAAACTCAAGATTGCAGGAACTGCTTGCGAAAAATCAGCAGGATTGCGTAACGGAAATATTGTTAACATCGAGGCGGCTTCTGGTGCAATCCGTACTGCCATAGAGGAAGCGGAACAGAATGCTGGTGTTGATGTTCATTCGTGTTTTACCGCGATTGGTGGCGAACAGATTGAAGGGATAAATTCGACTGGAAAAGTTGCGGTTTCCACAAAAGGTAAATCTTCGCGGGAAATTTCGCAGGATGATATTCAGCGCGTCAGAGATTGTGCCCAGGCGGTTCAAATTACTTTGGACCGCGAAATGCTGCACGTGATAACACAGGATTATACTGTTGACCATGTGAGTGGAATTAAAGACCCTATGCACAGGCTTGGAGTTTGTCTTGAATCTTCTGTACATATCGTTACGGCTTCAAAATCAACAATTCAAAATATTCAAAACTGCATTAACCGTGCTGGTTACGAAATGGACGGTGTTATCTTAAAAACTCTTGCTTCGGCACAGACTGTTGCAACAGAAGATGAAATGGAACTTGGTTCAATACTGATTGACCTTGGTGCAGGCACAACTGATTTTTTTGTTCTTGTAAATGGGGCTCCGATTTGTACGGCTTCTATTCCAGTCGGTGGAAATCTTGTTACAAATGACATTGCGATTGTTGAGGGAATAAATGTTGCCGAAGCGGAAAGGCTCAAACTTGAAGCTGGTTGTTGCTGGGCGGAAAACGTGGATTCTTCTAGAACTGTAATTATAAACGGAATTGGCGGACAGCCACCGCGCGAAGTAAAGCAGTCTGAAATCTGCGACATAATCTCTGCGCGCATCCGTGAAATTTTTAATATGGTTTTGAACAAAATTTTGGATATGACAAGCGTTGTTCAGCTTAGTGGAAACATAATTCTTACTGGAGGTGGCGCAAACCTTGACGGAGTAATTGAACTTGCACAGGAAGTTTTTGAAACCTCAGCTGTAAGAATCGGTTTTCCTGAAAAACTTGGCGGAATAGAAGAAGATTACGATGGACCGGAGTGGGCAACTGTAATCGGACTTGTGAAATTCTGCAATGAGCAGATTGTTCAACATCCAGACAGAAAAACAAAAAAGATGCTGAAATTGAACAAAGAAAAAAATAAATCGGAAAATAAATTTATTAAAATACTAAAATCTTTATTCTAGAAGTAGGGTTGGGAGGAATTTATGATGGAAGTAGAAGTTGTTAATGACGAAGGCTCTGATTTGTCAGAAGGTTTCTCAGCAGTAATCAAGGTTGTTGGATGTGGCGGAGGCGGTTCTAACGCTGTAAACCGTATGATTGAGGCAAGCATAAAAGGTGTTGAATTTATTGCATTGAACACTGATAAACAGGCTCTTGGTCATTCAAAAGCGGCGACACGTCTTGCAATTGGACAGAAACTTACTCAGGGACTTGGTGCTGGTGGCGATCCGGAAATCGGTGAAAAGGCAGCACAGGAAGACAAAGAAAAAATTTCGAATATTTTAAAGGGCGCGAAGATGGTTTTTGTTACGGCTGGAATGGGTGGTGGAACAGGAACCGGTTCTGCTCCAATTGTTGCTTCTATTGCAAAAGAAATGGGTGCGTTAACAGTCGGTGTTGTTACAACTCCTTTTGCACGAGAGGGAAAACAGCGAATGCAGCTTGCCATGGAAGGAATAAAACGACTTCGAGAGTCAGTTGATTCAGTGATTGTTATTCCAAACGAAAAAATTGTAAAAGTTTTTGGTGAAAATATTTCTTATATCGAGCAGTATCGTCTTGCTGATGACATTCTTCGTCAGGGAATTGAGGGAATATCGCGAATAATTACGGATTACAGTTTTCCAAACATTGACTTTGCGGATGTAAGGACTGCAATGGAAGGTCAGGGGGCTGCGATTTTTGGAATCGGCGAGGCAAGTGGTGAAAACCGTGCTGTAGAGGCTGCTTCAAAGGCAATAAACAATCCTTTGCTTGAAGATTTTAGTTTTGACGGTGCCAAGCATTTTGTGATTCAGGTAAGGGCTTCTCAGAATTTTAGCCAGAAAGAACTTGATGAAATTTCTAATATTGTATGCGCATCTGCAAATCCGAATTACACCCTTAAGGACGGAATTGTTCAGGATGAAAATCTTGGAGATGCAATCAGCGTAACGGTTATTGCAACAGGCTTTGATAATTCAGCAGATTCTGAATATCAGGTAGATGAATTTTCTGAACAGCAAGTTGAGCCGGTTGCGGTTGATTCAAATGTTATTTCTTCTGATGAATTTTCAAGTATTCTTGTAGGAAATGCTTCTTCTTCAACGTATACGGATGCTCCAAGTCTTTTTGATTCAAATGAAGAAAAAATTGTGGAAAAACAGCAAGTTCCACTGACTTCTCAGGGAACTTTCAGACCGGTTGGACGGACTGGCGAGCAACCACAACATTCTCCTGCAAAATCTGATGATCTTTCTGTTCCTGCATATTTAAGGAACAGGACAATCAATCTTAAACGGAAATAATTGGATTCCTCTGAAGAAAAACTACAGAACTTTTTGGCAAGATTTCATACAGATTTGCTTTTGGTGGAACGCTTGTCAAAAGAATCTGCGGAAACCTATCGCTACGAGGCCGAGATTTTTTTGCATTGGCTTAAAAAAAACAAGGTAAAACTTGCGGATGTGACCGTCCAGAATCTTGTGTATTTTCTTGCGTGGCGAAAAACTACAGATCATGCACCTCTTACTCTTTCAAAAGATATTTCTTCATTGCGTGCTTTTGGAAGTTATGTTGAGCGTATGGGAATCTGGCCTGAAAATATTGCGCTTCTGATAGAGCGTCCAAAGGCTTCAAGGGCATTGCCACGCGTTCTTTCTGTTCAGCAAGTTGAAAAAATTCTTTCCGCGATTGATGATTCTACAGAAGTTGGAAAACGTGACAGCGCGCTTTTTGAACTTATTTATTCGTGCGGACTTAGAATCAGCGAGGCGTGCGGACTTCTTATGGAAAATCTTCACTTGAATGAGCAGCTTGTTTTAGTTCATGGAAAAGGTGACAAGGAACGGATTGTGCCTTTTGGTGAAACTGCAAGAAAAAAACTGGAGGAATATCTTTTCAATGCACGGCCGAATCTTGTTGGAAATAAAGTTGTTTCAGAAGTTTTTGTAAATTACCGTGGCGAACCGATTTCCAGAAAAGGTGTATGGAAAAAATTTAAGGAACTGAATATTCTTGCTGGAGTTGAGGCAAAGGTTCATACACTGCGCCATTCGTTTGCGACTCATCTGCTTGCCGGCGGTGCGGATTTGCGTTCTGTTCAGGAACTTTTGGGACATTCAGATCTTGCTACTACACAGATTTATACGCATGTTGACGATAAAGAACTTTCGTCATATCATCAGAAGTACTTTCCCGGTCATCATAAAGAATCCACGGAGGAAAAATGAAAAAAAATGTTTTTTTATTGCGGCTGATTTGTTCAGGTTTGATTTTTTCTGCAATTTTTTGCGGCTGCAACTATTCGAACAAGGCTTTGCTTCAAAAACGTCTGCAGAATATGGAAAAATATTCTGGAAATCCCGGAAACATTGAAGAAATAAAAAAAGGTATTGAAAAATACGATTCCGAGGCTCAGGAACTTGTTGAAAAAAATGCTAAAATCGGAATTTGGTATAAAATTCTTGGAACTCGCTATCTTGACAAGAAAATGTACGGAAAAGCGTTGGAAAGTTTTCAGAAAGCACTGGAATTCTATCCGGAAAACCCAAATCTTTATTATTACGTAGGTGTTTCTGCCGCATTTGTAAGCCATTCCTCGTTGGATTTTAACGGCCGTGGCGAAACTGAAACAAAGATGAATTATCTTAAGCTGTCGGAAAGTGCGTTCAAGCAGGCGATTAATATTGATGAGCGTTATTCAAGGGCTCTTTATTCGCTTGGAGTTCTTTATGTCTACGATTTGGACGACGGCGAGCAGGCTGTAAAATATCTTGAACGCTATGTTGATATTGAAAAACGCGATACTGATGGAATGATGGTTCTTGCAAGCGCATATTATATGACTTCCCAGTTTGAAAAAGCCGCGGAAATGTACGATAAAATTATTTCTGTTACAAAATCTGCCGAACGAAAGGCCGATGCGGAATCTAAAAAAAAGGTGGTGCTGGACGCAATTTATGGAGCATAATCAGAAAAATCAGATTTTATTGATTTCTCTGGCAAGAATTACCTTTCTTTCTTTGGCAGAAAAACTAAATTTATTGAAAAAACTTGACAGTTTTAATGACCTTGCATTACTGTCTTTAACAGACTTATCTGAAATGTGCGGAAGGTCGTTGAAAAAAGTTTTTTGGGATGGCGCTGAAAATCTTAGAGCCGCAAAAAGGGAAGAGGCTGTGCTTCGCGCGAAAAATATCCAGACGGTGTTCTATTCATCTTCTGAATATCCAGCGTTGCTACGGGAAAGCGTGAATGCTCCGTTTGCATTGTTCTGCAGGGGAAACATTTCGTGTCTTTCTGGAAGAACAGTTTCTGTTGTTGGAACTCGAAGAATAACGCCAGAAGCAAAAAGGGCTGCTGTTCAATTTTCATACGATGCCGCAAAAGACGGTGTTACTGTTGTAAGCGGACTTGCCTGTGGGGTTGATTCTGCCGCGCATATCGGGGCGGTTGAGGCTAATTTTGAAGCGGAGAATTCTTCTGCTTATGGAAAGACTTGTGCGGTTCTTCCTTGTGGAATTGATACAATTGTTCCTTATGCAAACAGAAAACTTGCCGAAAATTTTTTAAAGTCGGATGGGGTTATTGTAAGCGAGTATGTTCCTGGCGTTCCTGCAGAACGCTGGCGTTTTGTGCAAAGAAATCGAATTATTGCGGCATTGTCGCCGGCAACTTTGGTTGTTCAGGCACCAAGCGGAAGCGGTTCGTTGATAACTGCCGATTTTGCGCTTGAATGTGGGCGTGATGTTCTTTTTCATAAGGTTGCTTTTTCAGAAAATGCTGCAAAAGTACGAAATTACACAGAATCGGAACTTCAGGCACGTTTTGCTTTAGGAAAAGCAAGCAGGGCAAAACTTGAAAATACTCCTGAAAAATATCTTGAGGCAGGCGCGCCTGTGATAGAAAATTATCAGGATTTCTGCAGGTGCATGACAGAAATGCCCGGAACGCGCAGATATTCAAATGAAAAAAATATGCAGTTTGAACTGTTCTAGTCTAGTTCAACTGAAAAAAATTGTGAGGATTTTATGGCTGAAAAAAAATCTACATCAAAAAAATCTAAAGCAAAAAAAACGCAGACTCTTGTTATTGTAGAGTCTCCTGCTAAGGCTCATACTATTGAAAAATATCTTGGACCTGGCTATACGGTTAAGGCATCTATGGGGCATCTTATTGATTTGCCTAAATCGCGGCTTGCAATTGATGTGGAACACGGTTTTCAGCCGGAATATATTACTGTCCGCGGAAGGGCAAAACTTCTGAAAGAACTTCAGAAAGATGCAAAAAAATCTGATGCAGTTCTGCTTGCATCCGATAACGACCGTGAGGGAGAGGCAATTGCCTGGCATTTGAACAATGCGTTAAGGGAAAAAACTGAAGCAAAAATCAGTAGAATTGTTTTTAACGAAATTACTCCAGTTGCAATAAAAGAAGCTGTCCAAAATCCGGGGGAAATTGTTGATTCAAAAGTAAATGCTCAAAAAGCGCGTCGTGTTCTTGACCGTCTTGTTGGATATAATCTTAGTCCAATTCTTTGGGCAAAAGTAAAAAATGGTCTTTCTGCGGGTCGAGTTCAGTCTGTTGCGTTAAGGCTAATCTGCGAGCGTGAAAAAGAGGTTGAAGATTTTATTCCAGAAGAATACTGGACTTTGGATGCGGATTTTGTAAAAGGAAAAACAAAATTTGCGGCTCGTCTTGTTAAATATAAAGGAGAAAATCCTGAATTAAAAAGTGAAAATGCTGTAAACGAAATCATTTCTGAAATAAAAAATTCTGAATGTAAGGTTGAGAATATAAAGCAGTCTGAAAAAACTGTTCGTCCAAAAGCACCGTTCACTACATCAAAAATGCAGCAGGAGGCGGCGAACCGTCTAGGTTTTACTTCAAAAAAGACAATGCAGATTGCTCAGCAGCTTTACGAAGGTATAAATATTGGGCAGAACCGTGTTGGTTTGATAACTTATATGCGTACTGACTCAGTTCGTATCTCTCAGACAGCACTTGATGATGTTCGTGGATGGCTTTTAAAGAATTTTCCACAGGAACTGCCAGAAGAGCCGATTCATTATGCAGTAGGAAAAAGCGCTCAGGATGCCCACGAAGGTATCCGCCCGACTTATGTTGAATACACGCCGGATTCTGTAAAGGAATATCTTACGCGCGATCAGCTCAGACTTTACACGATAATTTGGGAACGGTTTGTTTCAAGCCAGATGAAAAATGCAAAGACAACAACAACTTCTGTGGAAATTTCTGCTGGAGACGCTTTGTTCCGTGTGAGCGCATCTAAGATTACGGAAAAAGGTTTCTATAATGTGATAAAACTTCTTTCTTCAAAAGAAGATAAGACTGGGAACATTCCGTCTTTAAAGGTTGGTGAAATTCTAAAATCTGATAAATTTTACCCAGAACAGCATTTTACTCAAGGACCTGCACGTTATACAGATGCTTCTATCGTCCGAACTCTTGAAGAAAAGGGAATCGGCCGTCCTTCAACGTATGCGCCGATTATTTCAGTTCTTCTTGACCGTTATTACGTTACCCGAAGCAACAAGCAGCTTGTTCCAACTCAACTTGGTCGTATTATATGTAAAATTCTTGTTGAATCATTCCCGGATGTAATAAATGAACATTTTACCGCTGAAGTTGAAACAAATCTTGATAAAGTTGAAGAAGACAAACTTGTGTGGAACAATATGATTTCTGACTTTTTTGGTCCGTTTAAAAATCGGGTTGATGAAGTGATGCAGTCTGTTCAGAGCATAAAAGGAAGTCTTGATGAACCTACTGACAAAATCTGTGAAAAATGCGGGAAGCCGATGGTGAAAAAACTCGGCCGCTTTGGATATTTTCTTGCCTGCTCAGGATTTCCTGAATGTCACAACACAAAATCGATTCCGCTTGCAAAATGCCCAATGCCAGGATGTAACGGCGAGATTGTTGCCAGAAAAACAAAAGGGCGTGGAAAAGAATTCTACGGCTGCACAAATTATCCAACGTGCAGTTTTATCAGTCACTTTAAGCCGATTGACCAGTACTGCCCAAAATGCGGATGGTTTCTTGTTGAAAAATTTGACAAGAAAAACGGCACATACAAGTCTTGCATAAATCCTGACTGTGATTATCTGCACTCCGCCGGTGAAGAAGATGAATAAAACTCTTTCATTAAAGGAGGCGGGCGAGGAATTTTTTGTCTATCTTTCTTCTGTCCGCGAACTTTCTGAAAATTCTATTATTGCCTATAAAAATGATTTTTCTCATCTTGAAAAAGTTCTAGGGTCAGAATGTCCTGTGAACGATATTACAACAGAAGATTTGCGTCTTTGTGTTGCAAAACTTTCCCAGCAGAAGATGGCGGCCGCCAGCATAAACAGATTTATTGCGGCCGTACGAACTTTTTTTGCCTATTGCAGAAAATTTGATTATATTAAAATAAATCCATCTGTAAATTTGGCTTCGGTAAAGCTTCCGAAATATATGCCCAGGTTTCTTACAAGCCCGGAAATTGATGAACTTTGCGAACAGCCAGAAAAAAAGGAACTTCTTTGGTCAACCAGAGACAGGGCACTTTTTGAGATGATGTATTCTTCCGGTTGCCGTGTAAGCGAAATTGTAGGGCTAAAATTTTCTGATATGAAGGAAGATTTTAGTTCGGCGATTGTGACTGGAAAAGGTAAAAAAGACAGGAGAGTTTATTTTGAGCACGATGCACAGGTTGCTCTTGAACGATACCTTAAGGACCGGGAAAATCTTTTCCGTGGGCTTAATAAAAAGGATGATGTAAAGGAAATCTTTGTGAACCAAAAAGGAAATCCTCTTACGGCTCATGGCGTTCGTTGGATTCTTTCTAGGTATACAGGAATTGAGGGAACAAAACATCACGTTTCCCCTCATGCGCTTCGTCATACTTTTGCAACGGCAATGCTTATGCAGGGGGCAGATGTCAGGATAGTTCAGGAACTTTTAGGACATTCGAGTGTTTCTACAACCCAACGCTATACGCATATTACAACGGAAAAATTGATAGATGTTTATAACAAAGCACATCCACACTCTTAAATTTGGAGATATATATGAAAAATAAAATCAGAAGCACGACAGTTATTGCTGTAAAAAGAAATGGTCATGTGGCGATGGCCGGCGATGGTCAGGTTACTGCTGGAAACACAGTGATGAAGGGCAATGCGCACAAAGTTCGACGTATTTATGACGGAAAAATTCTTACTGGGTTTGCAGGAAGCGTTGCCGATGCCTTTACTTTGTTTGACCTTTTTGAAACAAAAATCAAGGAATTTAACGGTGATTTGACACGTGCTGCAGTTGAACTTGCAAAAATGTGGAGAACTGAAAAATCTCTTCAGAAACTTGAAGCGCTTCTTCTTGTTGCCGACAAGAACAAAATTCTTCTTATAAGCGGAGACGGAAACGTTATAGAGCCGGAAAATGATGTTCTTGCAATCGGGTCTGGTGGAAATTACGCTTATTCTGCGGCATTGGCCTATCTTGAATGTTCAGATTATTCTGCACGTGAAATTGCTGAAAAATCTTTGAAAATTGCGGGCAATATTTGCATTTACACAAACAACAATATTACAGTAGAGGAACTTTAATCTTATGGAAAAAAATATTGACTTAACACCAAAACAGATTGTTGAAAAACTTGACCAATACATAATCGGGCAGGAAAAAGCGAAACGTGCGGTTGCAGTTGCCCTTAGAAACAGAACTCGCCGCCTAAAACTAGACGAGTCAATCAGGGATGAGGTTGCTCCAAAAAATATTTTGATGATTGGACCTACTGGATGTGGAAAAACTGAAATTGCACGCCGTCTTGCAAAATTGTGCAATGCACCGTTCTTAAAAGTTGAAGCCACAAAATATACAGAAGTTGGCTATGTTGGTCGTGATGTTGAGTCGATGATTCGTGACCTTATGGCTGTTGGTGTAAACGACGTAAAAGCAGAAATGGAAGAAGAGTTAAAGGAAAAATCTGTTTCGGTTGTTGAAGAAAAGTTGCTTGACCTTCTTTTGCCAGGAACTGGAAAAAATCAGCCTAAACCTGAAAATTCAACTGAAGTTGCCGCAGAGGACGCAAATTCTACCCGGGAAAAATTCCGCCAGATGCTGCACGAAGGAAAACTGGAAGACCGTGAGGTAGAGGTTACTGTCAGCCGGCAGAACGGTATGTCTGGAATGGAGATTATTGCAGGCGGTTCGCTAGATGATCTTCAGAGCAGTATGCAGAATCTTGCCGGAATGCTTCAGGGCAGCCGCCGAAAAAGAAGAACTGTTTCTGTTAAGGAAGCCAGAAAAATTCTTACACAGGAAACTCTTGACGGCATGGTTGATAACGACAAGGTTATTGACAAGGCAAAGGAACGTGTAGAAAACAGCGGAATTATTTTTATTGACGAAATTGATAAAATTGCGGTTCACGGTGAAAGCCATGGGCAAGATGTAAGTCGCGAAGGTGTTCAGAGGGATATTCTTCCGATTGTTGAAGGCAGCAATGTAAGCACAAAATTCGGTGTAATCAACACAACTCATATTCTTTTTATTGCGGCAGGTGCTTTCAGCGTTGCTTCGCCAAGCGACTTGATTCCAGAACTTCAGGGACGATTTCCTTTGCGCGTGGAACTTGAAAGTCTTACAAAAGATGATTTCAAGAAGATTCTTAAAGAGCCTAAAAACAGCCTGATTATGCAGTACAAATCTTTGCTTGCAACAGAAAACGTCAGCCTTGAAATTACAGAAGATGCAATTGACTGTATGAGCGTTATTGCTGAAGATGTAAATAACAAGGCGGAAAATATTGGTGCGCGTCGCCTTCATACGGTTATGGAAAAAGTTCTTGATGAGATTAATTTCTCTGCGGATGAACATTCCGGCGAAACCTTTAAAATCGATGCTGAATACGTGAACAACAAACTCAAGGACATTGCCCAGAGCCAGGATTTGTCACGCTATATTCTGTAGATTCAAGTGTGGATTTAAGAAGATTCTTCTAAACATATTTTTTGTCTTTCCGAAAATTTAGTAAGAAGGACAAAGAATATGAATACATTTACAAGATCTGTAGATATGCTTCAACGTGCGATGGATGCGGTTTCCCTGCGTTATCAGGTTTCTGCAAACAATCTTGCAAACAGTGAAGTTCCAAATTTTAAACGTTCCACAGTTAATTTTGAAAGCGAGTTAAAGCGTGCCTTTGAATCAGAAGAAAAGGCGAAAAACGGTTTTCAGCTTACACGCACAGATTCTCGTCATATTCCTTTGAATGAACCGTACGACTACAGAGATGTTGAGCCTCGTCGTGTCCTTGATTATACAACAACTGCCAAGGCGAACGGAAACAATGTTGATGCTGAAACAGAAGCAAATAATATCCTTCAGATTCAGATGCAATACAGACTTCTTACTCAGCTTACAGGCTTTGAATTTTCTCAGCTTAATTCGGTAATGAAAAAATAATCTAGGATTTTTACAAGGAGCGTAAAATGGGACTTTTTACATCAATAAATATTGCCGCAACAGGAATGTCGGCAGAACGACTTAGAACAGACGTAATTTCAAACAACATAGCAAATGCTTCAACAACAAGAACTCAAGAAGGCGGAGCATTCAAGCGTTCCCGCGTTGTTTTTGAACCTGTAAGCGCAAATCATCCGCAGTTCCGCTCTCCGTTCACTCCATCAGACTTGGATAATGGTCCTGGAAAAGGCGTAAAAGTCCTTGAGATTGTAAAAGATACTTCAGAAGGACGTCTTGTTTATGATCCTGAGCATCCTGATGCAATAAAATCTGGTCCAAACGCTGGTTATGTAGAATATCCTAATGTAAATATAGTGAATGAAATGGTTGATCTTATTTCCGCAAGCCGTGCTTATGAGGCGAACTCGACAGTTGTTGAAGGCGCAAAAAGTATGTTCTCGGCGGCTCTTGAAATAGGTTCCCGCTAGTCTTTTTGCCAAAGTTTTACAAAGTTTTCTGCTAGTTAATTGACAGTATCCCCAAGGCGATGTAAAATTTTGGCTGGGTGAGGAAAAATGAAAATACCAGAATTCAATTCTTTGCAGTTGACAAGAACGGAAACTGCTCACACAGGAAAAACAACTTTAGGTCTTTTACAGGAAAATTCCGCAAAAAACAGCATTTCAAAAACTTCTGCGTCTTTTGGGGATTATCTGCTTCAGGCCTTTCAGTCTATGAACGATCAGCAGGTTCAGGTTAGCGAACTTCAGCAGAAAGTTATCACCGACCCAGAATCAGTTGATTTGCACGATGTTACTATTGCAATGTCAAAGGCTCGTATGTCGCTGAACCTTGCAAATTCTGTTATTGACAGGATTGTAAGCGGATGGTCAGAAATTACAACAACACGATAAAATCTTGCTTTTCAGAATTTGTGTTATGTGGTAAAATAGCACATTAAGATAATTGTTTTTGCTCGTTCACGGGAGGGGACTGATGAACGAATGGTTTAAGAATATGATTGAAAAACTTCAGAATTTTTGGAAGTCAAGTTCAGTCATTGTAAAAATTGTTGTTGTCGGCATTGCACTTGCGATAATTGGTGCGATTATTTTTGCCGTCAACGTAAGCGGTTCGGATTCTACTGTAAAACTTTTTCCGCAGCCTGTAACGGATGAAACTGCAAGAAACCAGATTCTTGAACGCATTGCACAGGAAAACGTTCAGGTTTTTGTAAATGATGAAGGCGTTATTTCTGTAACTGATGAAAAAACAGCGCGTCGTATGAGAACTCTACTTGCGGTGGAAGGTTTAAGTCCTTCTAACAGTGATCCGTTCGCAGGTTACTATAACCGCCCATGGTCAGCAACAGATGCCGAGCAGAATACAAAACGAAAAAATGCTGTTGCCGCGTTGTTAAAACAGCACCTTGAATCCCTTTCTGATATTGACGTTGCATTTGTAACTCTTGTTTTGCCAGATAAGGCTCTTTTTGCCTCTGAACAGAATCCGGTTTCTGCGAGTATTGCGCTTCGTCTTTCTCGGTCAAGTGACCTTCTTACAAACCGGAAAAAAGTAAAGGGCTTGCAGGATTTTATCTTAAGGGCTGTAGAGGGACTTGCTGCCGAAAATCTTACAATTATTGATCAGGAAGGAAATATTCTGAACGATTTTGAGGGAATGGCTGAAAGCGACCGCGTTTCCATAATTGAAAAACAGCAGAAACTTATCCGCAAAATGGAAGCCCAACTGGAGGCAAAAGTTCTTACCGCTCTTCAGAATAATTACACATCAGACAGAATCACAGATGTTATTGCGCACTACGAAATGGATATGTCTGAAAAAAACAGTGATTCAACAATTTATTCACCGATTCAGATTAAGGCGGACAATCCGGACACTCCATACGATGATTCTGAATACCGGGACACTTTGCCAATCAGCCAGCAGACCGTTACAAAGGAATGGCAGGGAACTGGTTATAATCCAGAAGGACCTGCTGGTGTTGAAGGGCAGACTCCGCCAGTTTATTCAGATGTTTCAAATGTTATTGGAAAATCGACAGAAACAGGCGTTACCCAGAACAATGTTATAAATACAACCCATACAACGGAAAAAGTTGCACCTCAACTTGGTCGTATTACAATTTCTGCAAATATTGATGGTGTATGGCGTCTTAAAAAAGACCCAAAGACTCACGAATATGTAATAAATGAAGAGGACGGAAGTTTAGTTCGTGAATATACTCCGATTTCTTCTGAAGACCTTGAAAAGGTTCAAAAATACGTTGAGGCGGCGGTAGGTTACAGCAAAAACCGCAATGATGTTGTTACAATCACAAATATTCCGATTGATCATACGCAGGAATTCCGAGAATTTGACGAAGCTTATTTTAAGAAACTTCAGACCCGTAGAACTATTCTTTTGGTTCTTGCCGCAGTTGCGGTTGTTCTTATTGGTTTTATTCTTTTCAGGATTATCAGCAAGGAAATCGAACGCCGTCGCCGTGCGCGAGAGGAAGAACTTTTACGCCAGCAGCAGCTTGCCCGCGAACAGGCTTTGTGGGAGGCAAAAGACGAGGCACAAACTGTTACAATGTCTGTTGAAGAAAGCCGTCGGGCAGAACTTCAGGAAAATGCAATCAACATGGCAAAAGAACACCCAGAAGATGTTGCTATGCTTATCAGAACATGGCTTATGGAGGAGTAGAAAATGGCTGACGATGCACCAAAAGCAAATCCAAAACCGATTCCTAAAGCGGGCACTCTAAAACCTGCTGGTTCTTCAAAAAAAGATAAAAAAGATTACAAAAGCCTTACCGGCCGTCAAAAAGCCGCAATTTTTCTTGTTTCATTGGGTTCTGATGTTTCTGCTGAAGTTATGAAACATCTTCGTGAAGATGAGGTGGAAACCCTTACTTTTGAAATTGCCCGCCTGGAAACAGTTGACGCTGAATATAAAGACGCAGTTCTTGAAGAATTTCAGGAAATGATGAACGCTCAGAACTTTATCACAACTGGTGGTATTGATTATGCACGCGAACTTCTTGAAAAATCTTTGGGTTCTCAGAAGGCGATTGATATTATCAACCGACTTACTTCAAGTTTGCAGGTTCGTCCATTTGACTTTATCCGCAGAACTGACCCTGCGCATCTGTTGAACTTCATCCAGCAGGAATATCCGCAGACGATTGCGTTGATTCTTGCATATCTTGAACCGGGAAAAGCCGCGATTATTTTGCAGAATCTACCGGAAGAAATGCAGCCGGAAGTTTCAAAGCGACTTGCAACTATGGACCGCACATCCCCGGATGTTTTGCGTGAAGTTGAACGCGTTCTTGAAAAGAAACTTTCTACGCTTTCTAGTGAAGACTACACTGCTGCCGGTGGTGTAGAGTCTATCGTAGAAATCTTGAACCTTGTTGACCGTTCTTCTGAAAAGGCGATTATCGAGTCTTTGGAAGAGGAAGATCCGGATTTGGCAGAAGAAATCAAAAAGCGAATGTTCGTTTTCGAGGATATTGTTATGCTCGACGACCGTGCGATTCAGAAGGTTCTTCGCGAAGTCGATACGCAGGAACTTTCAAAAGCGCTCAAGTCGGTTGATACAGAAGTTCAGGACAAGATTTTCCGCAATATGTCAAAACGTGCCGCAAGTATGTTAAAAGAAGATATGGAATTTATGGGACCTGTTCGCTTAAAGGATGTTGAGGAAGCTCAGCAAAAGATTGTTTCTACAATCCGACGTCTTGAAGATTCCGGCGAAATCGTTATTGCCCGCTCTGGCGAGGACGAATTGGTTCAGTAACAGGGCGATTTTATAAAAATTGTAGGAATGTAGGATGGCTAAGCAAGTTTTTAGACCGAATGAAATAAAAGTAAAAGACAATGAGAAAAAATTCACGCTTCCGCTGCTTCACGACTACAGACCGCATGAAGAAAAGACAGAGGTTGTTGAAGAGGTTTATAAAGGCCCTAGTGCGGATGATTTAAGAAAAGAGGCGGAGGCATTTAGGCAAGGCTGGGAAATTGAAAAACAGCATCTTTTGGAAGAGGCGAATGCTCAGGCTGATGAGATAGTAAAAAACGCTAAGGATGCGGCATTTGCGGAGGTAAAACGTCAGACTGATGAAGCCGCAGTGTTAAAAGCCGATGCCCAGAAAGAGGCGGAGGATATAATCGCAAAAGCGAAGGCTGAGGCAGAAAAAATACTACAGGATGCTCGGGTAGAGGAGCAGAAAATAAAATCAGACGCAAAAGACGAAGGTTTTAAGCAAGGTCATGATGAAGGCTATGCAAACGGTGAGGGGGAAATCAGCAGGCTTGTTGAGCGACTTCACAAGATGGTAGAGGCAGTAATGCTTCGCCGTGAAGAAATTCTAAAAGAAACAGAACAGCAGATTGTTGAACTGGTGATTCTTATGACCCGAAAAGTTGTAAAAATCATCTCGGAAACCCAAAAGACAACGATTATGAGCAATGTCCTTGCCGCGTTGAAAAAAGTTAAAGCCCGCGGTGTGGTTACACTTCATGTTAATCTTGAAGATTTGCGGCTTGCAACTGCGAATGTTGATGAATTTATAAAGCGTGTTGAAAATATTCAGGGAATCACTGTTGTTGAAGATTCTACAGTTGAAAAGGGCGGCTGTATTGTTGAAACAGATTTTGGTGCAATCGATGCGCGTATTTCAAGTCAACTTAGCGAACTTGAGGATAAAATTATGGAAATTTCCCCGGTTAAGACAATCAAGAAGAATACAGGCATTCCTTCTGCGGAGTGATTATGGAATTCAACTTTTCAAAATATATAGACACAGTTTCTTCTTTTGACCCGATTGCTTATATCGGTTATGTTTCTGCGGTAAGCGGAAAACAGATTATAAGCAACGGACCGGTGGCACAAATCGGTGAAATTTGCACAATAAAATTTAAGAATGGAAAAGAAATTTTTGCTGAGGTTGTAGGACTTAACAAGAAAGAAGTTTTTTTGACTCCGTACGGCGATACAGAAGGAATAGAGGTAGGCTCTGAGGTTGTTGGTTCTGGGAAAACTCTTCAGGTGCCGGTTGGAATGTCGCTTTTGGGAAGAACAATTGATGCGACTGGAAAGCCTTGTGACGGGCTGGGGGAACTTGTTCCGGAAACTTATTATCCTGCTCTGAATGTTCCTACCGATCCAATGAAGAAAAAGCCGATAAACAGGCGTATTACAACTGGAGTTCGTTCCATTGATGCAATGCTTACCTGCGGAAAAGGGCAACGAATCGGAATTTTTGCTGGTTCAGGCGTAGGAAAATCAACTTTGCTTGGTATGATTGCACGTAACACCGATGCAGAGATAAATGTTGTAGGTCTTATAGGCGAACGAAACCGCGAGGTTCTTGACTTTATAAACAACGACCTTGGAAAAGAGGGAATGAAGCGTTCTGTAGTTGTTGTTGCTACCGGCGACCAGCCTGCAATTTGCCGTCTTAGGGCTGCGTATGTCTGCACTGCGATTGCGGAATATTTCCGCGACCAGGGAAAAGATGTTTTTATGATGGTGGATAACGTTACCCGATTTGCAAAAGCCCAGCTTGAAATCGGGATTGCGAACGGAGAACCACCGACTGCAAGCGGATACCCGGCAAGTGTTTACAGTATGATTCCTGCTTTGATGGAACGGACCGGAACAAGCGAAAGAGGAACTATAACAGCATTTTATGCAGTTCTTGTTGATGGCGATGATATGGATGACCCGATTGCGGACTGTGTTCGTGGTGTTCTGGATGGACATATAGTTCTTAGCAGAAAACTTGCGTCGGCGTATCATTATCCGGCGGTAGATGTTCTGCCTTCGATAAGCCGACTGCAACGCCGTGTTACAGGTCCTGCTACAAAAAAAGCCTATGCAAGAATCCGTGGGCTAATGGCTTTGTACCAGAACAATGCTCTGATGATAAATTCTGGAATGTATACAAAAGGCGATTCTCCTGCGATTGATGAAGCGATTGACAAATACGACGAGATTGAAGAATTTTTAAAGCAGGATGAATACGAAAAATGCACAATGGAAGACACTTTGAATAAACTTAGTGTTGTGTCTGGTATTGAAATTCCAAAAGAAGAATATGTAGAAGCCCCTTGTGTTCCAAAAGAAAATTCTGAGAAAACTGTAGAAAATGGCGAAGTTTAAGTTTGAGCTTCAGGATATTCTTGAAGCCAAGAAATTTGAGCAGACTCAGGCAGAAAACGAACTTGGAAAAGCGCTCTCCGCAGAAAAAGAAATTCAGGACAAACTCGATTTGCTTGCAGAGCAAAAAACGGCTATGCAGCAGTCTGTAAAAAACACAAAAGATTTTAACCAGATTATTGCGGCAAATAATTTTTCAGTTTTTGTGCGTAACCAGAGCGAATTTCTTTTTAAGGAAATGGCAAAGGCAAAAATCGTTTCAGAGCAAAAACGAGAAATCCTGAAAAAAATAATGCAGAGCGTTGATTCGCTTGAGCGGCTTCGGGATTTTCAGAAAGAAGATTTTAAAGTCGCCCAAAAACGAAAACAGGCAAAAGTTATTGGAGGAATTGTTTCCGCAAAATACGCCAGGGAACATTCAAAAGACAGCGGCGATTAATAGTGGAACGCCGAACCGCCTATGAATTCCCGAATTATTGAACGGACAGGAACTTGCGTTGGTGCGATTGTTGCAAAATTATTCAAGAAAGCAAGAAGCATGCACGCCTCTGAATATTCTGGCTCGTTTGGCGTAACGCAGCGCAAAAGTGGTTCAGCATAAACTTTAAGCACGCTAAGCTCGTAGTCCAGGGCGGTGTTCAGAATGGCATCTGCATTGTTCTGGAACGGAAAGATATGAAGCCGTTCTCCATTCTGCACGCTTGGCCACATAGCGATTGTTCCTGCCGCTGATTTTCCGCGGAACTGGTAGTCGCGCACAATGCGGCGGATGAGCCGGTTGTTGCTAGTTGGAATTCTGTTGTGGTCGTCAAGGTTCAACTGTGTCAACGCAGAAAGATAAATCTTGAATTTATATTCTGAAGGAATTTTTGGCGTTAAATTTGGGTTTAAGCCGTGGATTCCTTCCATAATTAAGATTTCGTTTTCTGCAAGTTTCATCTTGTTTTTTTTATCAAAAGTCTGCGTTCCGTTGTGAAAGTCATACGTAGGAACTATAACTTCTTTTCCTGCAAAAAGGTCAACAAGATTCTGGTTTAAAAGTTCGATGTCCAGCGCTTCCAAACATTCAAAGTCTAAATTTCCGTTTTTATCTTTTGGTGTACGCGAATGGTCAACGTAATAACTGTCAAGGCTGATTACTTTTGGCGTGTATCCCATTGCTAAAAGTTCAAGCGCAAGTTTTTTTGAGGTCGTGGTTTTTCCGGAAGAAGAAGGTCCTGCTATCAGAACGACACGCACAGTTTTTTTCTGGACAATCTGGTCTGCAATTTCTGCAATGTTTTTTTCCTGAAAAGTTTCGGTGATGTCTATAAAGTCATTGATTTTGCGCTTTGTGATAAGTTCGTTCAAATCTGCGGCAGATGTGATTCCAAGTCTTTGACCCCATTTTTTGTATTTGCTGTAAATTTCAAAAAGTTTTGGCTCGTCAACAAAATCTGGAAGTTTGCTGTGGTCGGCGGAACTCGGAAATCTTAAAAGAAAGCCTTCCCCATAAGGTTTTAGCGCAAAAGTCTTTAGCACACCAGTTGAAAGAACTAGTGGACCAAAATAAAGGTCGCTAAAATTTTCTATGGAATTGATTTTTACTCTTGGCGGTGTGGTAAAATTTAACTGCTTCCGTGTTTTTTCAAGGCCGAGTTTTTCAAAAAGTTCGGTAGCCTCGTTGTATGAGATTGTGTCAGTTTCAATCGGGATGTCCTGCTGAACCATTTTTTGCATTTCTTTTTCGATAAGAGAAATGTTTTCATCGCAGATTTTGTTTCCGTTTTCAAAAGTGTAGTAATAACCGTAGCCAAGGCTGTGTCCTACAAGAAGTTTTGATTCTGGGTACAGTTTGTGTGCCGCCGCCGCAAGCAAAAGGCAAAGCGAACGTCTGTAAATGTTTGAGCCATCTTTTGTGTTTATAAAAACCGGCTCAATTTTTGCCGAATATTTTATTTTTTTTTCCAGCGAATAGATTTTGTTGTTCATGCGGACTGCAAGAACCTGTTCTTTATTTTCCTTGAAATTTTTTGCAAGTTCAGAAGCCAAAGTGCCTCTTTTTACTTCAATTGTATTTCCGTCTGGGTATGTGATTTTTAGTTTTTCGTCTTTCATAAAGTGCCACCTTTGGTTGTGATACCGTTAATTTTACAGCAGTTTTATTGGAAGTCAAAAAAAAATAGTTTTTTTCGCTGCTTACTTTTTTTACTGGTACTTGACAAAAAACTCGGGGGGGGGGTAGTATTCTCTTAATCAGAGAGTTGTGAACTTAGTACAAGTTTTTTTTGTTTTTAAAGCATAGAGTTTGTGTTTTGCGAAAACTCTCTGAATATTTATGGAGGTTTTTGTGAAAAAAACAATTTCTAAACTTTTGGGAACTGGCTTTGTTGCCGCTTCTGTATTTGGTTTTGCGTCTTGTTCTGACCCAGTTGAGTACGATGCAAAAAGTGACACAGTTTATTCTTTGGATGCCCCTAGTGTTAGTGCAAAGGCATATCCGGGCGTAAACTACATTTCATGGGAGCCTGTAACAAGCGCTTCAGAATATGCACTTTACAGAGTTAAAGACGGTGACGTTGCTAAATTAAGAGAAGTTAAGTCTGGTGTTACATGCTATGCGGATATCGCTACTAGCGACCATGTTCTTTCAGATGGAAAAGAATACAAATATATTGTTGAGGCTATAAGCGCTTCAGATCCTGCTCGTGACGTATATGCAAAAAATTCACAGGGTAGTGCTTCTGTAAAAGCTGTTGTTCCTGCTGCTGGTTCTGCTGCAATTTCTGCTGAGCCTACTGGTTCAGGTAAAGACTTTATTAAAAAATACTACGAAAAACTTGTTACAAAAGCTTCTGAAAACGTAAAGTTTTCTATTAAAGACGGATTTCTTTATGCAGAATATCCGGCTACAGCAGGTTTTAAATACGGAGTTACTGTTCTTCCTAAAGGAGAATATGACGCTTTAGGTGATTCAGTTGTCGGTGTTGCAGATACTGAAAACTACAAGGAAGACTACAAAGCTGAATTAAAAACAGCGGTGAAAACTTTTGGTGAACATGAAGTGTTCCTTAAAGTAGCTTCTGTTTCTGAACTTTATACGCCTGTTGTTGTAAAACTTGGTTCTTGTACTGTAGAAGATATCGGCGAATCAACTAAAATCAGCAGTGTTGTGGCAGAATATATTGCATCAAAAACTACTGTTGTAAGCTGGAAACCTGCAACGCTTAAGGCTACAGGAAAAAATTCTCCAGTTGCAAACTTTAAGGTTTACAGAACTTCCGATGCAGATTCAACTTGGACAGCACTTTCTGCGGAAGTAAAAGAAGGACAGAAGTCTAGTGCCGTTGTTACTGGATCAGCGACTATTTCCGAAGGATATTACATTACAGACACTGTAGAAGACGATTCTATCAATTATACATATTATGTAGTTCATACAGACGGAACACATTTTGGATCGTATGAGGCAGTAACTTTGTCAGGAGTTTCTGCTGTTGAAACTGAAAAACCAACTCTTAGTGTAGAAAAATATGTTGGAAGTACGACAGGTGCAAACACAATCAAGATTACTTCTATAAAAAATAACGGAAACCAGACTCTTGCACTTTCTTATGTAAAACTTGCAGAAGATGCAAATGGAGATGCTGTAGAATACATTCCTTCTAACTTTACTTCACTTGCACTTGCAAACAACAATGGATATGCAGATTCTTATATCAACTACATTGAAAATGCTGCGGCAGGAACTTATCTTGTAAAACTTACTGCATCAGAGGATGGCAAGAAAGATAATTCTGTATATAAAATTGTAGTTGTAGATTCTGCAGATGTTGATGTTACTACTCTTAGTGTTTCAACAGACAAAACAAAAGTTACTGTAACAGAAACAATTGCACAGGATTCTAAAACTGATTCTGTTTCAAACTACAAATACACGCTTTACAAAGTTGTTGCAACAACAAGCAAAGACTATAGCGATTCTGTAAGTGTTGTTACAACAAGCCTTGGGGAAGTAGCACTTGCATATGCTTCAGGAGTAACTGCACACTGCACAAAAGATATTGCAGATATTATGTCTTCGGAAACTAATGTTACAACTGTTTACTATGTTGTAAAGGCACTTGCTTCTGATTCTTCTGTATATGCAAAAAAAAGCAACTTATAAGCGAATAATAAATAAAACAGTCTGTTTATTGTATTGACAAACTGTCCGCGGCCGGAATTTGATTTTTTGTTCTGGCCGCGTTTTTTTTGTAATGAAAACTTACTGATTTTTTTTTACGTTGGGTAAGAAAACGTTGTTCAGAGTGACAGTTCTGGGGTTTTTAAGGGGTGTCCCCTTAGGAGAGTGGGTAGACGAAAACCGCAGGTTTGAGGCGTAGGGCGAGGCTTTGCCCTTTTTTATTCCATTTATTCTATTATTTACTAAAGGCTGAATTCTCTATAAAATTAAGGGATATTTACACGAAAAGAGAAATGTATGCTCGAAGAACTTAAAATGCCGATTGCGCAGTTGAAGGAAGATATAGACGGTGTTTGGACCCGTCTTGACCCGGATGCGATTCAGAAAAAAATTGATGAAAAAAATAAACTTACAGAAGCCGAAGGTTTTTGGGATGACCACGAAAAAGCTGAAAAAGTTATGGCGGAAATCAGGAAACTAAAAAATCGTGTTGAACCGTGGAAGCAGCTTTTAGGCGAGTATGAGGATATTCAGGCGATGTACGAGCTTGCGGAAGAAAGCGGTGAGGCAGGCGATGAGGATGAAGTTCGTGCGATGCTTGAAAAAGCCCAGAAAAAATTTGAGGAACTGAATATTCTGAATCTTCTTTCTGGCGAGGTTGATGATTCTGCGGCGTTTATAACAATCCATGCTGGGGCTGGCGGAACAGAGGCGGAGGACTGGGCTAGAATGCTTTGCCGTATGTATACGCGTTGGGCTGAACGGCACGGTTTTAAGATTGAAGTTGTTGATATGCTTGAGGCGGAAGGCGGAATAAAATCTGTAACTTTGCAGATTGACGGTGATTATGTTTATGGTCATTTAAAGGGCGAGGCTGGAATCCACCGGCTTGTGCGAATTTCTCCTTTTGATGCGAACGCGCGGCGACACACTTCTTTTGCGAGCGTTTATGTTTTTCCAGTTCTGGATGATTCTATTGAGGTTGAGATTCGGCCGGAAGATTTGCGTGTTGACACTTACCGCGCGGGCGGAAAGGGCGGTCAGCATGTGAACAAGACGGATTCCGCGGTGCGTTTTACGCATATTCCGACTGGAATTGTTGTTGCCTGCCAGAGCGAACGCAGCCAGATTTTTAACCGTCAGGCTTGTATGAGTATGCTTAGGGCTAGGCTTTACGAATATTACCGCGAGCAGAAAGAAAAAGAAAATGCAAAATTTGGGGCGGAAAAAAAGGATATTTCTTGGGGAAACCAGATTCGTTCTTATGTTTTTCAGCCGTACACAATGGTTAAAGACCACCGCACAAAATGTGAGACTGGAAATATTCAGGCTGTAATGGACGGTGATATTGACCAATTTATGGATGCTTATCTTCTTGCACAGTGGAAGGGGCTTCCGATGGACACAGGGGCTAGCGACGACGACGTTTAATCTTTTCTGTAAAAAACTGTTTTTCTCTGTATTTGCTTTGGTCGCTTTTGTTTTTTCTGGTTTTCCTGCGTTGGCTGCGGATTCTGAAAAAAAATGGACTTTGGCGGCGGAAAAGTTTACCTTGAGCCAAAAAAGTTCTTCTGCCGCTGTTGATTCAATTTGTTCAACGCTTCCTGCTTTGGTTTTGGAGCAACTTGCGGAAAATCTTGAGCGAGTTCCTCGTGGACGTGAAAAACTTGACCGTTCGCTGTACGAACTCCAGAAAGCGCGGATTGATTTGTTTCTTCAGCTTTCAAAGGAAGTAAAAACGAGGGATTCGATTCTTTTGAACGATTATTCTTCTAAAAAGTTGAAAATAAAGCTTAGGGAATCGGAAAATAAAATCGCCGCGATTCAAAAAAAAATTGATGAAAATCTTCTGCAGGTAAAAAAAGAGAATGAAAAATACGCTTTGCAGATTGAGGCGGACGAAATACGCAGAAAACAGATTGAAGAAGGTCGTGTAGTTGAGGAGCAGAAGGAAAAGAACTCGTTTTCGGAACTTTTTAAGGAAATGTCAAAAAAAAACAACGACACGCCAGTTATTGAAAATGTTGTTCTTTACCAGAATGATTTTAGCAAATTTTTTGATGCAGGTGACGAAAAACGCTCGCAGGGGTATTCTTCGTATGTGTTTGAAAAGGCTTGCGTTGATGCGAGTATAAATGGTCTGCTTACTGGAAAGATAACAATTTATGGTTCTTACGTTTCTTGCGCGATTTCTCTGTATCAGTATCCTGGGGGACGTGTGATTGGCAGTGCAATGGACGTTGGTTCAATTGATGATTTACGGCTTTTGGCGGTTTCGCTTGCTCTTCAGATAACTCCACGGATTGCGGACAGTATGCCGGTTATGCTGGATATTTCTGTTGCGCCTGAGGCTGCGTTGAAAAAACTCGTTGTTACAATCGATGGTATTATTTACAGGAATATTTCTCGTCCTATTCTTGTGCAGAGCGGAGTTCATAGCGTTACGTTTGCTTCTGACGGATTTGATACTGTTTCTTCTAGTTATGGGTTTTCTGGAAGCCGAAATTTTAAAATTGATGTTGAAATGAAAGAAACTCAAAGCGGGAATGTAAAAATTCGTCTTGCGAAGCCTTTTTCTGGGGATATTTTTGGAAATGGAGTTTTTGGTGGTTCGGTGACTCCTGAAAGTCCTTTTGGAACTATAAAAGTGAACAACAAGGATGTTCTTGGGCATTTTTTGGATTCGGATGGAAGTTCTGTAAATTTTTTGATTCCAGCAAAACTTTTAAAAGACGGAGAATTTCTTTCTGTTAACGCAAAACCTTTTGACCGCAGCGATTATATTGAAAAACGCCGCCGTTGGATGTACGCAAGTTACAGCGCCCTTATTGTTTCTTTGATTCCAACTTTTTATGTGTACGGAAATTCCTATGCAAAGAGTCAGGCTTATAACAATAATGTTGATATTTCTTTTGATGAGGCAAAACGGTGGCAAACTGCCTCAAATGTGATGGTTGGAGTTTCTGCGACTGCTGGCGCGTTTTTTGTGTATGAATTGATACGGTATCTTGTAGCGGCGGAAAATGTTCTTCCGAAACCGGCAAAAACTTTGAGTAAAAAAGAAAAACAGATTGTTCTGCAGCAGATTGAAAATGAAAAACGTGAAAAATTAAATTCTGAGGAAAATTTAAATTCTGAGGAAAACAATTTGCAGATTTTGCCGGAAAATTCTGACAATGAAAAAAAATAGAACAGGAAAATGGAGCATAAAATGGAAAAAGAATCTTTTAAGGATAAAATAAAACGGCTTTTTAAGGGAAATCAACTTTCTTCAGACTTTTTTGATGAGCTTGCGGACAACCTTATTGAAGGTGATGTTGGCGCAAAAACGGCTTTTGAACTTTCGGAGCGGCTTGAAGAAATTTGTAAAAGGGAGCATCTTTCCGATGAGCATGGTGTAAAAAACGAGCTTAAGAAAATGCTTCTTGAATTTGTAAAGGAAACAGAACTTTCCCCGAATCCTGAGGGAACAAATATATGGATGGTTCTTGGGGTAAATGGTGTTGGAAAAACTACAAGTGTTGCAAAACTCGCTAATTTATTTAAGAAAAGTGGTGTGAATAACGTTGTTATGGCTTCCGCAGATACTTTCAGGGCCGCCGCAATTGAACAGTTGAATCTTCACGGGGAACGCCTTGGAATACGCGTTGTAAGCCATCAGCATGGTTCTGATCCGGCCGCCGTTGTTTTTGATGCGGCGGAAGCGTGTTCTGCAAAAGGAAATGGGCTTGTTCTGGCGGATACAGCAGGGCGGCTTCATAACAAGGAAAATCTTGTAAAAGAACTGCAGAAAATTGATAAGATTTGCCAGCAGAAAGCAACTTCTGGCTGCTATAAAAAAATTCTTGTGATTGATGCGACAACTGGACAGAATGCATTGCGTCAGGCGGAAGTTTTTAACGAGGCTGTAAAACTTGACGCGGTTATTTTAACCAAATATGATTCAACGGCAAAAGGTGGCGTTGCTATAGCAATTGGAAAAGAACTTGGAATTCCTGTCGCTTTTGTCTGCAACGGAGAAAAATACGAAGATATTTCACGTTTTTCTGCGGCTAAATACATTGACGACTTTTTAGGACTTTAACGCTTTGAAGAAGAATGTCAGGATTTTTGCAATATTTTTATTTTTTTCAACCGCTTTGCTAAACGCCCAGAATTTAAAAATCAGGGTGTGGACAGAATTCTTGAGCCTTCCTGTGTGGACTTTTGAGCAGGGACCAGTTCCGCTCGGAGAGTTTCTTGGCTACGATGTTACGGAAATTTCTTATTCGTATCAGGATTACGATTCTTCGGCAGATGACGGAAAGTGGATTCAGCGGCTTTTTCTTAGCGGAAGCATTTTTTCAGTCCGTGCGCCAGAAGAATATTCGGCTCTTTCTGAACAGTTAAAAAATTCAGAAACAATGGAAATTGACGAAATTGCAGGGGCAATCTTAAAAAATTCATCAGAAGAAAATCCTGTGGCAGAAAAGAAATATTTAAACGAGGACAAGTCTCTTTCTCTTTATTCATACGATGATGAAAATCTTTCAATACAAAAAACTGATTCTGGAAGAACGCTTATAAATTCAGACGGAAAAAAAACTGTCAGATATTTTTATGATGAAAAAATGCGACTTGTGAAAAAAGAAAACTGGGAACTTTCTGGTGGAATTTCTTCTGCAAAAATTGCTGATTTTCAGACTTTTGAATATTCTGACGGTTCTAAACCTTTTGCAAGCACAGTTTCTTCAGAAAACGAAAAGCATGAGATTTTTTACGACCAGAATGGACGGATTATTTCTTCTAAAAATTATGTGTTTTTCAAAAAAGATGAAAAAAAATCTGGAAAATTTGTTCTGGAAAGCAAAACTGAATGGAAATATTCGGAAAGTGGCAAGGTTCTTGAAAAATACTTTGAGGAATATTCTTACAATAGAAATAAATCGCGCGTCCTTGGAACATCCTCTAAAAAAGATGTGTACGAATATAAAATTCAGGACGGTTCGCCTGATTACTTTTTTTACGAAAATGATGAACTTCGTGTTTCAACAGTTTACAGTTCTGCGGATTCATACATTACAACGATGAATTTTGACGGAGGTTTTGTTGTTGAATCTTACTATGAAAATGGACGGCGCAAAAAAGATTTGCTTTATTTGAATGGAATTGTCAGGAGCGTTCAAAATTATGAGAAATAAAACTCTTTCCTCGTCGTTAAAGTGGATTTTTGAAGTTTCCAGGCGATTTGCGCGTATTGACAGAAATGGTCGTGCTTCTGCAACAAATTTTTTGTCTACGCTGGGAATTTGTTTTGGCGTAATGACGTTGATTACAGTTGTTAGCGTTATGAATGGATTTCAGTCGTTTTCTATAAATCCGATTATGGAAATTTCGTCAGCACATTTGCGTGTTACAGAAATCCCTGATGAAAAATTTACTGATTTTCTTGATTTTTGTGCG
The DNA here is from genome assembly GCA_963644915.1 of Paratractidigestivibacter sp. Classification (GTDB taxonomy): domain Bacteria; phylum Spirochaetota; class Spirochaetia; order Treponematales; family Treponemataceae; genus Treponema_D. Next base: position 36,325 of record CAVIQW010000001.1, read on the forward strand.
GAAAATCCAAAAATTGCCTGTGTTACTCCGTTTTATGAGTCGCAGGGGCTTATTGTGGGCAAAAATGGCAAACAGACTGCGGCGGTTATCCGGGCTGTAGAATCTAATATTCGCGAAATTGACAAAGGTTTTGGTGAGCAGGTAAAAGTCGTGCTTGGAGAATTTAATCTTGAAAATCCTGATGGAATAGTTCTTGGAAGAACTCTTGCAAATCAGCTTGGCGTTTCAGTCGGTTCTGCGGTGAATCTTTTGGCTTTGGCTGGAGGAAAAGATGTTGCGTTGATTTCCCAAAACCGTCAGTTTACGGTTACAGGTCTTTTTGACTGTAATTATGTTGATATTGAGCAAAGTTATGGTTTTGTGGGCATTGAAGCCGCAAAAAAATATTTTGGAAAGGACTTAAAGCCAATTTACAGCATAAAATTAAAAAATTACGATAATGATGTTTCTGTTCTTTCTGAAATAAAACAGAAATTTCCAGATGTAAAAGTTCAGTCTTGGCGGGAATTTAATAAATCGTTTTTTGGAACATTAAGGATTGAAAAAAATATCATTATGCTTCTTGTGTGCATTATTTTTGTTGTTGTGGGAATTAATATTTACAATGGAATGCGCCGTCTTGTCTTTGAAAAACGGCAGGAAATTTCAATTCTTTCTGCGTTGGGCGGAACAAAGAATGAGGTAAAGGCGATTTTTATTATGCGTGGATTTACTAGCGGTGTGTCTGGGGCTTTTTTTGGGCTTGTGCTTGGACTTTTGATTTGCGTGAATATAAAACCAATTTTTGATTTTGCGGGATTTATTACGCAGAATTATATGTTTACGCTTTTTGCGCAGATTCCGGCAAAAATAGTTTTTCGCGAGATATTTTTTATCACGCTTTTTGGAATCGCATCTCCTTTGTTTGCGTCATGGCAGGCGAGTAAAAATGTTCTTGATATGAAAGTTGCGGAGGTTCTTCACGATGAATAATTTGGTAAAAATCAGCGGTCTGGAAAAAACATACACAAATGGAGCGGAATCTCTGACAATTTTTAGGAATTTGAATCTGAGTATTCAGGAAGGAAGCAAAACTGTAATAGTCGGACAAAGCGGAAGCGGAAAAAGTACACTTTTAAATATTATCGGAAGCATTGATTCTGCTACTTCTGGAACAGTAATTGCCGGTCCGTGGAATGTTACTTCTCTTTCTGAAAAAGAACAGTCTTTGTACCGTTCTGAATTTCTTGGCCTGATTTTTCAGTTTCATTATCTTTTAAAGGATTTTTCTGCACTGGAAAATGTTTATATGCCGGCTTTTATGGCTGGAATGTCAAAAAAACAGGCAGTTGAAAAGGCGGAACTTTTGCTTTGCGATGTCGGCTTAAAAAATCGCTTGAACCATCTTCCGGGGGAACTTTCTGGGGGTGAACGCCAGCGTGTTGCGGTTGCTCGTGCCCTTATGAACGATCCAAAATTGATTCTTGCCGATGAACCTACAGGAAATCTTGATCCGGAAAATGCGGCTCTTATTGGCGATTTGCTTTTTTCGATGGTTGACAAATACAAAAAAACGTTGATTCTGGTTACGCACGACAAGGAACTTTCTGAAAAAGGCGATGTGTGTTATTCAATAAACTGCGGAAACTTGGAAAAAATTGGTCTTGAAAAAGTCGGAGAACAAAAATGACGTTGAAATCTTCATTGCTTTTTGCGTTCAGGCTGATTTTTCCAAGAACTGCGCAAAAATCTTCTGCTAGAAGAAGTGTTCTTGGTGCAATGGTTTGCATTGGAATCAGCCTTGTTCCGATGGTTGTTGTTCTTTCTGTTTCGGATGGAATGATTGTCGGCATGACACAGCGTATTATTGGTCTTAGCACAGGAGATTTGGAAAATTTTATAGCACGAAAAAGCCGATTTGCCGAATCCAAGGAAAAATTTACCGAATACGCAAGTATTTTTGAATCCGTTCCAGGGGTTGTTGGAAGTTTTCCGCAGATAGAAAGCGATGGACTGGCTGCTGGTAAATCTTATAGAACTGGAGCAAGAATCCGTGCTGTTGAACCTGATATTTTTTTTAAGAACAAAGATTTTTCGACACTTTTTGAAATTTTTGACGGTGACATAAATTCTTTTGTTTCAGATTCAAAATCTGCTGTAATCGGAACAAAAATGGCTGAACTTTTAAATTTAAAGGCTGGAAGCACTTTCCGCCTGATTACAACAAACGTAAGGCAGAACGGAGCAATTTCTCCAAAAGTTTCAACTTTTAAGGTTGCGGCGATTGTTTCTTCTGGCTATCAGGAGATGGATGCTCTTTGGGTTTTTATTCCACTTGAAACTGGATTTTCTGTGATTCCGCGTGAATCTGCAAATTTTTCTGTGATGATAAAAACATCTGAAACTTTTTCCAAAAAACTTTCTCAAATTCAGCAGGAATGTGAAAAAATCAGTGGAGGAAACGGACTTTTTTATTCTTGGAAGGAACTGAACTCAAGCCAGTTTGAAAATTTTTCTTCAACAAAAGTTCTTTTGATTTTTATAATGTTTATGATTGTTCTTGTTGCTGCGGTTAATATTAGCTCAGCGATTGTTATGCTTGTGATGGAACGTCGCCGCGAAATAGCGATTTTAAAAAGCATTGGTGGAACTTCCCGCGGAATTACAGTTTCTTTTTTGATTGCAGGAATTGTGTGCGGCTTTTGCGGAATTCTGATGGGGCTGCCTGTTGGTCTTTTGCTTTCTGTTAATGCGAATGAACTTATTTCGTTTATCGAGAAAATAGTCAACTTTTTTTTAAGAATCGCCTACGCTTTTTCGTCTGGAAGTGCAGATGGATTTTCCCAAGTTCATCTTTTGGACCCTGCTTTTTATTTAACAACGATTCCAATTTCAATTCCATTCGCTGAACTTTTTACTGTCTGCGTTTCTGTTTTGTTTCTTTCTTTGATAGTTTCGGTTATTCCTGCAGTAAATGCTGGAAAAGAAAAACCACTTGATATTTTTAGGAAATCCTAATGATTTGTGATCTTTGCAAAAAAAATGAGGCTGTAATTTTTCTTGAGGCAATTGGAAACAACGGAAAAAGAAAATTGAACCTTTGCGTTAATTGTGCCGCTTCCCGTGGAATTTCAACAAAAATAACTGCACCGGACGTAAAAAATATAGAATCAATCTTTGCGGAAATAAAGGAACGCGACAAAAAAAAGAATGAAGATTTTTTGCGTCTTTGCCCAGCCTGCGGAAGAAGCCTTGGCGAAATAAAAGAAACTGGAACTGTTGGATGTCCAGAATGTTATGAAGTTTTTAATAAAGAAATTTCCTCAGAAATAAAAAAAATTGGGGTTTCTGAAAAATATTCTGGCTCAATGCCAAAAAGGCTTTCGCATTTTAGAAATTCTCTTACTGACCGGGCGGATCTTCAGGCAAAACTTGAAGAAGCTGTAAAATCTGAAAATTATGAAAAAGCCGCTGTTTACAGGGATTTCTTACGTGCATTGGAACACGGCAGTGTGGCTCGTGGTTCTGATGAGGATTTTTTGTCTGGAAAAAAAGGAGATTCTGATGAATAACGGTTTTGAAGTTCCCTGGTACACAGAAAAAGGGCAATGTCAGGACGTTGTAATTTCTTCAAGAGTCAGACTTTCTAGAAATCTTGCGAATTTTCCGTTCGCAATGTATTTTCGTGGTGATGATTCGGAACGTGTTCAAACACTGGTTTTTGATGCTTTTTCAAGAATTCAGTCTGAAAACCAGAATTTTTTGTTCAGCGTTGTTGAAACAAAATTTATTGACGAAGAAGGAAGAAAACTTTTTGAAGAGTGGGGTGTTTTAAAACCTCACGGAATTTTTAAGAATCAGAATCAAAAAAATCCCCAGGAAACTGGACTTGTTTTTCAAAAGAAAAAATCGCTTTCACTTAGCGTTCGCGTAAATTCTGGCGACCATATAAAAATTGCTTCATTTCGTGGTGGAATGAACTTTCAGAACGCTTTTTCTGAATGTGCTGAAATTGATGGAAAACTTCAGGAAAAACTTCAGTTTGCGGCAAACTACGATTTTGGATATTTAACGTGCGCGTTAAAGGATTCTGGCAGCGGAATGAAACTTTCTGCGCGGCTTCATATTCCGGGAATTGTCCACATGGGAAAATTTGGACTGGTTGTTGAATATTTAAAAGACAAGAATTTTTCTATTTCACCGGCATTTCCCCAGATTTCAACTGGCAGCGCGACTGGAAGTTTTTACCTGTTAAGCACAAAAAATTCAATGCGCGGCTCAGAATTTGACCAGATTGCAGAATTTGAGTCAGCCTGTATGTACATTGCCGAAATCGAACGCAAGATTTTAACCTCCTATGCCGATATAAAAAGGACGGTTGTTTTTAATTCAGTTATAAAATCTTATTCTCTTGCAAAATTCAGCCTGATGGAAAGTCTTTCTGATGCCGTTGAAATTATTTCAGATTTGATGATTGGCTTAAAGTGTGGCTTTATTTCTGGAGTTGAACAGGAAAAACTGTGCGAACTGCTTTTTAAAATTCAGCCTTGTCACCTTACTTTTTTGATGAAAGAAGAAAATTTTTCTTTTGAAAAGGATATATTAAACGATAAAAAGGGAAAAATTGATCGTCTTAGGGCTTTGCTTTTAAATGAGGCGGTTCAGAATATTTCTCTGGAGAATTTATGACCAAATTTTCAAAAAATGCCGCAAAAATTATGGAAGAAATTGGAAAAATGCAGGCAATAAATACCAGATGCAGGGAACTTTTGCCAGAACATCTTCTTTTGGCAGTAATAAATTTTGACTCATGTGTTGCAAATTCCGTTTTAAATTGCTTTCCGCAGGTTTTAATGACTCTTAAAAAAGAAATTTATAAATTTTTGGAGCCATATTATGACAACGAAAACGAGGTTGAAAGTCCAGAAAAAGTTGTTTTTAGCCGAAGAATCCAGACAATAATTGACCTTGCTGGAATTGAATCAATGGTTTTTGCGGAAGATGTTATTGCGTCAGAACACATTCTAATTGCAATCATCCGTGAACCTGGCAGTTTTGCTTCCCGATTTTTTTCAGAGGCTGGAATTGACCTTGGGCTTGTCCGCCAGAAAACTTTGGAAATAAACCAGGAACAGAAAAAACTTGTAATAAATCAGTTGGAAAATTTTGATTTTTCAACTGATTATCCAAGAAAAAAACATTTACCAAGGGAACTTACTGAAGAAGATTTGATAAAACTTGATGAACTAGACGACTTGAAACGTGAACTAGATGAAAAAAGGATTGCTTTTGAGGCTGGGGAAGAAAAAAAAGATGAGGATGAGGTAAATTCCTTTTTAAAAAGCTGCACCCGCGACCTTACAGTTCTTGCAGAAAAGAACAAATTAGATCCAGTTGTCGGCCGCGAAAAAGAAATAAACCGGATGATTCAAATTTTAAGCCGCCGAACAAAGAATAATCCTTGTCTTGTTGGCGAGCCTGGAGTTGGAAAAACTGCGATTGTGGAAGGGCTTGCCCAGCATATTGCCTACGGTGATGTTCCTGATGAACTTTTGAAAAAACATATTCTTTCTCTGGATTTAACAACTCTTGTTGCCGGAACGAAATACCGCGGTGAATTTGAAGACCGGATGAAGCAGATGATAACGGCGTTAAAGAAATCGAAAAACATAGTTCTTTTTATTGATGAAATTCACATGATAATTGGTGCTGGCGGACAAGACGGTCCTATGGATGCCGCAAATATGCTAAAACCTGCCTTGGGACGTGGTGAAATTCAGATTATTGGCGCGACAACTGCAAAAGAATACACAAAATATATTGAAAAAAATCCAGCATTTGAACGTCGTTTTCAAAAAATCAATGTTGAAGAGCCTTCTGACAAAGAAACAGAAGAAATTCTCGAGGGCATAAAAAGCCAGTTTGAAAAATATCATGGAGTGATATATGATAAAGACGTTGTTCCGCTGATTGTAAAATTAAGCCGACGCTACATTCACGAACGGTTTCTTCCAGACAAGGCAATTGATATTCTTGACGAAGCAGGCGCGCAGAAAAAACTTGTAAAGGAAAAACATCCTGACGAACTTGATGAAATTGAAAAGCGGATTAAAAATCTTTCTCGGCAAAAACAGGCATTTGTAGACATTCAGGATTTTGAAAATGCGGCGGAAGTCCGTAACAAAATACATGAACTTCAGGATAAATTTAAAATTCTTCTTGAACTGTGGCGACAAAAAAAATCTGAGCAGAAAAAAATTGTCACAACGCACGATGTTTGCCGTATAATTGGCGAGATGACAGGAATTCCTGTTGAACATTTTGACTCTTCTGAATCTGACCGTCTTTTGAACATGGAAAAAGAAATTCAAAAAAGCGTGATTGGTCAGGAAGAAGCGGTCCGCATAATAAGCAGTGCAATCCGCAGAAGCCGCACTGGAATTTCTTCGCCAAAACACCCGATTGGTTCATTTATTTTTCTTGGTCCGACAGGAGTTGGAAAAACTCAACTTGCAAAATCCCTTGCAAAATTTATTTTTGGTTCTGAAGATCAGATAATCCGGATTGATATGTCTGATTTTATGGAAAAACACAATGTGAGTCGCCTTATCGGTGCTCCTCCAGGATATATCGGTTACGAGGAGGGCGGAATTCTTACAGAAAAAGTTCGTCGTCATCCGTATTCGGTTCTTCTTCTGGATGAAATAGAAAAAGCGCATCCGGACGTTTTCAATATTCTTCTTCAGCTTTTTGAAGAAGGCGAGTTGAGCGATAATCTTGGACACACAGTAAATTTCCGCAATACAATTGTGATTATGACAAGCAATGCAGGCGCACGTCAGATTACAAATGAGGGAACAATCGGATTTTCTTCTGCAGAAAAAGGACTTCTTCCATACGACCAGATAAAGACAAATGCCCTTAGTGAACTAAAAAAACTGCTTAGCCCGGAACTTTTAAACCGCATTGATGATGTTGTTGTCTTTAGGGCTCTTGAAAAAACAGAAATTGCAAAAATTCTTGAACTTAAGATAAACGAACTTGCCGAACGGCTTTCAGAAAAATCTCTTTCAATAAGTTTGTCGCAAAATGCAAAAGATTATCTTGCTGAAAATGGCTACGAACCTTCTATGGGAGCACGTCCAATGAGTCGCCTCATCCAAAAAGAAATTGAAGAGCCTCTTTCTCTGGAACTTTTGGCGCAAAAAGACAGTTGTTTTTCAGAAGTTGTTGTTGAACTTAAAAAAAATGAGATTTCAGTCCATCTTGAAAAAAAAGAACCTGAAACTGAAACAATAATTTCTGTAGTTCAAAAAGAAAAGGAATTTGCCAGAAAATGAAAAAAAAATATTTTTATGTCCTGTTTGTTTTTTTTGTTTTTTTTGTAAAAAATATTTTTGCGGAAACAAGAATTGGAATCTTAAAAGGTATGAATTCAATTCCGTTTGCATTTATGTAGTCTGATAATTTACAAATTCAGGATAACGCAGAACTAAAAATTAAAGAAACTGAATCTTCTGACGGACAGGAAGTTTCTGAGTTAAAGGAAAATTCTTCAGAAACGCAAGTTTCTCCGTCAAAAAAATATTCTTTTCAGATTTTTGAAACGCCCCTTGAACTTTTTTCAAAAATGAAACAGGGATTTATTGATGCGACAATAATTTCTGCCGACTCCGCAAAAAAAATCACCGACGAGTCTAACGGGCAGGTTAGTGTCTGTGCTGTTGTGAGCAACATCGATTTTAAGATTCTTACAAGAAAAAAAGGAAATATTGCTTTTTCAGACTTGATTGGAAACAAAATTTATGTTGCAGGAGAAGGTTTTGCGGAAAAACTGTTAGTTTCTCTTCTTGAAAAAAACTCAATTCCAATTGAAGAAGGTTCTGCTGGAGTTGAAATTGTTGTAAAAAAAACTCAGGCGGAGGTTATCTCTGAATTTGTTAAAAAAAATGCAGACTATGTTCTGGTTTCTGAGCCAGCGACCTCTGATATTTTGAACCGTTCTAAAAACGTAAAAATAGCGATAGATTTTCAGGAGCAGTGCGAAAACATTTTAGGGTACGGAAAAATGGTTCCCTATTCAGTTCTAGTTGCCCGAACAGATTTTGTTGAAAATTCTGCAGGTGAATTTCACACATTTTTGTCAGATTTGGAATATTCTGTTCAGCGTGCAGTAAGAAAACCTAGGGAAGCTTCAAAAATTGTGGCAGAAAACAATTTTGGCGTGAACAAGCGGATTTGTGCGCAGGCAATTGTCGGAACTAAATATGATTTTTTTCTGCTCAAAGGTGATTTCGATTTAATTGTCAATCGTTAAGTTTTGATTTATAATCATTAAGATATGATAAAAGAATTTTTAAATTATGATACAGTTCGTAATGACGCGTTAAAACTTGCATACAAAATTTACAATGAGGAGCACTTTGTTCCAGATGTAATTTATTGTTCTCTCCGTGGTGGGGCTTATATGTCAAATGTTATAAGCGAATACTACAAGATTGTCCGGAAAGATAAGCATCCTGTTCTTTATGCGGCAGTTGTCGCACGCTCGTATTCTGATATAAGAAAAAGCACGCCTCGTGTTTACGTTGACGGTTGGACCTATCCGCCAAAAAATCTTCGTCCAGGCGATCAGATTATGCTGATAGATGACATTTATGATTCAGGAAATACAATTGATGCGCTTGTGAACATTTTATACGATTATGGCGTTCCTCGAGAAAACATCAAGGTTGTCGTTCATGATTACAAGGAATTTAAATATAAGGAACAGCCTCCTGTAAAACCTGACTATTGGTGCAGAAAATTTGTTATAAATACTCCGGAAGAAGACCGTTGGATTCATTATATGAGCCACGAACTGGTTGGACTTTCGGCAAAAGAACTTGAGGAGAATTACTACAAGCAGGATTCAGGACTTAAAAAAGTTTTGGAACCTTTGTTCGGTGAAAAATAATAAAAAATGAAAAAAACATTTCAGCTTTTTACAATTTTTTGTTTCTTTTTGGAATCTCTTTTTTCCGCAGATGTGCGGGTATTGAATCCTGTTCCAGGAAATTGGGCAAACAAGCAGATTCTTGTTGTTGATTCTCCAGTTTCGAGCAGCGTTTATTATTCTCTTAGTGGAGAAGACCCTGAAACTTCGGGTATTGCTTATGACGGCCCGGTTCTTATTGATTTGGACGGAGATGTTTCGGTTTCTGTTGCGATAATCGATAAGGACGGAAAAAAACAACTTGAAAAAATAGACTATAAAGTTTCTTTGGCTTCGCTTCCAGAAGATGAAAATGCCACTACTTTTGTTGAAAAGATAAACCTGAATTCTTCTATTGACTACAATTGTGGGGATGTTTTTTCAATTCCTTCATCGCTTGAATTTTCGTTCGGTACAGAAGATTACGAATTTGAACCTGGGACAGAACTTTCCATAAGCAAAAATTCTGTTGTTCCTCGTCTGATTCCTTGTACAGTTACCGATGGAAATTCAAAATGGCGTTTTGTGATAAATGTTCATCCTGTTGCAACCGGACTTTACTCTAGAAAAGATGTTCCTTTTGAGATTTCTGACTGGTCGAAAATAACTTTTAGGGACCGAAAAAAAATCTATAAAATTGATGACAGTTGGTGGAATCTTCCAAAAGAGTCACTTACGCTGGATAGAACCCAAAACCATATGATTTCGTGGCAGAACGTTGCCTATTCAGAAGAAAATATTGTGAAATTTTATGTTTTACCGCCAAAACCGTTGCTGCGTACAGAAAAACTTGAAGGCGGTGCAGTTTCTGTTTTTTTTGAAGGTCAGGAAGGATATAAATTCGGAATTCTTGATTCTGATGGAAATTCTTCAGAACTTTTTGACCAGATTACAATTGATACTTTTAAAGGCGACAGTTTTAATGGAACTTTGGAGGCTGGAATTTATTTTGATTCAGTTTTTCAAGGAAAACTGGAAATTCCATTTGCAATAAATAAAAAAAATCCGGCACAACCAGTAATTTCTTCTTCTGTACCTGGAACTTTTATCAGGGAAAATACCTTGCTCTCGATAAAATCCCCTGAAAATAATAAGATTTTTGCAAGTTTTTTAGGTCCAGTTGTCTTACAGGATGATTATTCCATAGAATCCAGTTCTGCACTTTTTGAACTTTCCGACAAAAAATTTGAACCTCTTAAAAAAAATAAAGTTTTACTTTCTTCTTCTGCAGATGGGGCTACCGCATACCGTATTTTTGCCTATTGCGTTGATTCAGAAGGCAACAAAAGCAAAACTGTTGAATATTCCGTTATTATCGACACTTGCAATTACTACATTGACGGAACAATTTCTTCCGAAGAAAAAAAGAAAAATGCAAATGGTTCAAAAGATGCTCCGTTTTCAACGTTTGAGGAAATTGTTCCATTTTTAAAAAACAGCCGCTTTTTGCGTATAAATTTAAAGGGAAACGTCTTGGTTCCAGATGAAAAGATTGTAATAAATTCAAACTGTTCACTTAAGGGAACTCAAGATGCTCGTCTTACTCTTGGACCAAAAACAAATTTTGATATACGAAATTCAAGTTTTTCATTTTCTGATGTCCTGATTACTTTTGATGAGCAGGATTTTTCGCGGGAAACGGCAAATGTTTTCAATGTTGAGCGTGGAGTCCTTTTTTTCAGCAATGTTGAGTTAAACTGCTTGTTCGGAAAAAATGGAACTGCAATTAATTCAGACAATTCTGTAATAAATATTGAAAATTCTGGCGTTACAACGTCGGCTCCGGTTTATTCGTGCGTGATTTCTGCGGTCCAGTCTAAGTTGAATATAAAAAAATCCCGGATTTCGTCTGTTGCGGACACTGCCGTTAATTTTTCGGCACAGGGCGGACTTTTTGACCTAAAAGATTCTGAATGTAAAGTTACAGCGTCTTTGGGACGCATCGCGGAACTTTTTGACACATATTCAACGATTGTTGGAAATGTCTTTTCAGGAGATTTAAAAAATCGCTCTGGAAATGGTGTTGCGATTTACGCTGATAAGAAAAATCATTCTCTTGAATATTCAGATAATTCTGAAGCAGGTTTTTAATGAAACTAACTTTTCTTTGTGGTTTGGACGAAGCGGGAAGAGGACCTTTGGCAGGCCCTGTTACCGCAGGTGCAGTTGTGTTGCCTCAGGATTTTCCTGTTGACATATTGAACGACTCAAAAAAACTTTCTGAAAAAAAACGCGATTTTGCGGAATCCGTAATAAAGGAAAAAGCCTGCTGGGGAATCGGGATTGTAAGCCACGAAATAATAGATAAGATGAATATTCTGAACGCAAGTATGTACGCAATGCAACTTGCTTTTGAGATGATGTGCATAAAACTGCCGGAATGGGCAAAATCACACAACGTTTCTGAATACGAAATTAATTGTATTACGGATGGAACTTCTATTCCAAAAATAAAATGCAATCAGATAAAATGCGAGCCAAAAGCCGATGCAAATTATCCTTGCGTAATGGCTGCCAGTATAATTGCAAAAGTCGGCCGCGACCGCATAATGTACGAAATGGATAAACTTTATCCTGAATACGGTTACGCAAAGCACAAAGGTTATCCAACAAAAGCGCACCGTGAAATTTGCCGCAAAATCGGACCGTCACCGATACAGCGGCTTTCCTTTAAGTATTAGGAATTATTCTTCAGTTTTTGTTTCTTCCGGTTTTGGTCGTTTTGAAACAACGTGAATCCGTCCTGTACGTTTTATTCCGTCGTTCGGATTTCGTTCGTTTTCAATTTTCATTCTGTAGATTTTTCTGGTTTTTTCTTCTTTTGCGGCTTTCTTTTCAGCCTTGAGTTTTGCCCTGTTTTTTCTGTCTTTTTCAATGTAAGTCAACGAGCGGTCTAGTCCCTGAAGAACTTTCTGCATATCATCGGCAAAAATTGCAATCTGATGTCGTTCCCCGTCCGCACCGTCCCGGCTTTTGCTTTCTACAATCTGAAGAAAAACATCTCCAGTTCGATTTTCCTTTACGTTAAAAAAATAAGAACGGTTGTCAAGATAAACTTCTGTTGTATAAAGTTCTCCACGTGCACCCATATTTTGCCTTCCTTAGAAATGTAATGTATTCATATAAAATATCTTAGAAACCTAAAATAATCAACATATCTTTTATGAATTGTATTCTACGAATTAAATTTTTTTGCAATCTCGCTGACTTTTGCCAGAAGTTCCTGCATCGCTTTTTCTGTTGTTTCTGAACCAAAACTGAACCGAACTGCCGTTTCTGATTCGTCTTTGGTTATGTGCATCGCCTCAAGAACTGGACGGTTATTTTTTCTGCTAGAACAAGCGCTTCCAGTAGAAATATAGAATCCTTCCGCATCAAGTGCCCGGAGCATTACTTGGCCCGGAATATTTTTGAACGCTGCCTGTACAATCCACGGTGAATAAAGTTCAGGTTTTTCTGTCCGTGATTTTGGAATTATTGAGCAACAGCCAAGTTTTTCTAGACCATTTATAAATTCTGCGCAATATTTTTGCTGTTCGCAAAAACGTTCTTCCATCTTTTTGTTTTGTGCAGAAATATAATATTTTTCAAGACATTTGCTAAAAGCAACCGCACCGTAGACATTTTCTGTTCCAGAGCGGATTCCTTTTTCTTGTCCGCCGCCACGCATAAATGGTTCAATGGCATTTTTTAAATATAAAAGTCCGATTCCTCGTGGACCGCAAATTTTATGCGCGCTGAACGCAGCGCTGTCAATTCCCTTGTAATTCAGGTCAAATGGAATTTTTCCGGCAGCCTGTACACAGTCAACATGAAGTTTTGGTTTTCTTTTGCCTTCTGTCGCTTTTGCGATAGCGTCTGCAATCTTGTAGACTGGCTGGATTGCCCCCGTTTCGTTGTTTACCGCCATTATGCACACAAGAACAGTATCAGATTTTAGCATTGAAACAACTTTTTCTGGCTGGATTATTCCGTTGGCATCAGAAGGAATTTCTTCCGCTTCAACGCCACATTTTTTCATTTCGTTTGCCATTTCCCGGATTGCCGGATGTTCAATTGAACTAAAAAGAACATGACCTTTATTTTGTCTATTTAAAACTGAAAGCAGGGCAATGTGGTCACTTTCAGTTCCTCCGGAAGTAAAATACAAAGTTTCTGGTGGTACTGAAAGCGCGTTTGCACAAGTTTTTCGTGCATTTTCAAAAAGTTCCCGTGCCTCTTTTCCTGCAGAATGAATGCTAGACGGATTTCCCCATTTTTCAATGGTTTCTGCTAGAGAGGAAGTTAAAATCTCTTTGTCCGCTGGACTTGTTGCAGCCCAGTCAAAATAATATTCTTTTTGCGTTTCTGTCATCTTATTTTAAAACCGAAAGAAGTGCGGAATCTTCTATTTCTTCCGTGAATGGCTCACACAATCCCTTTAGAAGAGTGCATCGTATTTTTGCAGATGTATTTTTCTTGTCTTTTCTCATCGCTTCCAAAAGCCGTTCGTTAAAGCCTCCACCAGCAATGAATGGAGGAGTTGCTTCCGTACACCATCCGAATTTTTCAAGAACAGAAAGAACTTCATCCTTAAAAGATTCCCGGCAATATTCAAGTTTTGCACAAAGGCATACGGCTCTTCCGATTCCCCATGCGACAGCATCTCCGTGTGTAATATTTCCCAGACCGACAACAGTTTCCAAAGCGTGTCCGAAAGTGTGTCCAAGATTCAAGTACATACGGATATTTTTTTCTGTAAGATCCTGTTCAACAACTTTTGCCTTGTCGCTCGCGCATTTTTTTATAACGTTATAAATTGTGTCGGAATCACCGTTCAAAAGTTTTTCAGAGTCGTTCTTAAAAATATCATAAAGCTCTTTATCAAAAAGAAGCCCGGTTTTTAATGCCTCACCAAGTCCAGAGCGGAACTGGCTCTCTGGAAGATATTTTACAAATTCCGGAAAAATATGGATTTCTTCCGCCGGCCAAAAAGCACCCACCATATTCTTGTAGTTTTTAAAGTCGCAGCCAGTTTTTCCGCCGATGGAAGCGTCAACCATAGAAAGCAAGGTTGTTGGCACAAATTGGCACGCAATACCACGCTTAAAAAGCGAAGCCGCAAAACCAGTCATATCACAGATAACGCCACCGCCGATTCCTACAAAAAGGTCTTTTCGGGAAAAACCAGAATCAATCGCATTTGAAACAATTTCAAGAACGCTGTCCATAGTCTTGTATGGCTCTCCAGAACCAAGGATGATAAGAATATCGTCACCGCAGATTCCATCTTCAAACTTGGAAACAAAATGTTCCAGAACAGGAAGAGTTGCAACAGTCGCATCTGTTACAAAACACCGTCTTCTGCCGTTTTTGATTCCCGGCTCGTAAAGCGAAACCAAATCCGGGACTCCCGAAGTGAATGTTATTTTTGTAACTGCTGTACCCGGATTTATTGCTGAATATTTAATATCTAATTTTTCTGTTACACAAGACATAAGTCTATTTTAATAGTTTTTAGAATCCATTGCAACAAAGTCAGCTTTTACAGATTCAACGCGTGCAATCTCTCTTTTCAGCATTTTTCCGTAGTCAAGCTCACCGGTTTTGATTCTTTCCCGCTCGTCTTCCCAATTCTGCAAATCAGTAATAAAAAGAAAATTAAAGTCCTTGGTGTTCGCCTTTTCCGCCCAAAGTTGCGCTTCCTGCCAGTAATAAAGTCCGGCGTTATAAAAACTTAACGCTTTTTCAAGATTTCTTATGTATTCATCTTTCCAAGGCGCGTCATAAAATTTTGCGGCTTTTTTGTCAAAAGTGCGTCCAAGCCTAAGGTGCTGCTCAATCAGTTTTAAATTTATGTGCATCTGAAAAAGATAGCGATATTTTTCCCACTGTTTTTCTGTATCAATTTTTGCATTTGCGTAAAGAGGATTTGCAAAGTCTGCCTGAGCCGCTTTCTCCAGCCAATAAATATTTTCAATGCAGTCGTCCGGATATTGCTGGTAATGAACGTGATAAAGTCTGTACCAGTCCTCCTTGTATTTTACCATATATGCGCTTGCCGTAGAAACGCACATAAAGACAAGAACCAGCACCGAAACGAGAAATTTAATCATCTTAAAAACAGGCTTTTTCACATTTATTTTATCGGAAAATAAAACTTAAAATTAACCACAAATCTTTGTTTTAGAATAAAGAGCCAGATTTTTATTTTCTGGGCAACCCGGCGGAAATCCGCCGTCGGGCTTTTCAGGGTTTCATTGCGTACAAACTTCGTCTGTCCGCAACGGCTTCGCCGCCCTTACAATCCCTGTTGCATCCCCTTATCTTATGCTTTTCCAGATAAAATCGCTTATCTCTTCAATTGTTTTTGTCGCATCAACGTCGATTATCTTCATTCCTTCGCCTTTTTTTCCGCGGTATTCGTTTATCACTGAATCGTAAAGTTCTGCGGTTTTTTCCTGAAACGAAAGTTTTTCGTAAATTTCTTTTGATTCCCCGCGGCTGTCAACGCGTGCAAGTGAAATTTTCGGGTCAATCTTAAAATAAAAAAGATATTCCGGGAGCGGAAAAACACTGTTCAAAAGTTCAGGAAGTTCTTTTCCGCACGTAACCGACTGGTACGCAAGGCTTGAAAAAAAATAACGGTCGCTTACTGCGATTTTTCCTTTTTCAGTCTGTTCAATTATTCCGTCTTTTCCAAAAATATGTTCTGAACGGTCGGCTGCAAACAAAAAAGCCGCTGTTTTTTCATCAACTTTGAATTCACCTTTTAACATTCTTCTTAAAAATTTTCCAGTTTCGCCCGATGTCGGTTCAGCAGTTACAAAAATTTTTTCCCTGTCAAAATGTTCAGCAAGTTTTTTTATTTGTGTGGAAGTGCCGGCACCGTCTATTCCTTCAAAAACTATAAAATTCTTTAATATCATTGTTTCCTACCTTGTTACAAAGTGTTTTTTTGTAGCCTGAAAATCGAGTTGTTCAAAAAAAAGGATAAAAGCGTAAGCGGATTTACAATTTGCGAAGACTTTGTGCGGTTGTACCAATGAAAGTGCGTGGCACCCGAATAACTACAAGCGTAGCGCGAACACAACCGTCTGGAACAAATTGGAAAGCCACTGAGGGCGATTTTTTACAATTTATAAAAAACTCGACATTCAGTCTATATAAAAATTCCTGAAAATTCGTTATAATAGTATATCCGTAAAATGAAAAGGTTGTCTTTAAAAGAAACTCTTGCATTAACAATTTTTCTTCTCGTTATTGTTTTTTCGGCGTTGATAGTGCGTCCTCTGTATTCTTCTGTTTCAGACAGGCTTGAGCAGGAATCTCATCTTATTGAAAACATTATTTCTGAAAAAACTGGAATGAATTTTTCCTACGAGAAATTTTCTCCTTCAATTGTTACAGGTTTACGGATAAAAAATATAATACTGTCAGACGTTAATGACGGCAAGCGGATTGTTCAAGTAAAAAAAATTGTTGTTCGTTACAACATTGTGGATTTTTTTCGTGGACAGGGAATTTCTTCAATAAAAGATGTTGTTGTTGATGGATTTATGCTTGATGTGGACAAAGACAATCTTTTTTTGAAAAAACTTTCAGAAAATTCAAAAAAGGGCAAAAAAGAAGTTAAAATTCAGGAAAAGCAGAATTCAGACGAAAAAACAGAGCTTTTTTTTGATTTAAAGAATGTTGCCTCGGAATTGCCGTTCAACGTTTATGTGCGCAACGTTCAACTTAACTATTCTGACGAAAATCTTTCTGCCGCAGTAAAATTCCGCAAGATAACTATGGTTTATCTAACGCACAGCAAGGTTCTTCAGATTAAGACATCTGGCGGGGCTTCATGCTCAAAAAAAGGCAGGAGCTTTTCTTTCGGTTTTTCTGCTTCAGGGGCAATTCCAAACGATTTTGAGGAAAGTTCTGTAACGCTCAGAATCACGGATTTTACAAACGGAAAGTTTTCATTGGGAAAATTGAATTTTTTGCTTGGCTACAAAAACCGTATTTTCGATTTGCGCGCAATCCAGAATGGGTATCCGCTTTTTCTTCGTGGAACTTTCGATTTGGATACGGCGGAAGCGTCTGTGTTCCTGCGTACAAAGGATTTTAAGCCGGCTGGAATTATTTTTTCAAGGCAGAATTCAAATTCTGTAAAAAAACTAAAAAATCTTTCGGTTTCCTTAAATGCGGACGCAAAATATAATTTTTTTTCAAAGGATTTTTCTTATTCATCTTGGGGAAATTTGTCCGTTCCCGATGCGGTTTATTCAGGTGGTTTTAATGGAAGTTATTCTCTTGCAGGAAATAAAAAAAGTATTTCTGTAAAAAAAATGGAACTTTCCGGGCCAAATATTGATGTTGACTATTTTGGAACTTGTATTTATGAAGGATTTAAACTTTCTGGCGAACTTAACGTGAATGCGTTAAAACTTCCGAACGGAGTTAATGTTTCAACGGAACTTTACATAGATTCTCTTGAAAAAGGTTTTATAGCCTTTGCGCCACAGTTTATGCTCGACCAAAAAGCGCTTACTGCGATTCAGTTATCAGTTGTTCCTGTGCAAGATTCATTGGATTTTTCTTTTGAAGTTTCTGATTATTTTCATTCTGAGGCAGAAAATGCAGGAACAATAAAAATAAATGGAAGTTACATTGGCGGAACAAAATACCTGCAGGCGAACGTTTCTTCAAATGGAATTTATCTGGACAGTGCCGCGCAAACAGCCTCTTATTTCGGAAAAAATCCGGGAAAATCGGCTTTTGGTTTTCTTTCAAATTATATTTTTACCGGTGAACTTTTTGTTTCTACGGACTTTAGTCAGGTTTCGTACAATGTTCCTTACGCTTTTGTTGCAAACACAAAAAAAGACGGTCAGGTTTTCTATATTTCTTTGGACGGAAATGGCTCTTCACTGAATTTAAATCGCTTTGATTTTGTTAACAACGAAAAACTTGTTCATCTTTCTGGAATTTATGAAAAATCTCCAGATGGCGATGACGCATTTTTTTCTGCCGATTTGAATGTTGATTCGATTCCTTATCATTTTTCAGGAAATTTTATGCAAGGGCTTGTTTCTATGAACGGTGATTATGGAACAGTGTTTGACCTTAAGAAAAATGATGATGGTAAAATTTCTGGGAATCTTTCTGCAGAGGGATTTCCTATTGGTGTTGATGGCTCGATATTCACGCTTTCCACGGAAACGAATTTTACTTATTCACAGGATGACGGAATTAACTTGCGGATTGCACGGCTTGAGGCACTTGAGGCCAGTGGAAAATATTCGTTCAATCCAGTCTTGAACATAACTGGAAACGTTACAAAATACGGCGTTTTTTTGGATGCAATCTCATATTCTGATAAATTTTCAGCGATAGAAGGAAAATCTGAACTTTTATGGAATCTGAACGGCTCGATGTTTGATTCTGCAAGGTTTTCCGCCGCGTTAAAGAATCCTGTTTCATCGGAAGGAATTAACGTTGCGGTGGAACTTTCAAATCCGAACGGCGATGTTTTTTCTGCGGAAAATTTAAAGAATTCTTTTTATCTAAACTCTCAGTTTGTGTTCAATAATTTTGGGTTAAGCCGTTTTACGTCAGAAGAAAGCGAGAACAACAGGCTCAGTGCAACTCTTATTCTTTCTGGAATTCCTGCGAATCTTTATGCGGGTCTAAACGTTGAAAAACTTTCTGTTATGTCCGCCGGAAAAGAAATCGATGTTACAGGCTCTGCGTTTATTGAAGAAAAAAATCTTACAGTTGATAATTTTAAACTTGCGTATGACGCGCTTTCTTTGAGCAATGTTTCTGTTCAGTTTGATTTGAACACTTTTACAGGAATTGCAAAGGCGGATTTTGACACAGTTCTTGCAAAACAGACCGTCCATGCGCCTCTGGAATTTTCTGTTTCTGACACAGTCTTAGAAGATGGAAAACTCTTGCCTTCTGAATTTGCCGCCCGGCTTTCTTGTGAAAAAATTTCGGGAACGCTTTTTAAGAAGGAATTTCCGTTCAATCTTACGGTTCTTCATTCTAACGGACTTACTAATATTTATTCTTCTGAGCTACAGGGAATTTCCGGTACAATTTATAATGATGGAAAAATAAATTTTTCTATAGCGGAAGGAAAACCGCTTCAATTTGTTCTTTCTGGAAATTTAAAGAATGAACAGCTGGATGTTTCAATAAAAAACGTAAAGGCTGATGTCGGAAAACTTTTTGAATATCTTGATATTTCGCGCTTAAAAGTTTTCAACGGAAAATTGAACGGCTCGCTTGTGATTTCAGGGCTAAAAGCAGATCCTGAA
Organism: Paratractidigestivibacter sp.; assembly: GCA_963644915.1. Lineage (GTDB taxonomy): Bacteria > Spirochaetota > Spirochaetia > Treponematales > Treponemataceae > Treponema_D. Next base: position 55,570 of record CAVIQW010000001.1, read on the forward strand.
TTTCTTGGAACATTTTCTTTGACTCATGCTGATTTTACGCTTCCAAAGATTGTTTCCCAGCACGTTTTTGTTCCTAAAACGCAGATTATTTTTGACCACAACAAAGTTCAAATTCCTGTTGCACGTGGTTATGTAAAAAAGCCTGAAAATGTTGTCTGCGCCGATTTGAATGTTTTTTTTGACCGTTGGTCGTTCAGCCGCCTTGAAAGTCATATTTGGAATCCAGATAACGTCTATATGCCAGGTGATTTTGAAATTCGTCTTGCACATTTTATAGGTGATGTTAACCTTGATGTGAATCTTGTCTTTGAAGACCATTACCTTGATGTAAGCGGTGATATTTTTCTAAAAAAACTTACAGGGAGCGTAAAAACAAAGGAACTTGCGCTTTCTCCGCCAAAAAGAACATGGTTTCCACGTTCCCAGTTAAAACTTCATTTTGGTCAGCATGTTACATTTATCTTTGATCCGCTTTTGCGTGCCGTTCTTGTGCCGAATACAGTTTTCGGCTTTAAATACGATATGTCAACCGGGGATATGGAACTTGACGGTGAACTTGCGTTCCGTTCTGGGGATATTTCGTACCTTAGCCGGAACTTTTACCTAAAGAACGGTTCAATGCGCTTTAACAGCAACGATCCAACATTCAATCCTCTTATAAGTGTTCAGGCGGAAACCCGGGAACGCGATGATTACGGAAACGACGTGCGGATTATTCTTACTGCGAACAACCAGTATCTTTTGAATTTTAACGCGCAGTTTTCGTCAATTCCTGCAAAATCAGAGGCAGAAATTCGTTCTTTGCTTGGTCAGATTGCGGTTGGCGATTCAGAACGCGTAAGTTCCCTTATTTTTGCTACAGGAGATTATGCTATTCAGTCAACAATCGGGCGTTCAATAGAGAGCAAGTTGCGTGATTTCCTTAATTTTGATATATTGAGCGTTAGAACAAATGTTCTGCAGAATGCGCTTAACTATGGTCTGCTAGACAGGACCGAGGATTCAGAAAATTCTAGTTTCGGATTTGGTAACTTTTTTGATAACTCAACTGTTTATATAGGTAAGTACTTTGGAAGTTCTTTATATATGGATGCCCTTATGCATTGGTCTTATGACAGGACCAAGGTAGATGATAAATTCACGGCAGGTGGTCTTGTATTCCGTCCGGAGTTCGGTCTGGAAATAGAAGCGCCTTTCGGAAATCTTAGATGGAATATGGCTCCTGATATAAACGGAATTAGAAATGATAGATTTGTATCTTCGACTTCTGTAACGCTTTCATGGAAATTTTCATTTTAGAAAAAAAGGTGGTGGGAACTCTCATGTCCTTGGTGTTAAAAAAGATTAAAATTTTGCTTTCAGTTTTTTTATTTTTTGCTGGTGCGGTGGTTTGTGCGCAAAGTTCTGAAGATTCTGACTGGTTTTGGGGAAGAACTGTATCAGAAATTTCTTTTGAAGGGCTTAGAAGTGTAAAAAAATCTGAAGTTTCTGGTGTTACAAACAGTTTTGTCGGAAAAGTTTTTGATGAAAAATTCTATAATGATATTCTTGACCGGCTCTACGCACTTGGATATTTTGAAGACATTGAGCCTTATGCAAAACACGATTCAAAAAATCCAGAAAAAGTAAATCTTGTTTTTACGGTAAAGGAACACGCTGTTGTTGCTTCTGTTCAGTTCAAGGGAAATAAAAAAATACGCAATAACGAACTGCGTGACACTGTTGCAATAAAGCCAGGTGATGTCTATATCGAGTCGAATGCGCTTGTTGATGAGCGAGCGTTGCGTGACCTTTATATAAAAAAAGGCTACATTGATGCGAAAGTTTCTGTTTCAACAAGCGATTCAGAAGAAGGCATTGACGTAACGTTCATTGTAAACGAGGGAAATTCAACAGTTGTAAGCCAGATAAATTTTTCTGGAAACACCGTTTTTTCTGCACGTACATTGAAAGGCAAAATCTCATTAAAGGAAAAGGGATTTTTAAAGGACGGAGCGTTTCAGCGTTCTTCTCTTGAAGCCGACAAACTGGCTCTTGAAGCTTATTATAAGACAAAAGGTTATATCGATGTCCGCGTGATTGATGTTATGGAAAACACTTCCTATAACGAAAAAAAGGAACGTGAGGAAATTGAACTGACTTTTGTTATTTCAGAAGGGGCACAGTACACTTACAACGGACTTTCAATCTCTGGAAATGAAATTTTTAAAACAGAAAAACTTCTTTCGTATGTAAAGTTAAAAAATGGTGACGTTTTTAATCAGACTAAGTTTCAGGAAGGACTTGCCGGAATAACTAATCTGTACTACGAAAACGGTTATATGTCGAATGAGTTTCTTCCAGCGGTAGACAAAAAAGATTCTGAAAAACGCACAATAAGCTATTCTCTTTCCATAAGAGAACGTTCTCGTGCGCATATTGAAAATATCATCATCAAAGGAAATACAAAAACCAAGGAAAATGTAATTCTTAGGGAACTTCCTATTGAGCCTGGTGATGTTTTTAGCCGCGATAAAATTATGTCCGGGTTAAGAAACCTTTACAACACCCAGTATTTTTCAAGCATTGTTCCAGAACCAGTTTCCGGTTCAGAGGAAAATCTTGTTGACCTTGTAATCACCGTGGAAGAGCAGAGTACTACATCTCTTCAGTTTGGTATGACATTTTCTGGAATTGAAGATTCTGATGATTTGCCGATTTCGCTTTATGCAAAGGTTGAAAATTCAAATTTTCGGGGAACTGGAAAATCAATTTCGTCTGGCGTAACAATTGCTTCAAACGAGCAGTCAGTTGATTTTGGCTTTAGGGAAAACTGGCTTTTTAATAAGCCGATTTCTTTTTCGGAATCGCTTTCGCTTTATCATTCAAATTCTTATGCGCTCGCTTTGCGTATGTTGCCAAACGGTGTTTTTGATGACGACTATTATTATATGAACTATGAGTCTTTCGGGGCTTCCCTTGCAACAAGTTTTGGTCGCCGCTGGCTTCCTAGTTTTGCGATTTTTACGCTTTCTGGCGGTATGACAAACTCACTTACTGATAATCTTTATGATGAATCTCTGTATATTCCGATTGATTCTGGTGTTAACAAATTTGCAAATCGTTTTGGTATAAAGAATTCTCTTTTTATGAACGCTTCTCTTGATAACCGCGATATTAACTATGACCCTACAAAAGGTTGGTTTGTAAGCGAGCGTCTTGCGTGGTATGGGCTTATTCCAGAAGTTGAAAAGGAATTCTATCTTCGTTCAGATACAAAACTTGAATCATATTTAAAGCTTTTTGACGTTCCTTTGTTCAATGGATTCTGGAATTTTAAGATGGTTCTTGCCGCATACACAGGAATTTCCCTTGTTTATCCAGTTCCGGGAACTTTGTTCGGTGATTCCAGCAAAGTCTATATTGATGGTATGTTCAACGGACGCGGATGGACTGATATTTACAATGAAACTCGCGGAAAGGCAATGCTTTCTAACCGTGTGGAACTTAGACTTCCGTTGTTTCAGGGAATTCTTGGTGTTGACGGATTCTTTGACGCAGTTGCTGTAAAACAAGAACCAGAAGATTTGTTTAGCAATCTTAAACTCGATGACTTTTACTTTAGTTTTGGTCCTGGCTTAAGATTCCTTGTTCCGCAGTTTCCGTTGCATTTGCTTTTTGCAAATAAATTCCGCGTTATTGACGGAGAGGTTCAGTGGGACAGCACGTGGCAGTTTGTACTTTCATTCAATATGACAAATAAATAAAAAGGTGGATTATATGAAGTTTAGTGTAAAAACAGTTTTTTTTGCTTTGATTTTTGTTGCAGGTTCAACGCTTTCGGCTCAGCAGATTACAAAATTCGGTGTTGTTGATACAGCCAAGGTTTACAACGCATATTTTAGAAATTCAACTTCTGTCAGAAATTATGAAAAGAAAAAGGCTGATTTTCAGCAGGAAATAAATAAATACACAGATGAACTTCAAAAACTTCAGGCTAAAAAAATGGATTATGAAAAAGCCGGAAACGATGCAATGGTTCAAAAAACTCAGGCTGAAATCACAAAAAAAACTGATTTTGTTGTTGAATACACGAACGCAAAAAACGTTGAACTTGAATCTATGCAAAAAACTCTTCAAGGTTCAGACACTTTCTACAATAATTTGTACAATACTCTTTCAAAAATTGCTGAATCTGGCGGCTACAGTATGATTTTAAGCCTTCAGCAGTCAAATGCGATTTTGTGGTATTCAAATTCTGTTGATATTACAGAACAGGTAATCGCTGAATTGGGAAGATAATTTTGTGGAAACAGATGTAGCACTTACTCCAATTCTAGAACAATATGTAAAAATAAAAAGTGAGCATAAAAACGAAATTCTTTTTTTTAGGGTTGGCGATTTTTATGAGATGTTTTTTGATGATGCGTCGGAAGTTTCTAGACTTTTAAATTTAACTTTAACCCACAAAGGGGCGGCTCCGATGTGTGGAATTCCGTATCATGCCGCAAAAATCTATATTGCGCGTCTTCTTAGGGCTGGAAGAAAAGTTGTAATTTGCGAGCAGATTGGAGACCCAAAGGCGAAGGGCCTTACAGAACGCAAGGTTGTTGAAACAATCACACCAGGAACGGCTCTTGAATCTGAATATCTTGAAGGAAATTCAAACAATTTTCTTGCTTCTTTGTCTGTAACTCACGGTGGAGTAGGATTTGCTTTTATCGATGTTACAACAGCCTCTTTTTCTGCTACAAGCTGGCATGCAAATGAAATGGCGGAGCAGTTTCCGAAAGAATTGGGGCGTTCTTCTCCTCGTGAAATTCTTTTACCGCAATCTCTTAAGCAAAACAAAATAATTCAGGATTCGCTTGCACAGTATCCGTCGATGTCAATTTCGTATTATCCAGACTGGGATTTTAATCCTGAACTCTCTTATAAAAGATTGACTGAACAGTTCAAAACAGCAAGTCTTTTGTCTTTCGGTCTTGAAAAAGATTCTGCAGAAGTTGCGCCTGCCGGTTTTCTTCTTGATTATCTTGCAAAAACCACAAATACGGTTGTTCCGCACGTAAAATCAATCAAGGTTTACAAGGACACAAATTACCTTATTATTGACGATTCAAGCAGACGGAATCTGGAGGTTGTTGCAAATTTGCGCGATGGTTCAGTTCAGTTCAGCCTTCTTGAATGTTTGAATTATTCCCAGACTGCAATGGGAAGCCGAATGATTCGCCAGTGGCTTTTGTATCCGCTTACGGATGTAAAAAAAATTAATGCCCGGCAGTCTCACATTCAGCTTTTTTATGAAAACCGAAATTTAATGGATTCTGTACGCGAGAAAATAAATCCGATTTTGGATGTTGAACGTCTTGCTGGAAGAATCGCTATGGATAGGGCTCACGCAAAAGATTTGCAGGCGTTAAGGGCAAGTCTTGTCGCATGGCTAAAGGCTAGAAACGAACTTTCAGAATACGATTTTTCTTCAATTGACGATACTCCGGCTGTTGAAATAATTGATTTGATTCAAAATGCGATTTGTGATGATCCGGCAACTTCGTTAACGGAAGGAAGAATTATAAAGTCAGGCTGGTCAGAAGAACTGGATCACTGGCGGAATGTTAGGGACAATTTTGACCTGATTCTTTCTGATTATGAAAAAGAGGAACGCGAACGTACAGGAATTTCTAACCTTAAAATTAAAAATACAAATGCCTTTGGATATTTTATTGAAATAAGCAAGGGAAAACTTTCTTCTGTTCCTGCGGATTTTATTATGCGTCGGGCACTTGTAAATGGCGACCGGTACACAACTGCAAGGCTTCAGGAACTTGAGCATGAACTGAACGAGGCTGGAACACGAATCCTGGAGTTGGAACGTGACTTGTTTATTGAAATCCGGACAAAACTCCACGATTATGTGCCGTATCTTATGCAGACGGCTTCTGAAATTGCTTATACGGATGCCGCTTCTTCTTTTGCAAAGGCTGCGGTTCTGAACAATTGGGTTCGCCCGAATGTTGTTGATTCTGGAATTTTTAATGTGAAAAAAGGGCGGCATCCTGTTGTTGAAAAACATTTGCCTTCTGGTGAATTTGTTCCGAACGACCTGAATATTTCTGCGGAAAAAACTGACGCAAAGACTTTTTGCCTTATAACAGGACCGAATATGGCTGGAAAAAGCACTTTTTTGCGTCAGAATGCGTTGATTGCTCTTCTTGCACAGACGGGTTCATTTGTTCCAGCGGAAACTGCTGAAATCGGTGTTGTTGACAGAATTTTTTGCCGTGTTGGTGCAAGCGACAATCTTGCCCGTGGCGAATCAACTTTTCTTGTTGAAATGACCGAAACAGCAAATATTTTGCGTTCTGCGACAGAAAAATCTTTGGTCATTATGGATGAGGTTGGGCGAGGAACTAGCACGGAAGATGGACTTTCGATTGCATGGGCTGTTAGCGAATATCTTTTGAACAATATTAAATGTAGAACTCTATTTGCAACTCATTACCACGAATTGACCAGAATTGAGCATAAAAATCTTGAACTTTTGTGTATGGAAGTTTCGGAACAAGGTGAATCGGTTACTTTTTTGAGGAAGATAAAAGTCGGGGCCAGTGAAAATTCTTACGGAATTCATGTTGCAAAACTCGCTGGTGTTCCGGAAATAGTAATAAAAAGGGCGAACGAGATTCTCTGTCACATTCAGAATGTTGCGGAAAATAAACCAGTTCTAGATGAGATTCCTGAATACAAAGAAACTGAAACTTTAAGACAAAATCCTGTTGCTCCAGGTCTTTTTAGCGACGAAGAGATTGTTCTAGATGAAATTCTTTCAGCTGACCCTGATAATATGACACCATTGGCTGCGCTTCAGGCTATTTCAAGATGGAAAAAAGCTCTTTCTGGAAGATAATTTTTTGTGATTTATTTCAGTTTTTGATTTTTATTTGCTATATATAATTGTGAACAAATTCTTTTTCGGAGTTCAGTCCGTTGTGACATGGGCAGGTCGCTCGATATTTTCTTTTTTTGCAGGTGGAACTGAATGTGCTGTCTGTGGAAATAATTCGGTTTTTTTGCCTGTGTGCGCGGATTGCCGGAAGATGTTTTTTGCGGTAAAACCTGCTGGCATTGGAGTTTGTAAATTCTGTGGCAAGGAACTTATTTCTGAACATGATGTCTGCATGGAGTGTAGGGAAGACGTTCTTATGAAACATTTGGACGGTGCTTTTCCGCTTTTTTCGTATCGTTTGTGGAATACAAGTTTGTTGTGCAGGTGGAAGTTGGAAGACGAGAGAATTTTTTCTGATTTTTTTGCGGAACTGATGAATGAAAGGTTAAGTCAGGTTTGTAAAATTAAAGGAGATTTTGTTGTTGTTCCGGTTCCGCCTAGACCAGGAAAAATAAAATCCAAAGGCTGGGATCAAGTTGACGAAGTAAGTCAGATTCTTGAATTCAGGTATGATTGGAATGTCAAAAGAATTTTGCGTAGACATACGAATGTTGAGCAGAAGACTCTTGAACGCAGTCAAAGAATGGAAATGATTGGGAAAGCGTATTCTTTGAACGCAGATGTGAAGATTGTGCCGGAAGTTGTTTGTCTTGTGGATGATGTTCTTACCACGGGAAGTACAATTGAGTCCTGTGCTGAAAAGTTGAAAGAGGCTGGCTGCAAAAAGGTGTTCGCTGTAACTTTGTTTTCTGTAGACCGTTAACGCGGCAGATGGGGCTAATTAATTGCAAAAACGGATTTTTCATAGTATGCTTATTGTAGAGGATTTTATGGATACTGAAGATTCGCAGATACAATTAGTTACGTTCCGTCTGGGAAACGAGTTATATGGTGTGGATATTATGTCTGTGAAAGAGATTGTAAGGATTCAACCGATTCGTCCGATTCCAAATGCCCCGAATTACATGGTTGGGATTTTAAATCTTCGTGGAGAAATAATTCCAATTATAGATCTTCACCGTCGTTTTAATATCGCATTTGAAAATGGCGAGGATGAACTGGATGAACTTGAGAGTGGATTTGTAATTTTAAATATTGAGGGAAATCAGCTCGGAATAATAATTGACCGGGTTTCAAGGGTTGCAACGGTTAATTCTTCTGAAATTCAGGTTGCCCCTAGAATGTCTGGAGGAATAGGCAGTGAATATATAAAAGGTGTTGTCCGAAATGACAACGGGTATCTGATTATTCTTGATATAGTCAGACTGTTTAATCCAAAAGAACTTCAAAAAATTGTAGGAAATTTTTAATAATTAGAAAATGATACAGACTTTTAGTACAACAATTCGACGTAAAGAAATGGATGCCGTGCTTACCTGCATGGTTGATGAGCGTATTGGGCCTGGCGAACTCAACGGCAGATTTATTCAGACGGTAAAAGAATTTTTTGGATGCGATGGCGCGGTTGCGTTAAGAAATCCTGCTTCTGCGTTGAAATATGCTTTGCGTTCGATGGATTTTAAATCTGGCGAAACTATAATGATTTCAGCGCTTGCCCCAGCATGGCATTATCAGGCAGTTGTGGATTTGGGGTATAAACCTCTTATTCTTGACGTTGATGAAAATTCTGGTCTTGTGAATGTTGAAATTGTAAAAAAAGGAATTGAAAATGGAGGAAGACTTCTTTTGCTGCATGAGTCAATGGGAATTCTTCCTGAAATTGATGAGATAAATGCGCTTGGAATTCCGGTTATAGAAGATGTTTCAAAAAGTGCTGGTGCTTTTTTTCCTACCTTTGACGAAAACAATAACCCTGTGGAAGCAAGAAAAGCAGGCTCTGTGGGAATTTTTACAATTCTTGGGTTAGAAGAGCAGGATGTTATAACTGCCGGTGGTGGTGCAGTTCTTATGGCTCCAAACCGTCGGGAATGGATTGTGCTTAAGAAATTTGTTGAAACAATGCCACGGACTGAATTGCTTCCAGACTTAAACTGCGCGTTGGGTTGGGTTCAGGTAAAGGAATTTAAGCATAATGAGCTTTCAAGAAAGAAGATTTTTGCTTTGTATCAACGTGCTTGCATGAGTGGCAGACATAAGATGTTCATTCGTGGTTCTGGTGCTGTTGTTCCAGCGTCAAAAGGTGTTTCCGCTGTTGTTTCGCCTAAAAATGAAACGGAAAATTCTTCAGAGGAATCTTATGATTATAGTTCAACAATGTGCTGTTTTCCATTGATTCTTACGACTTCATTTAAGGATATAAAGCAATATGCCTCAAAAAAGGATATTGAAATCCGACTGGCTTATGAAGATTCTGTTATGGCTTTAAAACAGGATGAAATTTCTTCGGACTGCATAAAAGCAAAATCTTTATATTTGCGATGTGCCTTGTTTCCTCTGTATCCACGGCTTACACATTCGCAGGTGTCTAAAATCGTGAAAGTTTTGGGAACTTTGCCGTAAAGAATGAAAAGTTGTCTTATAATTGTAAACACTCATAAAAAAGAATCTCAAGAAATGGCATGTGTTATTTCCAGTTATTTAAAAACAAAGGAAATAGGATCAACCGTTTTTCCATTTGATGGGTTTTCGGATGCTGAAAAAATTGATGATTCAAGTGAAAATCCTTTTCTTTCTGCAGATTTTGTGATAACGCTTGGAGGCGATGGAACGGTTCTTTTTGCGGCTCGGGGTTGTGTGGAACGCGGAATTTCGGTTTTTCCGATAAATTTTGGGGAATTTGGATTTATCGCCAGCATTCAAAAAGATGAGTGGAAAAATGAACTTGATGTATTTTTGAGCGGAAAGTCAAAAATTGTTGAGAGAAATATGCTTCAGTCTGTTGTTATTGACGGAAAGACAGGAAAAAACGTTTATTCTGGAATCGGATTGAATGATATAGTGATAAGTGCAAAAATGGCGAGCCGCACAATTCTTATGGGCGTTGATTTTAATTACGTTAGTCTTGGAAAATTTAAGGCGGACGGAATTATTATCTGCACGGCAACTGGTTCAACCGCTTATTCATCTTCTGCTGGTGGACCTATTGTTGATCCGTCAATGGATGCGATTATTCTTACTCCTAAAAATTCATTTTCGCTTTCAAGCCGTCCGTTGGTTTTAAATCCACACGGAGAACTTGAAATAAAAATTCTTCCTTCTCGGGAATCTGATATTATAATTACGCTTGATGGACAGAAACCTTTTGATATTCACGAAGGTGATTGCATAAAAATCCGTCAAATTCCAAAAAAAGTAAAACTTGTAGGCTGTACTGCTGAAAGATTTTACGAAGCTCTTCAGTCAAAGTTGAACTGGTCAGGAGGTCCTCATGCTTGAAGATCTTTCAATAAAAGATTTTGCAATTATTGAAAATGAACATATAGAATTTTCAAATGGTTTTACAGTTCTTTCTGGTGAAACTGGTGCCGGAAAATCTATTTTGATAGGTGCACTTTCATTTCTTCTTGGTGGAAAAGCTGATGTGAATCAAATTCGTTCTGGCTGTCATGAAGCACAGGTTTCCGGGACTTTTTTTCTTGAACCAAATGAAAATACGAACCCTGCAATTGAATGGCTCAATGAGCATGGAATTGAATCTGAAAATAACAGGATTCTCTTGCGCAGGTATATCCGCGATAATGGACGTGCAGGTGCATGGATTGGTTCAACGCCTGTAAACCGTGCAGATTTGGCGGAGTTTTCTTCATTTTTGGTAGATATTCATGGTCAGCACGAACATCAGTCGTTAATGCGGGTTCCTGAACACAGAAAATTCCTTGACGCCCGTGCAGGAATTGTGTCGGAAGTAAACGCTTTTACCGCATTGTATATGGAACTTGTTGAAAAACGCAAACTTCTTTTTCAACTTAATTCTTCGGATGCGGACAGAGCAAGAAAAATCGATATGTATAATTTTGCGGTAAAGGAAATTGAGGACGCAAAACTTAAGCCAGAAGAGGATATTCAGCTGGAGGAAGAGGAAAACAGGTTTTCATCATATGAAAAACTTTTTGAGGGCGTTGATTCAATCCGTAATATGTTGGACGGTGGTGAAGAATCTGTAGTTTCATTATTGAAAAAAATCCGCCGCGAAAGCCAGAATATTTCCTTGCTGGACAAATCTCTTTCAAACCTTGACACGAGAATTGAATCTGCATTTTATGAATTGAACGATATTTCCGAAGAATTTGGCGCATATGCAAATAAACTTGTTTATGATCCGTCTCACCTTCAGGAAGTGCAGGACAGGCTGTCTTTGATTTATAATTTGAAGAAAAAGTACGCTTCCAGTCAAAGTGCGCCACTAAAGGAAGTTTTTGACTATTATGAAAATGCCCAAAAATCCCTTGAACAGCTTGGTGCAGGTTCAGAAAATAAAGAAGAACTGATAAAACTTGTATCAGAACTTGAGAAAAAAGTTTATCTTGCCGGAAAAAATCTTTCAGAAAAACGTCGTGCTACAGGTGATAAACTTGCTTCGGAAGTTGAAGCACTTCTGAAAAATCTTGGAATGAACGGAACTCGTTTTGCGGTTAGCATTACTGCAAAGCCTGGTGACGATTTTGAGCAAAAGTGCGGTCCGTTCGGTTTTGACAATATAGAATTTCTTATCAGCGCAAATCCTGGGTCTCCTCTTTTGCCACTTGCAAAAATTGCTTCTGGTGGTGAAATTTCACGCGTGATGCTTGCGTTAAAAACAATTTTTGCGCAGAACGATCCGGTTCAAACTCTTGTTTTTGATGAAATTGATACAGGAATCGGTGGTGAAGTTGCGGTTGCTGTTGGTTCTCATATGAAAGCGCTTGCTAAGAATCGTCAAATTTTCTGCATTACACATCTTGCCAGCATTGCAGTATATGCCGATAATCAGATTAAGATTGAAAAAGGTGTGGCTGATGGAAGAACAGTTTCCAACGTCCATCTAATTCAAGGTGAAGAGCGGGTTGCGGAGATTGCACGTATGCTTTCCGGTGATGCGGATTCATCTGCCTCTATTGAACACGCAAGGTCAATGCTTGAAAAATATTCAGGGGGATTTTAATGGCAAAAATTTCAGAGTCAACGCGGCTTGAATTTGCGGAAACAATAAAACCGTATCAGAGCAAAATCATAGCGATTCTTGCAAAAGAAAAAACAACTTTGAACAGCATAAATGGAAATGCTCCAGATTCTTGCTATAAAAAACTTATGCTTTGCGAGGATATGATTTATGTGTCTTCCCTTTATATGGCACAGAACAGCCTTTCTTTAAAAATTCTTGAAGTAAAAAACAACGATGCCCTGAACGAGGCAAGAAAAATTCTTTACAAAGCGATAATTTATCTTGAAGAACTTGTTACAAACATAATTGATGTTCCATATTCTGAACTTACAAAATATCATGAAACGATAAAAGACAAGACAATTCAGGAACGGTATTATCTTATCCGAAAACTTGGTCTTTCAATAACCCTTCTAGAAGATGCCTTTGGTGACAATTCAAAGTGGAAATGGTCTTTTGTTGAACTAAAAGGTCGTTTTGCGGTAGTTGCAAAAAATCTTATAGACATGAGGACTGCGGTGAAATCGTATTTTAATCCAAGCGATGATGATTATGAAACAACAGTTCTGTACATTCGTCTGATTGGAAAACTTATTGATTCTTCTGCGGCTGGTTACCGCGATAAATATGAGCTTTCAACGCGCCGAATCGATGATATGCGCAACGCCATAAAATTTTTGCTTGCGCGCCATAAGTTGGCTCTTGCAATAGGTGATAAAAATATTGCTGAGGAAATAAAAAAGAAGGCTATTGTCTGGAAAGAGAAAATGGATTCGGATCAAAAATCTGGTTCTAGCCGCTAGCAGGAAAAAAAATGTTCAGTCAAAAATTTGCTCTAAAACTTTTTGAAGGTTTTTCCATTCAACGTTGGACGGATTTAGTTCGCCCATTTGATATTGTTGAGATGGATAAAGCTGCTGAAAAAATGGTTTTGGGTTACATCATAGGAAAATACGAGGAAAATAAAGGGAATTTTATTGACTGGACATGGATGATTTACGCCTCTTTGTTTGATTTACTTTCAAAAATTGCTCTTTGTGATATAAAAGCTCCTGTTCTTGATATGCTAAAGCGCGAATACACGCAGGAATATCTTCATCTGAACGAATGGGTTCTAAAACTGTATAAGCCTCTGCTTTGTGATAAGGAACTTTTTTCAAAATTTACGATTTATACGGGACAAAAATCCGGTCAAATTCCAGTTCCAGAAAAATCCAGGCTGGCTTCTAGAGTTTTTTCCGCCGCAAATAAATTTGCAACTTTACGAGAGTTGCAGATGTTAAAGACTGTAAATGAACCGGAACGTCTTGAGCAGATAAACTGTGAACTTCAGGAACAAATTCAGCATTATCTTGATCTCGCTGGAATGCAGAATCTTGTAACGCATCAGCGTTCGTATTCGTTGCTTTTAAAAATTGAGCAGCTTCGTTTTCAAATACGATGGAATCAGACGCCACGCGTTCCAAAGACTTCTGTGCTTGGACACTGTTTTTTTGTCGCGATTTTAACTCTTCTTCTTTGCCGAGAAAGTGGAGTGGAGATGTCAGAAAAGCGTATTATAAATAATTTTTTTACAGGTCTTTTTCATGATTTGCCAGAAGCAGTTACCCGCGATATTATTTCTCCGGTAAAACAGGCTACTGACGAACTTCCTAACATTGTAAAAAAAATTGAAGATGAGATTGTGAGCAAGGAGCTTGTTCCTCTGATGGAGCCATTTTTTGCGGATGAGTTGATGTATTTTACGAGCAACGAATTTGCAAACCGAATAAAGAATTCGAAAGAGCAGACAGAGGAAGTTTCGTGGGAAGATTTGAACAAAAAATTCAACTCTGCGGAATTTTCTCCAGTTGACGGAAAAACTGTGCGCATTGCTGACCACATTTCAGCCCTTATGGAAGCCGATATTTCAATAAAACACGGAATTACTTCTGACCATTTAAAATTTGGAAGAAAAAATATGCTGGAAAATTATCCGCTCGGAAAAATTATAAACGGAATCGACACTGGAAAAATTTTCAAGGAAATCGCAGAAGTCTGATTTTTTTTTATCTTTCCCTTTTCAATCCGGTAATGATGTTCAGAAATCTGCCGATAATCAAAGTATGAAAGTTTCAAAGATGTTAAAATCAGTCAATATTGCATTTATTATTTTTTCGTTGTGTTGTCTCAGTTTATATGCTGATTCATCTTATATAGTAAAAAAAGGCGATACACTTTACTCAATAAGCAGAAAATATCAGATTACCGTTCCAGAACTTAGGGCGGCAAACAATCTTTCTGAAACTGATGTCCTCAAAGTCGGGGTAAAACTTGTTATTCCTTCGGCGGATATTGAAAATGCGGCTGCGTTGTCTGCAACAAAAACATCTGAAACAAAAAAAACTTTTTCCACAACATCATCGACTTCTTATGTTGTTCAAAAAGGTGATACTTTGTATGGAATTGCACGTAAATATAACATAAAGCTGAATGAACTTCTCTCTCTGAACAATCTGGACAATTCTTCAACAATAAAAATCGGTCAGAAAATCCTTGTTCCGTCTGCTGGAACAGGTGAAAATACAGGTAATTCCTCTGTTTCTTCTTCATCTAGAGTAAATTCTTCAAAAAATCAAAATTCTGTGAAAACTGAAAAAACTTCTTCTTCCACAGCAAGTAAAACAACTTCAAGTGCAGTTTCATCAAAAGGTGTTTCATGGCCACTTTCAAATCCAGTTGTAAAGAACATAAGCGGAAAAGTCAGCGGAGTTCAGCTTACGGGAAAAGACAACGAATCTGTTGTTGCTGTACGAGAAGGAACTGTAATGTATACAGGAATTTACCGCGGTTTTGGTGAAGTGATTTTTATTCAGTCAAAAACAGGGCTGATTTATTCGTATTCTGGTTTGAACAAAGTTTCTGTAAAAAAAGGTGATTATGTTATTTCAGGTGCAGAAATAGGAAAAACTGGTCGTGGAAATGAGTCCAGCATAAAATTTATGGTTTTCCAGAACGGAATGCCAATAAATCCTGCTTCTGCTCCGCGTGGATAAATTATTTCTGTCTGTCAGCACTGACTTTTATAAGTTCAAGAAAAATATTTCCGCAGATTTTTGCGTCATCATAAGCACGATGCGCGGCTTTTATATCAATATTAAAGTAATCCGCTAAAAAAGGCTGGTTGTGTTTTAATAGTTCTGGCAAAGCCCAGCGTGCAAAACCTAGAGTATCAATAACTTGATTTTTATTTTCGTCCATTCCGGCTCGTGCAAGTTCAGCCTGCAAAAAACGCATATCAAAATGTACATTGTGTCCAACAATTATTGTATCTTTTATAAAATCACAGAATAAAGGCAAAATTTCTTTTATAACAGGCTGATTTTCAACCATTTTATCAGTTATATGGCTGATTTCAACACATTCTTCTGGAATGTGTTCTTCTGGGTTTATTAATGTATTGAAAGTTGCGATACATCCATTGCAGTTAAACTTTACGGCACCGATTTCGATTATTCTGCAAGTCTGGCAGTTCAATCCAGTTGTTTCAGTATCAAAAGCAACAAATGTTTCGCCTGATTTTACAAGACGAAACATTTGTCGGTAATCTTTTAAGATTTTATTTGCTGGCGGCATCAAGAAGTTCGTTTATATCCGAAGTGATTTTATCACAAAGTTCAGCGGCTTCGTTTTTCGCTTTTGCAAGTGCTTCATCAGTAGAGCCGTTTACATCAGTTCTTGTATTAATATAGAATTTAATTTTTGGTTCTGTTCCAGATGGACGTGCAGAAACTATTGTGCCACCCTCAAGGAAAAACTGTAGAACATTGCTTTTTGGGAATGTAAGTGCAGTTTTTGCAGAAGGATTTGCAGGGTCATACTCTGTTGAAGTCTGAATATCGCGGATTTTAAGAACCTTTTTTCCAGCCAAAGTTTTTAATCCGTCGCTTCGGAGTTTAGACATAATTCCAGCCATTGTAGCAACACCAGCAGAACCTGGGAAATTCTTTGAAATAGCACGATCTTCAAAATATCCGAATTCTTTGTATAAGTCATCCAAATGTTCAAGTATGCTTTTGCCTTTTGAACGCCAATACATTGTCATTTCTGCACACATTGCCGCAGCTGAAACTCCGTCCTTATCCATAACTTCAGTTTCAACTTTGTAGCCATATGATTCTTCAAGACCGAACACATAATGACCGATTCCCTTTGATTCACGTTCTGCTTCAATTGCGGCAATCCATTTAAATCCTGTAAGACATTCGAGCATTTCCACACCGTATTTTTTACAGATGTAATCACCGAATGGTGATGTTACAATTGAGCGGATACAGTATGAGTCAGAAGGGAGTTTGCCAAGTTCTTTTCGTGTAAGGAAAATATAATCCATCAGAAGTCCGCCCATCTGGTTACCTGAAAGAAGAACAAAATTTCCGTCTTTGTTCGGGAATGCAGTTCCGAATCTGTCAGCGTCTGGGTCTGTTGCCATTATACAATCAGCCTTTGTTGCAGTTCCAAGTTCGACAGCCATTTTCATAGCTGGTTTTTCTTCTGGATTCGGTTTTTCTACAGTAGGGAAGTTTCCATCTGGATTTCTCTGTTCTGGAACAGTTTTTACTGTAAGTCCAAGGTCTCCAAGAACTTTTTCTACGTGCATTGCACCTGTTCCGTGGAGAGGTGTGTAAACAACATTTACATTTTTTGCATATTCTTTGATAAGTTCAGGGCGGAAAAGCTGTTCCTTGCACATTGCCCAATATTTTTCATCAACTTCAGAGTCAATCATAACAAGTTTTCCTGTTTTGATTGCTTCTTCCTTGGAAATAGTCTTTACACTGGTCACTTTATTTACTTCATCAACAATTCCAATGTCATGTGGCTCAATAACCTGTGCACCGTCATTCCAATAAGCTTTGTAACCGTTATAAATTTTCGGGTTGTGCGAAGCTGTTACAACGACTCCAGTGTCAGCCTTGAAATAGCGGATTGCATAAGAAAGTTCTGGAGTAGGGCGAAGTCCTGTGAAAAGATAAGCTTTTATTCCGTTTGCCGCGAAAATCAATGCAGTTGCTTCTGCAAAAACATCAGAATTTTTTCGGCTGTCATAAGCAACAACTGCACTCAAAGAGCCGGCTTTTGCTTTCTCTGGGAACGCCTTGATTACGTAATTTGCAAGCCCCTGCGTAGCAAGATTGATTTCAAGAGTATTCATTCGGTTGGTTCCGCCACCCATAACTCCGCGGAGCCCACCAGTTCCAAATTCAAGTGTGCGGTAAAAACGGTCTTCTAGTTCTGTAAAATCTTCTGTTGCTATAAGATCTTCAACTTCTTTTCGAAAGCGTTCGTCTTTTTCTGCTGCAATATATTCTTTTGCTCTTTTTAGGATTTCAGCCTTATCCATTATTTAAAATCTCCTGTAAAAATCAGTGGAAAAATTCTTCAATTAAACTATACAGAATTTTCAATCTTTGTAAAAGTATTTTGAATAATTATTTTTCTCTTTTGTTTTATTCATTTTTCTAGAATTTTTATTTTTTGTTTTTCTTCTATGACAGATTTTTTTGTTTTTATGCCGATTGACGGATAAAGTGTGCTTGATGAATAACACGATTAGATACGGCTTTTTTTCTATGGTTAATAAAAATGCTTATCGAAAAAAAAATGGAAAGTTTAAATTTGTATTACTTATTGAAATTCGAAAGAAGTTGTTACAAAAAATGAAAAAAAATATTCGGGATGACAGGATTTGAACCTGCGACATCCTGGTCCCAAACCTTAATTGTTTTCTTTCCGATTGGAAAAATAAAATTAATCTACAAAGACGTTTTATAGAATAACTGGAAAAGATTGTTGGGTATTTTTCTGGTTGTTTTATAAAAACGACCTATGGAAAGACATTTTGGAAAGTAAACCCAACTCCAAAATGTCTTTTTTTATTTTGCCAAGAGAAAAAAAATAAACCCAGGGCGGGCAGATTTTTTCTCTTGGCAGTTTCTATCAACGGAAGGAAATATTATGGTAATTACGTACTCAAGCATGAAAGGCGGAGTCGGAAAGACAACGGACTCCATTTTAACGGCGACAAACCTCGCGGCAAGAGGATTTAAGGTTCTCTATTTTGACCTTGATCCAAACAATTCTGGCACAATGTACTTTACAGCAGGAATTGAGAACATTGCAGAAACAATTGAAAGATGCAATGTCTTTGAATCTCTTAGCCACAACAGCATAAAAAACTATGCAATAAAATCACGTGTAGAAAACATTGATATAATTCCAAGCCACCTGAACATATACAAATTAAGAGGAATCGGTTACAACGAACTTCAAAAAACTCTTCGGGATAATGGCTACGACTATGTTGTGATTGACACTGCTCCGACCTACGACAACATTGTTATAAATGCCTTGATTGCTGCTGATATAATTCTTACTCCTCTCGAATTTACATCATTCAATCTAACCACAACTAAATTTCTCCAGCGCCAGATTTACGACGACTGTCCACAGCAGGCTGAAAAATGGTATCTGCTCTATTCTCACTGGCAGGAGAAATTAGCTATTTTTTCAACCTCCACGCAATCACAATTTGTACAGGTTTTTGAAAGCGAATTTCAAAATATTCTTGATGTACATATTCCACAGACATCTGCTGCTGATAAGTATGTACAGACTGATGAAAAAATCAGCATAACAAGCAGAACAGTTGGAGCAAAACGTCTAGCAACGGAAATAAACAAACTTGTAAACATGCTTGCAGAAAATAGTAATGAAGTGGAGAAATTTTAACCGACACGTGTCGGTCTGTTCTCATGGAGGAAACGTAAAAATATGGCAAAAAAACTCAACATTATAACTGCAGGTGGAAATCTGCCATTCGCAAATAACGGATTAAAATTATCAGAAAATATTCTCGTTGAAAAAATCGAAGAGCATGAAAAGTTCAAAAATCTTTTTTCTATAGATAAAGCTTTGCTTAATCGGATTACAGTCGATATGGAAAAAAATAATTTTGATTCAAGCCAGCCGGTTCATATCTGGGTTACAAAAGGTGATGACGGAAAGGAACATAATTATCTTATAGATGGCTATACAAGAGTTGCAGCCAGTAAAATGGCAGGAATAAAAATGATTCCTTATTTCAAGCATACATTTGAAACTTTTGAGGAAGCCCATCGTTATGCTCTTCATCTTCAGACTGATAGAAGAAATCTTAATGGAATTGACCTTTTGAAAAACATCCAGGAGCTTATGGGGAGCGACTACATCCAGAGTCTTGAGGGGAACAAGAACGAGGCTATAGGAAAAGAGCTTGGAGTTTCGGAAAAAACAGTTGAGCGCGCGAACAAAGTGAACAGCATGGCAAGCGGCGAGCAGATTGAAAGAATCGAGAACGGAGAGGCTTCGCCGAATCAGATTTACAACGAAATCATCAATCAAGAAACTGTTGACGAGGAGGCAACCGATGAGCAGCGAGAAAGGATTGAATCAGGAGAGGCAACGGTAAAGGACATCTGCAAGGAAATCAAGGCTGAGAAGAAATCCCGAAAAGCGTCTAAGAAGAAATCAACAGACAAAGATGATGACATTTCAGAGTCACTTTCCACAAATGAGGGGACGCCAGCAGGTTTGAATTTCAACCATTCAGACGGAATCGAACGGCCGTCATACAGACTTTCCCCGGAAGAGGATTCCGAGCGGACAAAGGAACGAAAAGCGGCTTATGAAGCCGGACTGAAAAAAGGCAGCGACCTTGCATACGAAATCTATGACTTCATTCTTTCAGAAATTGAGAGCGGAAGATCTGCTGAGGAAATCCGCAATGACAGCCATTTTGACGATTTCTCTGTGGCAAGAATCTACAGGGCTTTTAATCTGTCTGATGAGCAGAAACAAGAAGAAGAAAAATCCTCCGATTCTGACAACGGTGATTCAGGCATTTCTGATTTTGATGATGACATCATCATGGAAGAATCTGTATGACTCTTACAATGACCTTCAACGATGGCGATTTAAGTTTATAAAAAGCAGGAGTCGGTAAATGCCTCAGATTATCATAAACAATAACGGATTAGACTTGGAGAAAATCGAGAAAATACAGAATGAAAAAGATGAAAGTCAAAGACAAGATGAATCAGGAAACTAGCAAATGACAAACGAAAAAATAAAAGAGGTTCTTCTTTCCCTTGAAAAAGCAGATTTCCAAAGAAATTTACGACAAGTACAACATTTGTGACAGGCTTGTGCTCGATAAAGAAAACGAATGTTGGAATATGCCAGAAGAAATCATAAATAAAGATTCTTATGCATTTTCAGACGACTGGAAACTATTGTAAACAATATGGAGGGCGGCCATGAACTACATATCGACACTCATTCAAAAAGGATACATCGGAACTCTCTCAAATCGCACCGAAACTGTCCATGCGCAGAAGCTCACTGACGATGACTTCGCCGCAAGGATAACATCAATTTTTCTTCCGTTTATCGACAGGGACATTCCGGACGGAAAATTTATTCTGCTTCAGGAAAAGCTCAGGGGGATTCTCCGTGAACACGGAAAAAATCTTCAGAAGGAGGAAACGGTATGAGATTCTCTGTATTCGCATACTCTCAGGAAAAACTTCTCGAATACGGACTCGATGTCACGGACGCGCTGATTCTTGACTGGTTCGCAAATTTCTTTATCGGAAAAATGGAGAAGCGCATTTTCAAGGACTCCTCCGACAATTCCAGAATTTTCGGCTGGGTAAAAATCTCAAAGATAATGGAAGACCTCCCTGTAATCGGAATCACATCTGAAAAAGGAATCCGGCGCAGATTCGACGCGTTCGTGGAAAAAGGACTCATGCAGCGCGAGACAGTCATAACGCAGGGCGGAAAACGCTCATACTACAGAACAACAGAGCTTTACGACACGCTTCTGAATACAAAAGCAACTGAAAAAACAGAATCAAAGAAAGAAGAAAATTCTTGCAGCGAAAAAATTCCGCAAAGGAATTCCAGTACCTTTGCGAGAAAAGAAAATCCGCAAGGGACAAAAACGACCTATGCGGAATCAGAAAAGGCTCCAGAAATTCCGCATAGGAACTCCGCTACCTTTGCGGAAAGGAACGAAAATACCTATGCGCAAGGGAACTCCAGTTCCTATGCTTTAAACGATTCTCTTACCAATGATTCTCTGGTTACTGATTCTTTAAAAATTTCCGAATTCAAGAATTCTGCTGTTGCTTTTAACAATGCCTCTGAAAAAATTTTCGGAAAAAACGCATTTGACGAGAATTTTCCGGAAAAAGCAACAGCATTCTTTTTGCAAAACAAAATAAAAATAGAATCAGCGGAAAACTATCTTGAGTTCATCAAAAAACGTGTTGCGGAAAAGAAGCCTGCAAATCCACGCGGATTTGCATACAGACTTTTCTTCCAGAACGACATTCTCCAGGAATTCAGAAACTGCCAGACAGAAATTTCTGAAAAAGCTGCCGAGAGTGAGAAATATCTCTGCACTTGCCCGGTCTGCAGAAAGGAAAAAGTCAACATATATGCAAACTGCCCCGAATGCGGATTCGACATGACAACCGCAAGAGATAATGAAAAACTTGAAATTGCACGAAAAGTCTGGAATCTTCCGCCGGAAAAGAAAAGGCTTTTCAAAATAGACGAGGAGAATTTCATCAGACAGAAAATATCGCTCGGATTCGCAAGGCTTGCAGACAAGAACACAAGGGAGCAGCTTAAATCGGAGATGAGCGAGCTTTACAAAAAATACGGAATAGAGGCATGAGAAAAAAGAAAAAACGGCTTGATGAATTTCTGAGCTTCTTTGAGGACAGGAAAACAGAAGAAGAAAATGAAAACATTGCAGTCCTGCAGCGGATAATGAGTTTTCTGAAAAATTTCAGAAGCCAGAGCCTGCAATACAAAATTGTATGGACTGCAAGAATAGCACTTTGGGCAATACTAATCTGCGCTGCAATACTCGGCATTGCGCTGCGGATTAGAAACAATATCAGATAGAACCGACACGTGTCGGTCGAGGAGCAAAAAATGGAGCTTAACGATGTAAAACTTTTCGGACGCGTAGTTCGGGATGCGGAAATGAAAATCATGCCAAACGGCATGAAAATCGCGGCTTTCAGCATAGCGACAAACAGAAGTTACAAGAACGAGAAAGGCGAATTCGTGCAGGTCGGAAATTTCTTTCCGCTTTCCGTGTACAACCAGTATGCGGAGAAGGTTCTTCCTTACCTTACAAAAGGCAGAAAGATAATAATCGACGGCTACCTGAAGCAGGACAGATGGGAAAAGGACGGAGTGAAGAAAAGCGCGACGGCAATCGGCGTTAGGAACATCCAGTTTATTTTTGACGCAAAAGAATCAGCTAAAAAAAACAGCGCGCAGACTTCCGAAAACAACGCAATTCCGCAGCAGGAAGCGCAGAATGAGGAAAGCATGATTTATGAGGACACGCCGGACTTTGACACTGACATCTATACAGACTTAGAGGAGCTTGTCTGAAAATGAGCAGGATTATGTCAGCCGTAAAATCATCAGTCATAATAAAAATTCTCAACGCAAGGCTGGCTTATATCCTGCATTTTCTGAACACGCGCTTCACGCCGCTCGCACTTCTGGTGTTCATAATCTCAGGAACTGTGCTTATTCTAATAACGAGCTACATATTCCGCTACAGCCATTATGACTACTGGATTTGGAGAAAAAGAGCGGTGTCAAAAGCGTTCTGCTGGTGCGTTACGCTCATAGCAATAAAAATCACATTAAGGAGCTTAGCAAATTGAATTCTATAACCTTACACGGAAAGATTGTCTCTGACGCTCAGATATTCCTTATCAATACATCGGCGGGACAGACTCCGCTTGTAACATTCATTGCTCAGGATGACGGACTTCCATACCAGAAGAGCGAGCCTCTAATTATTGAAGTCCATTTTCTGAAAGAAGTCGCAAGCCACATCTTTGACTATCTGAAAAAAGACAAGGAGATTGTTGTGTCTGGATTTCTGCGACAGAAAAAATATGTAACGCTGGAAAATCCAGATCAGGAAAGAAGCAAATACTATATTTCGGCAGAGCATATAACCCTATGCCCGAAATACATCAAGAAGGAGGAAAAAAATGACATCAATGACAGTTCCTGTAAGACTTACAAAAAATGACATCGCGGTTCTTGCCGACGAGCTCAACAGCTGCGAATCAGGTTCTTCAGAGCTTGCGGATTTGATAGAACGGATTCTGAAATCCGCACATGAGACTGGAGAAAAGCAGAAGGACATTGCGGAAGAAATCAACAGCGAGAATCCTTTCGCAAAGCCAAAAATTGACAAAAGTAAAATGATAACGAGGTTCTAAATGAAAAATTTCAAGCAGTATCAGTACAGACGGATAATGACAAAGGAAAACAAGGTTGCAGACGGCGACTATATAATAGAAGATTCCGTAACAATCAGGGTAAAAGACGGCTTTTTGAATGACACTACGGACGAGGAAGGAAACCTTCTTCCGGCAATAGAGACAATAGACGGAACTCACATCGAGCATTGGAAGAACGGAGTCCTCCACTGCGACGACGAGCCTGCCGTAATCGACCATATCGACAACTACGAGGAATGGTGGCATAATGGGCTTCAAGTGCCATCAAAAAAATAAAAAGGAGCAAGCAATGACAGAAGAAGAGATTGAGAAAAAGAGAGCCGAATTCGCAAACAACGACCTTTTCAAGGAATCAAGCTCGCCGTTCAAGGAATTCCAGATGGAGCAGTTCGTCATGGACGGAATTCCGCTGAACGGACAGAACAGCAAATCCATGAAGATAAACGGAACTGTCACGCTCGTGATTTTCAACTTCAAGAACGGGCTTATCCATTCTGAAAATGAAGAGCCCGCCGTTGAATATCCGAACCACTGGGAATACTGGAATAACGGCTTTATCGAGAAAATAGTGGACGCAGGCGGCGACACAGAGGAATACTGGGAAAACGGCGTTCCTGTCAGAATTGAAAAAAATCTTTCAGAAAGAAGAAAATAGAACTCCGACCGACACGTGTCGGTCGAAAGGAAAACAGAATGGCACTTATTCAAAACTTCTCGAATCAAAAAACAGAAAACCAGCTGGATAAAAATACGAAAGCAGAAGAAAAAATGGACGCAAGAATGATAACAATTCCACAGGCAGAGGCGGAAAAATACCTCATCGCCCTTGCGGAAACTCTTGATGATGTTCAGGATTTAAAGGAGGTCGCAAACAGCCTTATCACATCAAAGAACAGCGAGCTTGAGCATTTTCGCGATGACACAATCACAAAGTTCAACGCGCTGATTGAGTCAACCACAGACTTAAAAGAAAAACTTGATACGGCAGAATCATACGAGAACTATCTTGAGGAGCGAGTAAAAAACGCGAATCTTTCGGCGGAAGTCGCTGTGCTTGAAAAGCAGCTCCAGAAAGAAAAAATGGAAGTCTCGATTTTCATCCAGACAATGACAAGAACCATGGACACCTGCACTGCAGAAATCCATGCAAAAATCACGGAATTGAAATCGGCTGATGAAATCATAAAGGACAGTATCAAGGAATTTAAGGACGAAACCGAAAAAGCCTCAACAAGCTACTTGAATGAGGCTGAAAAGAAAATCGCGGAAGTTTCAACAACACTTCTTGCAAACTCAAAGAACGAGTATGAAATTCTAAAGACGCAGTCTTCGGACATGATAAAAGCCTACACCGAAAAATGCCAGGCACATCTTGAGACAATAAAGAAACAGTCAATTGACTTTCTGAAGCAGTGTGCCGCCGAGAACAAGAAACTGATTGAAAGCGTTCCCGGCGTAAAAAGCAAAAAACTTTCCGCAAAGGACATGATTATCTACGGAATGTCCGTCGCCTCAATCGCAAGCATGGTTGTGCAGATGTTTGGGAGATAGAAATCTTACAGGTGAAATTATCTGAAATGTATCCAACATATTTTCTTTTTTTTATTACACTTTGCTTGGTTCCTATCCAAGGAATAAAAAAAGGAAGTTTCCATTCTCAGTCCTGATGTTTCGACCGACACGTGTCGGTTTTACAGCAGAATTTGCCCATCAGACGCTCATAGAAGCGTTTTTTTTTGGGGGGGGTGTTTTTACTCGGACGACAAAATAAAACATCACCGAGCAAAAAAATCACTTGTAGACCTCTTTTCTGTGGGCTATATGCAAAACTGTAATCAAAATTTTGTCGTCCAAAATCTCACAAATAACTCGGTAGTCACCAACTCTATACCGCCAAAGTCCGTTAAGATTTCCGACAAGTCCCTTGCCCCGACTTTTTGGGTCTTCAAGCGATGCAACCTCATTCAAATAATTTTTGATTTGAAGTTGCACAGGTCTATCAAGTTTTGAAAGTTCCTTTATTGCCGTTTCTGTAAATTCAACTTTCAAATTCCTAACTCCTTGTAAACTTCATCTGCTGGATAAGTTTTTTCTTTTCCGCTCCGAATATCCGCAAGGACTTTTTCAGAAAGGTAGATATCCTCGATGTCGTCAAGGTAATCTTCTAAAAGCAAGTTGTAATAAAAACTCGTGGGTCTGCGAGTTTCTTTTGCAAGAAAATTAACCCTATTTTTCAATTCGGGTGTAGTTCTAAAAGTTGCCGTTGCAGTCAGTGCCATATAAAGCCCCCTTTATATTTGTGTAATACATTGTATGCAATGTATTACAATTAGTCAAGTATAGCTTTTTGAATTTCTGCCTTTTCGCTTTTTACAGAATCACAAAAAATCTGTTTGCCTTGATACAGTTTTTTTTCGACCGACACGTGTCGGTTCATTTTTTATTCTTTTTTTCAAACAGTGGCTCAATTTCCCATAAATTTTCTTTGTTCAGAATAAAGCGGCATTCATAGCTTCCGCCGTCTTTCTTCGTGCATTTTTTGAGCGATGTCTTTTTCCCCTCGCATAAAGCCTTTATATCCGACTTTGTGAATTTTGTTCCGCGTGTCTCTTTCCATAGCGACTTGAATTTGCAGCCGTCCTTGTAGCCTGTGCAGAACCAGCTTTTTGCGCTTTCCTTTACAGGCTTTCCGCAGAGCGGACACTTGATGTCATCCGCCGTGATTCCTGAACGGTCGATTCTGATTTCCGCGCTGACAGCCTGCTTCACAAAGTCCTTCATTTTTTTCTCGAAGACTTCAGGATTTTCCGCAAGCTCCTTTTCCCACTGTGTTGTCGCTGAGATGTCGGCGACCTGCTTCAAGCTTGAATTTCTCAATGATTTAAGAAGTGTATCGCCGAGTTTCGTGCAGATGAAATTCTTATTCTGGACTTCAATGTATCCGTTCGCCGTGAGCTTCGGAATGAACGTGTGCCGCGTGGCTGGAGTTCCAAGCCCTGCGAGCTTTTCATTCGCTTCATCTTGAACCGACACGTGTCGGTCGGGTTTCGGATTTTCCATGAAAGAGAGAATGCTTGCCTCGTTGAAATATTTCGGCGGCTTCGTCCATTTTTCCTTTGTTTCGATTTCAGATAGGGCAAGCGAATTCCAGTCGATTCCGTCAAGGCTCTGTGATTCGTTTTCAGTTTCTTCATTCTGAACCGACACGTGTCGGTCGGACAATATGGCAGAAAATTTTTTCCAGCCAGGCTCTGTTGTCTTTCTTCCAGAAACTTTGAATGTGTTTCCTCCAACTTCAAGAATATAGACTTGCTGGATATATTTTGATTCCGGGAGAAAGGCTGTCATAAAACGCTCAAGAATCAGTGTGTAGACGTTCATCTGTTTCTCGTTTGCGCTTTCAGGGAGGGCTTTCAGAGGAATCAGTGCGTGGTGGGCTTCGAGTTTTCTGTCGTTGAAGCACCTTTTATTCGAGATCGAGAAATCCTCGCTTGAGGCAAGCTGCCTGTATTTTGGATATGCGCTGCAAAGCTCGTCAAACACATTGCGGCAAAGCTCCACGTTTCCGCTGCCCATAACTCTTGACGGGGTTCTTGGATAGGACACGCATTTCATGTCGTCATAGAGCGACTGGATTAGTTCGAGCGTCTCGTTCGCGCTGTAGCCGAAGAGCCTGAAAGCGTCTTTCTGCGCGGCGTTCAGGTTGTAGAGTTTTGGCGGCTCACCGGATTTTTCCTCTTGCTTTTTTTCTTTCAATATTGCTCTCTTCCCGACACATTCTTTCAGTTTTTGGTCTCTTGAATTGTCTGAAAATTTTGTTGTGCTGTTCTCAAAATAAATTCCTGTACATTCAACATTGCCTGAACCGACACGTGTCGGTCGGAAAATTCCGTAATGCTCGAAATATTTCTCGCTCTTGAAATTTTTGATTGCGTCGCACCTTTCCGAGATTGCGCTTAAAACTGCTGTCTGGACTCTTCCTACTGGAAGCTTTGTGTTTGCGGCACGGCTTATGTATCTTGAGAAATTCATTCCGACAAGCCAGTCGGCGTGCTGCCGTGCGAATCCCTGTGCCGAGAGCGTGTTGTATTCTGACAGCGGCTTTGCGTTTCTGATTCCGTCTTTTATGACTTCTACAGTGAGAGCCTGCGAGACCCAGAACCTTTTTATCCTGCTGAAGTCCGTGATTCCAGCCATCAGAAGACATTCCCTTGCGATGACCTCTCCCTCCCGGTCTGCATCTGTCGCAATCAGGATTTCGTCATTGCGGTGCTTTTTCAGAAGGCTGATGACAATTTTAGTCTGCTCCGATGTCTTTGGATTTGCACGGTAATCGAATATCTCCGGGATAATCGGAAAACTTTCGGAAGTGTAATGTTTCGGCTCCTCAAGGTTGAACAGATGTCCTTTGCAGCTTGTGATTGTGATGTCTTTTCCGGAATAGATTCCGCCGTTTTTCCTGCACGAGAGCACGTCCGCAAATTCCTTTGCGACATTCGGCTTTTCTGCGATGATAAGCATTTTGAACTCCTTCGGGCGGGCAGAAGTTCATTTCCATTTATAGACTTATATTCTGGATTTTTCAAGGGCAATGTGAATCCGCTGCTGCTGTTGAACCGACACGTGTCGGTTCAACTTATGAGAAAATGGCAGTTTTTCCGCTAAAGTCGTTATTCATAAGTCATTGAAAGAATTTTAGAAAAAGAGTCGTTTTTGAAAAGAGATGAAATTGGCAAAAGAGAAGAAAAGAGTAACTCTTGGACGCAAGATAAAGGTTTGTGCTACAAGCCGTGCTATTTCGTTTCCAGTTCTGGAGTTGCCTGTATT
This sequence comes from Paratractidigestivibacter sp., assembly GCA_963644915.1. Classification (GTDB taxonomy): domain Bacteria; phylum Spirochaetota; class Spirochaetia; order Treponematales; family Treponemataceae; genus Treponema_D. The sequence goes on from CAVIQW010000001.1 coordinate 83,738, forward strand.
ACGTGCGTTTTTTGTGTAATGCACCTGTCTGTTTTCTTCTTTATATGCGGTGTAGTACGGATAATTTCCGATGTTTTTTTATGCGATTTAAGAAATTTGTATTTTTAGAATAAATATTTATATATTGACAATATATTTCTATAATGACATATTTGTTACAGGTTTAGATATGAAATTATATGTCATTGGCGGAAAAATATGTATTTCTCAAAAAAGAGAAAGTCATTGATGGTTCAGATGATAAAAGACTCGCCGGATTTGCTGTGCAGAATTTCTCTTGATGTCGGCTGGTGCGGATTGCAGGAACTTGCGGAGATGTCTGACTTAATGTTCTGTGCCTGGAGAGCATGGAGCAACAGCAGGTGGTCTTTTTTCAGCAGAAAATATTCCGGCATTTTGAGAAAATTCCATGCGTCTTATGACTGCGAAAACGGAATGTGCAGACCTCAGTTCTGTCTTTTGGCTCTGGCTAATCCTGATAATAAAAATGAAGAATGGCGACTTAGAAAAAAAATATATTTGAGCTGGTATTCTGCCTGGAGCAATGCGATGAGGAATTCTTCCGATGTCAGCGTTAATGTTGAATTTCTTGATAAGGGAAAAGCTGCGGAAGCTGTTGAGAAGTTCTGTAAGTTGAATCTGATAGAAAGTTCTTCTGTGGATAACGAATTGATTGGAATTGAAAAAAGGATAAGGCAGAATCACCGCACATTTTCTGCCGGTGGTGTATTCAGAAAAGCACTGAACCGACACGTGTCGGTCGAGAGGAAATAGAAAATGACAAAAAAAGAGCTGGAGCGCAGAAAGGAGAATTCCTTTTACAATTCGGAGCTGGCGCAGCTGCAAAAGAATGTCGTCTCTGCACAATATGATGTGCTTTTTTACAAAAAAGGCAAAGAGGCTGCAGACAAGATGTTTTTTCTTAACGGATGGAGATATCGTTACAGAGGACTTGATTTAGAAAAGCCTGCGGCGAAGTCCTATGAAAAGGCAAAAGAAACTTAAGACCTTGAAAGAGAAGAAAATTATCAAGAAAAAATTGAAACATTGATACTTTCGGGCAGAAATGCGCAGAAATTTTTACTATATAAAACTTGAAGATGAGGTTTCAAGGGAGTCAGAATAATGAAAAGCTATAAAATAGATATTTGTGAATACTACGGCAAGACTGTTGAAATAAAAGCTGAGACCGAAGAAGAAGCGTTAAAAAAACTTGGAAAGGAATATCAGGCTGGAAAAATTGATATAGGCAAAAACGATTATAAAGGGGCAGAATTTTATTTCCCAGAGGATTCTGCAGATCTGGTCAGCGAGCTTATACAGACACTTGTCAGCATATTGCAGCTGAACGATGTATTTATGCGAAATCTTTTCCGGGAAAATGTGCTGCGAAATTCGATGAATCAAAAAACGTTTTATACAAAAGATGAAGTTGACTTCCTTCTTTTTGTGGAGGACAGAATGCACACAATTCCTGACATTGTAATCAATTTATTACATCACAACAATGATAAAGGAATTGGAATCAATATATTTCTTCTGTCTCTTGTAAGCGGCAATCTGAAAGAATTCAATTCCATTGTGCAGGATAAGAATGTAAGGCTTTCCTATAAAATAAGTGACACGGACAATATACAGAGTTGGCTCAGTTTCGGATTAAAAGGCATAGTTCCATATTCTGAAAAGGCTATAGGACTTATGGAAAGTATTGTAGCTAATGAATTGATAGAGGAATAAGAATGGAGATAAATACATGTACAATAGAATTTTAGAGTGTCTGAACGATTTGAAAATAAGAGATAGTGATTTCTTAAAGTCTATAGGTATAAGCAATTCCTCATTTGCACAATGGAAAAAAAGGGGAACAATACCTACTCCGTTAATGCTACAAAGAATTTCAAATAGTCTGAATGTGTCTGTTCAGTGGCTTCTATTTGGAACTCTTGAAAATAATCCGGATTTAAAGTGTCTTTCTGATTTTGATTTGACTCCAGAATCCATAGTCGCAAGAATTGAAAACACACTAGAACTGAAGACACAGAATTTCAGCAAGAAATATGATGAAGCATTCTTTGAATCAATAAGCGATATTGTAAGGATGCAGGAACTTCTAAACTGGAAGAAACGACGGCTGAATTTGGAATTGAAAAAAGGATAAGGCGGAATCATCGCACATTTTCTGCCGGCGGAATATTCAGAAAAGTACTGAACCGACACGTGTCGGTCGAAAACAGAACTTGACAAAATAATACTGTGTGAAATAGAATTTGTTTATGGAGGCGAACCTATGGCTACAATAATGGAAAAGGATGTTCTCTTGGAGCTTGTTTCTTACAGCCTTGCCATGCTTCACAACAAAAACAATAGTGATGAGCGGACAGTCTCGGAAAGAGAGTTATGCGGGTTGAAGCACAAGCTTATAAATACAGATTTTAATGACATAGACTACAAAGCCACGACCACAAGAATCAAGCAGCTGGGGGCGGTATAGATATGTATCTTATTAACGCTCTGAACTGCACGGATGAAGAATTCAAGGAAAAATTCAGAATTGTCTGGAATCAGATAAAATTGATGAATCCGTTTCTTGAGGCAGAGGAATCTCCAGAGGGCTTCGTTCTTGGCGGCCAGCCGGGATCTGGAAAAACAACTCTCACGAATATGCTTTCAGCAAGATTGAACAAGAACATAATTTCCATTTCTGGCGATGACTTCCGCCCTTATCATCCCCATTTTGAGGAAATCCAGAATCTTTTCAAAGAGGAATCCCCAAAATACACATCAAAATTTTCAGGACGCATGACGGAGGATCTTATAGACAAGGCTGTCTCTGAAAAATACAACATTGTTGTCGAGGGAACATTCCGCACTTCCGCGACACCTGTCTCGACCTTGAAAAAGATGAAGCAGGCCGGATACAGGACTGGAATCGCGATTCAGATATGCGACAAGGAGACCAGCTGGAAATCATGCCAGGAACGATATGAAAAAATGAAAGAATTTAATCCTCTTCTGGCAAGAGCGGTTGACAAGGCTCATCACGACCTCGTCATAAGGCAGCTTCCGGAAACGATAAAGTCAGTCTACGAATCAGGCTTTGCCGACAGCCTTGAAATTTATGAGCGCTTCCCGAGGGGAAGCACATTTGCCGTAAGAAAAATATTCTCCTCCGAAAACAAAAAGCCACTTGACATTAAAATGATAGAGGATGTCCTTGAGGGAAAATCCAAGCAGAATAAAAAGACAAGAGAGCTTGATTCAGGCTTTGAACGCTAAATTTTTATAAAATATAAGAACTAATCTCTTGTTTATTGAATAAAAAAACTTGATACTGTCTTTTTCATATTGGGTAGATTGGGGAATTTGTATTCACTTTTTGTATTTTTATGATATTATATATAAGAAATAGGAGGCTTGCATGACATACGAACGACGGCAGGTTATTGAAAAATTAGCTGAGTCTATTAGATTGAACTTTAATATTGCTACCCCTATAGAAGTAGAAAATGTAGTAAAAAGGTTGCAAGGAGAATTGAAGTCAATTACTTTTGAGGATTCAACAATATCTGGAAGAATACAAAAGGTAAATGGCACTTTTGAAATATCTTATAATGCTGAACATTCTAAGACACGCTCAAGATTTACTATTGCGCACGAACTAGGGCATCTGTTTTTACATATGGGATTTATTATAAATCCAGAAAAATGGGATTCCATAGATGAATACTATGATTCTCCAAAATATCGGCAAGGGTATTCAGAGGAAGAATATGAAGCGAATCAGTTTGCCGGTGCATTTTTAATGCCAGCTAAGGAATATAGAGATTTTGTAAATGAGCACAAAAAAAATAATGTAATAAACATTGGTTTGATAGCGACTCACTTTGACGTTTCGTTTGATGCTGCATTGACTAGAGGTAAATGGCTTGGAATCTTTGCTTGGTAATAAAGATATTTTAAAAGATTTTACTGATTCGGATGTTGATATTTTAAATGGAAAAAATACTTCATCTAACAAAGAAATTTATATCTTTTTTTCATTTGATTTGGTTGGATCGACAAAGTTGAAGACAAAAGAGCCGACTTGCTGGCCTAGTGTGATATTTAAATTTTACGAGTTAATATATAGTGAATTAAATGTAAAAATACCTCAAGTTGTTGTTTGGAAATATTTAGGTGATGAGGTTTTGTTATATGTGTCTTTAGATGAAATTGAGAGTGATGACATTATATATAACATTCCTGATATTGTTTTTAATATTCAATTGAAAGTTTCTAAAGATATAAAGGATGTATTTGATTCTGCAAATATTTCTGAAATTTTAGATATAAAATCCACGTTATGGATTGCTGGTGTAAAAAGTATTGAATCAAAACC
>CAVIQW010000001.1:88125-124779 GCA_963644915.1 Paratractidigestivibacter sp.
TAATACTCTATACAAAAATATGAAAATGTCCCTGACTACAGGAAATTTATTATTAACAGATTTTCTTGGACCGGATATGGATATTGGTTTCAGAATTTCAAAATTCGCATATCATCATAAAGTAACAATTAGTGCTGATTTTGCATATTTGCTATTTCGTATGAAAAAACCTAAAAAGGCTAAAAATATAGATGATAAACTGAAAATAGTTTCTTTTGAAATTTTGAAAGGTGTTTGGGATAATAAATACTATCCAATCATTTGGTATTATCCTAATTGGAAATGTGTAGAAAAAGATTTTCTATATGCTGACCATAAGGAAAATGATATAGTCGATAGAGTTTTATCTAATAGAATTTATCCTATTAATGAATTAGAAAGAATTTACGATGAATTAAATATTACTGATAGAATTGAAGATTTTATAGAAAAATGTATAGAAAGAAATCTTTCAGAAGAAAAAAGAATTATATCTTCACAAAATTCATGATTAATATTTTATGAAATCCCATTCAATAAAAGACATATTCTCCAGCCGTCCGACAAAGGAGCATTATGAGGAAGACCTCTGCAAGGTAAGAAAAGTTCCGTACAAGAAGGATGATATGTGGCGGCTCTCAAAGCTGCTTTCTGCAAAACCGACACGTGTCGGTCGTGATGACGGCGGAAGTTTCTTTGGGGGCAGACGTGGCGGAGCTTTTTCTTCTAGTTCCGCGAGCCAGAAAGACCAGCGCGTGATGTTCAAGGTCTCGCACAGCTCCTCAATGCAGGCTCATGACAAGTATCTTTCAACCTATATGCCGCAGGAGAACAAGAATGAAGTTCTGGACAAGCCTAAGATTTTCGGCACGGAAAATTCCGAGTACGAGGCTGCGAAAGTCCCGGAGCATTTCAAATTCATAATCTCGCCCGAGAACCAGAACGTGAACTTGAAAGTGCTGGCCTCTGAATTCATCAGGCGTGTTGCGACTATGACAGGCTTCGAGCTTTATTGGCAGGGTGCAGTTCACACTGACACGGCTCACCGCCACGCACACATCTGCATAAACGGCAGGGACAGGAACGGAAAGCGTGTTTGTTTTCAGCCTGAGATGATTAAGCGGACTATGAGGGAGACTCTCTCGTACATCGCAACACAGATGGTCGGTGAAAGAACAGAGCAGGAAATTCTTGCGGCGCAGAAAAATCTTGTTGCCGCAAGACGCTGGACAAAACTTGACGAGGAGCTTGAAAAATACCCAGGCAGAATAAGCCATCATCTTCTAAGCCCTGAAATGCAGAACAGACTCGCGTTTCTTTCTGAACTGAAACTTGCTGTCAGAAAAGCCGGATTCTATGAGCTAAAAGATAACTGGAAAGAAGTCCTTGTCGCGACAGGAAGATACAACACATTCTTTGACGAGTATCAGAAGTCAGGCGGAAAGCTTGAGCTTTACTCAGGCGGCGGAATCAGCGGAACTGTCGAGAAAGTCATCTCGTTCGACAAGGACGAGAGCTGGAACGATGCGCTTGTCATAAGAAACGGAGAGTCCCTTGTCTATGTTCCTGTATGGCAGCTGAAGAAGGATGACCTTGCCGGAAAATATGTCGAGATAAGAGACGGGACAAGAAGCCTCTCTCGGCAGGTTACGGACTCAAGCATACGTGTCGTCGGTAGCCAGCGAAACAGAAGAAATTCCGGCAAGCGTGAATAAATTTCTAAAATTACAAATATCTTTTTATGTGTAATAAAATCAATATTGACTGTAGGCTTGAAAATTTGTAATCTGTAGCAAAAGTATCTGCCCGCCCATTCTTGGAGATACTTTATGAGTACAAAACAATATCCTCCTGCCGGGAAAGTCCAGACTCCGTTCTATCCGCAGCTTGAGCATTTTGACTGGATTACAGGACAGATTCGCAGGGAGAACCATATCCTGCGGATTGTGGCTGTCATTTCCTGCCTCGCTTTTTTTCTCTCAATCGGAATAAGCCTGTACGCGGTGGCGCAGCCGGACTCGATTCCTGTGATTGTGACGATGAATGATTTCGGGCAGGCGTCATATATCGGACCGGTCTCCCGGAAAAACTATCAGGACTTCAATGTCCCGGAAGTCGCAGTCCAGTATCAGGTCAAGGATTTCCTGAATCTATACCACACGCTCTCAACCGACAAGACCGTGATGAAAAAGTCGGTCAGCAAAATCTACCACATTCTGACTTCAACAACAGCGTCAAAATATTCAGCCCTTTTAAAAGAAGAGAAGCCTTTTGAATACTTCGGCACGCGCACAAGGGAAGTGCTTTTCCAGACTGAGCCGCTGAAGCTCTCCAAGGATTCTTACCAGATTGACTATCAGGTTCTGACCCGGCAGGTCTCAGGCTCGGTTGTGAGCAATGTGGCTTACCGCGCGGTCATAAGTGTAAAAACTTTGCAGCCGAGCGACGAGGACATAAAGGACAATCCGCTTGGAATCTACATAACCGCATTTGACATGAAGGAAATAAACACGAAAGTCTATTCAGGAGAAACAAAATGAAAACAGGAAAAAAAATCGACCGACACGTGTCGGTTGTTGCGGCGGCATTTATGCTTTTCTCATGCTCCACGACAAGAGACCTTGAGAAGAGCGTGAACCAGGCTGACTTTTACGACAGCGGCGCGGAATCTATTGAAGAAGATGAACAGAAAAACGATGCTGAGCTTAAAGGCTACTATGTGCAGGAAGAGCTGAAAGTTCAGGATATGGAAGATACTGTTGTCTTTGTTGACCGTCCTGTCTACATTCCCGAGCAAAAAGATGTTCCCGATCTTGAGCGCGGATTCAAGACCGGATACGACGCTGTGAAAGAAAGCCAAAAAAAGGCTGTTGTGAAGCCGGAGAACTACAAGAGCGGAACTTTTTTCTATCAGTATAACGAGAATCTTGTGTATGAAATTTATGCCCAGCCGTACCATCTTACGGACATTGTTCTTGAGCGCGGCGAGGCTGTGAAAGGAACTCCGTTTTTCTCCGAGGACGAGAGCGTGTGGGAGCTTACGGCAGGCGTTTCGATTGACCCGGAGACAGGCGAGGAAGTCCAGCATTTTTTTGTGAAGCCAGCGTACTCAAAGCTGGACTCAAGTCTGATTATAATAACCGACCGACGTGTCTACCATCTGCGCGTGAAGTCGTTTGCCGACACGCACATGGCGATTGTGAAATTTACATATCCAGGAAAACGGAATGTCTATGTGAAAAGCCCTGCTGAAAAAAGCCGCTCCGTCGAGAACGACTTTATCAGAATTTCGAACCCGGAGCTTTTGTCCTTTGACTATAAGATGAAATACTCGATGTTCAAAAAGCCTGAATTTTTGCCGAAGCGTGTCTACGATGACGGACAGTCAACCTACATTCAGGTGGACGATATTGTGCTTCAGAAGAAGCTTCCTGTCATGTTCAACGAGAAGAACGAGATTGAGAACTATTCCGTAAAGAAGAATGTGTTTGTCGTTCCTCACCTCGTGAATAAAGTTACTCTCCGTCTTGGAAAGCAGAAAGTCGTGATAGAGAAGAAAAAAACAAGCCAGAGAATTGCGGAAAAAATCACCGCAGAAGAGGAGGAAGCACAAGGTGGAAAATAATATCGATGAGGATGAAAAACTTGAGCTTGACGCCTCTCCAGTGAACCTAAACGATGAGATTGAGAGCGAGGACGAGGAGTTTCCGCCTCCGGAAGAAGATAAAGACGAGGCGCGAGAGCTTAACGTGGGTAATATCCTTGCGCTTATTTTTATCGGGGTCGCAGTGATTTTCCTTATCGTCATGGCGGCAGGCTCTGCAAAGTCAAAGAAGAAAGTCCAGAGCCGTGAGCTTGACAAGTCCGGCAGCAAGACAGCCATTGAATTCAAAGAGAGAACTGAGAAAGCTCCCGAAGTAAAGGAGAATGTAGTGCAGATTTTCGAGGAAGAGAAAAAAGACGACAAGCCGATGAGCGAAAAGGACGCGGAGTCGGTTCTATCAACATTGCCGCCTGAGCTTCAGAGCGGAACAGCTCCAGTAACGCCAGTCGGAAGCCGCTCGTCCTCGTCTGCAAAATCAGACCGCCCGGACACACGAAATTCAAAGTCTCCTAGAAAAATCGAGGGAATCGCAGGACAGGACTATGCGGCGGCGAATGCGAACTCCAATATTGTCAGCGCGGTCATGAACGGAAATTTTCCGCAGACGGCAGCCACGTCAAGAATGACAAAGGAGGAATACATCGCGCAGCAGATGCAGCGAACACAGCAGATTCAGAATTCACTATATGACTCAGGCGGAAGCTACGGCGGCGGAAATCAGAACCAGAGCGCGGCTTACCAGTCCAACCGAGAGGAATTCTTCAATAAGCAGGAAAACGGAGGTGGAAACGGACAGTTTCTTCCGTACAACACGATTTGGGACGGAACAATTATCTCGGCCTCGCTTGAAACAGCAATAAACACGGACAATCCCGGCGTTGTGATTGCCCGTGTAACGCAGAATGTGTACTCAAGCTACGACCATTCGCTTCTCCTGATTCCGCAAGGCTCGCTCCTTTACGCGACCTACAATAGCTCTGTCAGCTATGGGCAGGACAAGGTTCAGGTGGCATGGAATCTACTTATACGTCCTGACGGCTACAGAATTACTTTGGGCAACATGAATGGCGTGAGCGCGCAGGGCGTGAGCGGATACAAGGGAAAAGTTTCGAACCATCCGTGGGCGACAATGAAAGCTCTGGGAATGATTGCCGTCTACTCGATGATTCAGACTGATATGTCAAAGAGCATAAACAGCCAGAACAACGAGTATATCCAGAATGCCATGACCGACGTATGGGCGCAGTCGTCAAAAATCGGGAACAAGATTATAGACCGAGCGTTGGATATAAAGCCTACGATTGCAGTACCAGTTGGAAGAGAAATCAAGCTGATTACGAATGTTCCGCTTGAGCTTCCGCCGTGCAAGGTGACCCAGGCTACAAGAAAATATGTAAGAACACGCTAAAAAAAAACGGATATGAACGGTTCGCTGTTACGAATAGAAAGTTTATAGAAGCGGATTTTTCATTATAAAAAGTTGAAACAAAAATGAGCGCACGAATAAATATTGAAAAAAAATTCCTGGAGTAAAAGATGAAATTTTTAAGAAATGCTATTCAGCTGCTCATTATTACGGCAGTTTTTGCTTTCTCAGGCTGCCACTGGAACGATGTTTCAGACAGCGGCGGCGATGATGGCGATGTGAAAATCAGCTCGCTTTCATTTGCGAAGTCAACGCTTTCAATGAAAGTCGGCTCGATGGATTACATTACAATAAAGGTAAATCCTTCCACAAGCCAAAGGAACTGCGAGTTCAAGTGGTCTTATGATTCAAAAATAATAAGCTGCGACACAGCCTCTAATTTCGGCGTGACGATAACGGCACTTTCCGAAGGTCAGACATCGCTCCGCTGCTCCTACGGCGGATATGACGCGACCTGCATAATAACTGTTTCTGGGTTTGAACAGGGATATGAAAAAACTACCGAGCCTTACATCTATTCAAACACATCGATTTTGCAGATAAGTCCGGGCGTTACGGAAAAGGTTTTTGTCTCTCTTTATGGAGGAGATGCTTCTGATATCGACGGCTACACATGGACTATAGACAACTCGTCTGTTGCCACAATCCAGCCAACCGGCCAGTACTGCCTTATAACCGCAAGGGATTCAGGCTATGCGAGAATCAAGGTTACAAACAGCAAGGCAAGTTATCCGTACTACATGGGAGTCTATGTATTTGCCGACGCGACAAATGTTCCTTATATAACGACATCATCGAACATTCTCACAATGAACCAGGGTGACGGCGAGCAGACAATAAATTGTTCCTTGTTGAACGGAAAGGATACTTCTCTTGACAGCGCGTTCAAGTGGGAGATTGTCTCGAAGGATTCAAGCGAAGTTCCTGTTGGGCTTTCATTCAACGGAAACAATGCGGTCATAACTCCTCTGCGAGGCGGAAGCTGCACTTTAAGAATCACTCATCCTGATGCGGCGTATCCGCTTGATATTCTCTGCCGTGTAATCATGATTGTAAAGAATGTCTATATAAATCCCGACAGGACAATGATTGCTCTGAACGGAACTGAGGAGCAGACTGTAACAAGTACGCTTGAGAATATAGATATAGGCGACTACTCAATTGATGAATACAGCTATTCTCTCGACAACCTGAGCGCGGCTGAGATTGTGTCGTCTGTCGGAAACCAGGTCATGTTGCGCGGTCTTGCAAACGGAAGCACGAAGCTTATTATCTCCCATCCGAAAGCTGCCTATCCGCGTGAGGTTCTCTGCATTGTAACAGGCCAGCTGAAGGACGCTGTTGATGCCTCTTGCTACATAACAACAAGCCAGAACTACATAAGGACAAAGGTCGGCGCGGACACAACATCTGTCTCAGTAAGCCTGCGTGGTGGTGATGACGGAGACGAGAATGGCTTTGTCTGGACTGTGAAAAGCTCGCCGTCATCGGGAAGCGGAGATGTCATAAACCTTGAGACAACGGACGGAAGCGCAGTCCACTCGAGGGCTGCCGCGATGACCTATGCCTACGGAACTGCGTACATCACGCCGAAAGCCGAGGGAACAGCCGTAATCACCGTGAGCCATCCGAAGATTGTATATACGACGGAAATTCTCATAAAAGTCCTGAACAAAGATGCGATTCTTGAGGAGCCGCTTTATTTCACAGGCAACGGTCTTGTGAAAATCCTAAACGGAGATTCTCAGGAATATGAAGTAACATTAAAAGGTGACTCAAAAAGTTCTTCTGATGATAATAATATCAACTGGAATTGTGATACAGATTACCTTACTATTTCACCAAACGGAAATATTGCAAATATTTCTGCACCTGCTATGCAAACAGGTTCGACTATGTCGTATATAAATATAAGTCATCCTAAAGTAGACGCAGATAAAAAAGTCCTTGTAATGACCGCTGATGATATGGATGCCTTGAATGCAATGAAGGCATTTTATTCAGATAAAACATATTACAATATTGAGGTAGGTTCTTCTTCATCTGTTTATTTGAATACAGCAGGTTTTGAAGATGACTATGATTTTTCTGCATTGAGCTGGATTGTAAAAGATTCTTCAATTATATCATTTGAAAAAAGTGTAAATTCTCCACTTGTAGTAAAGGTAACTGCGTTAAAGAGTGGTTCTACAACTCTTACGGCTTCTATTGAAGATGTAAGTTTTACATTCAATATTACTGTTTATCCGAAAGGAGCTATTTCAACAGAACCAGAGGTTTACTTCACTACAAGTCAAAATGTAGTTTCATTAGGTGGGGTAGGTGTAACTTCCAAGTTAAATATAACTGCTGTTAATCTTTCAATATCTGAATATTCAAACATTTTATGGAAAAGTTCTGATACTTCAGTTGCAACAGTAACCGGAAATGGAACAAATGCAATGATTACTTCAGTTGCAGAAGGAGAAACTGTTGTTACTGTTTCACATAAAGACAGTCAGAACACGCTAAAAATCTATGTCCGTGTCGGAAGCGAGTACGTAATTCCGGAGGCAGAGCCGCTTGTCTATATTTCATCTCAGGATGTTATTACAATGTTCCGTGATGACTCCGCACAAAAACTTCAGGCAGTTCTTGCCAATTATTCCGGCTCGGACACTAACGGATTTCAATTTTCAATTGACAATGAGGATGTTGCTAAAATTTCAGCTCAATCTGTAAACGGAACTGCATATATAAAGCCGGTGGGGAGCGGTCAGGCGGAAATCACAATTTCACATACAGCCACTGAACTTACAAAGAAGGTTCTTGTTGTTGTCGGAAATTCCTCTGAGGAACTTGCAGGATATGTCTATCTTACGACAGGCAACAATGTTGTCGCTGTAGGCGAGGGAAACACTAAGAACGTATCTGTCAGCGTGAAGAATTCAGACTCGGTTGTTCTTGACGGCTACAGCTGGACTTCAAGCAATCCGAATGTCGTGGATGTTACTTCAAGCGGTGCGACAGCGGTTCTTCAGGGAAACGGAATTGGAACTGCGATGATTACTGTGACAAGCAAGTACTGCCAGTATCCGCTCCAGATTATCGCCCAATGTGTTGACCCGGTTGCTGCTGCGGCAAATCCTTTCATACAGCTTACGTCAAGCGTTATGAACCTGAATGTCGGGACAACGTACACGTCTATTACAGCGGATTTGGTCGGTGGCAATCAGAGCGATTTATCTGATTTCGTATGGTCTACAAATGATTCCTCTATATGTGCGGTGTACGGACAGAATGAGGTTGGAAAAGTCCGAGCGCTCAAGGCTGGAACTACTTATATAACTGTTTCACATCCGAAAGCTGTTGGGCCGGCTCAAATTCTTGTTGTCTGTGATGAGGTGAAGGAAAGCGAGTGCTCAATCAGCGTTCCGAGCAGTATAATAACGATGAAGCCGACGGACGGTGCGAAGACCGTAACGGCGACTCTTGTAAACGGAAGCACCAACGACAAGTACAATTTCAGCTGGTCGCTTGATGTGTATGACATAATCGATTTCCAGTATTCAGCGAATGTCTGTACTATAACACCGAAGCAGACCGGAAGCGTTACGATAACTATTCACCACCCGAAAGCGGCTTACGACCAGCAGATAATCGTGAATGTGCAGCAGTATTCAGAATTCTCGTTTCCGAAGGAAAGCATGACGATTGAGCAGGGCAGCGTGCAGTTTGTGAATATGGAAGTTCCGACCACGACGGTCTCAACTCATATTGAGTATTCTGTAGAAAACAGCAATATCTGCTCGATTGTGGGAACAAAGTCTGTTGCGCAGATTACGGCGGTTGGTTCTGGAACAACAACTGTTAAGGCGCGTCTTATTGCGACAAGCACAGGTGTTGAGCAGGCAAGTTCCGAGATGATGGTCTATGTAAAGGAGAAGTCTGTCGATGCTGTCTATATAACGGCTTCCACAACAATTTACACTGTGAAAAAAGGAAAAAGTCAGAGTTTGAGCGCGACACTCACAGGAACTGGAGTTACAAATTCCGATCAGGTCAATCTTAAATGGGCAACCTCTGACAGCGATATTGTTCAGGTTACAGGAATCAGCTCGGACGGAACTGTGAAAGGGCAGTCAATTTACATAACCGCGCTGAAGAGCGGCGAGGCTGTCATAACCTGCTCTCATGAAAAGGCGGCGAGCACATTGCAGTTCTATGTTGTTGTTCCAGGTTCTGCTGAAAAGACTGTAACTTTCGACAAGACATATATGACGATTCTTAAAGGGTCTAGCGGAAGCCAGCTCAAGGCGACAATCGAGAATGCGGAAAGCAGCAACGATTACAATAATCTTATCTGGACTTGCGAGGGGGCGAACGGAGCGGAAGTGGCGCGCGTCATGGGAAACGGACAAAAAGTTACAATTTATCCAGTATCAGTCGGCGAGGCTACAGTAATGGCTCAGCTTCCTGACAGCTCAAGTGTCGCGAAATGCACTGTAATTGTTGAAGCTGGAAAGAGTCTTGTCTTTGAGGCAACCTCAAGAAAAGTTCAGCCGTTCCATTCAAAAATTTTGAAATATACGGTAAGCCCTGCGGATGCTGTTCTGAACTGGACAATGACAACAGGGAAAGATGAAGATTATTTTGAGTATCACGATTTGGGCTGCGATGCGGAAGGAAACGGACAGGTTGAGATTACAGGAATCGAAGAGGGAAGTGGGATTCTCGCTTGTGTTACGGATGGTGGCGCAAAAGCCCAGTGTTCGGTAAATGTTTCATGGGATTATAAATTTACAGTTAATACGTCAAGAATTTCTGGAAGTCCAGATAAGTCTTACATAGTTGAATACACTGTAAGTCCAGTTGATGCACTTGTTGAAATCATCTCTGAAAACGGTCTCTGTAATTTTACGCAGACAAATGATAGTTTAGGAAATGGTAAGGTTATAATCAATCCTAAAATAGAAGGTTCTGACACAATTACGATAAAAGCAAAAAATCAGAACAAAAATAATGAAGTTTTTGGAAACTTTACAATTTCAGGAACATTTTATTATGATAAACTTTCTGTGAACTATATGACTCAATCTACAGTTTCTTATGCAGATAATACAAAAACGGCTTATTGGTCAAAATTTGCAAATGATACTATAACAATGGGAGATGGTGAAAAAATGACATTTAAGTTTTCCGTAGATGAGAGCAAGATTAAAAATCTTGAGATTGAAGCAAATCTTAGGGATAATAAGAATGAAAACTTAAAGCTTTCTGCAGGAGCAACAACTGGACAGTTCATATTAAGTCACGATACTGATACCACTGCTCCAGCTTATAAGATTACTACAGGATATAAGCCTACTTATAGGGGGTCAGCAAGTTATCCTGATGGAACGCCAATAAAAATGAGCGATTTCAGTTCTTATACAGACAGCGATTGTGACTGGTTCATAAAAGACTTTGCAAATCATTATAGAAGATGGGGAAAGTGGATTCTTAAAAATAATGAGACATCTTCAAATCTGTATAATTTTTCTAGTGGAACATTACATGAGTCATCAAAAACAGTTACAAAAGATGATAAAGATTCAAAAAATAGTGATTGGGGAAGAATTCGTGATGCAAGTCTTGACGGAAAATGTATGTCGATTGATGAATTTCAAAAATGTTTATGGTATTATATACCTAGTTTTACTGTAACAATGGGTGGAACTTGTAAATCACATCTTGAGCACAAATATGGAGAAATAGATACAGACCACATTTCGGCAACTTATTATGATATTACTCCTGATACATCAGTTATAAAATCAGAACAAGCAGATATTCTAGTTCTGACTATCAGCCATAATGGAAAAAAACAGAGTTTGTCTTATCCTGTTTATATAGAAACTCGAAATTCTGCTTGTACAAGTAAATAATAGATTGGGCTGTCTTATAAGTTCAAAACTTTATAAGACAGCCCTTTTGTTTGTGAGATTTTATTTTTTAGTCTTTGTCTTTAGTCCATGTTGTCTCTTGCGGCATTCCGAATGCAAGCCAACCTTTTAATTTCAATGTTGTTGAAGATACAGAAATTATTCTATATCTTTTGTTTAAGTAATCACTCGCATTTGAAATAGTAAGGTATTTGTAGTTCTTGTATTGGGTTCCTTCTATTTCTGTACTCCAGTTAAGTGACACATCCTGGACTACAGAATTACCTAGATATACTTTCATATATCCTGAGTAGTCGGAGTTGAGCTGTATGTAGCTGTCTCCGTCAGTCCATTTTCCAATCATCTTGTAGTCAAGCCCTGTTCCGCTGAACGAGTCTGATGTTACAGTGATAATGCAATATTTTTTCTTTGATGAATCAGTGCTTGATGTTATTTTTACGGTTGTTTTTCCTATCGATTCTCCTGTGATTGTGTTATTGTTATTGTCCAGTGATATTGCACCGAATCCATATTCATCTTCATCGATTTCATAGTAACATTCTTCGCTCCATGATGATTTGAGTTTTATTGTTTCTCCGACTTTCATTGAGTATTTAGTTGTTGTGGCGATGTCAAGGAATTTTCCGTTTTCGGAATCCTCGCTGTTGCCGCCAGATGATGATACTTCTTTTTCATACTGTGCATAGAAAGTGATGTCCTGAGTAAGAGTGAATGTATCACTGGCCTTGTGGTTGCTTCCGCTTCCGTCCGCATGTGTGTTCCAGCATGAAAATTTGTAGCTGGCAATGAAAATGTCATCTTTGGTATATTCTGAATAGAAGCATTTTGTGCTTGGAAGTGTTATTGAAGTTCCTACAGTCGCTGTTATGTCGGAAATTGCCGCGTTTTCTCCGGATTTGTATTTTGTACTGTCAGGCAGGTTCAAATCGAAGTTTGCTGTTGCAGTAGTTCCTCTCTCAGGCGTATTCTGGTTCTCGCTTTCATCTGGACATCCGTCCTTGCATGACATGAACAAAGCCGCAGCTACAAGAGCTGCTATTGTGATTGCTGTTTTTTTCATTTTTTTTGTAAACTCCTTGTAATTGTTAGTCTATGAAAATTTAAATTTTCATTAAAGTTAGTATTTTCTTCGGATTGATGAGTTTCCGCCGGTTCTCTGGTATTCCCTTCTTCTTTGCCACTCCTGCCTTATCTCCTCGTCCATCCTCTGGAATCTTATGACAGGAAGTGCGCTGTATGACATATCGAAGTCGCCTTTCTCGATTTTCCTGTATGTGAGATTGTCGCCAAAAAAGTCTATCATTGCCATTTTGTTTCTTGTGCGGCGGTCGGTGTAGTTCATCGGGTCGCTTATAGGCTTTGAGAAGTCGCCTTTCCGGCAGAGGGTAAGCCAGTCATATCCGTAGTAAGGCTTGTCCTGCACGCAAATCACTTTAAGCTCGATTCCGCAGAGCTGCATGTCTCTGTGTCCTTTTTTCCAGGAATAGAGCGTGCTGTGCATCTGGTATTTGTAGTAGACTTTCTTTGCTCCGCCGATTCTCGGGAATGAGACAATCAGGTTGCTCTTGTCGCGGAATTCCATCTCAATCAGCTTGTTTCTGTACCAGCCGAACACCTTGAACGGATACTGGATTGCCTTTTCTTCTTCTGTCTCCTCGTAAGGTCTTGTGTCGAAGAAACTCCTGTTTGTCGCACATGAGGATAGTACGGAGGCTATGACTGCTGCGGCTAAAATTGCCGTTGTTTTCCTGATATTTCTCATTTGAACACCTTTATTATTTCTGAGGCGATGTAGATGACGGAGCAGCCGCCCACAAAGAATTGCTGTGATTATCATTTTTGTTTCCTTTCGAATTATTTGTACTTATACATAGTACCCCCCCCCCCATTAAAAATTCAAGTTGAGGGTTCCTTTTTTTTCAATAAAAAATTTGAAATTTTGGGTAATGAATCCTGGCTAGAAGTCCATCTCAAGGTTTGCTAGGCAGCACTGGAAATTGTCGAGTGTAAGCTCCCATTTCTGCTGGCGGCATTTTGTTACTGCCCACGCTCCGGCTTCCATCGCAGTCATTCTTTTCAGGACTCCAGGATATGAGGTGATTGAGAGAGGATAAAGCCGTGTGTTCTCGTTCAGCTGCTCCACAGCCGGAAGAGGAGAGTCGTCCTCTGGAATGTAGGATTCTTTGATTAGATAATAATTAGGTTTGTCGATGAATTTTTTTGTCTTTACAAAAAAGACGTCCGGGTTGGCTTCTTTAAGTTCCTGCGCTGTCATAAATAACTCCAGTGTTCTGTTTTCTTGCGGTTATTTACGGCACGAGGCTATGCTAGCTTTCCGGACAGCGGCGACGTAATTCGGTTGTGATTCTCAGGCGGAAATGAAATAAAAAAACAAAGCTTGCTTTCCGTCCGGGAATGTCTTTAAGGTCTCCTTAGCAGAGCCTTCTGTTTCCTGTTATGCTTTCGGGAAGAGGCTCTGTGTTCTCCACGTGCTCAAGCCCGAATCTTTTTATCACAAGCTGGCTCACCGTAAGACCCGCGTTTTTGGCAAGAGACCGGATTATCTCGACCTGTCTTGCGTTCTGGAATGTGAGGGTCATGTTCACGATGTTCTTTCCTGTGGGCTTCCGGCCAGAGCCTTCTCTCTTTCCGCCCCAGTTGCTTGTGTTCATGCTTTGCAGTCTATACCATTCTTTTTGATTTGTCAAGTTTCTTTTTCAAGTTATTTCGGAAAGTCATTCAGAAAAATAATCTGATGTAATGCGGTGTATTGCTGTTTTTGCAAATAAACTGTATTGTAAAATAAGAAATAATTATGTAATAAAAACAATATTTTCTGCCCGCCCGGGGAAAAGTTGTTTTGAGAGACAAAGAGGAATTTATACGCAAAGACCCTGACGCGGCTCACAAGGTCTACTGGCTCGCCGTGCTGAACTGGATTGTTCCGCTTCTGTGCATTATTTCAGGGCTTTTTGTTACCACGCAGAAATTCGCTGTACTGATGAACCACGACTACAGTGTCATCGGGCGGCCGCTCTTCATTTTAAATGGCTCGTACCGGGTCTACAATCCGCTCATATTCATTCTTGGAATGTTCAAGTATGCGTTTGACGACACGTACTCGTACTATTTTTTTCAGGCAACTCCTGCGGCATTCATCGGGCTTGTCGTCGCGGTGCTTCTGTTTTTCATAACCAGCGTGATTGTCTCGGCGCACCAGAAGAACCAGCACATACACGGAACAGCAAGATGGGCTACAAGAGAAGACCTTGAGAAGTTCGGAATGCTCCAACCTCGGGGCGTAATCTGCGGACAGCTTGCGAGTGCAAATGTCGGCTACCATACTGACAAGGAGAAGGCGAGCCTCGTCCTTGACCTTCCGAAGAATCTTGTTACCAGAAAAGTTCGTGTCGCGCCTGTTGTCTGCCATTCAGGACGCACAAGCACCTGGATGATTGCTCCGACACGAAGCGGAAAGGGCGTCAGCACCGTAATTCCGACCTGTCTGAGCTACGGCGTTCCGTACTGGGGAAAGGACAGCAAGACAGGGAAGAGAATCATAAAAGGTCGCGGCTCGATGGTGATTTTCGACCCGAAAGGCGAGAACTGGGAGGCTTCGGCAGGCTACCGCTCCAAGTTTAGCACGTGCATTCCGTTCCGTCCTCTCGACCCTGACGGCGACACCGCGCACTACAATCCGATTCACGAGATTCCCGACAGTCCGAGCGAGGCGTTCTCCTGGGCTGACATGATTGCCGAGATTTTCTTCGGAGCGGAAAACGCGAAGGCTGCCTCAGACGGTGCTACGCAGTACTTCAACAACACGGCGCGCGATATTTTCGCAGGCGTTGTCATGCATGTGCGATTCTGCCGCTACATCGCATGGAAGGACAAGAATCTTTCAACAGTCCTTGATATTTTCAGTCAGGCAGGCGGCGATGATAATAAAAGCGATGACGAGGAGAGCGGCGGACCTGGCTCTGCAATGCTCGCTCAGATGAGGGAGGACGGTGTCCACGTTGACGACTCAGGACATGAAAGCCCTCTTATTCACGAGCTTATTGTAAAGGCGGCGAACCGCTCCGAAACGCAGACACCGAAGGAACGCGCCTCGACATACTCGACTGTGTTCAGCAAGATTTCCCTGTTCCAGGATCCGCTGCTTAAAAATGCGACCGCATACTCGGATTTCAGCGTTGACGACTTTATCGACGGAAAGAACGGAATCAGCCTTTATCTAATTGTTCCGTACAACCATATCAAGCGAATCAGCCCTGTGTTCAGGATGATAATCACTTTCATGATTAAGAAATTCTCAAGCGGAACTACGAACGCCAACGCCGTCAAGCTCAAGATTCCATGCCTCTTTCTTTTGGACGAGTTCCCGGTTCTTGGATATTTCCCAGACATCGCCTTGAATGCCGGAATTCTCGCAGGCTACGGAGTTACTTTCTTTATCGTAAGCCAGTCGCTGAACCAGATTGTCGATGTCTACGGCGAGAACCATCCGTTCCTTGACCACTGCAAGACCATCATACTTTTTGCTCCCGGAAATATAAAGGATGCAAGGCAGTTTTCAGAAACAATCGGAAACCGCTCCGTTCTTCTGGACAACATCTCTAACTCCGGCACAAAGTGGCAGGCAGGATTCAGCAATATATCGCGAAGCTCGCAGGAAACACAGACAAGCCTTGTGAACCCCGACGAGCTTATGAAGATGGACTTCTCGCGCTGCATTGTGTTCAACGGTCAAATGCCGCCGTACAAGGGAAAAAAGGTCGTCTACTACGAAGACCCGCGCTTCAAGGACAAGGCATTCAGGAAAGTTCCCGGAATGAATGAGATTTACGCAAGGCTTAAAAAACTCCCCAGCCATCGCAGAAAGCATTTCAACGTGGAAAGCTCAATCCAGAAGACAATCGAGCGGATTGAGAAAATTGAAGTCACGCAGTCAATACCAGGCGACTTCGACATTTTTGCGGACGACGAACGTGAGACAAAATTTTAATGGAAGAGGAAGTGTTGTATGGAAGATAAGAATAAAGACCAGCTTTCAGTTTTTTCCAAGATTGCGGAAGTCATTGAAAAGGACAGCTCGATGATAATAAAGAATCCTGTTCTTGGAGATGTCGTTTTTGCTAATGGCACTCTAGGAAACCTTGAGAAGAAAAACACAGGCGGATTCGGAATAAAGCACATTATAGACGGTCGCTACAGGAAAGACGGACTTAATGAAAAAGAAATTTCCGCATTGCTTTATCTGATAAAAGACACTGTGGAAACTGTAATTCCTGATGATATTACGAAGAACAGGCTTAATATCAGAAAAAATTCTATATTTGTCGGTGTTTCAAAACAATGGCTTGGAAGTGATGAGAACTGGGTTATAACAGGCTTTGCAGAAAATGATGAAAACAATGTCATCAAAAAAGAAGCGGCAGATGCCATAAAAGCGGTGAACGCACAATATGGCTATGCACCTGAATTCCTCTCTATCAGCAGACAGGTGGGGGCTGTTATCGCTTCCATTGATAAGATAACACAAACCAACGAAAAGTCAACATCAACAGAACAAAGCTCGGAGTCAAAAGTGCTGTATGGGAAGACAACGGTGAATGTTGACGGACTTGAGCACGAGTGCGAACACGGTGTATTGGACGGATTCAAGAATGCCGTGAAAATGGTTGACAGGCTGAAAGAAGAAAATATTCAGCTTAAAAAAGAAAACATCGAGCTTCACAAAAAGCTGGAGCAGAAATCCCATTCAAAGAATCATAATGAAAAGGAGATTGAGCGGTGAAAGGTGAAAAAGAAAACAAAAATAAGCTTGCAGTTTTTTCTCAGATTGCGGAAGTCATTGAAAAGGACAGCTCGATGATAATAAAAAATCCTGTGCTTGGCGATGTCGTTTTTGCTAACGGAACTCTCGGAAATCTTGAGAAGAAAAACACAGGTGGATTCGGAATAAAGCACATCATAGACGGCCGCTATAGAAAAGACGGTCTTGATGAAAAGGAAATTTCTGCGTTGCTTTATCTTATGAAAGATGTTGTTGAAACTCAAAATCCTGAAAATATAGAAAAGCCAAAAATCAATTTGGTAAAAAACGGTATTTGGGTCGGTATTACAAGAAACTGGGGAGAAAGTGATGAAAAGTGGATTGTTACAGGATATGGAGAAACTGATATAAGCGGAAAAATGATAAAGGAAGCGGCAGATGCCATAAAAGCGGTAAACGCACAATATGGCTATGCACCTGAATTCCTCTCTGTCGGCAGACAGGTGGGAGCTGTCATCGCTTCCATTGATAAGATAACACAAACCAATGAAAAGTCAACATCAGCAGAAAGAAGTTCAGAATCAAAACTGCTTTATGAAAAAACAACGGTGAATGTTGACGGACTTGAGCGCGAGTGCGAGCACGGTGTTCTGGACGGATTCAGGAACGCCGTGAAAATGGTTGACAGGCTGAAATATGAGAATTCCCGGCTTAAAAAAGAAAACATCGAGCTTCACAAAAAGCTGGAGCAGAAATCCCATTCAAAGAATCATCATGAAAAGGAGATTGAGCGGTGAAGAACAATAAGAAAGAAAGCTATGTGAAATACGGCGTACTGAAGCAGCTTCGTATGACGGAGCAGATGGAAAATTTAATAAAAAGCAAGGCTCTTGAGCATAACACGACTGAAAGCGAGATTATCCGCCAGGCGCTGGACAACTACATAAACCGCTGCATGAGCGACTCCGAGATAGTCCACGCCTCGCTGGTGGAGAACTCAAGAAAAATCCGCTATCTGGAGAACAAAGTTGAGCTTCTCGCACTGATTGTCATGCAGCAGACGAAATTCATCATGAAGATGTTTCCGAACAGGCAGATAAACAGCGACGAGCTTGTGAACATTGAATACGAAAGATTTGTCAGGGACTGCACGAAGATTCTGAAGTCCAACCACTCAGGAGTTCTTGAAAGCATGATTCTTGACGCTTATGAGCAGGGAGACGAGCGGAAATGACAGGAATGGACGGATTCGGACAGCAGGTCAAGCTCGACAAGTGGATGAAGAACCTTGAGGACGACATGAGGCTGATTGTTCCGTTTATCGAGGACAGAAACGTCACTGACATTGCGATTGGAATAAACGGCGAGCTTATTGTCAAAGGGTTTGGAATGGGGAAAAAGTTTACAGGAATTTTTTTTGACGACCAGACCACAACAAGAATCATATATGCCACGGCGGCTGTTCTCGGCGTTACTATAGACCCTCATAATCCTATTGTGGAGGGCGTTCTTCCAAAGTGGAAAGTTCGTATTGAGGGAATTTTGCCTCCGCGTGCCGCTCGCAATCCGATGTACTTTATACGCCGTCCTCCGGCAAAGATTTTTTCTATTGAAAGCTATCTTGACGCTGGACGGATTACAAAGGAACGCTATGACCTGCTTATCAAGCATATCGAAAAACGCTCTAATATTGTCATTGGCGGTGAGACTGGAAGCGGAAAGACAACTTTATTGAATGCGATTATAGACAAAATGAGGGAATTCACGCCGGATGACCGCTTCTACATTGTCGAGGATGCAAGCGAGATTCAGTGTAGGGCAAGAGATTACGTTCCAATCTGGGCAGAAGGAAAGGATTGTCTTAAAGCTGTTGGAATCGGAATGAGATGTGATATTGAACGAATTATTTTTGGCGAGCTTCGCTACGGCGATGTTACAAATGAGGTCTTGAAGGCGTGGAATTCAGGTCATACAGGCGGATGTACAACAGTCCATGCAAACTGCGCTCTTACAATGCTCTCAAGAATCCGCGATCTTTTGAGAGAGGTTCTTCCGGGAGAACTCCCTGATGTGGCGCAGTCCGTGCAACTTCTGGTTCACATGAAGCCGACAAAAAACGGTCCTGTTGTAAGCGAGGTTGTTGAAACCAAGCAGATGAGTGTTGGCTCATTTATGGAAGACCTTGAAATCAACAATCTTATAAGTTGAGGAGGGGGCGGGAAAACATATTTTCAGGCTGACGAATAGAAAATGATTTTATGAAGACATCTTCAGGCACGAATAGAAATTTATTTGCCTTTTTTTGAACAGAAATTGAGAACACGAACAGAAACTAGAAATTCAATCCAGGACAGAAAGGAGTATTTTATGAAGTCCGAAAAAACTAAAAAAGCCGTTCTCAAAATCAAAGGCTTTGTAACAGACAGAAAATTTCTCATGGCGGTTTTCATGCTTTTTATGATTATAGCACCGACATTCGCAGCAGGCAGCGGCGACACTATCGAACAGCTTGACACCTGGGGAGACAAAATTCTCTCGCTTTTGCAGTCAACCTGGGTGAAAGTCCTTCTTCTTGTCGTGCTGATAATCGAGGCAATCGGCGTGGTTTTCGCAGGGCAGCAGGGCGGAGGCGGACAGATTCTCAAAAAATTTGCTCCATGGATAATCGGAACTCTGATTCTTCTGTGTTCATCAGGAATCTGCTCTTATTTCCTCGGCGACTTGAATTTTGAGATTTCAATGACAGAAAAAATCATTCCTGCGGTGAATTCCTTGTCTGTTGGTATCGTGTAGCGGAAAAAAACGGACGGCAGATGCTGGAATTTCTGCTGTCTGTCTGTCTGAATCTTAATTTTCTTGGAGGACAACTTGGAAAACGAACCTACCTTATATGACTATGCAGTGCCGGTTCACCGCGTGCTTCTTCAGCCGAACGTAGTTCTCGGAATCGGGATTGCTCCTGCTATGGTTATTCTTGTTCTTACAATTGTACTGATGAACATGGTCAGCGTGTGGTGCTTTCCAATAGGAATTGTTCTGTTTGTAGCGGCTAAAATACTCTGCAAGGACGACCCATACATGATGACGATTCTTTTTGACAGGCTCATGCAGCCTAACTTGTGGAGGGCAGTCTGATGGATGTGCCATTTCTTGACTTTTTCAGGCTGAACAGGGAAAGCGCGAATATGCTTAAATATATCAGCCCTTACTCATTCATAATGTCGCCCGGTGTCTGTTTATTAAAGAATGGCGCTTTGATGACATCGTACCAGGTTGAATATCCCGACCTTGAGTCGTCATCCCCGGCTTCAACTGCGGCTATGGCGGCTCTGTTCAACCGCACGACAATGGCGCTGGCTCAGCAGGAGGGCTGGGCGGTTTTTTTTGACTGTAAAAGATACAAGACAAAGGAATATCCTGCAGGTGAATTTTCAAACCTTGCAGGCTGGCTCATAGACCAGAGGCGCGCGGAGAACTACCACAAGTTCGGCGAGCATTTCACGACCGACTATTACATCTCGTTTGTCTACCAGCTCCCCGGAGACATCGAGAACAAGGCTGCGTCTCTTTTTTTCAGAAGCGGAAAGAAGAAGGTCAACGGCGAAAATCATTCCCACGGCGCGGAAAATCTTGTCGCAATGAACAAAGAGATTGAGAATTTCCTTGACGAAACTGACAAGGCGATGGGAACTCTCTCGACAAAAATCTGGTGCAACAGGCTTGATGACTCGGAGCTTTTTAGCTACATAAAATCCTCGGTGAGCATGAGGCGGCAGGATATGTTCTATCCTGAGAACACATTCTTCTTCCTTGATAATTATATTTGCGACATGGACGTAAAGACTTCAATGCCGCTTAAAATCGGGGACTATTATGTTCCCATAATCGCTGTGATGGATTTTCCGAGCACCACTTATCCAGCTGTCTTTGACAAGCTGAACCGGACAATGCAGGAATTCAGATGGACAACAAGGTTCATTCCTATGGGCAAGGAAATGTCTTCAAAAGAGGCGGACAAGTACCAGAAGAGGATGTACTCCGCAAGAAAAAGTGCCGGAACAATTCTTACTGAACTTGCCGCGAATGTTGAAATTGACCGCGAGAATTCAGGCGCTGTCGCGATGGAAAGTGAGACTAAACAAATTCTGGCAGACATTGCAATGGGAAGCTATGTTCTCGGATACTACACCAGCAGCCTTATGGTCTGGGACAAAAAACTCTCCATGGCAAAGGAAAAATCAAGGAAACTTCAGCAGGTTGTGCGCTCGTGCGGATTCTCGTGCATGGAAGAAAAAATGAACAACATGGAGGCGTGGGAGGGGATGATGCCTGGAAATGTCTATGCGAATATCCGCCGTCCGCTAATATCCACGCAGAACATGTCTAACATTATTCCGTTAAGCTCCGCATGGCAGGGGATGCTTTACAACGACTTTACGCTTGAAACTTGCGGCTCTGCTGTTCCTCTTGTAACCTGTTCGACAAGCTACGGAACTCCGTTCTTCTTAAATCTGAATGTGCGCGATGTAGGGCATACTTTTATTTTCGGACCGACAGGAGCAGGAAAATCAACGCTCATGGCTCTTCTCATGGC
Organism: Paratractidigestivibacter sp.; assembly: GCA_963644915.1. Classification (GTDB taxonomy): domain Bacteria; phylum Spirochaetota; class Spirochaetia; order Treponematales; family Treponemataceae; genus Treponema_D. The sequence goes on from CAVIQW010000001.1 coordinate 109,432, forward strand.
GCAGGCTACAAAGTATAGGGACGCGAATATTGTCTGTATTGACAAGCAGCTTTCAAGCCGTGCGTTTATGGTTGCTTCCGGCGGAATTTATGTGGAGCCTGGAAAGGACGATGTGGCGTTTCAGCCGCTGAGCGAGCTTCTGAATCCTGAAGAATGCAATGAAGGCGAATACCGCGAAAGCCTGATGTGGTGTCAGCAGTTTATTGAAAGCCTTCTTGTCCAGCAGAATATTGAGACAAGTCCAAAAATGAGCAAGGCGATAAGCGAGACACTTATGCTTCTTTCTGAAAAGGACAGCTCTATGCACGACCTCACATCGTTCCAGCAGTATGTGAACTACACAGATCCGGACACTGGTGACAACACGATAAGAACAGGACTTGATCCGTACTGCCGAGGAGGAGCTTTCGGCTCAATATTTGACGCGGACAAAACGACACTGAATCTTTCCAAGCTGATGACAATAGAGATGGGAAGCCTCATGCGCCTTTCAGAAAAGGCTGTAGCTCCAGCTTTGATGTACATCTTCCGCTATCTTGAAAAGCTTTGGACAGTTCCGCACGGAGAGAGACAGCCGCTGACTTTTCTGTTTCTTGACGAGGCATGGCTCTATCTCCAGCATCCGGTTTTCTCAGGCTTTATACAGGAATGGCTCAGAACTTTAAGAAAGAAAAAAGTGTTCTGCATATTCGCGACACAGGAAGTCAGTGCTGCTAGTAAGTCGTCATTGCGCGACACGATAGTCCAGCAGTGCCTTACAAAAATTTATCTTGCTGACGAGAATGCGGCTCAGACCGCAGAAAGCTACAGGGATTTCGGGCTTACAGACAGCGAGATAGCCGCTCTGTCAGAGGCGGTCATGAAAAGGGACTATTATTTCAAAAACCCGAACGGAAGCCGGATGTTCACTCTTGACCTTGACGCGTTCCAGCTTGCTCTTATTTCAAGCGACCATGAACTTCTGGACAATCTTGAGAGCAAGTACGGACGCAACACAACGAAGGAGCTTGCATTTGAGCTTCTTGACGCAGTCAGGGAAAAATACAAGAAAATCGGGAAAGACGTGCGCTCTCTTGATTACTCAAAATACAGGGAAATGCTTCTTTCATCATAAAACAGAAAACGGAGTTAATATGAAAAAAATTAGAAAAAAAATCGGCAGAATCGTTCTTGCTTTCGGAATTGTATTTTTCAGCGCGCAGAGTATTTTAGCGACTGGATATCCTGTTTTTGATGTTTCAGGCTGGCTTGCGGCGATTGACCAGGTCTACCAGGGCTATGACATGGTTATGAACACAATCACCCAGATTGAGAACCAGTACAACATGATTCAGCAGCAGGTCGAACGCGCGAAAAGCATTGACTGGGACAATATCTCGTTTGACGGCGACTTTGATATAAGAGACGACATAAGGGACGCGACAAAGCGTGTGAACAGGCTGCTCACTTCCGCAAGAAACATAAAGAAGATGATGACAACTCCGTCGATAAGCTGCGGAAACGTGAAATATTCAATTGCCGACCTTTGCGGAATAAATCCGAACAACAAGGATGACCTTTGGGAAAATGACATGAATCTTCTGACTGCCTGCAAGGACTACAAGCAGTTCATGTCCGAGACAATGCAGCAGACTGTCAGCAACTTGACGGATGGGCTTAAGGAAGACCAGAAGAAGGCTATCTGGGTTAAGTACGGAATAAGCCCCCAGAACTACGCTTTTGTGCAGCAGAGTGTGAATTCTGTGAAGAAGCAGTGCAGTGAGGTTATGGCGGCGGCAACAGAGGAGGCGAAAAGGATGAAACTTGAGGAGATTGCCATGAAGAACAACACGATTCTTCAGGCGGCTCTTGAGGACAACCTTGACTCTAACGGAAACCCGACTGAAGCTGGAATCGCTGAGGCTCAGGCTCTTCTTACAGACCAGCTTATTCAGGAAGTTACACAGCTGGGATTCGGCATAAATGACCTTTGCGCGATTACAGCTTCAAAGATGATTGCCGACCAAAACAAGGCGGATGCGGAGCAGGCTAGCACACGTGAGGCGCAGGAAACTGACTACTACAGAAAGAAGACAATCAACTCGCGCTACAAAAGATAGTGCAGACGGAGGTGTAATTTATGGATGCGTTTGACCTTCCTCTGGTGCAGACACTTGAGTATTTCGGCGGCGTCATGGCGCAGGGCTACAAGTGGGCTGCAATATACGGAAATCTGTTTGGGCTTATCGGTCTTGTCTGGTCCGGTTTTAAGGTCACCATGTCGCGAATGACAGTCAAGGATTTCTGGTGGGACACAATCTTTAAATGGGTTGGCTATCTTCTTCTTTTGAACCTTTATCCGGCGATTGTCATTGGAATCGGCGGAATCGCAGGCGAGATAGGAATAAAGGCAGGCGGCGCGAAAGACGCGATTGTGAACGAGCTTAAAGCCATGCGCTCGTCGATAGAGGCTGACCTTGCGACCGTGAATTCAATCGAGGCTGGAAATGATGAGGATGTGAAATCTAGGCTTGAAGATTATTCTCCAAACTCGCTGGGCAGTAAGGATAGTTATAATGATTTTGTAGAGAAAGCTACAGGTGTGATTCCGGGTTTGAAAGGAAGCAATAGGTGGGATTCAAATGAAATGAACAGAAGACTTTCTGAACAGAGACATGACAAGTCTGATGATGAGAATAGGAAATTCAAAACTCTGTTTCAGACTGAAACTTTTAAAGCTATAAACGCGATTCTTGGCGACAGAAATTTGGACGGAACGAAAATCGGCGACAACACGGACACGTACATTTCTCTTGACATATTCATAAAGGATGCCGACGGTAATGAGACTTTCTATTTATCTCCGGGTGCACTTTTGAGGATGACGCTTCTTGCGGCGAACATAATGCATTCGAAGAATACTTCGGCGTTCCTTGAACGCAATGAGGAAATTGATGCGGCAAATCTTAATCCGTTTGCTGCTAGCAAAAGAACTCTTCAAAGCGGATTACAATTTGTTCTTGATGGAATCGTTGTGTGGTTCTGTGTGATTGTGCTTGCTCTCTGTGTTATATTTGCGCTTGTTCAGTATCTTATGACTGTGATTGAGTTCACGATTGTCGCGGCTGTCGGTGTTATTTTCATTCCGCTGCTGCTTTTTGACGGCACTAAGGACATCCCGAAAAAACTCGTGCCTGTTTTCATAAGCTTCATGGTCAAGATGATTGTAATAACCTTGTGCCTGATGTTCGTCTATTATCTGATAATAGAGTTCACCATAAATACAATTACATCGGACGGATTCGACATTGTCTGGCTTCTTGTGGACGTCGCTTTCAATGCTGTCTTGAGCTATGTGATGACACAGAACGCACCGAAGATTGCGCAGACAATCCTGACAGGCCAGCCACAGCTCAGCATGGGCGAGGCATTGCAGGGCTTTGGAACTGCTGCTGCGACGGTAGGCGGAATGAAGGCTGCCAGCACGAACGCTGTACGTGGAGCGGTCAATACAGGCACTAATATAAAAGGTGAAGCTGCAAAAATAAAGGTAGCTGGAAAAGGCGTAAAAGAATTAGGAGGAAATAAAAGGCAAGCATTCAGAGCAATGGGAGCGGTTGCAACTTCCGATTTGAAAGAGCGGGCAAAAGCTGGATTTGAAAAATTCTCGAAAGGACATGATTCCATTCCTGCATTGGACAAGGCCAGGCAGATGGCCGGACTTGGTGGCGGAGGATATGGAGCTTCCGGCGGTTCAGGAGGCGGCGCTAATGCCCACGGAATTTCAGGACAAGGCTCTACGCCAGGACATGCTGGAGAAAGACTTGGAACATCTTCAAATCCTAATTTCAAGACCGCTACGAAATTTGATGAGCGCACAGGAAGCCAACGCAATATGACGCGTAAAGAATTTTATGGTGAAAAAAAGAAGCAAGGAGAAGATGTTGCTCTTGAAATTATGAAACGTGACCAAGACAGAGCCAATGCAAAACAAAATGCAGAAAATGTAAATAAGTCCGGCTCATCAGAGCTTGGCGACAAAGTTACGGACGGAGTAAGGGCGAATAAGTAGAAAAAAAACTGTTGAAAAATCCTGTGGAAAAGTAAATTTTCGTTGCTTTACCACAGTTTTTTCAACAGCCTGCTATCTTGAAATTGAATTCTGCCAGCTGTTTGCGTTTGTCCTCTCCTGAATTTCCCTTTTTCCGAAAACTCCGAATCCGTTTCCGCCCGCAGCCTGAAATTCCCAGCCTTCTTTTCCGAGCTTGTTCAGATATGCGTTGAAAGAGCCTGTGAACTGCTCGACACGCTCAAACCGTCCGTTTGCAGTTGTGCAGCCTTTTTTTGCGTCCTCATAGGACTTCACGACTGTTTCCGGCGTCATGTACTCGAACTGCTTCATTTTTGTCTCCTATCGTTCTATATTTGTTCCATGTTTTTTCAGTGAGTTTTCATATTGGTTATCAAAAAGCATTCTTGTTTCAGCTATCCTTGAATCCAGCGTTTTGCACAAGATTTCCGCACGTTCTGGCTCGATGTACGGATTTTGCGATATGAGCTTTCCGAAGAATTCTGAAACACCGTCGAGCTTCTCAAAGTCCAAATCTGTGCAGTATTCCTTGAACGGAATCTTTTTCATCTGCTCTTTCTGGTTTGAGGCGAACGGCTTTGCCTTTATTTTTGAAGATTCACCCAGGTATGGATTTTTTAGGTTATAAAGAATTTCATCATGGAACATTGATGTTCCGCTGTCGAACACTGGAGCAAGGCCGAGCCATTCAAGGGTGTCAGGATTCCTTAAAAATCCGAAGTTGTTGTAGTGCCTGTCCGTGTTGGCAATTATAAAGTCAACTGTTAGCATTTGGCAGATTCCTTGCTTTAATTTTTCCGTATCCTTGAATCCTATTTTCTTGCAGCAGTTTATCAGATGGTTGAAATTTGAAGTGTTGTTGTCTTTTTTTAAGGTGTTCACAATGTGCCAAGCTGGAACAAGTTCTGTCTGCGGCGTTACAAAGTCAGGACATGACGAGTAGAAAGTTCCATCGGTTTTTATGATTTTATATTCAACGTGTTCTATTCCGAGTCTGCCGCAGATTTCTGCAGCAAGAACCTCATTAAAAGGTTCCTGCTGCCAAAGGCTTCCTGCCTTTAGAAGAATTCTTTCACAGTTGTTTATAATCCATTTTTTTTTGAGCCAGCCGTCAGATGTGTTGTCTGGGGAAACTAGATTTAGCTTGTCGGTGCTGTCTGAATTTAGAACACCGAAAAGAGCTTTTCCTACATCGTCTGAAAAACTGTTCTGAAAGAAATTTACGTCTTTCCAGGATAAGTTGCTTGTAAAAGGTTTTGTCCAATAATGGTCAGAAAGGCTAAGACCGTAGCTTTTTTCTATAAGATAATCCGTGGTGATGTTTCCGAGCTGCTCAAGGGCAGTGTCAAGATTCTGGCGGCTCGCAGGAATTGAGCGGCCTTTCCACCAGGAGCGGAACTGGCTTTTTAATGTTTTTCCTTTTTCATTGTCTTGCGATATTCCGACTGGAAGATGTTCCTTGCATAAGATTTCAGAAACTTCGGAGATTTCTTCATCCTCGGTTGAGAATCTTAAAACTGGAATATCTTTGTGGCAAAGTATGTAGTTCATTTTTGTCTCCTTCTGAAAGTTTTTATTTTCATTTTTTTGAAATCAGCTTTATGATTTCTTTTGTAACTGTCTCTACAGTCTCTGCTGCTGCTTTTCCCAGAACAAGAGTATTTGTTTCGACTGGAAATGAAGTGATTCCGCAAGCCTTGATTTTTCCGCTCACATTGCAGCCGCAAACAAGCGGAATTCCGTTTTCATCGGATGTCAAAGGGCAGGCAATGAATGTTCCGTTTGCCTCGTTCGATTCTTTTTCCGAGAGGACAAGAAAATTGTTTCCGTTTATGCTTGCGATGTCGCCTTGTTCAGGAACTGTGATTTTCGTTTCCGCCTCGTCTGACGGAATGAAGAATTCAATAGGATTAACCTCTTCGCACGTCTGTCTGATGAAACCGAGATTCGGCTTCTTCCTTCCGATTACAATGTTGTACGCCTGGATTTCCGTGAGACCGTATTTTTCCGCCATTTCCCTGTAGTCTTTTCTGTGGGCTGCCACATATCTGCATTCCTTTCCCGGCTCAAGCGGAAGAACTGTCTGTGCCTCGTAGGGAATCTGCTCGTCGGTGTAGAAAAGCCATTCAATCGGCGGAACAAGGTGCGACATCGAGCAGACAATCGGATATGACGGCAGTTTTTCTCCTGTCGCCAGCTTGTAGATTGTCGAGTGCGACAGCCCGTTCTCAAGACACCATTTTCTGAGTTTTCTTTCCTCAATCAGCTTTATGAGCTTCTCCTGGGCATAAGTGATTCGTTCCGGGATTTCCTTCAGCATACTGTTTCCTTCCGCAAAAAATTAAATATTGATTCAATTACAATATATTGCAAAAACGGCTCGATTTACAAGTTCTTTTCTGATTCAAGCAGTTTTATGACACGTTCTTTCCAGGCGAAGTGAATCGGCTCAAGGAGCTGGCATGAGATTCTTGCGTAGATTTTGCTTTCTGTTTTCTTCAGCTGGGCGTGGACTTTATGGCATTTTAAAACGATTGTCTGCTCCGGGCTGACGAAATTCAGCATCACATTGAAGTTGTCGCAGTCCTTCATTCTATGGTCGGAGCAGGGCGTGATTATGCAGATTCCGTGGATGCTCGCATCTACAACGGCGCACGGCTGCTGCATTTTTATTCCGTTTATAAAGACTGTCTGCTCTGGAGATGAAAGCCCGAATCTTGCGGAATTCCTCTTTCCGATTTCAATGCGCTCTTCCTTTCTGCGTCCGTATTTTGTGTATTTCTCGTCTAAATTCTCAAGGGCAGAAATAAATGCGGCTGTCTTTTCCTTTTTCTCCGAGCCTGAAATTCTTATGTCGCAGAAATTCTCGCCGGATTCAATGAATTCCGCAAGAAATTCCTCGCTCTCTCCGTCAGTGAAATTTATCTGAATGGAAATCTGTTCTCCCTGCGAAAATTCGTGCTTCTGGAGCGTTGTAAGCGTCCAGATTTCAGAAGTGAACCTTGAGAGAAAGCTCATTATGTCCGCTCCGCCTTTTCTGATGGCTATTGACGACACCTTGAGCCACTCAAGGATTTCCTTTGTCACATTCATTTTTTTTCTCCGTGCTTCTTGAATTTTCCGTAGAGATACATGACATCGCTTCTCTTCGCGTCGCAGAACTGAATCAGAAATGACAGCCTGTACCAGAAAAGCCGCGGAAACTTGAACACCTTGTACTCATCATCCTGCGTCAGAAGCCACACGCACCTTTTCAGATGGTCAACTTTCCGTCCTCTCGCAGTGAAAATCAGGCACAGTTTTTCGTCTATTCCTGGAAGAGAGACCGCCTCTCCGTCCTTTTCCGATTCCCAGCCAGTGGCAATGTATGCCCGGCGGAAACGCTCGAACGTGTAGAAAAGCACGATTACGCTGCCTCCAGCGTATTTGAAATGCACGAAGTCTGAATTCTCGTCCACATGGGGAACGTCTATCAGGAATCCTTTTGAGTAAAGAGTGTACGGCAGTTTCTTTCCGTAAGGAACATCGACCGTGATGTTGTATCTCATTGCAAAATTATACCAAAATATTTCTAAAATTACAAAAAAAGTGTATTGAAATATTTATTAAATTACAGTATATAGAAATTGTTTGTAAAGAAATAAATATTTTGTATTCTTTGCAATATTCCTGTCAGGAATAAGAATATTTCGGTTTTCCAGTCCAATGCAGCTGTGTCCGGTACTCCTAGCACACAGCTCCGGCTGGAATTCCATAGTGAAAAGGAGATGCATAATGTCAGACGCCATCACTTTAAATCCTTCAAAAAAAGAATGTTTCGGTTCGCTTGTCCCGAAACATACCGCAAAGCTCATCACACAGGGAATCGAGGACAATTCCCTTCCGCTTCTTCCGAACAAGGACGGAAAAATCGAAGTCCAGCCGATTTACAATGCGAACAACGGCTGGGTTCTCAATGCGAAAGACCTTGTTCCAGCACAGATTACAAGGTCGAAAGACGGTTATCAGAGCAATCTTGTTGCGACAAAAACTTCAATCGAAAAGGCAGGAACGCGCGTTAAGGCTGATGAGAGGGGGCTTTTCTACAACTTCAAGAACAAGGAAGGGAAATTCTGCCATTCGCAGTATTTTTTCGCCGAGCAGCTTGAGCAGCCAGACCGCATTGTCGAAAGAGCGAAAATTCGACAGCCGAACAATCTGCAAAACGAGACACTGAAAATAGACTCCGCAGAAAACTATCTTCCGATGTACATTGCCGCCTGCAAGAGCGGAGCAAGCCTTGAGGTTTCGCCGGAAGTTGCGGAGCAGTTCAAGCAGAACATTTCGGCTGTTTGCAAGAACGAGCTTGCCAAAAACGTGGAAAAAACGCAGGGCATGCCGTCTCTAAGTGAATTTCTCTACAACGCTGATGTCAAGGCGAACGAAATTGTAAAGTCCGTTGAAAAGGAAAAGGGGCTTGCTCCACAGCAGAAAAAAGACGAGCGGAAAATTAACCGCAGCGAGTCTATGACCTATTAGAAACAAGCGAAGGTACCCACAGTTCCCACAATCCTACAGGCTTTTTCTTTAGCCTTCCGTCATGTGGAAACTGATGGATAATTTTTTTTATTTTTCAAGGAGCGGATTTTGCAAGAAATATTTAATGACACGCTGAAAAATGCGCTGAAAGAAGTTGCAGTTCCTTTGCAGGAAGTTGATTTCACTCGTGAGAATTACAACAGGTTATTTCCTCGAAACCGAATTAAGACTCCAATCGAATCTGTCAAGATGGGCGAGAATCAGTTTGAGAAAATGGATGCGAAAGAGCGTCAAAAACTTATGCTTGCAGCCCATGACACACTTGCATCTCCGGACATTGTTGTAAGCGAAATGCGGAAAACTGTATTCGGTGATGAAAGGCCTGCTCATCTTTATGCAAAATCTTTTGTGATTGGTGAAAAGGAAAAGGCTGTTCAGTCGGTTGTAGTCGCAATTGACGGGGAAAATGTTTCCATTTCAAGCCACGAGGGGGATATAAACAATATTGTGAACAAAATAAAAGAGCCTGGCCAGCTTTTATATGCAGCTGCAAAGGTCAGGCTCTTGGTTGAGCAGCATACAGGAGAAAAACTCCCGCAGTCGGTGGTCAACCCAATCAGAGAAGGCGAATACGTCGCTTCTCCGAATGCAAATATACCACAAAATCCACAAAAGTCAAATGATAATTCTGGACAGGAGTTTCTTTCAGATTTGGAAACGAAAGAAAGTCTTGAACTTTTTTCAAGGCTTGCCGCTGTTCTTGACGAGGGAACTGTCTATACGGCGAGCAATAAGACAATCGGGGAAATTCAGCTTAGGCATGGAAACAAGTCAACCGGACTTGCGCATATCATAAACCGCCGCTATGAGGAGCGTGTCCTAAACAAATCTGTCCAGATGCCTTTAGAAGAGGCTCAGAAAGAAATCACGGCAATATGTTTTCTTGTGGCGGACAGCCTTGACAAGGGAAGTGCATCGCAAACTCCACGCGGAAACTGGGAAATAGAAAAAGGCGGAATAAAAGCAATCATCAATAAAGATAGAGATGGAAAATTTGTTATTACAGGATTTGATGACAAGAAAAATAAGGAGGAAGCGGCAGAATCCATAAAAGCGGGAATCGCAAAATATGGCTACACGCCTGAGTTTCTCGATATGTACGCTCAGGTGGGAGCTGTCATTGCTTCCTACGAGCATAATACACCACAAAATCCACAAAAGTCAAATGAAAATCCTGGTCAAAATCTGCTTGAAGGCTGCGTGAAAATTGAAGTGAACGGCAAGGAGCGCGAGTGTAAGAACGGCGTGCTTGAGGGCTTCAAGAATGCCGTGAGGCTTGTTGACCGCCTAATAGATGTGAACCATCAGCTTGCGGACGAGAACGAGAAGCTGAGAAGCCAGATTCAGAATCAAATCAAAAACAAGAAAACGGACATTGAGAGGTAAATCTATGACAAATTTCGCTTCGGACTGGAAGAATTTCGACTCCAACGGACTGAGCGCAGACCAGTTTTTTTATGATCAGCTGTACAAGTCGTTTGCGGAGAACACAAGGAACGGAACTTTGCCGTTTTTCAGCAGAGAGCCGGATTCTGTTCCGCGCGAGCTTTCTACCGGGAAAATCATAAACGACGAGAATCTCATCGCATTGGAGCAGGTTGCCTCTTCAAGAGGCTACAAGTCCAATGTCTGGATTTACGGAAACGAGCTTAACCGCATTCAAAAGGAAACCGGTCCGCTCAACTGGAAAAAGAACGCCTCTCCTGTTTTATGCCAGACAAAATACTTCGGCGCGACACATCTCAACGAACAGAACCTTTACATTTCGGAAGGCGGCTCAGGGCAGAAGAACCAGTATCTGTACAACATAGAGTCGCTTGACGAGCGTTCACGCAAGGCTGTGCTCAAATACTACGAGCGGACGCAGGAAGTGAACAGCGCATATCAGAAAGAGAACCTGAAATCGTTCAGGTCGAACTGCCTTGAAAATCCCAGACACAATGAGAATTTTTCGAAGGCACGCGAGCGTGTGAAGAAATACAGCAGCATTGACGGAATTGATTTTTCAGCCGCAGTTGACTGCCACTTCAAGCATTGCTTGCAGAATTCCATTGGCAACGGACTGAAGGACAACAGGGAAGCGAATCGGAATTCATGTTACCGGCAGTGCATGGAACTTGTGAAGAAAGTCGAGAGCGGTGAGTACAAGCCCTATGAAGCCGGACGGAAAATTGCACGCGTGCTTGAAAGCGGAACTGAATTCCAGCGGATTGCGGTCGCAAAAAACTACAACCTTGAGAATGCAAAGAAAATCGAGGAGCTGAAAGTCGCAGAGGCGAACATAAACAGACCTTACAGGCGGCGTTCAGACATCGAGCGGTAAAAAGCATTTTTACAAAAAATATTTTAGAGGAAAACAACATGGCAGACATACATTTTGAAATTTTTGACAATGCGGATTTCGGAAACAAGAATCTCCGCTTTTCTGAAGCACCTGCAAAGGAGCAGAGAGATTTCTTGAAGCATAACGGCTACGGCTTTACCACAAGATACGGCGGCGTATGGTATCCGCGCACACAGGAAGCGAAAGACAGAAACGCAGACTTTGTGAAAGAATTTGCGGAAAAGTTTTATCCTGAAAACAACAAAAGCTCACAGCCTAACCAGATTGAGCAGCTTGCGGAATCGGCACTGGAAAACACTCTGACGGAAGACAATGCTTTGAATGATGACCGAATCGCGTATCTTGAAAATCTTATTGCCGAGCTGAAAGCGGAAAGAAAACGCGACCAGGAAAAAATATCACGTCTTGAGGCGGCACTTGAAAATCAGGATGAAGAGAATTCAGCAGAGCTTGAAATGCAACAGGAACAGGCTGCGCTTGATGACGAGGCTGAATGGGAAAAAGAGAACACTCTCACCGAAGCGGAGGAAAGGGCGTATCTTGAAAAACAGTCTGAAATCAAGATTTCTGCAGAAACAATAGAAATTACTTCTGAAATGCTGGATTCTATGCATGAAGCGGCGGAAAAAGAATCGCTGGCAGACGAGCCTCATGCTGAAAAGGAAATATTGCGTGATTCAGAAAAATCAGCTGATGACGACCTGACAGTTTCTCCGCAAGAACTCGCCGTTGCAAAATCCGTGCTTCCGACAATTCAGTATGTCTCTACGTTGAAATTCGCGCAGAGCGAGGAGCGTGAATTCTTTGTCCACAAGATTAAGGAAATTGCGGCTGCCGTTGAGAATGCTCCAAAAATCAATGAGACGGACGGTCTTGAAGAGCATAGAATTGTTCTCCGCTATTTTCATCCGAGCGGAACCCAATCATTTGTTACGGAAATCGGAAATGACGGAGATGCGTTCGGCTTCCAGTGTCTTAACGATGACTGGGAAAACGCGGAGTGGGGCTATCTCAATATTGACGAGCTGAAAAACATCCGCGGAATGGAAGTTGATTTTCATGTTCCGGCTGGAATGACTGTTGAAAAGTATATTCAAAAGGAAAAGCCAGAACAGTATTCAGCGGAAGATATAAAAATAGAAACTCAAAAAGAAACAGGAATTACATGGAACGATATTTTGCAGGCTGCGGAAGGCTCACATTGGAACGACGAGGCGAATGCCGTTTACAACAATGCGAGAAACCAGCTTGCGGAATATGCAAAGAATCTTGGAGTTGACATTGAAAACACAGATAGTCCGGAAGAGGCTACTGGAATTTTTGCGTCAACACATGAAGAAATTTCATTTTCAAAAGACGGAAATCTTGTAATTGACGAAACCCTGAAGCCTGTTTATTTCAATGACCTGAGTGATGTGCAGAAAGAGGAAGTCATAAACGGCTACCGCTCTGCGGACTACCAGAAAATGCTTGAAACCTGGCAGAAAGAGCTTGATAACTCTTCAGAGGCTGACAAGGACATAGTCTCAAATCCTCCGTCAGATGAATGGATTGCAAGCTATCTTTCAGAAACGAAAGTGGACTTCAACACAGGATACTGGCAGGATATTTTTAAGAATTTGGAAAAAGAAGAAAGTCATGAGAAAACAATTTCCGAACTTTCTGCTGATGAGGCAAGCCGACTTTCGGAAGAAAAATACGGATTTTACTTTGAATACAGCGATGACGAGAATGTGGCTGACATTTACTCCGCAAAGGACGGTGATTTTGTCGGAAGCTATGGTGCAGGCGGTTTCGGCTACACTGATGATTTGGGCGGCAATGACCCGACAACAAAAATTCCTGACCAGAATTTCCGTGAAGTGCTTGAGCTTGCGGAAATTTTCTACCACAAAAAAGTAGATGAATATGAAAATCTGATTGAAGCCGAAAACGGCCAGATGATGAATCCTGATGAATTCAAGAAATGGAATGAAGAGCAGAAAATGCAGCATTCACAGGAAGATGACGAGCACGAGGCGGAAAATGCAAACAGGGATTTTGAAATAACAAAAAGACTTGATGAAATTATTTCTGAAATAAAAAAATCAGATTTTACGCTTGAATCAAAATATGAAAATGAAAAGCACACTGTCATTCTTGCAAACAATGACGGTGAAGTTATTTTCAGCGCAAAGGAAAACGACAACATTGTGATTCCTGTTGAGCATACAATCGCAGCCTGGGCAAACGATGAAGCTTCTGAAAAAGCAAAAAGTCTTGCCGATGAATTTTTCAATCTGGTCTGCGATGACAAAATCTGCGGCGGAGACTACGTAAATGCTGTGTTCAAAAAAGATGCTCCATACATTGAAGAAAAAAAACAGGAACTCTCCATGTCCTCAAAAGTTATTGATGAAATGAGAAATGGACTGAAACGGCAGGAGTCTGCCGATGTATCAGAGAGTTTTACTGAAAAAAAGATTGAGTCCAGCGTTGCTGAAAAATATTCTCCAAAATATCCTGAATATGCGAAAAATCGTTTTGTGCTGGAAACTGGACATAAGGACGGCTGGGCTGTAAATGACAGGCATCTTGTAATATGGGACAGGCTGTTAAATCGAAGTGCCCGGTCAGGAGGTTTTTTTGACAATGAGCAGGGAAGAGCCGTAGGTGAAAAAGAGCTTGCAGAAAAGATAGAGACAGTCACAAAAGAAGAGAATGAAGCTCTTGAAAAGACCTATGAAGGCAACGGTGTTTATACTTGCCAGTTCCATAAGCCGTTTACGATTACAGACAAACGGGCCACAACTCATGAAATGATTTTTGTTGAGCTGAAAAATCTTTCTGATAAAGTTCCTGAGAATCTTTATGTGCATGGTGTACGAGAAAGCGAGGCTGGAAAGATAAAAATGTTTGCGACAGATTTCGCTAAAGAAATTGACTATAGTTTTGAGCCAAGAAGCTGCATTGTGTTCAATCCTACGGACATGGCGAAATCTGCAAGTCAGGAAAATATCAGTCTGGCAAATATAGCGGTTCTTGCAGAAAAATCAGGATCAAAAATTGTTGTACAAGATGGCAATGATGAATCAAGGTATGCGTTTGCCTTAGATTTTGCAAAGAAACATAGCCTTCCAGTCTATTTTCAGGACAATGAGATTGCACGCAAGGTTGCAGAGAATGTTTCAGATGTGAAATTCTATCAAACTCAATCGGATCTGATTGAAGCACTTAAAAATGCTGGAAAACAAAATGAGAACGGAAAAACTCAGTCCAAGAAAAGTAGACTAAAATCCAGCCAGAAGCAAATCCGCGAGCAGTGCCGGGAAATTCTCAAAAAGCCTGATTCAGAAATCACAGAAGAAGACAAGAAGATTCTTGCCCAGTATGAGGGTGGCGGCGGACTTGATAAGGAAGAACGCACAAATTCTGAAGTGCTGAACGCTTTTTACACGCCAGAGAATCTTATTGAGAAAGTCTGGAAGCTTGTTGACGCTTATGCTCCGGACGCAAAATCTGTTCTTGAACCGAGTGCTGGAGTCGGCAAGTTTGCAAAAGACCGTCCGAACAATAAATTCACAATGTATGAGCTTGACGAGACTTCCGCTAGAATCAACAGAATTCTTCACCCGAAAGCGGATGTGATTCATGGAGCTTTCCAGAAGCAGTTCCTTGATGACGGCGAGCGTTTTCTTAAAATAGGATATGAGCAGCCAAAGCATGATGTTGTAATCGGAAATCCGCCTTACGGAAAATACAACGACAAGTACAAGGGCTTAGGCGAGGGAAGAGAATTTGACCGCTACGAGGAATATTTTATTTCTCGAGGACTGGACGCACTCAAAGATGAAAAGTCGGTTCTTGCGTTTGTTGTTCCGTCAGGATTTTTGAACACGGCTGATGACAGGCAGAAGAAAATAATCGCCTCGAAAGGTGAAATTTTAGACGCATACAGGCTGCCGGAAGGAACATTTTCCACAACAGAAGTTGGAACTGACATTCTGATTATGCGAAGAAAAGAAAATCTTGATGACAGAAAAAATGTTTCCATCGAGCTTTTGTCAAACGGTGAATGGTTCAAGAAGCACCCCGAAAAAATCTTGGGCGAGGTGAAAACACGCACAAACCGATTTGGGAAGGAAGAGGAATATGTAGCAGTGCACGAAGGGCTTTCTGTTCAGGATGAACTGAACAAGATTGATGATTTTGCTGCTGAAATAAAAAAGACCAATCAGACAGAAAATTTCAAGGAAACATTGCCGGAATACAGTTCTGACGAAGAAAAAGCAGAAGTCATTTCAAGCCCAGAAATTTTTACGGATGACTTTGGTGAAAATATTACCAAATTTAAAAAATCTCTAAATAATTATTTCGA
>CAVIQW010000001.1:124789-133941 GCA_963644915.1 Paratractidigestivibacter sp.
TTTCGAGAAAGGAATCCGCCCGGAAAACGACCGTTTCGTAATCGGAAAAACTCCTCTTGTTCTGCAAAAAATTGGCAGCGACGTTACAGAAGTTACTGTTCCAGTATCTGTAATAAAAAAAGCAGTGGAAACTCACGGACTGTCACAAGATGAAATCTTCAGATCGCTTTCAAAAATGTATAATCCAGTTCTTATTTTTGATTCAGATAAGAATGCAACAGAAAACAAGGTGGAATCAAAACTTGTTCTTACAGATGTGTTCAAAGATGAAAATCCTGTTGTGCTTGCGGTAAATACAAATTCCTCAGTTGACATAAATAATCGTGGTTTGACAGTTGAAGTTCAGGATATTCGTTCGATTCATGACAGGAATGTCGTTGCAAAAAACGGAACTGATTTGATTCAGAAATGGACTAACGACGGACTTTGCAGATATGTGAATGACAAAAAAATAACCGATTGGAGTACCGTCGCAAGGGTACAATTCCCTATTGAACTCCTCCAATCGGATAACTCAAATATACTCACAAGCACCGCTCTTGTCAACAGTTTTTACTCGGAACAAGCTCCTCTCAACGAAAACGAAAAACTAGAGCCAGAAAATCAGAATTCTTCTCCAAAAGCTAGAAAAGAGAAATGGAACATCTCAAAATCAAAAGGTGAGGTGATGAGTGCGGAGGAATTCTCACATCTTTATGGGCGCGACTTTGACGAGCGTGAATTCCCAATCTGGAAGGCGACTGACTGGCAGGGAAATATCGACCTCTCAAAACTTTCTGGCGATGACATTCAGTATCTTTCTGAAAGCGGAAAGTATGTTGAAAAGAACATCGGCGAATGGACTCACAAGGAGCTTTTCGCGAGCGGTGATATTTATGAAAAAATCCAGGAGCAAAGAGAGCTTTATGTGAAGTCTGACGGAAATCAGATTTTCGCTGACAACATAAAGCTGCTCGAGTCAGCAATGAAATCTCCGCTAGAAATGGAAAAGATTCATTTCGGCGTGAAAACATCACTTGCGGAAAGCTTCAAGATTGAGCATATCGACGCTGAAGGAAACAAGGTTAATCTTAATCTTCAGGAATCTTTTATTCTCTGGGCGCAGAACGCGAAACTTTCAGACCAGAAATGGCGCAGCGACATTGACTTTGCGACGGCGAACATCTCACGAGAGGAGCTGGGCGAGGAACTCAGCTTCTATGACATCGTGAACTATATCGACGGAAAGCCTGTAAAAGCCGACGCTGTCAGAGGCTGGCGCACCTATGACATGAGCGAGGAGGAAAAGGCTGCTGAAAAAGCGGAGCGAAGAAAAGAAGCCGACCTTAAACGCCAGGCGAGGAGCGACACTGCAAACCGACTCTTCGACCGCTATCTTCACGAAGGACTTTCTGAATCAGACACGAAAAGGCTTTCCGCTGAATACAACCGCAGGTTCAACTCTTACATAGCTCCTGACTATTCAAAACTGCCTCTTTTTGTTGACGGAATGAGTGCATACAAGGACGACTCGAAATTCAAGCTGTACGACCAGCAGATAAAAGGAATTTCGTTTTTGTGCAACAAGGGAAATGGACTTTTAGCTTATGATGTTGGAGTAGGAAAAACCGCGGCAGGAATTGTCGCGACAGTGAACCAGATTCAGACAGGAAGAAGCAAGCGTCCGCTTATCATTGTTCCGAACCAAGTCTATTCAAAATGGTACACGGATATAAGACAGCTTTTTCCGAATATAAAACTGAACGACCTCTATAATTTTGGAAAAGATTCCGTTGAAAAATATATTGATTCTGAAAATCTCCACAGATTGAATATTCCAGAGAACTCTATTTCGCTTTGCACTTACGAAGCCCTGAAAAATATCACCTTTACAGACGAATCTTGTGAAAATGAACTTTATGAGGATTTTGCAAGCCTTCTGAGTGCGGACATGGACGGAAGTGCAAGGGACAACGCGGAAAGCTCCGATAAAATCAAGGGGATAATCGGTTCTGCAAGCCATGTTAAGAACGAGAGCTATTTCTTCTATGAGGACTGCGGATTTGACAACCTTACAGTAGATGAAGCTCACAACTTCAAGAATCTGTGGGGTGTTCCACGTCCAAAGAATAAAGGCGAGTCAAACGAGTATGCAGGAATTCCGAGCGGCAAACCGTCCGCCCGCGCGCTTAAAATGTACGCGATGACGCAGCTTACTCAAAGACACAATGACGACAGGAATGTGTTCATGCTTACTGCGACTCCATTCACAAACAGTCCGACGGAAGTCTACTCAATGCTTTCGTATGTCGGCCGCGAACGGTTACAGCAGGCAGGAATCACTTCTCTCCGTGCGTTCTTTGATGAATTCGCGCAGACAAAGCAGGAACTTGGAATAACCTCAACTGGAAACATCGACACAAAGCAGGTTATGAAGAGCTGGAAGGAGCTTTCCGCACTGCAGAATATTCTTACAGAATTTATCGACAAGGTTGACGGAGAGGAGGCTGGAATTATCCGCCCTAACAAATTCACCCATGTAAAGCCGCTTGACATGTCGGACTTGCAGAAGGAAATGCGTGAGATTGACGAGGAGCGTATGGCAGATGTAAAGAAAGGGGACAGTGCGGCTATAATTGTCGCCATGAACAATATGCGTCTTTCGTGTGTTGCTCCGGCTCTTGCAAATCCGGATATGTATCCCGGCATTGAGCTTCCTCCGCTTTCAAAGCTTGTCGAGACTTCTCCAAAACTGAAATTTGTATGCGACGCAATAATCGATATGTACAAGGGCAACCCTGAAAAAGGACAGTTCATGTACGTTCCTCTTGGTAAGGAAAGCCACGGAATCATAAAGGACTATCTTGTCGCGCATGGAATTCCAAAGGAAGCCGTTGAAATCATAAACGGCGAAGTGAACAACACGCCAGAGAAAAAAGAAAAAATCACTTCATGTTTCAATGACGAGAAAAATCCTTGCAAAATTATTATCGGCGGAAAAAACACTTCCGAAGGAATCGACCTGAACGGAAACAGCTTTGTCATGTACAACTGCTCTTTGGGCTGGAATCCGAGCGAGACAATCCAGGCGGAAGGAAGAATTTGGAGACAGGGCAATCTTCAGGGAAATGTCCACATTGTCTACCCGGTAATGAACGACTCAATCGATTCTGTTCTTTACCAGAAGCACGATGAAAAACGAAGCCGCATAAACGAGCTTTGGAACTACAAGGGCGACTCTCTTAACGTTGAAGACATAAATCCGGAGGACTTGAAGCTTGACCTGATAAAAGACCCTAATAAAAAAGCGAAGCTTATTCTGCAGGAAGAGACAAAGGAAGTGCGCGCGGAGCTTTCAAGACTGAACCTAAAAATCAAGTCGTTTGATGAGATTATCGAAAAACGCAAGCAGCTTGAGTTTGACTTCTCGGATGCGAAGGAAAGTATTGATTATTGGAAAGAGCAGATTGAATCTTGTAAAGAAAGAGATCTTGAAGTTCCTGAATGGATGAAATCAGAGCTTAAGAACTGCAATAAAAAATTCGCAAAGGCTGAAACAGGTCTTGAAAAAGTCAGCGAAAAATTTTCTTCACTTAAAATCACTGACTCTGAAAAAGAAAGTGAATATATCCACAATTTGAACAATCAGAAGCACGACTGCGGGGCAAAAATTTGCAATATTGAGAAAACTTTGCCACAGATTCTCAAGAAACTTGAAATAGAGCGAATGGAACAGAAACTCATCGAGTATCCTGTTGAAAAGCAGCGTGAAATTCTTGAAGCCGACATTCTGAACAATCTTCGCCCGATGAAAGAAGTCGAATATGAGATTAAGACAATGCGGCACGAGGCTATGCTTTCTGAAAAACTCAAAGCCGGTGAAATCACGGAGAGCGAATTCAGTCTTTACAAAAATGCCGGGTATGAAAAATACGAGAAATGGCTGAACGGAGAGATTGAATCTCTGGAAGAAAAGTCCGTGAAAAATGAAGCCGCCAATGAAAACTCTTCCATTAAAAATGAAAACTTCTCAGAAAAAACGGCGGTTGAAGAATCTGAGCAAACAGACTTGGAAAAAGCCGCTGAAAAAACAGAGACTGCAAAACAGCCTGAACAGGATATGGATTCGCTTTATGCGGATTCAGGAAGTCTTTTCTTCGGATTTAATGATTCTGACATTCTATCCGTTCATTCGCCGGAAAATGAATACAGAAAATCCGAGCCTTATGACGACTTCTCTATAAACGAACGCCAGTTCACAGAATCAGAACTGAAGCGCGACGAGATTATATTCCCTGTTCTGAACGGAAAGGAATCAGGAATGTACAAGGCGTTCAAGGATTTTGCCGAACATGGTGTTTTTGATGTTCGGGGAAAAACAGTCGAGCTTGACGGTTCAGGAAGAATTTCAAGAACAGGCTGGAATCAGCTTCAGGCAGCAATGGAAATCTATCGGAACAAGCAGTTCGAGACGTTCCGCTATGTTCTGATTGGACGTAATGACGGCGAGATAAAAGACCAGCTTGCGGTAAAGTCGTATTCCCCAAACCGCTGTGCTGTTTCCACTCCTGATTTGCAGACAATAAAGCAGGTTATAACACGCGCGGAGGAGCTTGACTGCATGGTTGCAGCGGTTCACAACCATCCGAGCGGAAACACGGTTGAAAGCTATTTCGATGTGGAATTGACAAAATCATTGAAGAGAATTCTTACAAATGGAAACGGATTCTGCCGTTTTGCAGGACACATAATTCTCGACCATGACAATTTCACTCTTTATACGCCGGAAAATGGATGGAAGATGAGGCTGAATTCAAATGCCTATGGAAATTCAGAGGATAAGCTGCTCAACAAGAATTTCGCATTCTTGGGAGATTCCGTTGCCCACACATGGCAGCTTGAGAATGTCGCAAAGAAAATAAACGACAAGAACAACTGGAATGACAACTTTATTCCTGTTGTATTTGCGGATTCATTGAACCATGTCTCAGGAATCAAGCTGTACGACAAGTCATTTTTTGACAACGAGCCGAAGAAAATCAGGAACGAGCTTCAGTTCTCGGGGCTTGAGGCGAATTCTGTAAAGGCATTCCCAGTCATCACAAAAAACTTTGCGGAAACAATGTCCGCAGTTGACGAGCTCCTTTTTGAGGACAAGCTGAAAAATCTTGTGGAACACAGCGCGTTTATAGACGCGGCTTTGCCAGAATCAACTGTTACGGAAAAATTCAACATTCTTCCCGGAAGGCAATATTTTGATGTTCATGGAGCGAAGATGAAAAATCCCGACATCGAGGCGACCTGGCAGACAAGAATAAATCCTGCGCTTTTCAGCGAGCCGGAAAGGAAAGCAATGCGGAAAAAAGAATTCGCATTTGAAAGATAAAATTTTACAAGGAAAAAAAATATGAATGAAGAAAACGAGAAAAAACAGAAAATTGCGGAGCTGATTTCTGCGATAAAGAAGGCGAAAGGCATTGATTCAGAAATCACACCTGAAAACATTTCAGTTTCTGAAAATGAAATTATTGACAGCGGAATAGAATCTGTTCAGGAAAACGGCGGAATGAGCGAGGCGGCAATGGAAGCGGACTATGAGGCTGAGCAGAATTTAAGGCCTGACTATCTTGACGAGAACGGCAATCCCCACTGGTTCGATAAGGAGGAAAATATCGTTGCGGAAAATGAAGTTCTTGATGACGATGAAATCAAGAGGCTTTCTTTCTTTAATGACAACAAGGAAACATTCAACGCGATTGATGATTATCTGGAGAAAGGAATAAGCCCGAAAAATAATGAGTTTGTTTTTAACGCGATTCCAGCTGTTTTTAATTATGCAGAAATTCCTGAGCATGAAATTATTTTGACAACAGGAGTCCTCAATAAGGCTATAAAAACTCACGAGCTTTCAAATGATGATATAAGAATTGCATTGCAAAAAATTTCTAGTCCAGTTGCTATTTTTGATTCTGATATGAGTAAAACAGAAAACAGTATTGCTTCAATCATAGCAATAACTGATGTCGAGGCAAAAAGCAACAAGCCAATTGCATTGACATTGAATCTTGATAGTCAGAGAAAAGGATATGAGCAAAAATATCTTATAAACGAAATCCGCAGTATCCATGACAGAACTTTAATTGCAAAAAACGGTGTAAGTATTGCTGAAGAATGGTCAAAAAATGGACTTTTAAGATATGTTGATGACAAAAAAATATCCAATCTTGGAAAGGAAAGAGAGGATTCATTCCTCTTGCCCCTTACAAAATTGGATATAAATAATGTAAAGACTTATTCAGATTTTGTCAATCAGCATAATATCGTTGCGGAAAATGAGAGGGAATACCAGAAAGCGGAAGATTTTTCCGCTCGTATGTTCACATACAATGACTTTAATTTTGTCGCTGTCAGAAAATTTTCGGAAGAAGAGAGGGCTTTTGTTGATTCAGTGATTTCCAATGAACAGAACAAAAAACTTCTCTCAAAAAATGCTCTGTATTATGCAGGATTTCTTGAAAGTCAGAAGCCGGTCTCGGAACAGAATTTTGAAAAAGCCTTGAAAGTTTTCAACAAGACGGACTTTCTGCAAGCTTCAAATTCTGACTCGGATATTTTCTATTGCAGGGAAAAAGGCACTTTTTATACAGCCTTGAATAATGAGTTTCTTGTTCCTCTTGAATTTGTTTACAGTTCTGATAGACAAGAAAAGGAAGTTTTTGAAAACCGTTTTTCCGGTGAGATAGAATCGTTCCGAAACGACAATTTTGATTTTCTGAAAGGCACATTGTCTTATGAGTTTGATGAGGAAAAAGACTTTGCTCTTATGTCAGATATTTCAGATGTTCTTTCGGAAGGCGAGGTTTTTACAAGAAGAAATGTGAACATTGACGACGAAATAAAGATAAAGCTCGGAGATTTGTTCGACAAGAAGAATCCTGAAAAACTCCAGCCGACAGGCCTTCGTCATCTTATAAAGCACAGGATGGAAGAACGTCTTAACAATGGTTTTTCAATGGAAGATGCGCAAAGGGAAACAACAGCGATTCTTTTTCTTGCCTTGAACAATATTGATAAAGCTCCAGCTGTAAAAGAGCAAAATGGAAGATATGCCATTTACAAGGATGGAATAAAAACTTTAATCGGAAAAGATAAAAAAGGAAAATATGTTGTAAGCGGATTTGATTATATAGATACAAAACGTGAGGCGACCGATTCCATAGGTACGGGGATCGCTCGCTATGGATACACGCCTGGCTTTCTCGAAATATACGACCAGGTGGGAGCAGTCGCTTCCGAATTAAATATACACAAGAAAAATTCCGTTGTCAATGATAAAACAGCTGAGAAAAATCAGCAGAATGGAAGCAGTTTTGACAATGCTGTAAAAGAACGTTTCGAGTCAGCGGCTCAGAAATTCAGCTCTCTTGATATAAATTCTGAAAACTACAAGGAGGCATTCGAGCTTCTGAATCGGATTGAGAAGCTGGCAGGAATATCAGAAACATCTGAAAAAATCGACTTTTCAGAAAATGAGATGAAAGAAAATTTTCAGCCTTCTCCGAATGTAAAATCTCTGGAAGAATTTGAAAGAATGAAAAAAGAGATTGACAACGCAAGAATCGTCGATGATGAGCAAGAAATTAAAACGGCTCAGCTTGTTTCTGAAACAAAAACAGAATCTGTAGAAAATTCGGAAACTGAAAAGAACATTGAAACTCAAAAAGAAGATGTTTCCTATCAGGACTACACAGACGGAAAAGTTATATACGGAAAAACCGTGCTTCCGCCTTTCGCATCAATAACTTCTGACGGTCATCTTAAAACCTGCGAGAATTTCGTTGTAAAAAGCTACAACAGTGAAAGCGGAACATACTTGGTTGAGAACGAGAATGAAAAACTTTCTTTGCCGCGTGAAACATTCAATTCTCTTTTGAATCCGACAGGTCTGTACAAGGAGCAGCAGGAAGAAAAGACATTCCGAATGGAAGGAAACGGAATTGTGTTTGACAATCCTGAGAAAGGAGTGAAGGGGACTGTTATCCCGGAATTCTCGCTTATGACGCAGAACGGATTGCAGACCTGCAAGGACTGCGTTGTTACAAAATTCAATGAGAGCGACAAAACGTATACATTGCGAAACGGAGACAGCATTATTTCTGTTACAGAAGAAACTTTTAAGGAAATTTCTTCGCCGGAACGTTTTGAAAACAAATTTGATGAGAATACTCCGGCCTACAAAAAAATGCTCAAGACTCAATACGATGATTTTTTCAAGGAACGCTCAAACACAGCATACAATTTTCGGCACAATCTGTCAGTGTTTTGCCGAAAGGAGGCAAATTCTCCGTGCGACGCCTTGAAAGTTGCGAAAGGAATCATTCAGAAGATGTCTCCGTCAGAGCAGGACAAGACAAAGAATCTACTGAAGAAAATCGCAAGGGAAGGCGAGAGCCTGAACCAGCTCATAGTCCGAACTTACCACGAGGCAATAAAGGCAGTTCCGCTGAATGAGGAGTATATAAAGCAGTTCCAGCCTGAAAACCGGATTGCCCGTCCGTTTTATGACACGATTTCCGCTGACGGACAGAAAATCGACACCGACACACAGCTCTTAAGGGCAGACAAGGACTACAACCTAAAAATCGGTGATACTTTAAAAGACATTGATATTAAGTCAGACAAGATTTTTGGACACGGAAAGGAAAACGTTCATTTTTCCGAGCTGAAAGTAATATCTGCGTCAAAAGAGGGAAACACCGTAACTCTCATGGACAAGGAAAAATCCTTCATAGAAATTCCGCGTGATACAGTCCTTAAAGCCTATAAGGAGCAACAGCTTAAAGAAATGAAATATCAGCAGTCTCATAGCCACCACAACAGCATGGAACTTTCTTACAGGTGATTTTCAGAATATTTACTGGTGAAATTACCTAATTTTTATATTCTCCGATTTCGATTGTTCAAAACCGGAGAATATAATTTTACTTAGAGTCTATGAATAGATTGTTTGCCTGTTCAAATGAACCTTGAACTGCTGCTATAAGTTCTGGAATGGAGCTTCTAGTGTAATACTGAGTCATTTCTATTGATGAATGACCTACTATTCTCTGTACTTCTTCTATTGAAAGACCTCGGCGCATTCTGGTTACATAAGTAAATCTGAGTGAATGAGG
>CAVIQW010000001.1:133951-154256 GCA_963644915.1 Paratractidigestivibacter sp.
TTTTTTCAATGCTGTTTCAAAGGAATCTTCTAAATGTCTTTGAGCTAATGGATGACCATATTTATCTGTAAACAGGAATGCATTTCCATCTGTTATTTCTTTTGAAATAATATACTTTTTTATAAGATTTATTGTTGAATCAGGAATAGGAACTACTCTAATTTTGTCATCATCAGCAGAACCTTTTTTATTGAAATTTGTTTTTGTTCCATCATATTTACAGAAGCCGTTTATGATAAGAATTTTCTCATTAAATAAAAACTGTTTTAATTGTAAAGCTCTGGCTTCTCCTAATCTGAGTCCGCAAGCGGCGATGCACGAAAAAAGTATGTATTCAGAGTATGCTTTCCAACATTCCGGACGCAATATAGTATCAAGCTCTTCTGTGCTTAAAATATCGGCCTTCTTGCTGTTGCGCAAAAATCTTTGGAATCTTGGCTTTGGCACATGAACCGGACACTTCCATTTTGTTTCTTCATATATGCTGGCAAATGTTTCAAGGTAAAAATTTTTCCATGAACCTGAATGTTTTTTGTCATTTATCAAAAAATTTTCAATATCCCTGATAAGAATTTTTCTTATGTCCTTTTCTCCGAAATCTTTGCATATAAGACTTGTTACATATCTTTTTTGGAGGATTGTTTTTTCATCCAGTTTTCTACCGAATCCCTGCAATCTTAAAATATGTTCTCCATTCAGACAAAACATATCCTTTGCAATTTCTTTAACTAGGTAAGCATTAGTCTTCTTTTTTCCAAAAGCGGCAACATAAGCTTCGGCTTCTTCTTTTGTTTTGCAGCCACGGCAGATTCTAATTTTTTTACTATTATCTTCGAAATAGTAAAAAATCCATTTTCCATCAGTCTTTCTCTGTGAAATCTCAAAATTCATAAGTCAACTCCTTTTATAAAAATTTTGGATTCAAATATAAAATATGTATGAATTTTTGTATTCCAACTAATATAGGTTTTGGCAGAGATAATAATTCTTGGATTGTTGGATAAAGAATTGGATATTTCTCTTTAAAACTTGATTTTGAAATATCTACTTCGCCTGTTACTAGATATTCAACAGAAACATTTAATGCTTTTGCAATCTTTACAGCTATTTCAGCATTTGGAATAATCGCTCTGCTATCTAAATATGACAACATTGTTGTGTATGGAATTTTTACTCTGCTTGCAAGTTCTTTGACTTTTATGTCATTATAAACAAGTTCATTTTTAAGATTTTCTTTAAAAGACATATAAAAATAATATCAAGAATTTAAATTAAGATATTGACAAAAAATAAGATATTATAATATGTTTAAAATAAATTAAAATCATGTAATAAAATTAATATAAATTACATGATTTTATATGAAGAAGTAGATTATTCTTTTGTTTATTCCTTTATAAGGTAAACAATTAATCGGGATGACAGGATTTGAACCTGCGACATCCTGGTCCCAAACCAGACGCGCTACCAGCTGCGCTACATCCCGCTAAGTGAGTATTAATATACATAAATCTTAAAAAAGAATCAATAGCAAAAAAGTGATTTTTATAAAAAAAACAATTTTTTTTGTGAATCAGTTCAAAAAATCAGCAATAGTATCGATTTCACCGTTTTTTCTTTCACCGATTCCAACTGGTCCTAGAATTTTTATCTTTATTTCAGTTCCTGGCTGAATTTTTGTTTTTCCAGTCGGTGCGTAAATTTCGCAATGAAGAAAATTTTCAGAAACGGCATGAAAAATTTCTCTTCCTTCTCCGTTTGAGAAAATAAAAGGCTTTTTTACGGTTTCCAAAACAGCATCGAGCGTTTTTCCACGGAAATTTTCAATGTATTTAATTTTGTTTTGTTTTGCCCATAATGCAAGTTCTGCAGCCCTTTTTCCGCTTGTTGACTGGGAAATTTTTGGCTTCATTTCTGCGGCTGCAGTTCCTGGTCTTGCACTGAATGGAAAAACATGAACCCACGCAAAATCGCAGTCTTTACAAAGTTCTAATGTTTCTGAAAAATCTTCGTCGGTTTCGCCTGGAAAGCCAGTTATAATATCGCAGGAAAGAAAAGGCATATTTTTTGCCCTCTTTAACATTTCGCAAGCGGAAAGAACTTGCTTTGCGTTATAGCTTCGTTTCATCAGTTTTAAAATCTTGTCGCTTCCGCTTTGCACAGAAATATGAAAGTAGGGGCGAACCCTAGGGCTTTCAATCACCGAACAGAATTCTGCATCAACTGTTTCAGGATATAGACTTGAAATTCTGAAACAGATTTTTTTTGTGTTTTCAAGGCACAATTTTAAGAGTTGACTGAATTTTATATATGAATCTTTGTATTTTCCCTTGTATTGACCGATGTTTACCGCTGTAAAAACAACTTCCGCTTGTCCGGCGTTTTCTAGTTTTTGGACACGTCGAACAACTTCTTCTGCGTCCAGCGAAACAGAATGACCGCGGGCGATATGGATTGTACAGTAACTGCACATGCAATTGCATCCGTCTTGAATTTTAATGGAAGAACGGCTATGGGCTATAAATGAATTAGTGGCAAGTCTGAACGCATTTTCGCTTGTTCCAGGTTTTTCAGTTTTTGCGTTAAAAAGTCCATTGCTTAAAAAATCCGCAAAGGTTTCAGGATTGAATTCTTTTGAATCAAGTTCTTTTTTTAAAAGTTCTGGAACATCAGCAAGCCGGCTTTTTAGTTGTCCCCTTAAAACTGCAATTCTTTTATCTATGGCTTTTATGTCGTCTGGAGAAAGCTGCGCATAGCAGCCTGTAACAATAACTGTTGCATTTGGGCATTTTTCAAGCACTAAACGTATTATTCGTCTGTCTTTTTGCTCTGCTTTTTGGGTTACGGCACAGGTGTTTACAACGCAAAGAACTGTTTTTTCGTCAACATCATTTTTTGCTTGAAGAGGTTTTATTATTACTTGAAAATTTGATTCCAAAAATGAGCGGGCCGCACTTTCGCTTTCAATCTGGTTCAGGCGGCAACCCATTGTTTCAAAACGTATATTCAATTTTTATTGAAGTTTTTCTGCAACTCGGTTTCTTCCTCTTTCGGCTTCAATAGAAGAAGAATTCAATCTTAATGCTTCATCATAGGCATTTGCGGCTTCATAATAGTTTTTTGCCATTTCGCGTGCATATCCAAGGCGAACCCACCAGTTTGCAATCAAAGGCTCTTTTCTTACTGCCGCTGAAAGTGCTATGTCCGCATGCTGATAACGAGCCTGACGTATATAAATCTCACCCATATAATAATATGCGGTTCCAACTCTGCTGCTGCTTTCTGGTGCATTTGCGACGTATTTCTGGAATTGTTCCATCGCACCGTTGTTTTTTCCAAGAAAATATCTTGCCTCGCCAAGAATTTCTGTAAGGCGCAAGTCGTATTGGCTTACTTTTAGCCCCTGCAATGCACGCTGTTCTGCCTCTCTGTATTGTTTGTTTCGCACAAGCGCCCAGCACATTACGACATAAGATTCAACCCTGTTTGGGTTCTGTGAAAGTTCCTGTTCACATACTGCGATTGATTCAGCATAATGACCGTTGTTGTAAAGAATTAGTGCATCTTGTTTTATATTCTGCGCAGACATTGAAAATGAAAGAGAAATCAAAAACAAGGCGAATATCAGTTTTTTCATTTTTTTACCTTTTTATTTAATCATTGTACAGCGACCAGTGAAAGTGCTTCCGGGTTCAAGAACTATCTGTTTTGAGGTAATATCCCCGTCAACAGAGCCAGTCGAAGTTATAAAAATCAAGTCTTTTCCAGAAACATTTCCGTGTACTTTTCCTTTTACAAGAATACGTACTGCATTTATATCAGCATTTACCTCTGAACATTTGTCAATTACAAGGTCGCTGGTGGCTTCTATTTTACCATTTACTTTTCCACGAATCATAAACGGTTTTACAAATTTTATATTTCCTGTAAATTTGATTCCCGGTTCAATTATGGTATCAAACGCTTCATCTTCAATATCAAAAAAATCAGATTCTTTTACATCAAACATATTTCTATTTTACATTTGAAAATAACGATAGTCAACGCTTGCAAAACGCTGTGCCAACATTTATTCTCCGTAAGAATTTTCATTGGAATCGCCAAAATTCTTGTCGGCTTTCCAGCCAGATTCTTTTTCCAGAAGCATCTGCGCGTCATCCCGACCTTGGTGTACATTCCAACTGGAATATTGAAAATTCTTGTTCTTTTTTACTGTAAAACGATGAGAGTATTGGTCTCTCATCATTTTATAATATTCGCTGTCTTCCATTAAAATTAGATTCCAACAAAATGGCTTTCAATTTTTTCATGAACATAGGCTATAAATTCTTCAAGTTTCATAGTTTTTTGTTCAAGACCACTGGACTGACGGAATCTGACGGTTACAGATTTTTCAGATTTTTCATTTTCGCCAACGACAAGAATATAAGGAGTTTTGTGTTCCTTTGTAATCATCTTGATTTTCTGTCTCATGTTGTCGTCAGAAATATATGCTGCAGAACGTATGTCCGC
Source organism: Paratractidigestivibacter sp. (assembly GCA_963644915.1). GTDB lineage: Bacteria > Spirochaetota > Spirochaetia > Treponematales > Treponemataceae > Treponema_D. The sequence continues at coordinate 138,464 of CAVIQW010000001.1, forward strand.
CTGAAGCAAGGCTTCGTTTACTTCCTGCGCATAGTCATCAAAAGCATTTGAAACAGGAACAACAGCCGCCTGCTCAAATGCAAGCCACGTAGGGAATGAGCCTGCAAAATTTTCGATAAGAATTCCAAGGAATCGTTCCAAAGAACCCAAAATTGCCCGGTGAAGCATAACCGGATGATGTTTCTGATTATCTTTTCCGATATAAGTTGCATCAAGGCGTTCTGCAGAAGGAAGCTGGAAGTCCGCCTGAATCGTTCCGCACTGCCATTCACGACCAAGACAATCGTAAAGTTTGAATTCAAGTTTTGGACCGTAGAAAGCACCTTCGCCAGGTTGAATCTCGTAGTTTAGACCTGCTTCGTGGCAAGCATCTGACAAAGCTTTTTCTGCTCTTTCCCAAGTTGCTAAATCACCAACGTGGTCTTCTGGCATTGTTGAAAATTTTACAACCAAATCATTAAATCCAAAGTCTTTGTAAACCTTTTTTAAGAGTTTGCAGAATTTTGCAACTTCAGAAGCAACCTGCTCTTCTGTGCAGATGATATGCGCATCATCCTGAACAAATCCACGGACACGCATAATTCCATGCAAAGTTCCAGAAGGCTCATTTCGTACATCATGACCAAATTCAGCAAGACGCATAGGAAGGTCTTTGTAGGAACGCAAGCGGCTCTTGAAAATCTCAAGGGCTCCAGGACAGTTCATAGGTTTTATGGCAAAAAGCCGTTTCTCTGATTCAGTGATGAACATATTTTTCTGGTAATGTCCCCAGTGTCCAGATTTTTCCCACAGAGAACGCGGCATAATCGCTGGCGTGTTTACCTCAAGGTAACCATCGCGTCGGACTTGTTTTCTCATGTAATCCTGAATTGTCGTGTAGATTGTCCAACCATTTGGATGCCAGAAAATCTGTCCGGGATCTTCCGGCTCAAGATGGAACAAATCCATTTCAACACCAAGTTTTCTGTGGTCGCGTTTTTCGGCTTCAGCCAGCATTGTAAGATATTCTTTTAGTTCATTTGGTTTTTCAAAGCAAAGCGCATAAATTCTGGTAAGCATTGGTCTGTCTGAGTCACCACGCCAGTACGCACCGGCAATTTTATGCAACTTAAAAGCCTGACCATTTATTTCTTTTGTGTTGCTTACGTGCGGGCCTCGGCAAAGGTCAAGGAATCCGTCCTGTTCGTAAGTTGTTATTGTTTCACCCTGTGGCAGGTCATTTATAAGTTCAATTTTGTAATCTTGCCCTGAAAACAGTTTTAAAGCTTCTTCTTTTGAAACTTCTTTACGCACAAAATCGTGGTTTCCGGCAATAATTTTTCGCATTTCTTTTTCTACTGATGGAAAATTTTCTTCTGTAAATTTGGTGTCGGTTGGAAAATCGAAATCGTAATAAAATCCGTTATCGATAGCAGGTCCAATAGCAATTTTTGTTCCTGGAAACAACTTTAAGATAGCTTCTGCCATTACGTGCGCACAGCTATGTCTAATCGTCTGCAATTTTTCGTCAGCCATTTAATTCACCTTGATATATTGAAAATTTCTATTATTTTATCATTCTGCAATTTAATTTACAATAAGAAGAATTTAGGAAAGTAAGAAACTTCCCGCCGTTCTGAACTTAGTTCCTCACTGCTAAAAAAACGCCGAGTCATTTTGACTTAGGATTTTAAACAAAGGGGGAAAAGTCCCCCTCGGCTCAAACAAACTGCCTAAGGCATTTTGTTTTCTCCTGCCCCCATTACGGGGAGTTCCCCGTAACGCCCCCTTTAAAAAAATTGACTTTTATATTCTTCTAGATTATATTTAGAAGAACCAAGTGTGTTATTTGGGGGTGCACCGGTTTCGACGGATGTGAGAGTCCGTTGGTTGCATGTAGGTGTGAAGGCGCCTTAAGCTGACAAAAAAAATAACTGCAATCTTCAACAAAAAAGAAGAAGAAGATTCTTCTGAAGAACAGTTTGCTCTTGCTGCGTAAGCAGGGGGCACGGAACTCATAGGGTGCTGTTCCTAACTTTGTGATGTTCTGACGCTAACAGGAACTTGTTGTGCATTGCGTTCGGCCATTGTACAAGACATTTAGTCGGAATACGGAAAAGACGCTTGTTATGCTGCTACCTTTTCCCGACAATCACCTCGCATAACTAAACATGTAGAAGCCTTCGTGCTGCATACCCGGACGCGGGTTCAATTCCCGCCATCTCCAAAAAGAAAAAGAACTTCCGATGAAGTTCTTTTTCTTTTTAACGAGTTTTCGTTTCCGAAAACTCGCATTCGTTAAGAAATGGATTTTTCTTTTTGAAACTTTATATTTACTCATTTTCATAGAAATATTAAATTATAGATATGATAAAAGCTGAGATAAAAGATTTGGAATTACTTGAGCATTTAAGGTCTTTGCCCAAAGACGAAATGGCAATTTTTGTAATGGCGGATGGACGTATCAGAGGAGCGTTTTTTCATGGAACGCGTTTTGTGAATCAGGCAAGGGCACAGCACAATCTTGGGATTCTTGAAACAATGATTTTTGGACAGGCAACGCTCTGCGGCGCGTTGATGCTTCCTTTGATGAAGGGAAAGGAACATACGACATTGCGGTATGAAGTTGACGGTCCTGCCAAAGGTTTTTCTGTAGAAGTTGATTCAAAGGGAACTGTCCGCGGTTATCTTTTTAATGAACATATTCCGGTTGAAAAACCTCTTGAAAACTGGGATTTAAAGCCTTTTTTGGGAAGCGGAACTTTGTCTGTTTCTACAATTCACGAGGGCGACAAAAATCCTTATACAAGTTCAGTTTCCGTTGATTCTGGAAATATCGCACTGGATTTGGCTTCTTACTATAATCAGTCAGAGCAGCTTTCTTCAGCATTCAATACAGGAATTCAACTTGATAAAAAAGGCTCTGTTGTTGGTGCAGGTGGACTTTTTCTTCAGATTATGCCGGAAACTGGTGGAAAACGCGGAAGCGGTGCTGCAAAATCAAGTTCCGCAGATAAAACTGCTGATCAGGATTTGATTTCACGTGCAGAGATGGCATTTAAAACAGCACCGTCAATAGGGCAGTGGTTCAGTGAAAAAGGTACGGTCGAAGATTTTGTGTACGGACTTTTTAGGGAATTTAAACCGACAATTGCTGTCCGCAGAAACGTTGAATTTGACTGTCCTTGTACAGAAGAAACTTATTTGAACTATATAAAACATCTTCCTGCCGACCAGCTTGCAGATATTAAGAAAAATGGTTCGGAGCCGCTTGAAATTATCTGTAGAAATTGTGGCAGTGTGTACCATATTCCTTGTTCAAAACTTTAAAAGGTTTGGGGCATAAAAAAAAGACGGATAAAACCGTCTTTTTTTTTACATCATTTATTAACTTTAGTGTGATTTCTGCTGGAATTTTTTCAGCATGGCAACTGCATTTCGCTTGCCATTGTAAACAAATCCGCCATTCCAATATTCAAGAGCCGCAAACAACGCGTTACCGCCGTCCTGAGCATCTGATTCTTTAGTTTTAAAAGAAACATAATTCGCCAACTCTTCATAATTGTTAGCATGAAGACAAGAAATACGCTTGCGGTTGAATTCATTCCATTTTTCAAGGTCTTTGAATCCTTCTCCTTCATCCTGAACAATAACGTGTGCATGGGTAGGGCTGAATGAATACCATACTGTTACTTTTTTGTTTATGTCACAGTGATTTCCATGTTTTACAGCATTTTTGATTACTTCGCTAATCTGCTGTTCAAGAAGATTCAATTCCTTGATTTCAGATGGAGCTGACTGAACAATCAAAAGTGTAAAATATCTAATCTGTCTAAAGTCTGAAGGGAATTCCTTCTTAAGCATATTTGTTTTGTCGAACAATGGGTCATTGTCGTCAGAACGTAATTCTTTTACTGTTGCTTCTTCCATAAAAATCTCCTTTTACAAGAACAAAGTAAGCTGGGAAATGCTTTTTATTCTTTTACCATCAAAAGCGCTTCTTCAACACTGTTTGCAATAGGGAAATATCCCATAAGCTTTGTAAGTTCAATAACTTTCTTTACTGAACCATGAATGTTTGAAATAGAAAGCTTTAGGTTCATCTTTTTAATAGTTGAACAAATGTAAATCAATGCACCAATTCCAGACGAGTCGATATAGTCAACTTGCTCAAGGTTTATAATGAAGACTTTTACGTTCTTTTCAATCATCTTCATAACAAGTTCCTTAAGTTTATAAGAATTGTAGAGATCCATTTCTCCATTTACATCGATGATGTAAACATCTCCATTTTTTCGTATTTTAAGTTCCATAAGGTACTCCTTATCCCTGTATTTTTATGATCAGAAGGCTCTGGTCATCGTATTGCTGTGTATTGCCACAGAACTTTTTGATATTATCTTTAACCTTTGCTGCAATATCTTTCCCATTCAAATTGCAGTTGGCTTGAATAACCTTTTGTAAGTTGTCGATAGAGTATTGTACACCTCTTTCATCAAGACATTCAAGTAAGCCATCGGTACAAGTTACAAGAATATCTCCTGCATCAAGAGTTATGTCAATGTTTTTGTATTCAGTATTTTTTTCAACACCGATAGGTTCGCAGTTTGTTGAGATTTTACTGATATTCTGTTCGCTCGCCTTGTAAAGCAAAACAGGATTAATTCCAGATGTTGCAATCTGCGCAGTGTTGTCGATACTGTTGTAGTTTATCAATGCAACGCTTGCAAAGTGATCCATGCTGTTTTTTTCTGAACAGATTGTTCTGTTTACCCATTCAAGAAGAGTGGCAGAACTTTGGTTTGTGTTAGCAACAAGTCTGAGCATGGCACGAATCATAATCATTATTGTAAGGGAATTCATTCCTTTTCCAGCAACGTCAGCCATTACAAATGTGATTCTGTCTTTTCTTGAAGGAATAATGTCGTAGTAGTCACCACAGACATTTTCGTTTGTGATAGAGTACTTTCCAATAGACAACTTGTTGATTACAGGAATTTTTTCTGGAACAAGTGTTTTCTGGAATTTTGTTGCAATATCGCCTTCTTTTGTTAATTCTGTGTGTTCTGAATAAGCAAGGAAACTGTTCAGCGGAATAAGCGCTGTCGCAAGTCCATCGCAAAGGTTGCAGGCTGTTTCAAAGTCTTTTTTGCTGAAAGGCTCAGAGTCTGGTTTGCGAGCAAGAACTGCAAGTGCAACAGTTTCTCCCATCTGCTTTACAGGAATGAACATATATGGACCTACGCGGAGAAAATCTTCCGGTCCGTTCTGGTAAATTCGTTTGTCTTTTGTTGGATTTGTAATGTTTTCCGCAACGCCTTTTGTAAAGAAATCGCCAAAAACATTTCCTTCCAGTGAATACTGTGAATATTTGAAGTTTGTTTCAATTCTGAGCTGCTTATGCGGAATGTCTTCCGGGATTTTGTATGGAGGAGGGAAGACGCCAGTAACAGTTTTAACAGCAAGAATGTTGTCAAATTCATCAAGGACAAGGACTGTTCCACCGTCTGCACCAGTTTTCTGAACAATAAGCTTGTTGAAAAATTCAAGGAACTGTGCAAGAGAGTTTTCTTCGTTGAAGTAACTTGAGGCTTTTACAGTAAGCTCTTTGTCATCTTCTATGATTGCCTTGTATTTGTTTTCCAGGGCGTTGAGTGCATCTTTGCTTATTTCTTCAGAAGTGGAATTTTCTTCGGATTCTTTTTCCTTTTTTGCCCTTTTTTCTGCACGTTTCGCCGGGTCTGAAACTGCAAGCACAAACGCATAGGCAATAAAGAAGAATTCCAGAACAAGAGTTATCAGCGAGATGTAAAAAAGTTTGTGGTCAAAATACGTGTACAGCAACCCCGCAATTAATATACCGATGCACGGAAAGAATATGAAACTAACTTTTGCCGTATTCCTTATTTTTGCAATCAAAAGCAAAACAAAAAGAACAAGACCAGCGCCTGCTGCAATGAGAAGCGGAAGATTTACAAATGAATCAATTGAGTCCAACAATATTTAGCTCCTGTTTACATTGATGACTTTAGATTATATTAACATTGAAATATTCAGCCGTCAATTTTTTTTGTTAATTAAATTATCTGTCGATTTTGTGCGAAAAATTACTTATTTCTTTTTTTAGTATATATTTTTTTATAAAGTTCCTTGTTCTTGTGATAATTGAAAATTTCTTTTCTCTCTTTATTTCGTGGACAATCTGATCTAGCGGAAGTTCATCTCCGAACTTTTTCTTGAGTTCATCGTAATATTTGATAATCCAGACGTAAAGGTCGCTTATTGTGTTTTTTCTGAAATACTTCATTATTTTGTACTTCTGGATTGTTGTTACAACAGGAAGATAGACATTGTTGAACCAGGAAAGAATCGCATCTTCAATAGGAATTTCTTCTTTTTGGTTCTGGTTGATGAAATATTTGTGCGTAAGAATATGGTTGTAGATTACGTCGTACTGTCCGGCGGTTGAAAAATCAAGAACCCAATAATCGGTTATGTCGCCGAAATTTGTTTCAAAATAGAAATTTCGCTTTTCATAGGCGATAATCTGCTTCATCATTCCATCGAGCGTTCTTGCTGGTGAAAGTTTTATTTCCGTCTGTAGGGAAACCACTTCCGCATCAATAAATTCTACGCCTTTTGCCTTTGCCACTGAGACACGGTGGTTTCCGTCGCGTACAAAATACAGACCGCCAAGTTCATAGACTTTTATAGGCGGAAGAACTATGTCTTTTATAACGGCTTCGTCAACGTGTTCCCAGCGTTCCTTGATTATTGAGCGTTTTGGAAAAAACTGGTTGTCAAAGTCTTTGTAGCGTCCTTCGCTTCCTACTATTTTGTTTATAGGAATAACTTTCATCCCGATATAGGTTTCTGACTGTGTTTTTACAACTTTTCTTACGGCCTTAAGGGAAATCATTGCCGCTTCTTCTGGCGTAAGAAGGTGCTGAATTTCGTTAAAAAGAGCCTTGTTTCTTGCCCTTGCGAAATCGCTTTCTGCTTCTGGTAACATTATTTTTGTTCTCCGTTTTTGTCTGTGTTGAATTCTAGAATATAGTGGGCGAACGCATTTATGACGGTTGTTTCTTCATATTTTGAGACTCTTTCCTCTCTGTTGTCATAAAGATGGATGTGTCCGTGTATCATATATTCCGGTTTGAATAATTTTAAAAATAAATTGAAGGATTTAAACCCTCTGTGGCAGGGGTCGTCATGATCGTGAACTTGGTACGGAGTCGCATGGGTAAGAAAAATGTCGGTAAAACGTCCGTAAAGAAGTTTGTTCAGCAAAAGACGAGGCACAAGTCCCATAAGATGAAAAGTCATCTCAAGGTCTGTGTACTGGCACAATCCGTCGTTGTAGCGGATTGACCCTGAAATTCCTGTTAGAAGCAAGGGGGTTTGCCTTCCTTTTTTGTTTTTTACCTTGAAATTTTTAAGGCTGATATTTCTGAATCCTGCGTAATTTGCACCGTGGTGGTGGTCTTCTTTTATGGATTCAAAATGAACTTCCATAGAGGCTGTGGACTGTGCGCTTGTTGTTGGCCGTGGAGGTGCGCTCATCGTTCCATGATAGTATTTGAATTCCTTTAAGTCGTGGTTTCCGAAAATAAAATAGGTTGGCTTGTTGAACACGGTTACAATAAAATCGACATAATCCATAGGAAGGTCGCCCGCGCATAGAATCAGGTCAACGTCTGGAAACTTTTTATGGGCATTCTGATTGTAAATCAACGGGTCAATCTGGTCGGAAACGCAAAGAATTTTCATTTTATTTTTCCGGTTTTGCAGCGATTTCTAGAAGTTGCTGGAGTTTTTCTTTGCCTGCAAGTTCTACAGGACGGTTTTCTGCGAATGCGATTGCCGTTCGTGTGAATCCTGAACTTGCAAAAATATACGATTTTGTGCAGTTTGAGGATTTTGCGCTTTCAAGTATGTCGCGGACTGGTGCATCTTCTAGCGGTTCAACATCGCGGTAGAAACGAAGCAGAAACGACTGTTTTCTTACGCTCATCCAGTCGCCGTCTTTTCCTTCTGTTGCAATGATTTGCACACCGAATTTTTTTACGTCCGACTGCAGCACATTAAGACCTAGTGCTTTTTTTGTTGTATTCTTGCATATTTCGATAAATTCTGTATCAGAGCTTGTAAGATAATCTTTTAGGTTGTCGTTTGATTCAAGAGCCTTGTATTCTGAAAGTTTTGCCCCGACATCGCGGAATGAGCGGTTTGTCTTGAAAATCAGTTCCCACTGTTCAATGGCTTTGTCGATTTTGCGGTTCTTTTCATAGCAGGCTGCAAGAAAATATCGTGCGTAAAGCGTGTCGTTTTTTGTTCCAGATTTGTCAAGTTCGATTGCACGCTGAAGGTCAATCTGTGCATTGTCAAGACGGTTTGCAATCATATAGCAGGTGCTGCGTTCAATAAGCGCCTTCTGTTTGAATTCGCTGTCACGCTGGGCTTTGTCGAACGCTTTTACCGCTCCGCCAAAATCTTTTGCGTCCTTTAGGATTTTTCCAAGGTAATAATAGCATGAATATTCTTCTGGGTTTAAGTGGATTGCAAGGTCAAGTTCCCTTTTTGCTTCATTTATTTGTTTTGCCTGAAAAAGAATATAGCCGAGAGAGGCGTGCGCTTTTGCATTTTTGGGATTAAGTGTGATGCATTTTTTATAGATTGAAAGTGCCATATCCTTTCTGTTTGTTTTTTCGTAGAGTTTTGCGGCGTTAAAATAATTGTCAGAGCAGGCTGGGTCAAGTTTTGTAAGAAGAAGATATTCTTTTAGTGCGGCTTCGTCCTGCTTGTATTTAACAAGTAGCGACGCAAATTCTTTTCTGAACGGAATTTCTGGAAGAGAGGAGTCAAAGAGCGCGTGTTCGTTTACTGTTTTGAATTCTATGAGCGCCAGTTCACCGCGGTTGTCCGCAAGGTACGCTTTTCCCAGATAATAGTGTACACCGTAATTCTGCGGGTCCTTCGCGACTATCTGCTTTGCGAGTTTTGCGGCGGCTTGGTTTTTGCCCTGTTTAAGAAGTTTTTTTACAGTTTCAAGTTTTTTTGGCATTGCAACAAGTCTGATTACAAGGGCAAGAAGTCCACAGATTATAATCAGAATGGCAACGGAAATTGCAATTATCATATTCTAAAACTCCAGTAATAATCTGTAATTATAACTTATGTTTTGAATATTGAACAGAGTTAATATGATAAATCAATCGGCGGTCGTGCTGGATTTTCGTATTTTCAGGAGGAACTTAGCCCCGATTGCCACGGAAAGACCGCAATGGAGCGGATGCGGAATGAGGACTTGCAGTAAAAGCGGGTCGCGTGGTGGTGGAATTTGCTGCAGTTACTTTTTATTCTATTATGTGTTAAAATAGCGTGATGAAAAATAGTATTTTTGGTTTTGGAATTTTAGTTTTGTTTTTGGCTGGGGCGTTTTCTGAGACGGAGGGGGAGCGGCTTTTTAAGACGAATAATCCGGGCGGGGCAGTTCCTTTACTTGAAAAAGATATTTCTGCTGGAAATGTTTCTGCGGACACTTACAATTTTTTGGGACTTGCGTATTTTCAGCTTGGTCAATATGAAAAGGCGATTGATGCTTTTGAACGCGGAATGAATTCTGGTGTTGCGAACAGGAAACTTCTTTCGTTTAACGAGGGAAATGTTGCGTATTCTGCCGGAAACTATTCAAAGGCGGAAAGTTGCTATTCGCTTGCTTTGGCGGCTGCACCGGATTTTTACAGCGCGCTTTTGAACCGGGCGAACACTAGGCTTATGATGAAAAAGTATCAGGACTGTCTTGTTGATTACAAGCGTTTTGTGGCGGAGCAACCGGATGATCCGCAGACACCGGAGATTCGCCGGTTGATTGGCTACCTTGAGCAGGAAATTCAGAGGCAGGAAGAGGAGGCGGTTCGGCTTGCGGAGGAGCAGAGGCGGCTTGAAGAGGAGAACAAAAGGCTTCAGCAGGAGATGGCTCGTCAAAAAGCGGAGCAGGAGGCTCTTGAGGCGGAGCGAAAGGCTGCCGAAGAAGAAAGAAGACGGAAACTTTTGGAGGATGTTGCAAATTCTCTTCAGCAGACTGATACAACTAATATGACGGCTGGAGCGGAAGATGTTCTTGACTACGATTACGAGAGCGAACTTGAATAAATTATTTTTTTTTGAAAGGTGGAGAAAATGTATAATTTTGAAGGAAACGGTTTTGGAAAAAAATCAAGGCTTACAAAAAAGCAGAAGATAGTTATTGTCTGCGTTGCGGCGGCTGTTGTGGCGGTGATTATTTTGCTGTGCGTTCGGGGATGTTCTGGTTCTGCCGGCGGAAAAAACAAGCAGATTTCGCTTGCGACGTTTTATTATGACAACGGTGAATATGACCGGGCTTTGGACGCGCTGCAGAAACTTTTCCTGAAAAATCCGAACGACAAGGAAATTCAGGAGTTGATGAAGAAGATTATTGCGGCGAAAGGCGAGGATTCTAGCGGTTCTGGTTCAAACCAGAATGTAAATGTGAATATTGACACGGATGGTTTGCAGTCTTCCCTTGATTCAATGAAATCTGAACTTGCACGCACAAATGCTGAAAATGCACGGCAACAGAAAGAAATGGCTGAACTTATGCGTAAGCAGCAGGAAAATGCCGCTCTTGAAAAGGAGCGTCAGGAACAGCTGAAAGCCCAGCAGGAAGAGCAGAAGGCGATTGCAAAAGCGGCGGAAGAGCAGCGTAAAAAAGAAGAGGCTGCCCGAAAGGCCAAGGAAGAGGAACTTGCAAAAAAGAATGCAAAGCTTAAGGCTGAAATTGCTGCTGTAAACGATTTTATTCAGCGGGGAAAATCTGCACTGAACAGTGGAAACATTGATTCTGCGCTGAATTGTTTTGCGAACGCACAAAAATCTCTTCCTGTTTCAGATGGGGAGCCGGCATTTTCTGTGGGAAAAGATTCCGAGATGGCTGGTGCGCTTTACGACGCTTCACTTAACGCTTCTAATCCTGATGAAAAGAAAAAACTTCAGGACGCGGCGGTTGAATATGCTTCAAAAGCTGTTGCTCTTGATCCAAAAAATGCGGAAAGCCAATACATTCTGGGAATGGACGCTTTTGACAAGAAAAACTATCAGAAAGCACTTGACCATCTTACAAAAGCGGCGGCGAACGACACGTCAAAGAATTATCTCTATTATTACAATCTTGGCCGCGTTCAGTATATGATGAAAAAATTTACTGAGGCAAAATATTCTTTTACAACTGCCTGCCAGTTGAACGGAAATTTTGCTCCGGCTCGCTATAATCTTGGGCTTACAAATAATAAACTGAATGACACTAAATCTGCGTTGGCGGAATTCAGGCGGGCACATGATATTGATCCGCGGCACGAGCGTTCTTACCTTGAGGAGGGAAGAATTCTTTCTGCGCAAAAAGATTATGTTGGTGCAATCAGCGCATACCAGAATGTGCTTAGAATAAACAACACGAATCGTGCCGCCTTGAATGAACTTGGCTCTGTTTATTATCAGGCGAAAAAATATTTGGATGCGGAAAATACGTTCAAGCAGTCTTTGGCGATGCTTCCGTCTGGAACAGAAGATTCTATGACTTATTACAATCTTTCTACGGTTCTTTTTGAGGAAGATAAAATTGCGGATTCTCTTTTTTATGCGAAAAAAGCCTATGATTCTTGCGGTCAGATAAAAAATCTTTCAAACCGTGCAAACGTAATCTATAACTATGCGCTTATAAGTGAAAAATCTGGTAACAAGGATGAGGCGATTATGCGCTATGCGGAAGTTCTGCAGGCAAATCCGAACCATCTTAAGACTCAGATTAATCTTGGTGTAATGTATATGAACATGAATCCACCTGACACAGAAACGGCTCTTCAGCTTTTTGCGAAGGCTTATGCGCAGGATAAAAACAACTTTGAAGTGAACAACAACCTTGGAAGCGCATATCTTGCGGTTGAAGATTATGACAATGCGGTAAAATATTTTCAGAATGCGTTGAAAATCCAGCCTAAAAACAATGAGGTTCGTTATAATCTTGGGCAGGCGTTTGCTTCTTCAAAGCAGTTTGACAATGCAAAGACTACTTATGTTCAGGTTCTTCAGCAGGACGCCAACAATTGGGATGCTTACATTGAGCTTGCAAAAGTCTGTATGGCTTTAGGCGACAACCAGAGTGCGGAAAAATATCTTACAGTTGTGCAGATAAAAAATCCATCGTTCAGAAAGGCCGAGGTTGACTCGCTGCTTTCTTCAATAAGCGGAAATTAATCATTTTAGATTATGGGAAAATTATTCTGTTCTGCGGACAAGGTGGAACAGATTTTCCCTTGTGATTGTTGTGTAGCATGGGCGGCCGTGCGGGCAGTGCGGGTCTTCTAGCTGGAGTGCGGCATTTGCGATTTTTTCAGCGGCCGCATCCTCTAGAATTGTTCCGTCTTTTACAGCGGCTTTACAGGCTGTGCTTGCCGCAATTGAATAGATTAAGTCTTTCGGCTCTGATTTTATGTCTAAAAGTGCGTGGTACAAATCTTCTTCTGTGCCGTTCCAGCGTTCGTGGAGCGTTGTGAATTCCCAACGTCCGTTTCCTTTGTTTTTACAGGTGAATCCGACTTTTTTCAGTTCATTTTGTATGCTTTCAAGATAATCATCGTCTTTTTTTGTAGAAGTTTCTATTACATAGGGAATTAAAAGCGTCTGGACTGTGCTGGGATTTTTCATTATTTGGTCAAAGAGCATACGTTCGTGGGCGGCGTGCTTGTCGATTATATAAAGTGTGTTGCCTTTTTCTGCAATTAAAAAAGTTCCGAGTGCGCTTCCAATAAAATGAAAGTCATCTTTTTGGGATTTTTCTGGGGTTTCAGTTGTTTGCGTTTCAGTTTTTTCGGGATTTCCTGAATAGGCGGCAATTGCTTTGTTCATAAAATCGACAATTTCTTTTGTTTTTGCCTGTTTTTCTGAAATTTCTGTGTTTGAATCTTTTTCCGTTGCAGTGAATTTTTGTTTTGGTTCTTCAAAAAGAGATTTTTTTTCATACCTTGCATTTTTTGAAGCGTATCCTGTCCACGAGTTGAGCGGAGTTTCTTTTGTCATCATTGAGAGGGTGCTTGAAGTTCCGCCAAAAAATCGTGAACGTAGTCCGGAATAACTTGCGGTGTTTTTAACGGAATATCCGGCTGAGATTTCTGTTTTTTCTTCCGAAGATGCAAGTGCTTTTTCTGCAAGTTTTTCTGGTTCAAAAAGAAAAGTTTCAGGTGTTTTCTGCATTTTTTCAGCCTGGTCTTTCATTGTGCGGTTTGTGTATTCACTAAAAAATTTTTTTACCGCGGTGCTTATTCCGTGGTGAAGGCTTGAAATGTCCTTGAAACGAGCTTCTTTTTTTGCAGGATGAATATTGAAGTCAACGAGAGATGGATTTATTGTTATGAACGCGGCCGCTACAGGGAATGTTCCGTTTGGAAAGTAACCTTGGCTTCCGTATTCGATTGCCTGTGCAAGTGAATATTCCTGAATTCTTCGGCCATTTACAAAAATGTAGATATTTTTTTTGTTGTTTCTGTAAACGCCAGGCTCGCCAATTACAATCTTGAACGACCAGTCAGGATTTTTTCCGCCAGAAAAGTTTTCAACAAGGTTGAAAAGAGATGTGTTTTCGTGCAGTTCCATTGCCTTTACAAATCGTTCCTGCAAAGTTTGTCCTTTTTGTAAATCTAGTTTTATTTCGCCGTCCTGTATAAATCTGAACGAAATTTCTGTGTTTGGAAGAGATTTTTCAACAAATGTATTTTTGCACATCAAACTTTCTGATGCCGGGCGTTTTAAAAACTGGCGTCGGGCTGGAAAATTTTCAAAAAGTCCTTCTGCCTGAATAATCGTGCCATTTAAAGGTGTTGCAGGTTCAATTATGTGGTCTTCTGTGATTGAAGCGCGCATTTTATAGCCACCGGAAACAATTGAAAGCCGGCAAACTGCTGCAATTGATGAAAGTGCTTCTCCGCGGAATCCAAGTGTTGTTAAATTCAGCAAATCGGTTTCGGACTCGATTTTACTTGTTGCGTGAGGTCGTGCGCAGGATGCTAAATCTTCTTTTGTCATTCCGCAGCCGTTGTCAACAACGCGGGCTTTTTCAATTCCGCCTTCGTTTATTTCTACAATTATATTGTCTGCGCCAGAATCGATTGCGTTGTCCATAAGTTCCCGGATTATTGCGTTTGGACGGTCGATTACTTCGCCGGCGGCAATTTTACGTGCGACTTCAGGATTCAGCGTTCTTACAGGATTTTCTTTGCTCATTATTGTCTTGTTCCGTGAACTGGCGCTCCGCTGCTTCCAGAAGAGTCAACGTTGAATAAATCCATCTGCGGCGGAATATTGTTTTCCGGGTCAGGCTGGTTCATTAAAATCTGAATTTTGCCTTCGATTTTGTCGATTTCTTTTTCCATTCCACGGGCAAGTTTTATTCCTTCCTCAAAATCTTTTAGCGCATCTTCAAGCGAAATGTCGCTACGCTTAATGTCGCGTGTCAACTGCTCTAGTTTTGATAAATTTTCTTCAAATTTTGCCATATTTTCCCCTTAAAAAGTTGTTTTTTCTTCTATATTTGTGACTTTTGCAGTGATTTTTCCTTTTGCAGGAATTATTTCGATTTCATTTTCAATATTTACATCAAGGTTGCTTCTGATGATTTTTTTTGTTTCTTTGTTCCGTACCATTGAGTATCCCCGGTCAAGGATTGTCTGCGGACTTGCGTTTTCTAAAACGGTTACGCAGTTGTCGATTTTTTGCCGTGTGTCGCGGATTTTTTGGGTTATATTCTGAAAAAGTGCGTCCTTTGCGTTGTCAAAACGAGAAAGAAGAGGCTGTTCAATTGTACGAACTTGAAGTTCAAGGTTTTGTGGGTCAAAATTTTTTACCATTAACTTGATTTTTTCCAGCCGGTCTTTTGTTGAGTCGTACAGATTTTTTGAATTTTGCTGGATGAACTGTAAAACTGCGGAAATTTCAGGAACAACAAGTTCCGCCGCCGCAGACGGAGTTGGCGCACGTACATCTGCCGCATAGTCGATTAACGCCCAGTCAATTTCATGACCGACCGCTGAAACAACTGGAATTTTGCTGGAGGCAACTGCACGAACCACAATTTCCTCGCTGAACGGAAGCAAATCTTCCAAAGAACCGCCACCCCGTCCTACAATAAGAACATCGCAAAGTTCTAGACTGTTAGCGGTGTAAATTTGCCGTGCGATTGTTTGTGCCGCATCCGAACCTTGAACAACAGCCGGCAAAACCACAACAGAAACGCATTTGTTACGTCTTTTTGTAATCTGCAGAATATCGCGCAATGCGGCTCCGGTTGGACTTGTTACAATTCCTATTGTTCTTGGAAAAAAAGGAAGAGGCTTTTTTTTTGTCTGTTCAAAAAGTCCTTCCGCGGCAAGTTTCCTTTTTCGGTCTTCAAGCATTTTTAGAATTGCGCCTTCGCCGGCAATAGACATTTTTGTAACATTTATCTGGTATTTTCCCTGCGCGCCGTAAACGGTTAATTTTCCTGTGCATTGAACTTTCATTCCGTCTTGGATTTTAAAGTTCAGATAATTTGCATACCCCCGGAACATAACCGCACTAATCTGATTTGTGGAATCTTTCAGCGTAAAATAAAGGTGTCCGGTTGAATTTGGCCGGTAATTTGAAATTTCGCCTTCGATTGTAAGCTGCGGAAAAGTTCCTTCGAGCATATCTTTTAAAAGACTGTTTATTTCTGTTACAGAAAATATTTTTTCAGAAGGTGCTAATGTCAAATTCATAGTTTAAT
>CAVIQW010000001.1:154266-156002 GCA_963644915.1 Paratractidigestivibacter sp.
TATATATTAAGTTTAACTTGTTCAATTCCTTAGCCGATAAGAAAGTGATGAAAACTCTTGTGATTTTATTTGCGGATTTTGGTTCGCTTCATATTTTTGATAAAATTTTTGATGGAAAATCTGCCTTTACTCGGTCTCTTGAATGGGCTAAAAATGTCTGTTCACTGAAAGAATTTTTTGACGATGCGGAAATTTTTGTTTTTTCATCTGAGAAAAATGAGCAGAAGTGCAGGGAAGAAATTTCGGCTTCTGGGGAAAAAGCAAACGTTGTTTCTAGAAAAAACTGGACGGTTTCTGAACTTTTTGAATCTTTTTCAACGATTTCCAAGGAAAAAAATGCAGATTCAATTGTTTATGCCTGGGCGGACTGTCCTTTTTTGAATCTTGAAGTTACAAAGGAAATTATTTCAACGCATAAGGAATGTCTTGCGGAATACACATTTGCAGACGGATATCCGAACGGACTTTGCCCTGAGGTGATAGATTCTGGTGCGGCATCGCTCCTTTTTGAGCTTACAAAATCTGGTGCGGTTTCTGGTTCTGCTGGTGGAGCGGCTTTTTTGGAAGGAAGTAAAAATGTTTCAAGGGAAAGCGTTTTTTCTCTGATAAAGACTGATATAAATTCTTTTGAGGTGGAAACTGTTATCGCGGATGAAGATGCGAGTCTTTTTAGAATAAATTTTAACTGCGCGACAAAAGGAAATATGCTAGGCTGTAAGGCGATGTTTGAATGTGGCGTTGACGGAAAGTCTATAAACTGGATTTCAGAGGAAGCCTGCAAAAATGCTGATGTACTAAAAACTGTGCCGGCGTATTATCAGATTCAGGTTACGGATAAAGTGCTTTCAAAAGTGATTTACCATCCAGAAGAAATGGATTCTCTTTGTGGAACGAATTTTATGTCGCTCGATGATTTTAGGAAAATTATCAGAAAAGTTGCGGATTTTTCAGAAACTGCCGTCGTGAGCCTTAGTGCGTGGGGCGAGGCGACTGTTCATCCGGATTTTATGGAGATGGTAAAAATTGTGCTTTCTGAACCGGGACTTTCGGTTCTTGTTGAGGGCGACTGCTCGAATATTTCTGAAAAAATGTGTGCGGAGTTGAAAAATATCTGCGATTCAGTTGTTTCTCGTTCGTATGGCGCGCAGGAAAACTCAAAAATTATGTGGCTTGTAACGCTCGATGCTTTTTCAGAAGAAATCTATTCAAAAATTCACACAGGTGAGCCTGAAAATTTTGAAAAATCAAAATTGGCTGTGGCTATGCTGGAAAAATATTTCCCGGGAGATGTTTATCCTCAATTTACAAGAATGAATGAAAATGAGGTTGAACTTGAACAGTTTTACCGTTTTTGGAGCGGTAAGGAATCTCCTTCAAAAGGGCGGGTTGCAATTCAAAAATACGACAACTGTTTTGGTTTCCTTCCAGACAGAAAACCTGCTGATCTTGCCCCTTTAGAACGGCAAGTTTGCTGGCATTTGCGACGTGACATGACAATTCTTGTGGATGGAAGAGTTCCTTATGCCCGCGGAAAATTAAAATCAGATATTTTAGGCAATATCTTAAAAGAAGATATTGAAGAAATTTGGAAAAAAACTGATTCTGAGGTAAAAAAACAGATTAACCACGATTATTCTGGAAGATGCGAGAAGTGCGATGAATACTATACCTTCAACTTTTAATGAATACGAGATAAACCGGACAATTCTTTGGGGCAGGGGTGAAAACCTGAATTT
>CAVIQW010000002.1:0-8279 GCA_963644915.1 Paratractidigestivibacter sp.
AATTTTTGGGTGTAAAAAAACTTCACCGCAGAAAAGTTGCAATCATCGGTGCTGGTGGAGCAAGTAGGGCAATCGCTTTTGCAATAAAACAAATGGGCGGAAAAGCGTGTATTTTTAATCGGACTGTTGAAAGGGCAAAATCCCTTGCAGAAGATTTCGGTTTTGAATACGCACCTTTAGATGCGGAAAGTCTTTCTATTCTTGATCGCTACTCAGATATTATAATTCAAACCACAAAAGTTGGAATGAATTCCAACGAAGAGCCGAACAGGGAAAATAATCCGCTCTGGTTCTATCAATTTAAGGGTTCAGAAAATCTTTTTGATATTGTTTATGATCCTAGCGTGACTCCGATAATGAAAGTTGCCCAAAATGCTGGTTGTAACGTTTGTAACGGTTTTTCAATGTTGAAATATCAAGGCTACAGACAATTTAAATATTTTACAGGAGTTGATTATGAGTCTAAATCAGAGTGAGCAGAAAAATCTTGCGGCAAGAACGGCCGTTGAAACACTTGTAAAAGAGGGTCTTGTTTTTAGCGGAATGAAAATAGGTCTTGGAACTGGTTCAACAGCATTGCCGGCTGTAAAACGCCTTGCGGAATATATTGCGGATGGAACTCTGAAAGATATAAAGGCCGTTGCAACTTCGTTTCAGACTGAAAATGCCTGCATCGACTGGAATGTTCCAGTTTATTCTTTTAAGGACAGGGCGATTGATGGCGAACTTGATTTGGCGATTGACGGTGCAGACGAGATTGATTTGGAAAACAATTGCATAAAAGGTGGCGGAGCGGCTCTTTTGCGTGAAAAAATCGTTGCCTACAACGCAAAAAAATTTGTTATTGTTGCAGATTCTTCAAAAGCAGTAAAAACTTTGGGAACAAAATTTTCTCTTCCTGTGGAAATTGTTCCAGAAGCGTATATTCCAGTAAAAAAAGCGCTGGAAAAACTTGGTGCAAAAGTGGTTCTTCGTGAAGGCATAAGAAAATGTGGTCCGGTCATCACGGATAATGGAAATCAGATTGTCGACTGTCTTTGGGAAAATCCTGTTGACCCAGTGAAAATGGAAGATGTTATTGACGATATTACCGGTGTTGTAGAAGTCGGATTTTTTACCAAAAACAAGCCGATTGCATTTATCGGAAAAGATGATGGCTCTGTAGAAGTCCGCGGTCTGTAAGATGTTTCCTCCGTTTCCGCAAGAAGAAGCTTTTTCTGTTTGCCAAAAAATTATTTCTGCTCTTGAAAGCGGTGTTTTGCAGTTTGAACAGATTGGAAAAATCAGTGCGGAACGAAGTAATCAAGGAATAATGATTGGCGTTGCCGTTTGTCAAAAGGCTGACGGCACTTCTGTTGTTTTAAATACAGTAAGCGGAATTTCAAAAAGAATAAAAGGTTCAGAAGAATCTGGATTCGGGGTTTTTGTAGAGCCGATTGTTTCTTCAGAACAAATAGAATGTGCTCTTCAAAAAAATGATTTAAAAATTCATCAACTTACAGAAAAAATTAATATTTTAAAACAAAAACGCAAACGTTTAGACGGAAAATTTGAAAGTCAGACTGAAGAAGAAATTCTGCTTGTAAAAAAACGTTCGGATTTATGCGATGAATCATTGAAAAAAGTTTTTGCCCTTTATTCTTTTCATTGTGCAGATGGAAAAATCCGTTCCTTACTTGAAATTTGCGGTAAAAAGCAGAAAAATCTTCCTCCTACTGGGACTGGCGATTGTTGTGCACCAAAACTTTTGGACTTTGCCTTTAAAAATCAGTTTGTTGTAAAAAGTCTGGCCGAAGTTTTTTACGGAAAAAGCAACAAATTTAGAATCAGCGGAAAATTGTACGAGCCGTGCAATGAACGTTGTTCGTTGATTTTGCCGGAAATTCTTGGGCTTGAAATCTTGTATCAGGATAAAAATATTGTTGTTGTGAATAAGCAGAGCGGTTTGCTCAGTGTGCCTGGCCGAGGACCTGAAAAACAGGATTGCATTGTGAACCGTTTGAAAAAACTTTTTCCGCATTGTATTCAGCAACCTAGTGTTCATCGGCTTGATATGGAAACCAGCGGACTTTTGGTTCTTGCACTTGACCAAGATTCTCACCGTAATTTGTGCAGGCAATTTGAAGAAAAAAAAGTTCAAAAACGTTATGTTGCACTGATTGATGGAAAGTTACCTGAAAAATTTCCAAAGTCTGGAAAAATGGAATTGTATTTCCGGGTTGATGTTGAAAATCGTCCGCACCAGATTTGGGATGAAATTTATGGAAAAAACGCCGTTACGGAATGGAATTGGCTTGATGAAGAAACTTATTTTGCACCTGATGGAACAAGTCGTTTGTGTACAAGAATTCTATTCATTCCGCATACTGGCAGAACACATCAGCTTAGGCTTGCCGCCGCCGACATCCATGGGTTTGGTGTTCCAATAATTGGCGACACACTTTACGGACATTGCGAAAATGGTGAACGGCTTATGCTTCATGCGGAATATTTGAGTTTTATCCATCCGGCAACAGGAAAACTTATGGAATTTTCGTGTCCTGCGCCATTTTAATTATTTTTAGGATAAATCAACCATTAAAATATTTGCAACAATCGTTCCGTCCGCATGATTACTGATTTCACCGTGCAGTTGAACTTCTTTTGTATTTCCATCGCAACAGAAAACCGTAGCTTTTTTTGAAAAATTCTTTATTTCATTCTGGCTTACAGTTAGGATTGTCTGCCTCAACGGGTCTTTTTCTGCGTTCAAGAACGAGTCAAATGGATTTTTTTCAAGCAGTTTTTCAAAATCTTTTTGTGAGTATTCAAGAATTTCGGCAACTTTTTTGTTCGCATAAGAAAGTCTTGTTTTTTCGTCAAAGCAAATTGAAAAAATTCCGCATGGTACATTTTCGATAATCGAAGAAAGCTGTTCGGAAAAATTTGTTTTTAACCGCAAAAGTTTCATCCTGAAGTCTATGTTTTCTACGGTCATATAATAAATATTGCTTGTGACGGTTTTGCCAATGTGTCTAAGGTGAATTCGGATCCAAAACGGCTGAGTGTTTTCGTAGAACGGTTTTAACTGTATTTCGCAGAAAGTGCTTTTTTTAGAAGTTATAGCTTCATAAAGGGTTGAAAAGAACGTTTCCTGGCTGTATTTTTCGATTCCAGAAACTAAATCTTTTTGGATTTTTGAAAAATCGTGGCGAGTTGTTCCAAGTTCCTCCAAAAACTGGTCATTCGTCCTGAGCGTTTCTACGGTTTCTCCAGACCATTCAATTATTGCGGCTCCGCCAATAAAATTGTTGAAAAACATCATTGAATTTTCTGACGCATCAAGGAATTTTGCGGCTTCAAGTTCGGCTTCTTCTTGATTTTTTTCAAAATTTACCGGTGAAAGATTTGTTAAAAGTTCTTCGTATTTTTCAATTGGCAATGGACGCGCAAAATAATAGCCCTGCATATAGAAACATCCGATGCTCTTTAAATAGTCGGCCTGTTCTTTTGATTCAATGCCTTCTGCGATAACAGGAAGATGCAGCCAATTTGCCATTCTTATTACAGAACTTAAAATATTGCCGCCTTTTGAATCATTTTTGCCATCCTTTAAATCTTGTGTGTCGGAGGCAATAAATTTCATATCAAGTTTTAAAACATTGACCGGAACTTCCTTTAGCGTGTTCAGCGATGAATAACCACTTCCAAAATCGTCCATTTCAAGGCAGAATCCGTTGTCGCGCAGTTCTTTTACAACTTGAATAAGTTGCGTTGGGTTTTCCATATATGCTGATTCGGTGATTTCAAGCCTGAGTAAATCTGGCGTAAGATTATATTTTTTTAGAAGCCCATTAAAAATCTGAACCAAATTCTGATTGTAAATGTCGCGTCTGGAAATGTTTACAGAAACAGGAATCGGGTTCAAATCCATGTCTTTCCATTTTTTTAGCAACTGGCAAGTTTTTTCCCAAATGAACAAATCTAGTTGGGTTATGAATCCGTTTCTTTCAAAAACTGGTACAAAAAGTGCCGGGGAAATAAGTCCTTTTGTAGGATGAATCCATCGGACAAGGGCTTCCGCTCCAACTAAAGATTCTGTTGTATAATCATATTGTGGCTGCAGGTAAACGGTGAATTCATTTCTTTGCAGACCAATAATCATATCGCTGATAAGTTCCTGTTCGTCCTTCAGCCTTTTAATCATGGAATCATTGTAAAACGCAAATCTTTCTGTAAAATTCTGTTTGATTGAAGCGACTGCGAGTTCCGCACGGTCTATTGCCAAAGAAACATCCGTGTTCGGGTCAGTGATTTCATAAATTCCGTAGCGGCAGATAAAATCAAAGTTTTGATGAAGTTCCTTTATGTAAGCGTCAATTTTTCCTAAAATCTTAAAAAGAATTTCGTTTGAAACAACTGGTGTGCAGACTACAAAATGATCCGCATAAATATGTCCGTATGTTGAAAAATCAGAAATTGTTGAGTTCAAATGTGCTCCGATTTTTTCAAGGATTTCGTCACCGGCAGAAAAACCAAAAAGGTCGTTAAAAACCTTAAAACGGTCAAGGTTTGAAAGAATCAGGTAATAATGCTTGTCCGGGTTTTTTGTAATCATTTCGTGTGTTTTGTGCAGAAATGTCTGCTTATTGTATACTCCAGTTTTTTTATCAAGACGAATCAGCTGTTTTATGGTATTTTTTTGCATTTCATGCAGACTTGAAATATGCTGTTCTTGTTCTGAGTTATGTGCCGCAATATGATTAAGAATTTCAAAAAGATTTTCTGGGGGCGTGCATGCAGGAAAACATTCTAATGCACCAAGTTCGTAAAACTTTTTTTGAGCCTCCAGATTGATTTCTTTCATAATTCCGATAATTGGAATTTTCAAGGTTATTTTATCGTCAATGGAATTTAGAAGAAAAGATTTTTCCTGAATCTTACTGATTAAATCTTGATTTTTAAAAAGAAAATCTTCGTCAAGGACGATAACAGAGGGAAGTTCTGTCTGCATTTTTTTAAGAATTTCTTCTGGTGTTGTTATATAAAAAATATCGAATGTCGAATCAAATTTTTCCGTAGAAAATGATGTTTTGAGAACTGACTCAGTTGCTGCAAAGATTAAAAATTTTTTCATGTTGCTCCGAAATGATTTTACCACAACTTTGTGTAAAATCAATCGGAGTTTTTCTCAAATTGTCAGAACTTAATCTTAACTTAACAACACAGTTCCTTTGCTTTTGCCGTGATTTTTTCCTGAATTATCGGTGTTGAAGATTTTGGATTTTCTGCGTTGTAGTTTTCGCGGATAATGTTCACAAAGACAGAACCTGCTACAATTGCGTAAACGTGCGGTGCAATCAGTTTTGCCTGTTCTCCGCTTGTAATTCCAAATCCACCAAGAATTTTTGCTCCGCCTGAGGAAGTTTTATCGATAAAATCAAGCATTTCTTTTGTAACGACAGTTTTACTTCCTGTGATTCCGGCCCTAAGTGCGGTGTAAATGTATTCGAAGTTTTGGTCGGTCATCTGCTTAAGTCGTTCGTCAGTCATTGAAGGCGCGGCTACAGGAATATTATGGATTCCATATTTTTTGCAGGCCGCGGTAAGTCCTTCGTCGCAATCAAACGGAAGGTCTGGAACAATAAGACCAGTAACTCCAGATTCAACTGCCATTTTTACAAAATTTTCAACACCTGGGCGATAAACAAGGGCGGCGTAAGTCATTATGAAAATCTGGATTTCTGGATGCCTGTGGTGCATTTCTGCCATATAAGCCATTCCTTGTTTTACTGTATATTTTCTTGCAAGGACAGTTGAACACGCTGTTTGAATAGCAACTCCGTCTGCACTTGGGTCGCTAAAGGCAAGCTGGACTTCAAGAATCTTTGCTCCGCCAGCGATAAGAGCTTCTCCTACTGCGATGCATGTTTCGTCATCTGGGTAGCCGGCAACTTGATGTGACATTAAAATATTGCTCATTGTAAACTCCTGCAATTTTAGTTGTTTTTTGTCATTGTGGCTGCAAAGTGAATGTCTTTTCCTGCGTTAAGGCGTTCCAGTTCTGCCTGAAGGAACTGTTTCCATTCTTCTGGGCGGAAAACCGGACAGGTAATAAAAATATCCTTGTCGCCACGACCCGACATATTTACCACAATGTTCTGCTCTTTTTTCATTTTTGAAGCGAGTTTTAGGGCGAGCGCACCAGCGTGGGCACTTTCCATTGCAAAAAGAACTCCTTCTGTCTTTGCAAAAACTGAAACTGCGTTCAAGGCTTCATCATCTTTTATGGCTTCGAATTTTATTCGTCCTGTTTCGCCAAGATATGCAAGTTGTGGTCCGATTCCCACATAATCTAATCCGGCTGAAATCGAACGTGTTTGACCAGCCTGACCGTCTTCATCTTGAAGGAATCGTGTTTTAAATCCCTGCATAATTCCATCAACTGCATCGTCTCCGACCATTCGGCTTGCGTTGTTTCCTTTTCCAGGCCCGATTCCGCCAGCTTCTGCACCAAAAAGCAAAGGTTCTGTTTCATTTATGAAAGGTTCAAAAAATCCGATTGAATTTGAACCGCCGCCAACGCAGGCAACCATTGCATCAATTTTTTTACCACGCTCAGCCATTTGTTTTTTTGTCTCGCGCCCGATAACTGCCTGAAATTCGCGAACCATATCCGGGAACGGTGAAGGACCAAGCGCAGAGCCGATAAGATAGTGGGTGTCGCTGAAATTTGCCGCCCAATCGCGCATTGCCTCGTTGATTGCATCTTTTAGAATTCTGGAGCCTGTTGTTACAGGAACGACTTCTGCGCCGTACATTTCCATTGTTGAAACATTTGGCTGCTGGCGGCGGACATCAACCTCGCCCATATAAACGCGGCATTTTAGTCCGAGTTTTGCGCAAGCTGCGGCTGTTGCGACTCCATGCTGACCGGCTCCAGTTTCTGCGATAATGCGCGTTTTTCCCATTCTTTTTGCAACCAAAGCCTGACCGATTGCGTTGTTGATTTTGTGCGCGCCTGTATTTGCAAGCCCTTCAAGTTTTACATAAATCTGCGCGCCGCCAAGCTGTTCAGAAAGTCGTTTCGCATAATAAAGCGGTGTTGGGCGGCCAATAAAATCTGTGCGGATTTCTTCCAGTTCATTTAAAAAGTCTGGATCTTTCATACATTTGTGGAATGCTTCTTCCAATTCTTCAATCGGACGGCGAAGAACTTCTGCAACGTAACGTCCGCCGAATTTTCCGAAAAAACCTTTATCTGATTCTGTCATTTTAGCTCCCTTAAAAGTCAAAAAGTCTGCGTTTTAAACTTTTTGTGTAAAATTTATTGTTGAACAGCAGATTCAACTGCCGAAAAAAATTGTTCAAGTTTAGAAAAATCTTTTTTTCCGGGTTCTGATTCAACGCCACTGTTAACATCGATCAGTTCCGGCTGAAAGTTTTTTATCATATCTTGGATATTTTCTGGATTCAATCCGCCGCTAAGCCACAAAGGACCGGCTTTTTTTGATTTTGCGACGATTTCTGAAGGAATTGTTTTTCCTGTTCCACCGTAACGAGAATCTCCGCTGGCATTTGTGTTTTCCAGATTTTTTGCGTCAACAAGAACACGCGGAAAGCCTGATGAATAAATTTCTTTCAACGCAATCAAGTCATTTTCTGTTCCAAGTGGAACTGCCGCATAGCCAAATTCTCCCTGAGCAAGGTTTTCGCAGCCGTGGAACTGAATTCCGTCCAAAATTTGTTCGTAGCACATTTGGAAAACTGAATTCCCTTCTTCTGAGTTCGGATCGACAATTACTCCGACGAGCAAAGGCATTTTCTGGATTTTTTTTGATTCAAGAAGCAGATTTAATTCTTTGCGGATTTCCACGATTTTTGTTGAATCTTCTGGTTTGTTTGTGCGTGCTGATTTTTCTGCAAAAATGAACCCCAGGATGTCCGCACCAAGTTCTGCACATTTTACCGCGTCTTCTTTTGAGGTGATTCCGCAGACTTTTATTAGCGGTCTTGCGGATATTTCTTCAAGTTTTGCAGAAATTTTCTTCCAGAACGAATATGCGTATTCAAGTTTTTTTGAATTTGCCGCCTTGAAAAATGATTTTACAAGTTTTTTTGCATTTTTCGGATTTTTTGCGGCTGCTTCACCAATTAAAACAGCGTGAAAACCTAAATTTCCAACAAAATTTGCCGCTGATGGGGATGTAACTCCAGATTCAGAAATTATTCTTGGAAATGGAAAATTAATTTTTCTTTCATCGTAGAGTTTTCTTATTTTTTCTTTTAATTTAAGCGGA
>CAVIQW010000002.1:8376-40843 GCA_963644915.1 Paratractidigestivibacter sp.
GAACTGCATCCGCCCGGCAAAGATATGAAATTTCAATTTCTTCTGGTTCAAGCAAAAAATCTTTTCTTAAAACTGCGGCTTTTTTACCTGCTTTTTTTGAGGCTTTCTGTAAATCTTCCAGAGAACCGTGAAAATAATTTTCTTCAGTAAGACAACTTATTGCTTTTGTGCCGGCCTTTACATAATTTTTTGCAGTTTTTGCCGCATCTAGTTCTGGTGCAATCCATCCTTTTGAAGGCGACGCACGTTTTATTTCAAGAATTGTTCCCGGTGCATCCAAAAATGGAACAATCGGGCGAATTCTTTTCTGCGGAATTTTGTGTCCAAACGAAAAACCTTTATTCTTAATGTCTGCACGTCGTTTTTCGCAAATTTCTGTAAGAATATCCATTTTAGTTGTTGCTTTCCTTCTTGATTTCTTCAAGTTTTTTTGCCACTTCACCAGAATCAATTGCCCTGATAATTTTTACGCAGCCTTCTTTGATTGATTTTGCCTTTCCACCGATGTAAAGTGCGGCTCCTCCGTTCAAAGCAATTGCGGCCTTTAAAGTTCTTCGGCCTTTTCCTTCAAGAAGTTCTTTTGCAAGTTGAGCGTTTTCTGTGCCAGTTCCGCCAGAAAGTTCCTCATCTTTACAGCCTGAAAGTCCAAAATCTGCAGGTTCAATTGTGTATTCTTTTTCATTGTTGTTTTCGTCAATTTCAAAAACTTTAGTTCCTACAACTGGCGAAATTTCATCAAATCCGTCTTCTGAAACAACGACCATAACTCTTTTTGCTCCAAGAAGTTTTGAGGCTCGGGCAACTGGTGCAAGAAGTTCAGGCGAATAAACACCAAGCATCTGATATTTTGCTCCAGCAGGATTTGAAAGCGGGCCAATCAGGTTCATTATTGTTTTTACACCCAAAACTTTGCGGACTGGAGCGGCAAAACGCATTGCAGAATGGTAAACTGGCGCAAATAAAAATCCAAAATTTGTTTTTCTGATGATTTCTGCGGTTTTTGCCGGAGTATTGTCAATTTTGATTCCGAGCGCTTCAAAAAAATCTGCGGCTCCTGATTTTGAAGAAACGGCTCGGTTTCCGTGTTTTGCAACTGGAAGTCCACAGGCTGCGGCGCACAATGCGCTCATTGAACTTATGTTGAATGAACCTTTGCTGTCGCCACCAGTTCCAACGATGTCTGTAAGTTCTGTTGTTTCAAGAGGAAGGGGTGTTCTTTTTGCAACAAGAACACCGGCACAACCTGCAATTTCTTCTGGAGTTGCTTTTTTTGCGGCAAGGGCAACAAGAATTGCTGCTGTCATACGTTCATCCATGCAACCATCTGTTAAATCTTCCATAAACATTTCTGCGGTTCTGCGGCTCAAGTCTTTTCCTTCTATTAAGTCAGAAAGAACCTGGCTTGCTGGAAACGGTTCTGCACGGTAATTTAAAAATGCTGTAAAAAATTCTTTTGTTTTTGGAGAAGCAATCGATTCCGGGTGGAACTGAACGCCTTCAATAGGCATAGTTTTGTGCCTAATACCCATTATATCACCGTCGTCTGCGCGTGCTGAAATTTCAAAATCTGCTGGAAGAGTTTTTTCATCAATTACAAGTGAATGGTAGCGCGTAAAAGTTTCGCGTTTTCCCATAAGACGGAACATTCCTTTTTCGTCAAGATTGATTTGCTCTGCGATTCCGTGTTTTATAAATTTTGCGTTTACAATTTTTGCTCCAAAAGCGTAGCCAATCGCCTGATGTCCAAGACAGATTCCCAAAATCGGGATTTTTCCTGCGAAATATTTTATTGCTTCAACAGAAATTCCTGCATCTTCCGGGCGACCAGGACCTGGGGAAACAATCAGTTTTGCCGGATTCATTTTTATTGCATCTTGAAGTGAAATTTTTTTGCTGCGAACAACTTTTATCTCTTCTTTAGTTAGTTTTGCAAGCGACTGATAAACGTTATATGTAAAACTGTCGTAATTATCCAATAATAAAATCATATTTTTCCTCCGCCCATCCTATTATTTCTTTGTGTTTTCGATTACAGCACGCATTGCTCCAAGTTTTTCGCAGGTTTCTGTAAATTCACGTTCAGCGTTGCTTGCATAAACTATTCCTCCGCCTGCCTGCAACGTCCACACGTCCTGTTGCTTTAGCGCACAGCGAATTGCAATACAAAAATCCAAGTTATTCTTGTTTCCAATGTAACCAACTGCCCCAGCGTAAAAATTGCGCTTGTATTTTTCCAAAGAAGAAAGAATTTCAATTGCACTTATTTTTGGTGCTCCAGAAACTGTTCCTGCTGGAAAAGCCGCTCTTAAAACTTTTATTGCGGAAGTGTCGTCATCAATTTTTCCGATTACTTCTGAAACAAGGTGAATCACGTGACTGTAAAGTTCCGTGAACATATACCGAGTTACTTCAACGCTGCCAGTTTTGCACACTCGACCAAGGTCATTTCGCGCAAGGTCAACAAGCATAAGATGCTCTGAACGTTCTTTTGGGTCGTTCAAAAGTTCTTCCATAAGCTGCTTGTCTTCTAAAGGATTTTTTCCGCGGTGGCGTGTTCCTGCAATCGGATGAATCATCGCTTCACCATTTCGCACGCGCACAAGACTTTCTGGAGAAGCGCCGGTAAGCTGAAAATCTTCAAAATCAAGGTAGAACATATATGGAGAAGGATTTACGGAACGAAGTCTGCGGTAAATTTCAAGGGCTGGAACTTTGCTTTTTATCTGAACACGTCGGCTTGGAACAGCCTGCACAATATTTCCTGCGTAAATTTCTTTTTTCAGCGCCTCAACTTTTTCGCAGTATTCTTTTTTGCTCTGTTCTTCGTCTGTAAGAACTGTAGTTTCATAGTTTGTTTCTGGTTCAGCAAGATAAGAAAAATCCAAGTCAGAAAGACGTTTTTTTATATTTTCTATTGCTGCGGTTAAATCAATCTGATGTTCCTTGTAGTTCTGCGCACAAATATAGATTTTTTCATAAAAATGGTCAAAGATAATAAAAGTGTGTCCAATAACAAATGCGCTTTCTGGAATTTTCAGTTGGTCTTCCTGTTTTTGAAGATGAATCGTGTCACACTTTGCACAAAATTCGTAGCTAAGATAACCCATTCCCGCAGCTGGAAGAGGCAAATCAAAACCTTCTTCTGCAGGATTTTCTGCCGCAATTTCTGCAAGAACGTCAAGAATGTCGCCTTTCATTGCGTAAACTGGGCGACGTTCACCGTTGATTACGATTGCAATTCCAGTTTCATCCTGAATGACACGGAACGCCTCGTCAAGCATAATCATTGAATAGCGGTCTTTTCCCGACGAAAAATTTGCTGATTCAAGAACGGCTTTCGCATTGAATTTTTTTGCCAAAGAAAAAGGAGTGAATCGGTCTCCTGGAAGAACTTCGTATAACATATCAATCTCCAGAAAAATCCAGAAAGTTTTTGTTTCTCTGGATTTTTGTTTCTATTAATAGAAACAGTATAGAAATATCTTATGTTACTGTCAATAGAAACATAACAAAAATTGAAAGAAATTTAAATTCCTTGCTTAGATTAAAGAAGTTCTCTCGTCTATTCCCATTCTGATGTTCAGGCACTGCACAGCCGCACCGCTAGCACCTTTTCCAAGATTATCAAAGCGGCTTGTAAGCATAATTCTGTCATCGTTGCCGTAAACAAAAATCTGCATATTGTTTGTTCCTGCCAGCGTATTAGCCGCAATAAACTGTTCGTTAAGAGTGCCTTCGCCCATAAATCCTGCCACTTTTACAAAATTACAGTTCTTGTAGTGTTCACTTATCATTTCCCAGACATCGTGTGCGGAAACTTTTTTTGTCAAAAGACGTGTGTGCAGCCCAACCGTTACAGTCATTCCCTGAAAATAGTCGCATACGTAAGGATTAAAAATAGGTTCAAAATCAAGCCCAGCAATTTTTTTCATCTCAGGAAGATGTTTGTGAGCCTGGGTCAATGCATAAAGACGCGGTGAATCCAGTTCCGGGGTTCTGTCAGCAGCCTCGTATTGCGCGATGGCCTTTTTTCCAGCCCCGGAATATCCAGAAACCGCATGAATCACAACTGGATAGTCAGCCGGCATAATTCCAGATTTTACAAGCGGATAGCCCAAAGCTACAAAACCAGACGCGTAACAGCCAGGGACTGCAATTCTGTTAGAAGTCATAATTTTTTCGTGGAACGATTTGTCCAGTTCAGGAAAACCATACGCCCAAGTTGGATTTGTTCGGTGAGCCGTTGAGGCGTCGATGATCACAGTTTTAGGGTTTGTGCAAAGTTCAGCCGATTCAACAGCCGCAGCGTCTGGCAGGCACAAAAAAGTGAAGTCGCTCGAATTAATCATTTTTGCGCGTTCTGCCGAATCCTTTCGTTTTTCCTCGTCAATCTGCAAAATCTCAATGTCAGTTCGGTTTGCAAAACGCTCAAAAATCTTAAGCCCTGTAGTACCTTCTTTTCCGTCTATAAAAATCTTCACGCTCATATTAGCCTCTTTTTTTTATTATAAGATTTTTCAGATTAAAAAAAAATCACTTCCAAACCAAAAACTTGAATTTTGAACAAAAAATATGCATTTTTGCAAGAATCTTCTGAAAACTTGTGCAAAAAATACTCAAATATCACCAGAACTCCGATGTGGGCAGTTTTCGCAATCCATAAAAATTGAGATTCTGGGGATTTTTTTTAGTTGGCACGGAACTTGCATAATATATTAGTGAAGGCTGGAATTAAAACCAGCAAAAAAGTTAATAATTCACGTAGGAGGCATTATATGAACGAATTAGCTTTATTCAATGACTTGTTTGGTGATTTTGCGGATGACAGATACATGATGCCATCTATCAACTTAAAAAAAGTTTTTCAGGCACCTAAAGTAGACATAAAAGAAGATTCTGGTGCTTACACATTAAAAATGGATATGCCTGGAAAAACTGATAAAGATGTGAACATTGAGCTTAACCACAATGTCCTTACAATTTCTTCAGAAAACAAAAAGGAATCCGAAGAAAAGTCTGAAAAGAAAGAAGATGGCAAGTGGCTTGTAAAAGAGCGTTCTTTCCAGAAATTCAGCCGAAGTTTTACACTTCCGGAGGATGTGGAATCTGAAAAAGTTGCTGCCGAAGTAAAAAATGGTGTTCTTACAGTAACAATGCCACGTAAAGTTCAGCCGGCACCAAAACGAATCGCAATCAAAAGTGCGTAAAATCAGCGGTTGCTAGGTTTTAAGATTTAAGTTCAAAGGGGCTTCCCAGATTTTTCGGGGCAGCCCCTTGAGGAACTTTGCTAGCAAAAATTTTTGCGAAATTCGCTCATGACTTTATAATTTTATTAAAAACGCCTGCGGGAACACAATTATTGCAAAGAACAAAAGACTTATCCACGTAAAAGTGATGATAAATCTTTTTGTGCTTTTAGTTCCCGGAAATTCCTTGCTGTAAAGACGCAGGTTGATTACACTTGCAAGACTTCCGATTAAAGAACAAAGCCCTGCACTGTCTAAACCGTATAAAAGAGCCTTTAGATTGTGTACATCGTTTCCGCAGAAAGGCCACAACACTATGCTTGCCGGAACATTTGAAATTATCTGGCTTAGCAAAATGCTCCAGACGTATTCGTTGGAGGAAACAGACTTGCTTAAAAAGTCAGAAATAAATGGATTTGCACATATTGACGAAGAAAAAATAAAAAAACATAGGAAAGTCAGAATCAATACGTAATCTGTTTTTAATAAAATTTTTTTATCAAAAATAAAGACTGCCACTGCGACTATAAAAAAAGTAAAAGGCCAGAATTTTGTATGCGTCACAATTGTTAAAATCACAAAAAAGAACAAGAAAATGTATAAAATTCGTTTCGTTCTGTTTTCTTTTTTCCATTCAGTTTCTTCAAAATGCTTTTGCTCAATTTTAATTTCTTCGTTCAAGTCCTTTTTAAATAGAAATAAAATAAATATATATAGAAGAAAAAAACTAAAAATCCACAAGGGGAACATCATTTTTATAAAATTAAAGGCTGAAATTCCGCTTTGGGTAAAAATATAAAGATTCTGCGGACTTCCGAACGGTGTTAAAAGCGAGCCCCGGATTGCGGCTATGTTTTCAAACGTTAAAACTGGAATAATATATTTTTCTTTTTGTGCGGCTTTAAATAAGAAAATCGTCAATGGAACAAAAATAATCAGAGAAACATCGTTTGTGACAAACATTGAAGTAAAAAAAACACCGTAAACAACAAATGTGGTGATGTGCCTAATTTTTGAAAACGACGAGCACCTTTTTAGCAACGGCAGAAAAATATTTTCACTTTTAAAACCCTCAAAAACAGTAAGAAGCATAAACAGGATTGAAAGAGTTTTCCAGTCAATTTCGCAAAAAATGCTCGGGCTCGGTCTGCTTATAAAAAGCGAAAGAACCGCCGCGCATACAGAAACCGTGAGCATCGGCTCTTTTTTCAAATGATTTTTAAGGTTCAATTTCAACGCATTTCCTTTCTGTCTTTTTATTTTGTACTTACTTGGTACGATTGTAGCATAAGTTCGTTGGATTCTAAAGATGTCAGCGGATTCCTGCATAAGTTGCGGTGGATTTATTTCAGAAATGAATTTTACATTCCAAACAAATCCGCGTGGCTTCCAGTGTCAACAAGCTCAAGAATCAGAATGTCGTTGAAAATCCTGTAAATCAAAAGCAAATCCGGCAGAATATGACATTCACGGTTGCCTTTAAGATTCCCTGCAAGTTCGTGGTCGCGGAAGCGTTCGGGAAGTTTTTCGCCTTTTTGAAGCAAATTGACTGTTTCTGCAATCTTTCTGATTGAAGATTTGTTTCGTTTTTCCATTAATTTAAGGTGTTTCTTGAAGCGATTTGTCAGCCGGAGATTGTATTTGTTTTCTTTTTCGCTCATGCATCGATTCCTAACTCATCAAGAATTTCCTGAAAATTATTATACGTTTTCGCGTTCGGGTCGTTCATGAGCTGGTCGGCTTCTTCAGATGCAAGTTCAATCTCGCTCTTGCGTTTTGTCCGTTGCGGTTTGAACGGAAGCCCATTTTCTCTTACCGACTGCCGCAAAAACATATTGATTGCGCTCGAAAGAGAAAGCCCCAAATCGTTGTAAAGTTCCGTCGCCTGTTCCTTGAGATTTTTGTCAACTCTTACGTTCATTGCTACTGTGTTCATATTTACAATATATGTTAAAAAGTTGCATTTGTAAAGAAAATGCTTGTAGATCTGTATTTTTTGTGCGTCTTTTTGCAAAGAGTTTCTGTCAATATTCTGGATAAAGGAATCGGCGTTTTAATAGGATATTTGTTCTGCGTAGGAATTTCAGAAGTTTCTGTATTTGACAAACCACGGTTTGTCAAATCGTGGTTTGTCAAAGTGTAATTCGTTTTTTATTAATGATGGAACAACCTGATTCCAGTAAACGCCATTGCCATTCCGTAGTTGTCTGCGGTCTGGATTACCTGGTCGTCGCGGACTGAGCCGCCTGGCTGGGCAACAACTGTTACGCCAGATTTTCTTGCGCGCTCAATGTTGTCTCCGAATGGGAAGAATGCGTCAGAGCCGATTGCAACATCTGTGTTTTTGTCGAGCCATGCACGTTTTTCTTCGCGTGTGAAAACAGCTGGTTTTGTCTTAAAGAATTTCTGCCATTTTCCTTCGGCAAGAACGTCCTCGTATTCTTCGCCGATGTAGACATCAATTGTGTTGTCGCGGTCAGCCCTTTTGATTCCATCAACAAATTCAAGTCCAAGAACTTGCGGGCTTTGTCGTAACCACCAGTTGTCCGCTTTTTGTCCTGCAAGGCGTGTGCAGTGAACGCGGCTCTGCTGTCCGGCTCCGATTCCGATTGCCTGGCCGTCTTTTACGTAGCAGACTGAATTTGACTGTGTGTATTTTAAGATTATCAGCGAAATAACAAGGTTCATTTTGTCTTCTTCGCTCATCTTTTTGTTTTTTGTAACGATATTTGAAAGGCAACTTTCGTCAATCTTAAGGAAGTTGTGTCCCTGTTCAAAAGTAACACCAAAAACCTGCTTTTTTTCAAGGTCGGCCGGACCATAATTTGAATCAATCTGAATTATGCAGTAATTTCCATTTTTCTTTGCTTTTAGGATTTCCAGGGCTTTTTCTGAATAGCCCGGTGCGATGATTCCGTCTGAAACTTCTTTCTTTATAAGAAGTGCGGTTGCTTCGTCACATTCGTCTGAAAGGGAGATAAAATCGCCGAAACTAGACATTCTGTCTGCTCCGCGTGCACGTGCATAGGCAGAGGCTAAAGGTGAAAGTTCAACGCCGTCTGTAAAATAAATTTTCTTTAAAGTGTCTGAAAGTGGTTTTCCGACTGCGGCGCCAGCTGGTGAAACGTGCTTAAAAGATGTTGCCGCAGGAAGTCCAGTCGCTTCCTTTAATTCTTTTACAAGCTGCCATCCGTTCAAAGCGTCAAGCAAATTGATATATCCGGGTTTTCCGTTTAAAACTTTGATAGGCAAATCAGTTCCGTCTTCCATAAAAACCCTTGCCGGCTTTTGGTTCGGGTTGCATCCATATTTTAATTGTAGTTCGTTCATACGTGTAGAATACTTTAATATAGAAAGAATGTCGAGATTGTTATATTTTATGTGAAAAATTGCTGACAAACTAAATATTTTTCGCAAAACCTATTGACTTAGTAGGTAATTACGGTTATTCTTTGAGCATCTAATTGATTTATCTTTTTTTATAGGAGGAACGCAATGAAATTTTACTTTGAAAAACTTGTGCGGGAAAATTTTAGAAACGGAGTCATGCGTTCCTGTTGCCTTCTTTAGTTTTTTATAGAAACATTTTCTTTTCACAATTTTTAAAGCGTGGTTTTAGGAGCGCGGCTCCTAGGAAAGAGGGTAGGCAAAAACGAATTGACGCTTTGCGGCAGTTTGGTTTTGCCGAGGGGGACTTTTCCCCCTTTGAATTTAAAATAAAAAAAGAGGAATTTAATTATGGCAATTTTTGACAATACACATTTTGAAACAAAACAGCTTCATGTTGGACAGGAGGCGGCTGACCCGGCTTCGGATGCGCGTGCAGTTCCGATTTATCAGACAACTTCTTATGTTTTTCGCAATTCGCAGCACGCGGCTGACCGTTTTGGGCTTGCGGACTCTGGAAATATTTACGGGCGGCTTACAAATTCAACTCAGGACGTTTTTGAAAAAAGAATTGCGGCTTTGGAAGGTGGCTCGGCTGCTTTGGCGGTGGCTAGCGGTGCGGCTGCAATAACGTATGCGATTGAGGCTTTGGCGCAGGCTGGCGACCACGTTGTTGCGCAAAAGACAATTTACGGCGGAACTTACAATCTTTTAAAGCACACTTTAAAGCCGTTTGGGGTGGAAACAACTTTTGTTGACGCTCATAATTTAAAGGAAGTTGAAGGCGCAATCAAAGAGAACACAAAAATTCTTTACCTTGAAACTTTGGGGAACCCGAATGCGGATATTCCAGATTTGGACGCGCTGATTGAACTTGGTCACAAATATGGTCTGGCGGTTATTGTTGATAACACTTTTGGAACTCCGTATCTGATTAGGCCGCTTGAACACGGAGCGGATGTTGTTGTTCATTCTGCGACAAAATTTATTGGCGGACACGGAACAACTTTGGGCGGAATTATTGTTGAGTCTGGAAAAACAAACTGGAAAACAGGAAAATTTCCGGCAATTTCTGAACCGAACGAAAGTTACCACGGTGTTGCGTTTGCGGATGCGGTTCCGGGTGCGGCGTTTGTAACGTACATCCGGGCGATTTTGCTTCGTGATCAGGGAGCGTCGATTTCTCCGTTCAATGCGTGGGCGCTTATTCAGGGAACAGAAACTTTGTCGCTTAGAATTGAACGCCATGTTGAAAACACAAAAAAGGTTGTTGAGTATCTTTCAAAAAATCCGAAAGTTGCAAAGGTTAATCATCCGTCGCTTGCAAGCCATCCGGACCACGCTCTTTACGAAAAATATTTTCCGAATGGTGGCGCTTCAATCTTTACTTTTGAAATAAAAGGCGGTCGCGAGGAGGCGTGGAAGTTTATTGATAATCTTAAGATTTTCAGTTTGCTTGCAAATGTTGCGGACGTAAAATCGCTTGTGATTCATCCAGCGTCAACAACGCATTCTGAACTGAACGAAACGGAACTTGCCGAGCAGGGGATTACGCAGAGTACAATCCGTCTTTCTGTCGGAACAGAACACATTGACGACATAATCGCGGATTTGGATCAGGCGTTTGCAAAGATTTAAGGGCAAGGGCTGTCTAATAAGTTCTAAATGCGGTGGTTGAGTTTGTTGAAACCACCGCATTTTGTCATTCTGACTCATTTTTTTGTTCAAGGGTAAAATCTTTACCGCAACTCCCGCAACGCTCTCCTTTTTTACTTCTAAAAAACTGTGCTATAATTTCCGATAATCAAGAGTAATAAAATTGTTTTTCAGGAGATTCCGTTGAAGTTATTTTCTGTGTTCAATTCTTTTGTTTTTTCTCGAAAATTTTTGAGTGTCTTTGCCACGCTTTTTACATTCTTTTTTTTGAATTTTTATGTTTATTCAGTAGATGTTTATTATCGTTGGACTCCTTATACAGATTCAACAGGAAGTAAAACTTGGGATGGGGTTTGGAGTGCGACAAACAACGATAATGTCAATAGAGAGGAGACTAGTTTTTGGTCTTATTGGAAGTCAGATGGTGAATGGGAAAAAACTTATGCCTGGGGTTATAATCCTGCTGATTATCCAGGTTTGCTTGACTGGAAACCCTCCTATACATATTTTACTGGTGAAAACGCTGTTACAGCAACTTTGACTGCAGACCTGCCTTATTCACTGGAAGTGCTTTATATAGGTGATTGCAAAGGTTATAATAATACTGCAAGTTCTGCGGCTGTTGGCTCTGAACTTGTTACAATAAATCTTGCTGGATCTTCGCTTAAAACAGAAAAGCTTGTGCTTGGAAATTCTTACTTTGGAAAAAACGATTTTGTAAAATTTGCTGTAACGGGCGGTGGAACTTTAGCGGTTTCAGACACGATGTCTTTTGCGGCCGGCTGCACTTATAACATCGAGATTAGGGCAGATACTGTTTTGGAGGTTTCGGCACTTTCTGCGGACGTTTCCGGGGCGAAAATCAATTTTTTTGGGAAAGGAACTTTAAGGCTTGGGAATGCAACATTTTCTGCAGGTGAAATTAATTTTACTGTAAAAAATGTGGAAGTTTCCGGGGCGACAAAGATTTCGGAATCAGCGACCGTTAATTTTGAGAATGTTTCTAGAGCAGTTTTTTCTGGAAAACTGGAAAATTCAGCAACGGTAAATTTTTCAGATTGCCCGGCGTTGGGTTTTGACGGTGGATTTACAAACTCTGGCACAGTGGAATTTTCTGGTGCTACAGCAAGTACAGTTTCTGGGAAGATTACAAATTCTGGTGATTTTTCAGTCAATGAGTCTTCTGAGGTGATTTTTAAGGCTGATTTTACAAACTCTTTGGGTGGAACGCTGCAGGTCGCGGGTTCTGCAAAAATGACTTTTTCTTCGGGTTTTACAAATTCCGCTACCGCCAACTTTAAGGATTGTTCTTCTGGCACTCTGAATTTTAATGGAACTTTTAAGAACAATGCTGCTGCGAAAGTGACTTTGCCGGAATTTTCTGGTGCTTCTGTAATTTTCGGGGATTTCGTGGCCTACAGCAATTCTGGAACTGTATATTCGGCTGGAGTTTGTACGGTCAGTTTTGCCACTAGCGTTACGGACGATGGCACTTGGATTTATTCAGGTGGAACAACAACTGCCGGAACTGTTACAAACGAAAATATCTCATACAATATTCTGGAACTGAATGGAAAAATCGTTATTCCAGGAAATTTGACCGCAAAAAAAATTATAATAGAAACCGAAAAACTAAATATTCAAGGTGTGATAACCTCTGATTCAATAAGTATAAACACAGAAAAATCAATTGTTTTGGATGCAGATGCAACAATGAGTGCGGCTTCTATCAGTCTTTTTAAGGACACGACTTTTAACACAAACGGAAAAAATCTTACTTTTGGTTCAGAAAATGATGGTTCTTCAATTACTTCTGATAGCAAAAATAATCTTGTGATTTCTGATTCTTCCGCCACTTCTGCAGGAAAAGCGGTTTTTTATTCATCGCTCGGAACAGAAACAAAACCGCTCGGGAAAATCTCTTCTGAAGCCGAAATTTCTTTCAACGCGGACGTTTATGCTGATTCAATAGAAGCAAAAAATGCGGCACTAATTTCTTCAGCAAAAATAACGACAACAAACGGACAAACTTACGACTCTGCGGTTACAATAACTGGAACAACTGGTTTGCAGGCGAAATTTGTTTCTGAAAATGGCGGAATCTTGTTTGGCGGTGCAGTTGATATTTCCGTGCAAACAGCGATTTCAGCGGATGGCGAAGTGACTTTTTCTGGAACTTTAACAACTTTACCATCAGGGCCGCTTTCTGTTGTTGCTTCTACGGTGACGTTCAAAGGCGTTGTCAGTGGTGCTTCGTCATTCGATTTGTCTGCAAAATCTGTTCAGTTTGATTCTGATTTTGTGGTTTCTGGTGAAGTTTCTCTTCTTTCTGATGTATATTTTTCGGGAACGGCAAAGGATGAAATAAAAGTTGAAGCAGAAAAAATTGTTGTCGGTTCGGAAAATCTTGAAAAAAATCTTTATATTTCGGTGGTGGACGTTGATTCTGCAAAAAATGTTGAATGGAACGCGCCATTAGAAATTTCCGGCAGTTTGCTTTTGTTGAACGGAAACTTGACGCTTGGAAAAAATCCTTCTGACGATTCGTCAGATATTTCAGCCTTAAAAGATATTGTTCTTTTAAACGGAAATTCCTCTTCAATGTATGATGACACTGTTTCAGCACAATTCAATTGGCGAAGCGGTGCAAAAAATATTTTTAAATATCAAGGAAATGTGGAATTTCCTGCAAAATTTCCTGATGGAACAGAAATCAGTTCAGAAAATTTTTATTCATCTTTGAACGGACTTGACGGAATTGCAATTTCGGCAGGAGAAAATTTTTACTGCAACGGAATCAATCTTGAGGGCGATTCTGAATGGAGTCTTAAGGCCGGCGACAACGAAAATTCTGAAAATTTTGCAGTTGCGTACAATTCTTCAATAAAAAATTGCTCATATTCTTCTTCTGGGAGCGGAATTTCTTATTTTGCGGCTGCAGAATCAACTGACGGTGGCGGAAACAACGAAAATGTCTGTTTTGGTCATCCGGAAATTTCTTTTGCGCGGACAGTTTATGACGATGTTGTTGAAGTTTCTTTTAAGGATTCAATTTCTGGAAATTCTGTAAAAATTGAAAACTCAAATAATGAAATTTGGACCACCTTTGCTGGCTCTGAAAAATTTTTGACTTATGAAAATGACGGTGAAAAAATCAGTTTTGCAGGAACGTATATTGACGCGGAATCTACGGAAACCACGGAAAATCAGGGCGACCTTGAAAAATTTTATTTAAAAGCTCCAGAAACGTGGAATACAGATGCCACTGGAAAATCTTCCGGGGCGGCTCAAAGTACAGATATGAATGGGAATCATCGCTCTTCGATTCCGTATTTGAACCTTGTGCGTGCGATTTCTGATGATTTTTCGGGGCTTTTGGATGAGCATAAAAATCGTGTTGCAAATTATGATGGAGAAGAAAAACGTTTTGTTGACGTAACGGATTCTTGCTCGCCTGTACTGATTGCAGTTAGAACTGGTCAGGAATTGCACACGGAATCTCCAGAAAACCAGACAACTTATGATTCGCACAATTTTTTGGAATTTCAATATTCAGAGGAAATTTCTGTAGACGAAAAAGATTCTTCAGTTTTAAACGTTCAAACTTCAGAAACTTTTGGCGGAATGGAAAATAATTCTTCTGGAGTCGGATTTGTTGTGACTGGTCTTGTTCAATTTGAAAAAGGAAAAATCAGTCTTGGCTCTGAATCTGGAATCGCCGCAGAAAAACTGAATTCTCTTTACCGCAATTTTGCAGTTTCATCTTCAAAAGGTGCTTCACCGCAAACTCATCGCTTTAGAATTTCCCTCGCTGGTTATCAAAGTCAGTCTGCTGCGGAAAATTCTTCTGGATTTCCTTATTGGCCGGGCTACATTGATTCTGAAAACACAGAAATTCCTTCTGGGAAAATCGTTCGGCTTTCTACGGGCGGTGAAAATACCGAAAATGCTTCGGATTCAAATTTCAATGATTTAATAAAAGATTCAGAAGGCAACAGTCTGCTTGTAAAATCGCAAAAAAATCACGAGTTGCAGACGCTTTCTGTGATTTCCACTTCTTCAGAAGATTCTTTAGAAACGGACTGGACCGATTCGCTTTATGGTTCCTGGGACTTGTCTGCGCCGGTT
The DNA here is from genome assembly GCA_963644915.1 of Paratractidigestivibacter sp. Lineage (GTDB taxonomy): Bacteria > Spirochaetota > Spirochaetia > Treponematales > Treponemataceae > Treponema_D. The sequence goes on from CAVIQW010000002.1 coordinate 22,794, forward strand.
TTTGCGGCTTATTATCCTTTGCTTGCTGAAAAAAAGTCTTCTTTTTACGAGATTTTGGGTGCTTGCAAAGCTTCTGACACAGTTCTGGAGCGTGTTGAATTTCACGTTTTTGACAATTCGGATGATTTTTCTGAAAATCTTGGTGCTGAATGGTATTCGCAGTTCGGCTGGGGAAATAGTAAATCCACGCTTTTTTCAGAAGATTCCTACGGTTCTGATATTTTTGGCGGTTCAAGACCTTTTGGCGAATACGAAGGAGCCGCTTCAACAAAAACTTCCGGTGGAATACGATATTCAACGCTTTACAATAAATCATCATATTTTAAATATGGAATTGATTCTGAATCTTCAACTGAAAGTTTTAAAGATTCAACAATAAAATCCGGGGCTTCAAGTTCGCTGTTTTTGCCGCAGGTTGGCTCAAAACGCGAAATTTCTTCAAATGATTCGCTCTATTTTTCAATTTTTCTAAACGACGGAACAAATTTGCCGCTAAAAACAAATTTTTCAATCAAATATGATGAAAAAGCGTGCGTTACAGACCTTGCCGGAAATCTTATGAGAACTGTTCAGGTAGAATCTGTTGACCGGGTTTCGCCACGTTTTAATATGACTTCCGCAAAAATTTCGGGGAACAAACTTTACGTCGTCTTTAACAAAGAACTGAACCTTGACGCAGTTGGTTTGAAATCCTCTGATGGAACTGTAGAATACTTTGATATTGCAGATTCTTTACGTTTTATCAAAATTCCAGAAGATTCGCATAAATTCAACGAGGCGGAAGATGTTGTTTCCGACCTTTACATTGAAACAGGAGTTCCTCCGCAAAAAACTTATTCTTCTAGCACATTTACAGGGCTTGTATTTACGTTGAACAGAAATGTGACCCTTGAAGACGTAAAAAATTATTATATCCAGTGTTATTCTCCAGGTTCTGGACAATTTGATGATCCATTTACAGGAATTTCAAATGTAAAAGTTACTTCGGTTACAGACATAAATGGAAACTATATGGAACACGGCGAGGCTCATGCGTTGAGCGATTTTGCTGTCAATGCAGTGAATCCAGTCTATGCGTACGATGACAGGTTCTTGGAAGAAAATTTTGGATTTTCGGAATCAGATGCGGCGCTAAGCAATCTTTCTGTTCACGATTGGAACGAGGAACAGCAAAATGATGGAACTTTGATGGTTGAACGTGATATTTTTGTTGTAACTTCGCAGGATTCGGGTATTTCTGATTCAGAAGACGATTTGCCGCAAAAAATTATAATGTATTACGCCAACACGCCGGATTCTGATTCGGTTTCTTCTGAATACAATAAAAATCTTGAAGAAAGCCTTCGTGTTTGGATTCCGTCTTTTATTCCTTATGGTGATGATTCTGGTTCTTCTGGGGAAAATGTTTCTCCAGTTTCGGCACTTGCATCTTCGGTAAATGCATCAAATCTTTTTGTTTATGGCGAAATTGACAAAAGTATTGCAAAATTTGTTCTTAACTGGGAAACTCTGAATAAAAACGGGTATTCTTCTGGAAATCAAATCTCTTTCCTTTTTAGTTTGGCTGATTCTGACGGAATTCCTATAAAAATTTGCCATGCCCCGAGTTATGATGAAATTTCCGGTGTTTATAAAATCGAAAAGAATCCACTGTTTGCGTTGAGGTTAAAAAGTTCAGAAGATGCAACTTCTCTTGATTTATGGTCATTTAAACTGAAAAACACAACTTTGCAGCGCGGAAATGTAACGGTTTTCAATAATGTCATCGATGTAAACAAGGGTGAAATGTCTGTCGTTCAAGTGAATATGCCTTCAGAAGGAAAACTTGACGTGATTGTGATGACACTGGATGGAAACGTTATCCGCTATCTTCAGCACGGAACTGCCTCTGCTGGCGAACACAGTTATTCTTGGAACGGAACTACAAAGTCTGGTAAAAAAGTTGCGCGCGGTCTTTATTTTGTCCGGGTTTTTGGCAACGGAATTGACGAAACGAGAAAAATAATGGTTGTAAAGAACTGACCAATTCTCTATACTCATATAATTATGAATTCAAAAGAAAGGCTTTCGCACCGTTTTGAAGATATTGGAAGGTTTTTGTCGCCAGACTTGTGTGCTCTTCCAGGAACGTTGGAAAACATAAGCCGTGAAGGCTGCAAAATTCATTATTCGTTTCCTGTGTCTGTAGATTTGAACAACGACTACGAAGTGAAAATTACTTTTTCTCGCGTGGCAAATGAAAGTTTTTTATTGCTTTGCCGTCCGTGCTGGGTAAAAACAGAAGAAAACTGTACGGACATTGGATTTCAGATTCTTCCGTCAACAGATTTTATGCGACTTGAAAAATACATTGAAAAGTTGAATATAGAATCTTCGGACAGTCTTTCCGATGAAATAAATGATTCAATATGTCAGATAATTTAGAAAAAATACAAAAAATTCCGGGTGTCGCGTTTCTTGCTTTTCCAGAAATGGTCGGAATGTTGCAAACTGAACTTGCCGGGCGTTTGCATTTCAACTCAAAACCAGATGCTGTCTATGGTGAACTTCTTTATTACAAAGATTTTCCTGTTGATTCTGTAAAAACTCCAAACGATTTTCCGTATTGGGCTCGTTCTATAATGCTGAACCCGAAAATTTTGAATTTTGAATCAATCGGTGAGGCTGCGACTTTGCTAAAAAATATTCAGCGAAGCTGGGCTCCGTATCAGTTCCAGTTTTTTCGCCGTGCAAATCTGATTCAAGAAAAATTGCCTTATGTAAATTTAAAACCAAGGACTTTTCCAGCAAAAATTCCGAGCAAGCCGATCGGGTTGTACACGCTAATTTCAGAAAAACAGATGATTTTCAGTGCGGAAACTTCAAGTTTTCTTCCGGCTGGAAAAATTGTTTTTCAGGAAGACCACGAAAATCCACCTAGCCGCGCATATTTAAAGATTCAGGAAAGTCTTACAATGGCGAACTTGTTGAACGGCACTGAATTTCCAAAGGCAGGGGAGCATTGTTTTGAGGCAGGCGCTTGTCCTGGTGGCTGGACGTGGGTTCTAGTTGGTCAAGGGGCTTCTGTTCATGCCGTTGACCGTGCGGAACTTTCTCCGGAACTTATGAATAATCCACTGGTAAAATTTCAGGCGCATGACGCTTTTACGTTAAAGCCCCAGAAAATAGGTTTTTGCGACTGGGTTTTTAGCGATGTTATCTGCTATCCAGAACGACTCTTAAAATGGGTTCACGAATGGCTTGAAAGCGGACTTTGCCGAAATATGATTTGCACAATAAAAATGCAAGGCGAACCAGACTGGAACACAATAAATCAGTTTGCGGAAATTCCGGGCAGCAGAATTGTGCATTTAAATTACAACAAGCACGAATTGACTTGGATTCATACTTGCTGAAAATTTCGGTACTTAGAAATTTTTGGTTCTGTGCTAGAAAAATTTTCTAGAAAATTTTTCTGATAAGGCTTGCAATATCTTTTACAACTTCTACGCCTTCATTTTTTTCTGCCGCAAAAATATGTTTGAACCCAAGCCCCTCTGCGGTTTTTGCCCTTTGCCTTATTTTAGAAACTGCACGAATTTCTCCGGCAAGACTTAATTCTCCAAAAATTGCAGTTCCAGCTGCGACAGGCTTGTCTGTTCTTGCAGAATACATCGCAACCGCCAAGGCCGCGTCAACTGCACTCTCGCTAAGCCGAATTCCACCTGCGACATTTATGTAAATATCCTGCCCAAGAAATTTTATTCCAACTCGTTTTTCCAGAATCGCCGCAATTCTTGAAACTCTTGCGGATTCAATCTTGTCTGTAAAAACTCTGGAAATTGCGGCTTTTGCCGGTGCCACAAGAGCCTGTATTTCAACAAGAAAAACCCGATTTCCTTCAAAAACTGCGCAACAGGCAACTCCAGCCGGCTGATTTTCCCTTGATTCGGAAAGAAACATTGTTGCTGGATTCAAAACTGGTTCAAGCCCATTTTCCGTCATATTGAAAATTCCGAGTTCATCAACAGAACCGAACCGGTTTTTCTGCGCGTGAAGAAATCTTACGTCATCGCTGTTTCTTTCAAATGAAATTACAGTATCAACCATGTGCTCCAATGTTTTTGGGCCAGCGATTGTTCCTTCTTTTGTAACGTGTGCGGTCATCAGCAGAACAGAGTCACGTTCCTTTACCCAGCTGATAAGTTCGTTCGAGCAATATTTTAGTTGATTTATTGTTCCAGGGATAATTCCAGCCTCCGCAGAATAAACCGTCTGGATTGAATCGATTATTACAACCGCAGGATTGATTTTGTCGAGTGCATCCAGAATATCTTCAAGACGCATTGTGCAAAGAATTTCAATCCCCTTGCAGTCAAGATTGAGCCTTTCCGCCCGTTCTTTTATTTGCGCACCAGATTCCTCCCCAGAAACATACAAAATTCTTCCGCAATTATTTTTTGCCGCTGCCGCCGCAGTCTGAATAAGTAAAGTTGATTTTCCAATTCCTGGCTCGCCACCCAAAAGAATTGCAGAACGTTTTGTCGCTCCGCCGCCTAAAACGCGGTCAAATTCACCAATTCCAGTTATAAAACGAGAATTTTCTTTTGCTTTTATCGATTCTAAAGGAACAGGTTTTGCTTTTTCGCTGATGGAAGAGCCGTTTCTTGCGGAATTTTGCGCGTTTGAATCAATTATACATTCTTCAAGCGAATTCCACTCACCACATTCAGGGCAACGCCCAAGCCATTTCGGCTGGCTGTACCCACAATTTGAACATTTATAAACAATCGAACCATTCTTTTTTGCCATAAAAAATCCTTCCGCACAACTTTATATCGTAAAGAAATTTAAAAAACGGAAATAAAACACAAATTTCTTTACAAAAATTTAAAAAAATGCTCGCATCGGTTTTTCCATTTAGCAGAAAGACTCGAAATTTAAGCTGGCTAATTTTTGTTTGTGAGCATCGTTCCTGGAGCAATCGATTCCGTAACCCAAGTGTTTCCCCCGATTATGCTGCCTTTTCCAATCACCGTATTTCCGCCCAAAATCGTGGCATTTGCATAAATCGTCACATCATCTTCTATAGTAGGATGCCGTTTTTTGTTCATCAGTTCCTTTTTTACGCTCAACGCCCCCAAAGTTACACCCTGATAAAGTTTCACATTGTTCCCGATTATTGTCGATTCCCCGATTACAACGCCAGTTCCGTGGTCAATAAAAAAAGATTCCCCGATTGTCGCCCCCGGATTAATATCAATTCCCGTTCGTCCGTGAATATGCTCGCTCATAATTCTTGGAATAATCGGAATTCCATTCTTGCAAAGAAAATGCGCAATTCTGTAAACCGTAATCGCCTGCAGCCCCGGGTAAGAAATAATTACATCCTCGTTGCTTTTTGCCGCCGGGTCGCCCCTAAAAGCCGCCGCAACATCAAGCATCAAAAGTCGACGGATTTCAGGAATCCCCTCTATCAATGCAAAAGTTGTTTCTTCTGCCAATTTAAAGCAGTGCGACTCCCTGAATTTTTTGTCATCTTCATCATTCTTGCAGACAGTATACGCAAGTGCCTTCTGAATCTCTTTTGTCAGTACAGTAATAATATGATTCACCTTTTGCCCAGTAACGTACCGTATGTTCGTTGGAGTAATGTTCTCCGCATTCTTAAAGCCCGGAAACACAAGCGTCTGCAGTTCATTCAGAACAGTGATTACATTTTCGCGGTTAGGAAAATTTTCCGAGCCAGTCCGGTTTATTCCGCCATATCTATCATAAGAATCAAGAATTCCATCAATCAGCATATCAATATTCATCAAAAAATCCTCTTTTTTATAATCAGCATAATAATTTGGGTGTGCCCTGCCATTCGGCAGGTCGGGCTTTCCATGGCTACGGCATTCGCCTCCGACCAAACGCAAGCGTTTGTTTTCGCGCATTTTTTCAAAATGCGCTCACCATTCCAATCCCTCACACACGCCGGCAAAAAATAATTTGCCCACAAGTTTCCTCCTCCAGCTCCCAAGTTTTCTACAAACAGCCCTGTTTGCGTTAACCGCCTCACTGTGGTTGTTTAAGCCCATGTGGTTGTTTAAGCCCATGTGGTTGTTTAAGCCCATGTGGTTGTTTAAGCCCATGTGGTTGTTTAAGCCCATGTGGTTGTTTAAGCCCATGTGGTTGTTTAAGCCCATGTGGTTGTTTAAGCCTATGTGGTTGTTGAGCCTGTCGAAACTACAAATATTTATATCACAAACACTTTTAAAAAACCATAATTTTATCCCCATGATTCTTATGCCACATCCATAAAAAATCGATTTAACCCGTAATATTTTGAAATTCAAATAAATTCCAATTGACATAAAAAACACTCTTCTTTATAGTAATAGAACGCATATTTTGAAGACTAAAAAGGTGCGCCTGAACGCCCTTGTAGCTCAGCCGGTAGAGCGCAGCCATGGTAAGGCTGAGGTCTGCGGTTCGAATCCGCACGGGGGCTAAAGTTCTTCAAGGTTGATTCAAACGAATTAAAAATTTATTTAGGAGTATAGATATGGGTAGCAAGAAGAAGGGTGCAGTTGAAATCATCGCTTTGCAGTGTTCAGAATGTAAACGTAAGAACTATACAACTTACAAGAACCGTAAAAATATCACTGGCAAACTCGAATTGAAAAAGTATTGTCCATTTGATCGTAAGCACACTTTGCACAAAGAAACAAAGGCTAAATAAGCTTTAAAATAATTTTTATATTTACTGTTCGTTTGATTCGGACAGTTTTTATATAGGGCAGTAGTTCAGTTGGTAGAGCAGCGGTCTCCAAAACCGCCTGTCGTGGGTTCAAGTCCTGCCTGCCCTGTTTTTTTTACTACATTGTTGGAGGAATTATGTCAAAAATCGGTCAGTTTTTCCGTGAAAGCAAAGCAGAATTGAAAAAAGTTGTATGGCCATCACGTGATGATGTTGTTGCATCAATCAAGGTTGTAATTATCTCCACGATTGTTGTTGCTGTTATCCTTGGTTTGTTGGATTTTGCTTTTACAGAAGCATTCCGTGCAATAATGAAATAGGGTAAACAAAAGATGTCTAGAAGTTGGTATATGCTTCAGGTTTTTGTTGGACATGAAGCAAAAATTGAAAGGATTGTAAGAACTCTTCTTGAAAAGAAAGAACTTGATTCAGCGGTTGTAACAGATGTAAAAGTTCCAGTTGAAGAAGTTATAGAAATAAAAGATGGCAAGAAAAAGGCAAAGCACGTTAATTTTATGCCTGGCTATCTTATGATTGAATTAGATCTTCCTGAGTTGGGTTGGAAAGATACCTGCTCAAAACTTCGTAAGGTTCAGGGAATTATGGGTTTTGTTGGAACAGATGCAAATGTTCGTCCAAGACCTATTACTACAGCCGAGGCTAAAAACCTTCTTCAAAAAATCGGTGTAATAAAATCAGAAAAAAGTGTTCGTATTCAGCAGAATTTTGCGGTTGGCGATATTGTCAAAATTACAGACGGACCTTTTGCTTCATTTCAAGGAAATATTGAAGAAGTTAGCGATGAAAAAGAAAAGTTGCGCGTAAATGTACAGATTTTTGGTCGTGCAACTCCTGTTGAAGTAAATATGCTTCAGGTAGAAAGAGTTAATTAGAACAAAATTTCAGGTGTCTGCATGCCAATGCGGACATTACCTGTTTTTGGGAGAAGTACACGTCCGTTGGACAAAGGTATTTCGTTAGGACTAGTTTTATAACAGTTCACACCAATTTAGGAGAATCAAAATGGCAACAAAGAAGGTAACAGCCGTAATCAAATTGCAGTGCCCAGCTGGCGCAGCGACTCCGGCTCCTCCGATTGGTCCAGCACTTGGACCTCATGGTGTTTCTGCACCAAAGTTTGTCCAGGAATTCAACGACAGAACTAAGACTATGGAAAAAGGACTTATTATTCCTGTAGTTCTTACTGTTTATGCGGACAAATCTTACACTTTCATTCTTAAGACTCCTCCAGCAGCAGTTCTTATTAAGAAAGCTCTTAAACTTCAGAAAGGTTCTGGAAATCCACTTCTTAACAAAGTTGGAACTCTTTCAAAAAAAGACCTTGAAGAAATTGCAAAGACAAAGCTTCCAGATGTTAACGCAAACGATCTTGAGGCGGCTAAAAAAATCATCGCTGGTACTGCACGCAGTATGGGCGTAGAGGTGGAGCAGTAATATGAAACACGGAAAGAAATATCGCGCATCTGCCGCAAAATATGATCTTACAAAAAAATATGATGTTGCTGCTGCTTGTCAGATGGTTCAGGATATGAAGGTTGCAAACTTTGACGAAACTGTTGAAGTTCATGTAAATCTCAAATTGGATAAATCAACATCAGTACGTGACACACTTGTGTTCCCAAATCAGTTCAAGGGTGAAAAACGTGTTCTTGTTTTCTGTAAAGGAGACAAGGTAGACGAGGCTCTTAAAGCTGGTGCCGCTTATGCAGGTTCAGATGAATACATTGAAAAAGTAAAGGGTGGTTGGCTTGATTTCGATGTTGCTGTAGCTACTCCTGATATGATGAAAGATGTAGGTCGTCTTGGTATGGTTTTGGGACGCAAAGGTCTTATGCCTAACCCTAAAACTGGAACTGTAACAAATGATGTAGTTGCTGCAATCAGCGAACTTAAAAAGGGTCGTACAGAATACCGTGCAGATAAAGGTGGAGTTATCCATATCGCTGTAGGTAAACTTTCTATGGAACCGGCTAAAGTTGCAGAAAATGTTAATGTACTTTTGTCTGAAGTTGCTAAAAAAGCTCCAAACGGAGTTGTTCAGAACTTCATTACATCTGTATCCCTCAGTTCAACTATGGGCCCAGGCGTTTGGGTTGACATGAAGGTAGGTGAATAATTATGGCAATGTTAGCACATAAAGTTCAGTCTGCTAAAACAGCAGCTATTGAAGAAGCAAAGAAAGTATTTGCTGACTATAACAGTTTTATTTTTGCGGATTACCGTGGAATGACTGTTGAACAGATTACAAAACTTCGAAAAAAGCTTCGTGAGCAGAATGCAGTTCTTAAAGTTGTAAAAAATAATTTTGCACGCATCGCATTTGAAGAAATGGATATCAACAATGTTGCAGAACTTCTTAAAGGTCCTACAGTTGTTGCAATGGCCAACGAAGATGCGAACGTAGTTGCAAAAACACTTTTTGATTTTGCAAAAGATGCTCCAGTTCTTTCAGTAAAAGGTGCTTGTGTAGAAAAAGAAGTTTACGATGCTGAAAAGATTGAGGCATTCTCAAAAGTTCCTGGAAAGAAAGAACTTATTTCTATGCTTATGTCTGCAATCAACGGTCCTGCTCGACAGTTGGCTGCTACAATCAAGGCATACGCAGAAAAGAAAGAAGCAGAAGGCGCAAACTAAAAACCTGGCTTTTTTCAGATTGGATTCTTATGAATCTATACACGGTCAGGCTTCATAGCTGTCGACTGTCCGTGATTAAGATGCAGAAACATTCGTATGAATGGCTACTGCGCAACCTTAGGGTTGAATAAATTAAAAACATATTTGTGAGGAAGACAATATGGCAGCATTAACAACAGATCAGATTCTTGATGCAATTTCTGGAATGACAGTTCTTGAATGTTCAGAACTCGTAAAAGCAATGGAAGAAAAATTCGGTGTAACAGCAGCAGTTGCAGTTGCAGCGGCTCCAGCAGCAGCTGGCGGTGCAGCAGCAGAAGAACAGACTGAATTTACTGTATCTTTGGATTCATTCGATGCAGCTAAAAAGATTCCAGTTATCAAGGTTGTTCGCGAAATTACTGGTCTTGGACTTGGCGAAGCTAAAGCTCTTGTTGAAGGCGCACCAAAAACTCTTAAAGAGGGTGTAAGCAAGGCTGACGCTGACGAAATGATTAAAAAGATTGAAGAAGCTGGTGGTAAGGCTTCTAAAAAATAAGTTATTTTCTAAAATAGCTTAATACAACAGAAGGGGTGTCTAACATTTTTTTAGGCATCCCTTTTTGCACGTTTAAAAATATTATTCAGATCTTTTAAAAATAAAATAAATTGCCTTTACCCAAGGCAAAATCAGTTGTTTCTGTGCTGTGCAGAGTTTCTAGCATGTAGCAGTTTCTGACTGAACTTAAAATTATGGGGGCAATGATGTTCGCAAAGACACGAACAATCAATCGGCAGTACATTGGTAAGGATATTAAGAGTTTTATCGATATTCCTAACCTTATTGCCATTCAGACTTCTTCTTATGAAAGTTTTCTTCAGGCAGAACGGCTGAAGAAAGGGGAACCATTGCTTAATCAGGGATTGCAGGAAGCGTTTAACACTACTTTCCCTATTGAAAGTCCAAATGGTGACATGTCGCTTGAGTTTGAATACTATGAACTCGATTACGCTAACATTAAATTTTCAGAACTCGAATGTAAACAGAAAGGTGCGACTTATTCTGTTCCGTTAAAAGCAAGAATTGACCTTGTTTTCTTGACTGACGGTCATATTATCCAGAAGGATATTTATATGGGCGACATTCCGCTCATGACAGATCGTGGTACATTCATTATTAACGGTGCGGAACGCGTTGTTGTTTCTCAGATTCATCGTTCGCCAGGTGTTATTTTTACTCATGACAAAGATGTTTACGGAAGCCGCATTATTCCTTATCGTGGTTCTTGGCTTGAATTTGAAATTGACCAGAAAAAAGAGTTGATTTATGCAAAGATTGACCGCAAAAAGAAAATTCTTGGAACTATTTTCCTTCGTGCGCTTGGTTATTCAACTCGTGAAGAAATAATCCGTTGTTTCTACAAAACAGAAACTGTTGATGTAATTGATTCAACAGAGGCTCGAGAAGCTTTGGTGGACAAAGTTCTTGCTGATGCTGTTCTTGTAGACGAAAATGGTGAAGAAAAACGCTTGTTCAATGCTGGTGTTCGACTTCATCCGCATGATGTTGATACTTTGATTTCTAATAAGATTTCAAAAATCAATGTTATAAAATTCAATACTAAAAAAGATCCTAACAATAAGGATGAAAAAAACGACTCGCTTGATTCGGAAATTATCATTAACTGTTTTGAAAAGGAAGAGGTGCGTTTTGTAAAAGAAGGTTCCGTTGATATGGAAGTTTCTAAAGAAGACGCGTTGAATGCGGTTTACGCTATTCTTCAGCCTGGTGAACCGATGACAGTTGATGCTGCGGAAAAAGATCTTAATTCTATGTTCTTCTCTGACCGCCGTTATGACCTTAACCGAGTTGGTCGTTATAAGTTGAACAAAAAGTTTGACTACTCTGATGAAGTAAAAGAAACTACTCTGATAAAAGACGATATTATCAACACAATGAAAACTCTTATCAATGTTTATATTGGTGAAGATGTGATTGATGATATTGACCATCTTGGAAACCGTCGTATCCGTTGTGTAGGAGAGCTTCTTACAAATCAGTTGAAGACTGCGTTCAGCCGAATGGAGCGAATTGTAAAAGAGCGAATGGGGCTTAAAGAAACTGAAACAATGAAGCCACAGGATCTTGTTTCTATTAAACCGATTGTTGCTGCAATCCGCGAATTCTTTGGTTCTTCTCAGCTTTCTCAATTTATGGATCAGATTAACCCGCTTTCTGAACTTACTCACAAACGTCGTCTTTCTGCGTTGGGTTCTGGTGGTCTTTCTCGTGATCGAGCTGGTTTTGAGGTTCGAGATGTTCACTATTCTCATTATGGTCGAATGTGTCCGATTGAAACTCCTGAAGGACCGAACATCGGTTTGATTGTTTCTTTGGCTATGTTCACTAGAATCAATGAATATGGATTCCTTGAAGCACCGTTCCGCAAGGTTGAAAATGGCAAAGCTACTGATAAAGTTGAATATCTTTCTGCAATGGATGAAGATAAATACTACATTGGTCAGCTTGTTCCAGGAGTGAAAGATGATGGTTCGTTCCCTACAGATATGATTTCTGTTCGTCGCCGTGGTGACTATACTCAGCGTTCTGTAAAAGATGTTCAGTATATCGACGTTTCTCCGCGAGAAGTAATTTCTGTTTCTGCCTCGTTGATTCCGTTCCTTGAACACGACGATGCTAACCGTGCGCTCATGGGTTGTAACATGCAGCGTCAGGGTGTACCTTTGCTTTTCCCGGAACCACCTCACGTTGGAACTGGTATGGAACGCAAGACTGCTTATGATTCAGGTGTTCTTGTAAAGGCAAAATACGAAGGTGATGTAACTTACGTTTCTTCTGAACTTATTAAAATTAAGCCGACAGATTCTTCTGCTGGAGATGTAAACGAATATCGTCTTATAAAATATCAGAGAACTAACAATGATACTTGGAATCACCAGCGTCCGGTTGTTGAAGTTGGTGAACACGTAAAACAAGGTCAGGTAATTGCTGACGGTCCTGCAACTTTCAATGGTGAGCTTGCTCTTGGAAGAAACCTTCTTGTAGGATTTGTTCCGTGGAATGGTTATAACTATGAGGATGCTGTTTTGATTTCTCAGCGTGTTGTTCGCGAGGATATGTATACAACAATCCATATCAAAGAATTTGAAACAGAAATCCGTGAAACAAAACTTGGACCGGAAAAAATCACTCGAGATATTCCAAATACTTCTGAAAAAGCACTGGATAATCTTGACGCTGAGGGTATTGTTCGTATTGGAGCAAAAGTTCGCTCTGGAGATATTCTTGTGGGTAAAGTAACCCCAAAGAGCGAAACTGAAACAACTCCTGAGTTCAAGCTTTTGAACTCAATCTTTGGTGAAAAGGCTAAAGAAGTGCGTGATTCTTCTTTGAAACTTCCACATGGTGTTGAAGGCGTTGTAATTGACGTTCAGCGTATGAAGAGAATGGAAGGCGATGAGCTTTCGCCTGGTGTTGATGAAGTTGTAAAAGTAATCATTGCCAACAAGCGAAAACTTCGCGAAGGTGATAAGATGGCTGGTCGCCACGGAAACAAGGGTGTTGTTGCACGAATTCTTCCGCCGGAAGATATGCCGTACTTGGAAGATGGTACTCCGCTCGATGTTTGTTTGAACCCTCTTGGTGTACCTTCCAGAATGAATATTGGTCAGATTATGGAATCTGAACTTGGAATTGCCGGAAAATATTTGAACCAGTTCTTTGAAGCACCTGTATTCCAGTCGCCAAGTCAGGAACAGATTGCGGATAAATTGCGCGAAGCCGGACTTTCTCCAGACTGTAAGCAGGTTGTTCGTTCTGGTCAGACTGGTGAACCATTTGTAAATCCAATCTTTGTTGGTGTTATCTACTTTATGAAGTTGCACCACTTGGTTGATGACAAGATGCACGCTCGTTCAACAGGACCTTATTCACTTGTAACTCAGCAGCCACTTGGTGGTAAGGCTCAGTTCGGTGGTCAGCGTCTTGGAGAAATGGAAGTTTGGGCTCTTGAAGCTTATGGTGCCGCAAACTGTCTTCAGGAAATGATGACAATTAAGTCTGATGATATGACTGGTCGTTCAAAGATTTATGAGTCTATTGTAAAGGGTGATCCTTCTTCACCGGCTGGTGTTCCAGAAGCATTCAATGTTATGGTTCAGGAACTTCGTGGTTTGGCTCTTGATTTTACGATTTATGATGAAAAGGGCAAGCAGATTGCTCTTACAGAACGTGATCAGGAATTGATTGATAAAGCCGCATCAGGTTTTGACAAGGAGAATGCTAATGCGTGATATTCAGGATTTCGCAAGCCTTAAAATTAAACTGGCTTCCCCAGAAACTATCCGAGCATGGTCTTATGGTGAAGTAAAAAAGCCGGAAACTATAAATTATCGAACTCTCCGTCCAGAGAAAGATGGTCTTTTCTGTGAACGCATTTTCGGAACTACAAAGGAATGGGAATGTTACTGCGGAAAATTCAAGTCAATCCGTTACAAAGGTGTAATCTGTGACCGTTGTGGTGTAGAGGTTACACACTTTAAGGTTCGCCGTGAAAGAACTGGTCATATTGAATTGGCTGCTCCTGTTAGCCACATCTGGTACTACCGTTCTGTTCCAAGCCGAATGGGACTTTTGCTTGATATGCAGGTTGCCCAGTTAAAGGCGGTTCTTTATTACGAAAAATATATCGTAATTGATGCCGGTGATACTGACTTAAAGAAAATGCAGCTTCTTACAGAAGATGAATACATTGAAGCACGTGAACGCTATGGTGAAACTTTCACAGCAGATATGGGTGCGGAAGCAATTAAAACTCTTCTTGATTCAATTGATTTGGACGCGCTTGCTGTTGAACTTCGTGCAAAGATGATTGAAAAGGGTGCAAAATCAGACAAACGCTTGCTCAAAAGAATTGAAATTGTTGAAAATTTCCTTTCTTCGGGAAACAAGGCTTCTTGGATGATTCTGGATGTTGTTCCGGTAATTCCGCCGGATCTTCGTCCTATGGTTCAGCTTGATGGTGGCCGTTTTGCAACATCTGATTTGAACGATCTTTACCGCCGTGTAATTAATAGAAATAATCGTCTTAAGAGATTGCTTCAGCTTTCTGCACCAGACATTATTATCCGAAACGAAAAGCGTATGCTTCAGGAAGCGGTTGACGCATTGTTTGATAACTCAAAACGAAAACGTTCTGTAAAAGGTGCTTCTAACCGTCCTTTAAAATCTATCTCTGATATGATTAAGGGTAAGCAGGGGCGTTTCCGCCAGAATCTTCTTGGTAAGCGTGTTGACTATTCTGGTCGTTCTGTAATCGTTGTTGGTCCAGAGTTGAAACTTTGGCAGTGTGGTCTTCCAACAAAAATGGCTTTAGAGCTTTTCAAACCATTTATAATGAAGAAACTTGTTGATAAGCAGGTTGTATTCAATATCAAAAAGGCTAAAATGCTTGTTGAGCAGGAAGCCCCAGAGGTGTTCAGTATTCTTGACGAAGTTGTAAGTGAGCATCCGGTTATGTTGAACCGTGCTCCTACGCTTCACCGACTTGGTATTCTTGCTTTTGAACCAGTCCTTGTTGAAGGAAAGGCTCTTAAACTTCATCCGCTCGCTTGTAAATCATTCAACGCCGACTTTGACGGTGACCAGATGGCTATTCACGTGCCGCTTACTCAGGCTGCCCAGATGGAATGTTGGACATTAATGCTTTCTGCAAGAAACTTGCTTGACCCTGCAAACGGAAATACAATCGTTGCTCCATCTCAGGATATGGTTCTTGGTATTTACTATATGACTTCCATTAAGCCGAATGCCAAAGGAACTGGAAAACGATTTGCTTCTCCGAATGAGGCTCGTCTTGCTGCTGAATCTGGTGCAATTGAATGGCAGGCAAAAATTTCTGTTCCAGCACCAAAAGATTGTTTTGACGGTGCAAAATATTGTTGGGATGGAAAAGCATTCAAAGCTGGCGATTTGATTGAAACTACAGCCGGAACTTTGGCTTTTAACGAAGCTATGCCGGAAGATGTTCGTTACATCAACAAGCAGATGGGTGATAAAGCGTTAAAGTCAATGATTGAACACGTTTATCATACTCAGGGACCTTGGCTTACAGTTCAGATGCTTGATGCGGTTAAGTCTGTTGGTTATAAAAACGCTACATTCTACGGTGCAACTCTTTCTATGGATGATATTATCATTCCAGATGAAAAGAAAGATATGATTTCAAAAGCTGATGCAGAAGTTGCAAAGATTGTAAACGATAACGCTCATGGTATTATTACTGATGAAGAGCGATTCTCTAAAGTAACTGATATTTGGGCCCGAACAAACGAAAAACTTACAGAAATTATGTACGATAAAATGGCCAAGGACAAAGACGGTTTCAACACTATCTATATGATGGCTACGTCTGGTGCCCGCGGTTCACGAAAACAGATTTCTCAGCTTGCCGCTATGCGTGGTTTGATGGCTAAGCCGGGTGGAGATATTATTGAACTCCCGGTTAAGTCAAACTTTAAGGAAGGACTTTCCGTAATTGAATACTTTATTTCTTCAAACGGTGCGCGAAAAGGTCTTTCTGATACAGCGTTGAAAACAGCCGATGCCGGTTATATGACACGTCGTCTTGTAGATGTTTCTCAGGATGTTGTTGTAAATGAAGAAGACTGTGGAACTATCAATGGAATTGATTATGAGGCTATAAAAGAGGGTGATGAAATTACAGTTCATCTTAAAGACCGAATTGTTGGCCATTATACAATTGAAGATGTTTTCCATCCTATTACAGGTGAACAGATTTGTGGAGTTAACCAGTATATTGATGATGCACTTGCGGCAAAAATCGAAGAATCTGGTGTAGAAAAGGTAAAACTCCGCACTGTTCTTACTTGTGAAGCGCAGCACGGAATTTGTGTAAAATGTTATGGTCAGAACCTTGCACGCAACAAGATTGTAGAAATTGGTGAAGCAGTCGGAATTGTTGCGGCTCAGTCAATTGGTCAGCCTGGTACACAGCTTACACTTCGAACATTCCACTCTGGTGGTACTGCCGACAAAACCGTTGAAGATAACCGAATTGTTCTTAAATACAATGCCATTATCAACGACATTCAGGGTACTCATGTAGAAAAGGCGGATGGAAGCTGGTTGTTCACTCGCAAGGGCTTTATGAAAGTTCTTAGAATTCTTGATACAGTTAAGATTGAAAAAGGTGACAAACTTAATGTTCAGGATGGCGTAAGTCTTTTGAAGGACTCGGTTCTTCTTGTGCGAGGTGGAAAAGAAATTACTTCTTCTGTTTCTGGTAAAATTGTGATTCGCGGTGATGAGATTTATATCACAAACAAAGAGGTAAAAGTTGAAATCAGTAACGGTTCTAATGTTCATGTAAAAGTTGGCGATATTGTAAAAGCTGGCTCTTCTCTTGGAACATTTGAGCAGTATTCAGATCCGATTATTGCTGAAAGCGACGGATATGTCCATTTTGAAGACATTATTCCAGGCTCGACATTGCTTGAAAAGATTGATAACGCAAACGGTAGTGTTGAAAGAACAATTACTGACCTTCACCTTGATATTAAGCAGCCTAGAATTCTTATTACTGATGAAGCCGGAAATGAACTTGGAAGTTATTACCTTCCTGCTGGCGCTGTTTTGTCTGTTGAAGACAATCAGCAAATTAAGGCTGGTGATACACTTGCAAAGATGACAAAGGAAGCGACAAAATCACAGGATATTACCGGTGGTATTCCGCGAGTTACAGAATTGTTCGAAGCCCGCAGACCGAAGGTTCCTTGTGTTCTTGCTCAGATTTCTGGTGTTGTTAAGTTCAAGGGAATCCAGAAGGCAAAAAGAATTGTAACTGTTGAAGATGAATTTGGAAAAGTCTTTGAGCATCTTGTTCCTACAAACAAGCATATGATTGTTCGCGATGGAGACCACGTTGAGGCGGGGGAACCATTGTGTGATGGAGCACCAAATCCAGCTGATATTCTTGCAATTCTTGGTGAAAATGCTCTTCAGAATTACTTGATGAAAGAAATCGACGCAGTTTACCGTGCTCAGGGTGTAAGCATTAACGATAAACATATTGGTGTAATCATCCGTCAGATGTTGCGAAAGGTTGAAATTGTTGCCGTTGGTGATACAAAATTCATCTTTGGTCAGCAGGTTGACAAGTATAAGTTCCATGAAGAAAACCGCCGTGTAATTGCAAATGGTGGTCAGCCGGCAGTTGCCCGCCCAATGTATCAGGGTATTACAAAAGCCGCGTTGAATGTTGACTCATTCATTTCTGCGGCATCATTCCAGGAAACAACGCGTGTTCTTACAAATGCTGCAATTTCTGGAGCAACAGACGGTTTGCATGGAATCAAGGAAAACGTTGCAATCGGTCATATGATTCCTGCTGGTACAGGTATCAGAAACTACAAGAACATAAAGTTGTTTGATGGTAGCGACAGAGACCTTGATGTTCAGATGGAAGAAATTCTTGAACGACGAAAACTGGAAAAGGAATTGGAAGAAAACAGTTCAATTGAGCCAGTTTTTGAAACCGATGAATCTGATTAATCATTTTTAGTTAAATGATTTTTAATTCTTGAAAAGCCGGTTGGGTTTGACGTAACGTTAAAATCCGCCGGCTTTTTTCTTAAATTTTTGAAATTTAAG
>CAVIQW010000002.1:40872-125730 GCA_963644915.1 Paratractidigestivibacter sp.
TTTTATAAAATTATAAAATCTATCATTATAGAGTTATTATCTGTCAAATCTTCCGGAGTGCTGGCCGGAATAAATATAGGAGAATAGGCGATGCCTACAATCAATCAATTAATTCGTCAGGGACGTCAGTCAGTGGCTAACAGAACTAAGTCTCCCGCACTTGAGTCTTGTCCACAGAAACGCGGTGTATGTACACGTGTTATGACTGTAACTCCAAAAAAACCAAACTCGGCTCTTAGAAAAGTAGCTCGTGTTCGTTTGTCAAATGGTATTGAAGTAACTGCATACATTCCTGGTATTGGTCATAACCTTCAGGAACACTCAGTAGTTCTTATCCGTGGTGGCCGTGTAAAGGACCTTCCTGGTGTACGCTATCACATTATTCGCGGTACAAAAGATACTCTTGGTGTTGAAGACAGAAAACGTGGTCGTTCAAAATACGGCGCAAAAAGACCAAAGGCTTAATGGAGGACTAAGATGGGAAGACATAAGAAATCAATCGAACGTCCATGTATGCCAGACGTTAAATATAATAGTACGGTTATTACAAAGTTCATCAGCCGCATGATGCTTGATGGAAAAAAGTCAATCTGTACAAAAATCATCTACGAGGCTTTGGATAAGCTTAAGGCAAAAACAGACAAGGATCCTCTTGAAGTATTCTTGAAGGCTGTTGATAATGTAAAGCCAATGGTAGAGGTAAAATCACGCCGTGTTGGTGGTGCTACATATCAGGTTCCAATGGAAATCCGTGAATCTCGCCGCGAAGCTTTGGCTATGCGCTGGATTATCGGTGCCGCTCGTTCTCGTTCAGGACACGGAATGGCTGATACGTTGGCTTCTGAATTGATGGATGCTTTTAATAATACTGGAACAGCTTTCAAAAAGAAAGAAGATGTTCACAAGATGGCTGAGGCAAACAAGGCTTTTGCTCACTTCAGATGGTAGATTAAAACTTCTATTTGTAAAAAGATGTTTCGTAAGGAACATCTTTTTTTTTGATAATCTATTTTAGGTATTGAAACAATTTGAAAAAAAATGTATAAATTAAAAACTACGCTAATAGTGTAGAAACTAGGGTTCTTTGAAAGTTGGCGGGTTGCTCTGTGCAACTCTGGTGTTTCTGTAAAGCTAATTGCATAATGCAGTTTCCAAGAAATGCGACCCTAAAATGTGTTTTGTGCCGTTGGCATAAAAAAGATGACTTATGCGTTTCAGGGTTTCAACTGATCTGAGGTACAGATTAGGCTCTGAATTCCATACCAGTTGTCAAAATTGAACGTTTGATGGTGTTTGGTGGTAACAGACCAAGATATTTCGAAAAAGCGATGGAATATCATGAAAGTAAAATACTTTTTTAGTCCGTTAAATCAAAAACCGAATATTCTCATCAAAACGCAAATAAAGTGTGTCTGCGAACATATTTGATAACTGTTGTTGTTGAATGTGTTCTGGCTTAAAGTGCAACACATAAAAAATAAAGATGTCGGCCTGAGAAAAATATAGGAGCCGACAAGGAGACAAACATGGCAAAGGAGAAGTTCGTTAGAACTAAACCTCACATGAACGTTGGTACTATTGGTCACGTTGACCATGGTAAGACTACTCTTTCTGCAGCTATCACACAGTACTGTGCTAAAAAGTATGGTGACCATGCTCTTAAGTATGATGAAATTGATAATGCTCCAGAGGAAAAGGAACGTGGTATTACAATTAATACTCGTCACTTGGAATATCAGTCAGACAAACGTCACTATGCACATATTGACTGCCCAGGACATGCTGACTATATCAAGAACATGATTACTGGTGCTGCTCAGATGGACGGTGCTATTCTTGTAATCGCTGCTTCTGACGGTGTTATGGCTCAGACTCGTGAACACCTTTTGCTTGCTCGTCAGGTAGGTGTACCAAAGATTATCGTTTTCTTGAACAAAGTTGACCAGCTCGACGGCGATGAAGAAATGTTGATGCTCGTTGAAGAAGAAGTTAAAGATACAGTTCAGCAGTATGGATTCTCTGCAGATACACCAATCATCAAGGGTTCTGCATTCAAGGCTTTGAATGAACCAGAAAATGCTGAAAACACAAAAGCTATCGAAGAATTGCTTACAGCTATGGATACATGGTTCGATGATCCAGTTCGCGATGAAGATAAGCCATTCTTGATGCCAATTGAAGACATCTTCACAATCTCTGGACGTGGTACTGTAGTAACAGGACGTGTAGAACGTGGTGTTATCAACATGAACGATCCTGCTGAAATCGTAGGTATCCACCCAACAGCTTCAACAACTGTAACTGGTATTGAAATGTTCCAGAAAACACTTGATCAGGCTATTCCAGGTGATAACGTTGGTATTCTTCTTCGTGGTATTGAAAAGAAAGACGTTGTTCGTGGTCAGGTACTTGCAAAACCAGGTTCAATCCATCCACACACAAAATTCGAAGCTCAGCTTTACGTTTTGACAAAAGAAGAAGGTGGACGTCACTCTTCATTCCGCAATGGTTACCGTCCACAGTTCTACTTCCGCACAACAGATATTACAGGTACTGTAACTCTTGGTGCTGGTGTAGAAATGGTTAACCCAGGCGACAATGTTAAGATTATTGGTGAACTTATCCATCCAGTTGCTATGGACGAAGGTCTTAAGCTTGCTATCCGTGAAGGCGGTCACACAATCGCTTCTGGACAGGTTACAAAGATTATCGAATAGTTAAAGGAAAAAGATGCCTGAATGAAAGTTTTCTTTGAAAATTTCTTTGGGCATCTGTTTATCCTTGGAGGATTAAATTCATGGCTAATGGAAAGATTCGTGTTCGACTTCGCGCATTTGATGTTGAACTGATCGATCAGAGTGCTAAGGCTATCGTGCAGGCTGTTCAGAAGGCAGGTGCAAAGGTTTCAGGACCAATTCCACTTCCGACAAGAATCAATAAGGTGACAGTTCTTCGTTCACCACACGTAAACAAAAAGTCACGTGAACAGTTTGAGATGAGAACTCACAAGCGTCTTATTGACATATTGAATCCATCAACAGATGTAATGGAATCATTGATGAAGCTTGAACTTCCTGCAGGCGTTGCTGTAGAAATCAAACAGTAGTTTTTGCTGTTTAATTAAGGTACGGACCCTCCGGATCTGGGTTGACGGCCAATAAAACAAAGGACGAAAGTCCATTTAGGAGATATCAGAATGAAAGGTCTGATTGCAAAAAAAGTAGGAATGACACAGGTTTTCGACGAAGCCGGTAACTTAACACCTGTTACTGTGATCCGCGTTGAGCCAAACACTGTTGTTGCTACAAAAACAAAGGAAACATGCGGATACGATGCTGTTGTTCTTGGTGTAGACGATATGAAGGCTAACAAGGCAAACAAAGCATACGCAGGCATTTTCCCGGAAAACGTTTCCCCGAAGCGTACATTGAAAGAATTCCGAGACTTTGACTCAGAAGTAAAAGTTGGCGATTCTGTTGGATTGGAATTGTTCGAAGGAACACGTTTCTTGGATGTGACTGCCACATCTAAAGGTAAGGGATTTCAGGGCGTTATGAAGAGATGGGGCTTCCATGGTGGACGTGCTACTCACGGTTCTAAATTCCATCGAGAAGCTGGTGGTACAGGTGCTTGTACAACTCCTGGACACTGTTTTAAAAATATCAAAATGCCGGGACATATGGGATTCAGAAAGGTTACTGTACAGAATCTCAAAATTGTTAAGGTTGACCCAGAACTGAACATTATTTTGGTTCGTGGCGCTGTACCGGGTGTAAAAGACTGCACACTCATCGTGAAGTCCGCAGTAAAGAAGAACTAGGAGATTAGGATATGGAAAAGAAAGTATATTCAACTTCTGGAAAAGAACTGCGTACAATCACACTTGATGATAAAGTATTCGGTCTTCCAGTAAATGATGATGTTATTTACTATGCTATTACAAATGAACTTGCAAATATGCGTGTTGGTACTGCTTGTACAAAAACTCGTGCAGAAGTTCATGGTAGCAATGCTAAGCCTTATAAACAGAAGGGAACTGGTAATGCTCGCCGTGGTGATAAAAAGTCTCCACTTATGGTTGGCGGTGGTACAATTTTTGGACCAAAACCACGTGATTATAGCTATTCAATGCCTAAAAAAGCAAAACGTCTTGCTATTAAATCAATTCTTAGTATGCAGGCTCAGAGCGATAGATTTACAGTAGTTGAAGATTTTACAGTTGAAAGCGGTAAAACAAAGGATCTTGCAAAGATTCTTGGCAACTTTATTAAAGATGAAAGAACTGTGATTGTACTTAAAGATGATGACGCAATGATTAAACGTTCTGGAAGAAATCTTCCTAATGTTTCTTTCTTGGCTTTTAATCGTCTTAGAGCGCATGATTTGTTTTATGCACGCAAGGTTGTGGTTCTTGAATCGGCTGTTAAAAATCTTTCAGATTTTTATGCTGAAGATAAGGAGGCTAAATAATGAATTATTCTGATATTCTTATTGAGCCTGTTGTTTCAGAAAAAGCAAATGACCTTCGCGGACAGAATAAATATGTCTTCAAGGTAGCACCTTCTGCAACAAAAACAGAAATCAAAGAAGCTGTAGCAAAACTTTTCAATGTAAAAGTTGTTGACTGCACAACTATTAACGTTATGGGCAAAATGAAAAGACTTCGCGGAAAACCTGGTCGCACAAGCTCATACAAGAAAGCAATTGTACGCGTGGCCGCTGGTGAAACAATCGCGGCTTTTGAAGGCGTGTAATTACAATAACTAAGGGGAACTAAAATGGCTCTTAAGGTATTTAAGCCAATGACTCCAGGTACACGCGGACGCGTTGACCTGATTAGAGAAGAACTGACAACCGATAGACCCGAAAAAACTTTGGTGTCAGGTAAAAAGTCTAATGGTGGTCGTGGTCAGGGTGGTCGTATTTCTGTACGTCATCAGGGCGGCGGACACAAAAGACGTTATCGTGAGATTGATTTCAAACGAGAAAAGCACGGAATTCCTGGAACAGTAAAAACTATTGAGTATGATCCAAACAGAAGTGCTAACATTGCTTTGATTTATTATGCTGACGGTGATAAACGTTATATTATTGCACCTAAAGGATTGCAGGTTGAACAGAAGATTATGTCTGGTGAAAATGCAACTCCAACAGTAGGAAACGCTCTTCCGCTTGATAACATTCCGGTCGGATTTACAATTCACAACATTGAATTGACTCTTGGTCAGGGTGGTCAGTTGGTTCGCTCTGCTGGTGCAAGTGCGATGATTGCTGGTCGTGAAGGTGCATACGTAATTGTTCGTCTTCCTTCTGGAGAAATGCGCAAAATTAACGGACGCTGCTACGCTACAATCGGTGTTGTAGGAAACGAAGAACACATGAACGTGCAGCTTGGAAAAGCTGGTCACAAACGCTGGCTTGGTATTCGTCCTACAGTTCGTGGTATGGCTATGAACCCAGTAGATCACCCTCTTGGTGGTGGTGAAGGTGCTGGTAAAGGTCGTAACCCTGTTACTCCTTGGGGACAGCCTTGTAAGGGTTACAAAACTCGCAACAAGAGAAAGCCGTCTAACAATTTTATTGTTTCACGTCGCAAAAAGTAGTCGCATAGGAGATAACGGTGTCAAGATCTGTTAAAAAAGGACCTTTTGTAGAAAAATCACTTTACAAAAAGGTTTCAGCAATGAACAAAGAAGCAGAAAAGAAGATGATAAAAACATATTCTCGCTGCTCTACAATCATACCTGAAATGGTAGGTAATACTATTTCTGTTTATAATGGTAAATCATGGATTCCTGTATACGTTACAGAAAACCTCGTTGGTCATAAACTCGGCGAGTTTGCTCCTACACGTACTTTCAAAGGCCATGGTGGTACAGATAAAACTGCTTCGGCAAAATAAAGGTGGATATTATGGCTGAAAAGAAAGGTTATGTAGCCACTTCAAAGTTCCTTATTGCTTCTCCAACTAAGGTTCGTCCAGTTGCAAAGCTTGTTAACCAGAAACCTGTAACAAAGGCGTTGGCAATTCTTGAGAATATGCCACAGAAAGGTGCGGGTCTTATTAATGCAACTTTGAAATCAGCAATTGCAAATGCGCTGAATTTGAACAATAAGCTTGATGAAGATATGCTATACGTAAAAGAAATAAGAATTGACGAAGGTCCAAGACTTAAAAGAGTTTGGTTCCGTGCACGTGGTCGTGCGGATCAGCTTTTAAAGCGTATGTGCCATATTACCGTCATCGTTGACGAGAAGGCGGGGGAATAAAGTGGGTCAGAAAGTTAGTCCAATCGGTTTGCGCTTAGGCGTAAACAAAACATGGCAGTCACGTTGGTATGCAGATTTCCGTGATTATGCAGACTTGGTTCTTGAAGATGTAAAACTTAGAAAAATGGTTATGAATCTTCCTGAATGTAAAAACGCTGATATTGCTGAAATTGAAATTATCCGTCACCCACAGCGTGTTACAATCGTAATTCACACTGCTCGACCTGGTGTTATCATCGGTGTTAAGGGTGCAACAATTGAAAAGATTAGTGCTGATATTCAGGCACAGCTTACAAAGAAAGTTCAGATCAAGATTAAGGAAGTTAAACGTGCTGATGTAAATGCAAGTTTGATTGCTCAGAATGTTGGTCGACAGCTTGCTGGTCATGGTTCTTTCCGCAAGGCTTTGAAACAGGCAGTAAGCAATGCTATGAGAGCTGGTGCACAGGGCATTAAGATTCGTCTTTCAGGTCGTCTTGGCGGTGCTGAAATGACAAGAACTGAAGAGCATAAAGAAGGACGCGTTCCACTTCACACTCTTCGTGCTGATATTGACTATAGTACATACGAAGCTCATACCGCATACGGAAAAATTGGTGTAAAAGTATGGGTTTACAACGGAATGAACTATGGTGTTGAACAGAACGAAGATGCAGGTCAGCTTGTTCGCAAACCTCGTCGTGAACGTTCTCAGCGTCCAGCGGCAGATAAGGCTGAAAAATCAGGACCTTCTGCTAAGGAAAGGAGCTAGGTTATGCCATTAAGTCCTAAAAGAGTTATACACCGAAAGGTGCAGCGTGGTAGAGAAAAAGGAAATGCTACACGCGACAATTTTATTGACTTCGGTAACATTGCTCTTGTTGCAATGGAACCTACTTGGTTAAGTGCTCGTGTAATTGAAGCGGCTCGTGTTGCTATCAACCGTACACTTGACCGAAAGGGACAGGTTTGGATTCGTGTTTTCCCAGATAAACCGATTTCTAAAAAACCTGCTGAAGTTCGAATGGGTAAGGGTAAGGGCGCTCCAGAATCTTGGGCTGCTGTTATCAAACCTGGAATGATTTTGTTTGAGGTTGGCGGTGTTGATCAGAAGCTTGCTCAAAAAGCACTTGAACTTGCTGGTGATAAACTTCCAATCACAACAAGAGTCGCATTTAAGCCTACACAGGACTAAGGAGGAATAAGATGGCTGAATCAAATAAAAAGACAGATAAAGAATTATCTTATTCTGAACTTGTTGCAAAACGTGATGAGCTTAAGAAAAAGTACATGGATCTCCGTTTCAAGATGGTTGTTTCTCATGTAGATAATCCAATGCAGAAACGTACAATGCGTCGAGAAATTGCACGTTTGAATACTTTCATTCAGCAGAAAAAAGCTGCTGAAGAAAATAAGTAGGAGCTGAACCGTGGCAGAAAATACTGTTCAGACTGTAGAGACAGCAAAAAAACGTGAATTTGTTGGTCTTGTTACAAGCGATAAGATGGATAAGACTATCGTAGTAACAGTAACAACAAAGAAAATGGATCGTCTTTACAAGAAATATGTTACTCGCTCAAAGAAGTATATGGCCCATGATGAAAAGAACGATGCTCACATTGGTGATACAGTTCGAATCGTGGAATGCAGACCGCTTAGCAAAGATAAGGCTTGGCGTCTTGTAGAAATTGTTGAACGTGCTAAATAAGGTATAAGGAGTAAAAAGTTATGATTCAGATGCAGTCATGTATGACAGTTGCTGATAACTCCGGTGCTAAGATTGCTCAGTGTATCAAGGTACTTGGCGGAACACACCGCCGTTATGCCGGAATTGGCGATATTGTTGTTGTTGCAATTAAAGATGCTATCCCGACATCCACAATTAAAAAGGGTGCTGTGCAGAAGGCAGTAATTGTAAGACAAGCTAAAGAATACCGTAGACCTGATGGAACTTATATTCGTTTTGATGATAACGCTTGCGTAATTGTTGATGAAAATAAGAATCCAAAGGGAAAACGCATCTTTGGACCTGTAGCTCGTGAGCTTCGTGATATGGATTTTATGAAAATCGTATCTTTGGCTCCAGAGGTACTTTAAGGGGTTATGGTTATGGAAAAGAAATTTAAGATCCGTAAAGATGACACTGTAGAAGTTATTGCAGGTAAAGATAAGGGAAAAAGAGGAACTGTTGTTCGTATCCTTACTAAAAAAGATGCAGTAATCGTATCAGGTGTTAATATTGTTAAAAAGGCAATGAAAAAGCGTAGTCAGCAGGATCAGGGTGGAATCGTAGAAGTTGAAGCACCACTTAACATTTCAAATGTTGGTATTGTTTGCAAGAAATGCGGTCGTCCTGTAAGAGTTGGCTATAAATTGAATGGGGACAAAAAAGTCCGCGTTTGCCGTAAATGTGGAGAAACACTGTAATGGCTAATTACGTACCTCGGCTTAAGAAAGTCTACAAAGACGAAATCGCTCCAGCACTTGTAAAAGAATTTAATTACACAACTCCAATGCAGATTCCTGTATTGAAGAAAATTGTTGTAAGCATGGGTGTTGGTGAGGCTCTCACAAATAAGAAACTCCTTGATGCCGCAGTTACTGACTTGACACAGATTACAGGTCAGAAAGCTGTTAAGACTAGAGCAAAAAAGAGTATCGCTAACTTTAAATTGCGTGAGGGTAATGAAGTAGGAGCAATGGTTACATTGCGCGGAACAATTATGTATGAATTCTTGGACCGCCTTATTAACGTTGCATTCCCACGAATTAAGGATTTCCGTGGTATCAAGGCAACTGGCTTTGATGGACGCGGAAACTTCTCAGTTGGTATTACTGAACAGTTGATTTTCCCAGAAATCGATTTTGATAAAATCACAAAGGTTGCTGGTATGAATATTACGTTCGTAACAAGTGCAAAGACTGATGCAGAAGCAAAAGCTTTGCTTGCCAAATTCAATATGCCATTCCGTAAGTAGAGTGAGGGATACATGGCTAAGAAATCATTGATTATAAAAGCCGCTCGCAAACAGAAGTATGAAACTAGACAGTACAATCGCTGTCAGATTTGCGGACGTCCACGTGGATATTTGCGAAAGTATAAGATGTGTCGTCTTTGTTTCCGCAAATTAGCAAGTGAAGGCCTTCTTCCAGGCGTCACAAAATCATCTTGGTAGAGTGGTAGGAGAATAGAAATGAGTGCATCAGATCCAGTAGCAGACATGCTCACTAAGGTTCGCAATGCGGCTAATGCCCGCCACGAAAAAGTAGATATTCCTGCTTCAAAGCTTAAGCTTGAAATCGTAAAGATTATGAAGACAGAAGGATATATCAAGAATTTTAAGAAGGTTCAGGAAGACGGACATTCTGTTATCCGTATCATCTTGAAATATGATGACAGTAATAATCCTGTAATCCACGGTGCTAAGAAAATCTCAACACCTGGACGTCGTGTTTATTCTGGTTATAAAGATTTGCCACGCGTATTCAATGGATACGGTACAATCATTGTTTCGACTTCTGCTGGTATTACAACTGGCAAGAAGGCTACTGAAAAGCAGGTTGGTGGTGAATTGATCTGCTCTATCTGGTAATAGGAGGAAGATATGTCAAAAATTGGTAAACTTCCTGTAGCTATTCCAGCTGGAGTTACAGTTACAGTTGCTGATGGCGTTGTAACTGTAAAAGGTCCAAAGGGTGAACTTAAACAGGAATTCGGCAACAATGTTAAAGTTGAAGTGAAAGACGGCAATGTTGATGTTCTTCAGGCAGCTGAAACAAAACAGGGCAATGCATTCCATGGTCTTTACAGAAATCTTATTCATAATATGGTTACCGGAGTATCAACAGGTTTTACTAAAAAACTGGTTATTACTGGAGTTGGTTATCGTGCAGAAGTTCAGGGTAAGACTCTTATGTTGAATCTTGGATATTCAAACGATTTCTTTGTAACAATTCCAGAAGGTCTTACTGTTGCTGCAGATGCTAATGGAAACGTTTCTGTTTCTGGTATCGATAAGCAGTTGGTTGGTGAATTTAGTGCTCAGATTCGTAAACTCCGAATGCCAGAACCTTATAAGGGAAAAGGTATTCGCTACGATGATGAAGTTATCCGACGAAAAGTTGGTAAGACTGGTGTAAAATAAGGTAGGCCGCTATGTTTAAGAAACTTAATGATAAAGACAGAAAGCGCCTTCACAGAAAAGTTCACATTCGTAAGACTGTGTATGGAACAGCAGATCGTCCGCGTATGACTGTAACTCGTTCCAACAAGAACCTTTCTGTTCAGGTTATTAATGATGACGAGGGAACGACACTCGCTTCAATTTCTACACTAGAAAAAGAATTCGAAGCTCTTAAGCCAAATATTGACGGAGCTAAGAAACTTGGTGAAGCTTTTGGTGCACGCCTTAAGGATAAGAAAATTACAAAGGTAGTTTTTGACCGCAATGGTTACCTTTACCACGGTGTTGTAAAAGCCCTTGCAGACGGCACTCGCAGTGCTGGAATTGAGTTCTAGGAGTTAAAATGGAACGCAAGAATTTTGATAAAGAACCAAAAGAGTTTGTTGAAAAACTTGTAACTCTTAACAGAACTGCAAAGACTGTAAAAGGTGGACGCCGAATGTCTTTCTCTGCACTTACTGTTGTTGGTGATCAAAAAGGACGCGTAGGATACGGATTTGGTAAAGCCAATGATGTATCTGAAGCTATTAAAAAGAGCATTGAACATGCCAAGAGAAATCTTGTTACAATGTCAATGAAAAATGGTACTTTACCACATGAAATTATTGGAAAATACAAGAGTTCTTCTGTTCTCCTTAAGCCTGCTTGTGCCGGTACTGGTATCAAAGCTGGTGGTGCTGTTCGTTCAGTAATGGATGCAGTTGGAATTACAGATGTTATTTCAAAATCATTGGGCTCAAGTTCTTCTGTGAACGTAGTTCGTGCAACATTTAATGCTATTGAAAATCTTATGGATGCAAAAACTGTTGCCGCTGCTCGTGGTAAAACACTTGACGAATTGTGGGGTTAATTATGGCAAAGGCTAAACAGTTAAAGATTACACTTGTAAGAAGTACAATCGGACAGAAACCTGCCAAAGTTGCCACAGTTCGCAGCCTTGGATTGAAGAAGATTAACTCTTCTGTAGTACAGGACGATAATGATTCGGTTCGTGGAATGATCGCTTCTGTTGCTCATCTTGTAAAAGTAGAGGAGGCAGAGTAATGTCTGAATACAATCCAGTACTTAGCGCACCTAAAGGTGCAAATAAAAAGCCAAAACGTGTTGGTCGCGGTTCATCTTCTGGACTCGGTACAACAGCTGGTAAAGGTAATAAGGGTCAGCAGTCACGTTCTGGATCTTCAATTCCTTACGTAGGATTTGAAGGTGGTCAGATGCCACTTTACCGCCGTGTTGCTAGACGTGGATTTTCAAATTATCCTTTTAAGAAGGAATTTGTTTGTATTAATGTTGGAATTCTTGATGCAAAATTTGCAGACGGAGAAACAGTAAACAAAGAAACTCTTGCAGCAAAAGGATTCATTTCAGCAAAAGCAGCACCGCTTGTTAAGATTCTTGGCAACGGTGAAATCACAAAGAAACTTACAATTGATGTTGACAAGGTTTCGGAGTCTGCTAAGGCTAAAATTGAAAAAGCTGGTGGCAGTGTAAAAGCTGTTGCTGCTGAAGAATCTAAATAGGTGTCGGAGTAAAACATGGCAAGCAATCCAGTAGTAAATATGTTTAGAGTAAAGGAAATCCGTATACGGTTGCTCTTTACATTATTAATTTTGGCAATTTTCCGTTTGGGAAGTGTACTTACAATTCCTGGTATTGATGCAACAGTTTTGTTTGATTATTTCAACAATCTTGCTGCTCAGAACAAGAATGCATTTGCTAGTTATATGGACTTCTTTGTAGGTGGTGCTTTCTCAAATTTCTCAATTTTTATGTTGGGAGTAATGCCATACATTTCTACACAGATTATTTTGCAGCTTGCTGTGATTATTTTCCCGAGCATGAAACGTGCTATTCAGGAAGATGGTGGTCAGCGAAAAATGGCTGCATGGACTAGAATTGGTACAGTATTTGTATGTTTGCTTCAGTCTTATGCAGTTACAGTTTATGCCCGCTCAATTCCTGGATGCATTGTGTTCAGTTCGCTTTTGAAGTTCAATCTTTTGGCTATCCTTACAGTAACTACAGGTTCTATGGTTACTGTATGGCTTGGCGATCGGATTACAGCAAACGGTATTGGTAATGGTATCTCTATGATGATTTTTGCCGGTATCGTTGCACGGCTTCCGAATGCGATTGCTGAACTTGTACGAAAAGTTTCGGCTGGAGAAATTCAGTTGGTTTTCGTTATTGTCGTGCTTGTAATGTTTGTTGCTATTATTGCGTTGGTAATATTTGAAGAGTCTGGTGTAAGAAAAATTCCGGTTCATTACGCAAAACGGGTTGTTGGAAGAAAAATGTATGGTGGTCAGAACACATATATTCCTTTCAAAGTAAATCCGTCTAACGTTATTCCGTTGATTTTTGCCTCTTCTCTTCTTACATTGCCTTTGCAGATTGTTTCTACTTTGGGAAATAACCAGGAATCTGCTAGGTGGATAATTCGCCTTTCGAATATCTTGACACCAAACGGTCTCTGGTACAATGTTTTGTTGGTCGTTCTTATTGTTTTCTTTGCATATTTCTATACTCAGGTAACTTTGAATCCTGTTGAAATTGCAAAAAATATTCGAGAGAATGGCGGTTCTATTCCAGGTATAAGCACTGATAAAACAGAGGAATACCTTAATAAAATATTGAACCGACTTGTTTTACCGGGTTCTTTGTTCTTGGCATTTATTGCTATAGTTCCATCTGTAATTCAGAGATTGTTCAATTTCCCGCAGTCAGTTGCTATGCTGATGGGCGGTACATCACTTATCATTATGGTGGGTGTTGATTTGGATACTATGAGTCAGATAGAAGCGCTCTTGAAAATGCATCATCAGGATGGTCTGACAAGGAAAGGTAAGATTAGATCACGAAATCTTTAGAAAAGTTTAGAAAATCGTGTTCTAAGTAGTAGAAAAAGATTGAGAATATATGATATATTATTTCTCACCGAATTGTCTCTCATTGCGAGGTGCTAAGATTCGGTGAGAATGTTTATTCTCAGGGGGTCTTTATGAAAGTACGAACCAGTGTAAAACCTATCTGTGATAAGTGTAAGGTAATCAAAAGAAACGGTATTGTCCGTATCATTTGTTCAAACCCAAAACACAAGCAGAGACAGGGCTAAGGAGTAACAGATGGCTCGAATATCGGGAGTTGATATCCCAAATAAACACATAAGTATTGCTTTAACTTATATTTATGGTATCGGAAATTCTTTGGCAAAAAAAATCCTTGAAGAAGCTAAGATTGATCCGGCTAAAATGGCTAATGATCTTACTCAGGATGAAATTGCAAAGATTCGTGATATTCTGGATAAGAACTACAAGGTAGAAGGTCGTCTTCGTTCAGAAATCGGTCTTAACCTTAAACGCCTTATTGATATTGGCTGTTACCGCGGTCTTAGACACAAAAGAGGTCTTCCAGTTCGTGGTCAGAGAACACGCACAAATTCTCGTACCCGCAAAGGTAAGAAGAAGACTGTTGCTAATAAGAAGAAGTAAGGCGGAGGAAACTAATGGCTACAGCTAAAAAACGAAAGGAAAAGAAAAGCGTTTACGAAGGTAATGTTTACATTCAGGCAACGTTTAATAATACTATCGTTACAATTACAGACTTGAATGGTAATGCTCTGTCTTGGGCATCATCAGGCGGTCTTGGTTTCCGTGGAGCAAAGAAATCTACTCCATTTGCTGCCCAGTCAGTTGCAGAAACAGCTGTTCAGAAGGCAGTAAGCTACGGTTTGCGAGAAGTTCACGTTTATGTAAAAGGACCTGGAATGGGACGCGAAAATGCTATCCGTTCTCTTGGTGCTATGGGATTAAGAGTAAAATCAATCCATGATATTACTCCAATTCCGCATAACGGATGCAGACCTCGCAAGACTCGCCGTATGTAACGGAAATTGAAAAGATAGTAATCCTGTCTGCCGGATGTCAGTGGCAGACTGTTTTGACAGAGATGTCTAAACGAAGTTATAAGCCAGAGGATTCTGGTTTGTCTGATGTAAAATTGGGGGGTTGAGCTTTTTCAACCTCAAGAGGAGTTCTGATGGCTCGCAAAAATCTGCTTAAAGGTTTTAAGAAACCAAAAGGTATTACTTTTGAGCATCTTGAGACTAATCCGAATTATGGTAAGTTCACAGCTTATCCTTTTGAAACAGGATTTGGTACAACAGTAGGAAATACTTTGCGCCGTGTTTTGCTTTCATCAATTCAGGGTTACGCCATCACATCAATCCGCATCACTTCTTATGATGCAGATGGTGTGCCACACGTAATTTCAAGTGAATTTGAAGCAATCCCAAATGTTTCTGAAGATACATTGGAAATCATCAACAGTCTTAAACAGATTCGTTTGCGTCTTCCTAACGATGTTGAACAGGACACTATCCTTTATGAATTTAAAGGTCCTGGTGTTGTAAAGAGCGATGATCTTGCAAAGGAAAATCAGCTTGAAGTTATGACTAAAGATATGCTTGTCTTTACGATGATGGAAGGTTGTCACCTTGAAGTTGAAATGCAGGTTGATCTTGGTCGTGGTTATGTTCCAGCGGAAGTGAATGAACACTATATTGAAATTGTTGGTACACTTCCTATGGATGCAATCTTTACACCTGTTCCAAAGGTAAAGTATTCTATTGAGCCTTGCCGTGTAGGACAGCGAAATGATTACGATAAGCTTGTTCTGGAAATTTGGACAGATGGAACAATTGCACCTGAAGATGCGTTGGCAGAAGCTGCAAAGATTGCTAAAGATCATTTTTCAATTTTTGTAAACTTTAATGACAGTGATGTCGCTAGTAGTGATGAAGATAGTGAAGATGATGCAAGAATTAAGGAAATTCTTAATACTCCTGTAGAGGAGCTTGAGCTTTCTGTTCGTTCTTCAAATTGTCTTAAAAATGCAAATATCCGCACTATTGGTGAATTAACTAAAAAGACAGAAGATGATATTGCAAAGACTCGAAACTTTGGTAAGAAGAGTCTTACAGAAATCAAAGAAAAACTTCAGGAATGGGGCTTGACTCTTGGTATGACTGACTATAGTCATCTGAAGAATGCTGCAAACTTAACAAAGCAGAAGGAAGAAACAGATGAATCATAGAAATGGTTTTAATCCGCTTTCGCGCACAACAGCACACCGTCGTGCAATGTCACGCAATATGGTGACTTCGCTCTTTAGATTTGAACGTATTACTACAACAAAAGCTAAAGCGTTGGAAGTTCGCAAAGCTGCTGAAAAATTAATTACTAGAAGCAAAATTGATTCAGTTCACAATCGTCGTGAAGCTGCAAAATTTATTGCAGATGAAAAGATTTTGAACAAACTTTTTACTGAAATCGGTCCTAGAATGAAAGACCGCAACGGTGGTTATACTCGTGTTCTTAAAATTGGTTTCCGACAGGGTGATGCTGCTGATATGGTTATTCTTGAACTTGTAGACTACAAACTTGATACTGAAGTTAAAGAAGAAAAAACTGCGGCTAAAGCAAAAAAGTCTGCTAAATCTACAGAGGAAAAGAAAGAGCCAGCTAAAAAAGCTGCAACTGCTGAAAAAAAGCCTGCTGCAAAGAAGACTTCTGCAGCTAAGAAAACAACTGCAAAGAAAGCTGCTGAACCTAAAGCAGAAGATGCAGATAAGGAGTAGGAAATGTCTAAGAACCATCGTGGAACTGGTATCCGTTCACTTCCAGCACACGGAAGAGCTACTTGCCCTATCTGTAAGAAGACAGATGTAAAATGCCTTTATGAAAAAGAAGTTGACGGTCAGACTTTAAATATCTGCAAAGTATGTAACGCTACTTTGAAGAATAAAGAAAGAGTTGCTGCAAAGGCTGCGGCAAAGGCGGCTCCGGCTGCTGAAACTTCTGCACCAGCTGCAGAGTAAAAAAATAAATAGGAGCATAAAATGGCTACTAGAAGAAGTCCTCGTTTTAAAGAATGTAGAAGACTTGGTGTAAACGTATGTGGACACCCTAAAGCACTGGAAAGAGCAAATTCCCCTGCTTTTGCTAAAAAAAAGAAGGTTTCTGAATATGGTCTTCAGTTGATTGAAAAACAGAAAGTAAAGGCTTATTACGGAATCCTTGAAAAACAGATGAGAAGATATTTCGAAGCGGCAGCTCGTGCAACAGGTAATACTGGAGATGAATTGCTTATTCTTTTGGAACGTCGTCTTGATAATCTTGTATATCGTGCTGGTTTTGCTAAGTCTATTCGTCAGGCTCGCCAGATGGTAAGTCACGGACACTTTACTGTTGATGGAAAGAAAGTAAATATTCCTTCTTTCTCTGTAAAAGTTGGACAGATAATCGCATTGAGCGAAAAAGCTCAGAAGTCAGGTGCTTTAAAAGCAATCTTCCT
Organism: Paratractidigestivibacter sp.; assembly: GCA_963644915.1. Classification (GTDB taxonomy): domain Bacteria; phylum Spirochaetota; class Spirochaetia; order Treponematales; family Treponemataceae; genus Treponema_D. The sequence continues at coordinate 57,660 of CAVIQW010000002.1, forward strand.
TGAAGATAAGGCTGGAAAACTTGAATATATTGAAAAGAATGTAGACGGCTTTACTGCTAAGTTTAGCCGCTTGCCACTTCGTTCTGAAATTCCAGTTGATGTAAAGGAAAATCTTGTAATCGAATACTATTCTAAATAGTGCTTGAGCGATAACAAACGGCAGTCCATGCGGCTGTCGTTTTTTTTTTGTCATTTTTAGTTTTGTGTCTTTATAAAATTTAATTTGTGATAAATATTTGTCTAGCAAAACTCTTCCATAAGAATTTGAAATAAATTATTATTATATAAAAATATTTTTTCATTTTCGGAGGAAAATATGAAAAAGTTTGTTGGATTTGCTGGTCTTGCTACAATGGCTTTTGCTTTGGCGGGTTGTTCTAAAACATCTGGCGATACTATAAAAATCGGTGGTGTGGCACCTCTTTCGGGAAGTGTTGCTGTATATGGTGTTGAATGTAAAAATGGTATTGATCTTGCTGTTGAAGAAATTAATGCCGCTGGTGGCATTGCTGGAAAGAAAGTTGAATTTATCTGCGAGGATGATGAAGGTTCTCCAGATAAGACTGTAAATGCTTTTAAGAAGCTTATTACAAAGGACGGCGTAAAATATGTGATTGGTTCTTTGACTAGTGGCTGTACTCAGGCAATTACAACTTTGGCACAGGCTAGCAAGGTTATTCAGATTGCTCCTGCCGCTACTGCTCCTGCGATTACAGATGCTGGAAATTATATTTTCCGCACTTGTTTTATTGACCCATTTCAGGGAACTGTAGGTGGAAAATTTGCGGCTGAAAATTTAAAGACAAAGCGTGCCGCTGTTCTTTGTGATAGTGGAAACGATTATTCAGTAGGTCTTTCTGAAAATTTTCAGAAAGCTTTTATGGCTAACGGTGGAGAAATTGTTGCCCTTGAGTCATATTCAACTGGTGACAAGGATTTTAATGCTCAGCTTACAAAAATTAAGAATGCTAAGCCTGATGTAGTTTATTTGCCTGATTATTATGGAACTGTTGCTTTGATTGCAAAACAGCTTAGGGCTCAAGGAATAAACACTCCGATTGTTGGTGCTGACGGTTGGGACGGACTTACAGCAAATGCTGGCGAAGAGGTTTTGAACGGTTATTATTCAAACCACTATGCGGAAGATTCTACAGAGCCTGCTGTTCAGAATCTTGTAAAGTCGTTCAAGGCTAAATACAACAAGGCACCAAATTCTTTTGCTGTTCTTGGTTATGATTCTGTTTATATATTGAAGGACGCGATTGAGGCTGCTGGAACTTTTGATGTTGAAAAAGTTCGTGATGCTCTTGAAAAAACTGATGGTAACTATGTAACAGGACATATTACTTTTGATGAAAAACGAAATCCTGTAAAGTCTGCGGTTATGATTGAGTTTGTAAAGGGAGCAGATGGAAAAATTACAACTGCGTATAAGACTACGGTAAACCCGTAAGGAAAATACGTCCTGTATTTTCCTTACTACGAGAAATCCTAGGGGATTTCTCGCTCGGGTAAGTGCGGGCGTCCTTGCCCGCAGGTGATTGAGAGAACTAGTTTTTTTTAGCTGGCGATGAAAAAAATGCATCCTTGCATTTTTTTACTGGCGGTTGAAAGACTGGAAAAGTTATTTTGTAGATTGTGGATGCTGGTGGCTTTTGCTGCCGGCATTTTTTTTGTGCGAAAAAAATTTTAAAAACTGTACAGTTTTTAAGGGGTTTACAAAACCCCTTAATCCGAAACCTTGCTTTGCTCGGTTTCGGATTAAATATCTTGTGCTTTTTAGGTTCTTTTTAAAAGGAGAGAACTGGGAGTTTTTATGAAAAAGTTTTTTTTTGCAATTGCTTTGGTGGCTGGATTAGGAGTAAACTCGTTATTCGCAAATGTTGAGATGGGGTTGAACCTTTATGGAACGCCGTATTCGGGAATCAAACTTGATTCTGATCCGGACTGTAGGGCTCAATTTAAGGATCCGTTTGGTTGTGAAACACAGTTTGAATTTTTCTTTGGTGCACCTGCAAAATTTGTTGATATTGGTATGGGACTTTCTTGGGGAATGGATTTTTTTAATAAGTGTAAATTTCTCTCGGGTGGAGATTCTGTAGGTTCTAATTATTTATGGCCTGCGTTTGATGTTTTTATGACTCTTGGACCTGCGGTTAGATTCCATATTGGTGATATGAATTCATTTTTAGTAAGTCCAGGTCTTATTTGCAATTTTGGTTATGGTTCAGGCAGAAGTGTTACAATTTTAGGATTTTACTCAGGTCTTAATCTTGATTTAGGTTATAGGGTTTGGATTGTGAACAGAACTGGATTCCACTTTGGATTTGATGTCGGTGCTGATTTGAATTTCCCATTCGCAGGTTTTTCTGAAGTATTTTCTCATCGTGATGAAGATGATAGTGATATGAGTGGTAGTTTTGATATAATTGGCGGAAGTGATGCTAAGATTTATTTTGGAGTTGTTTTTAATTTTGGGGACAAGGCTCCGGATAAGGCAAGAAACAGGGCTGAATAATAAATTTATATGTTAGGTTGAAAAGACTGTCCGATTTTAGGGCAGTCTTTTTTTTTCTTTGAATGGTAGTCGCGGTTTTCGTGGTGGCTAAGAATGAGCGGAGGGATTGTTGTGCGGTTTGCGCGGTGAAAAAAACTTGCGCGGGTATGGAGCGGCCGCCGTGGCGGTTGCGGAAAAGAAAACGTCTGGAGGATTTTTGTTTTTTTTTAGAAAAGGATGTTTTGTGTTCTGGGGCTTTTTTTTGTTTTTTTTAATAAACCTGGCGTTTTCTTTGCTGCAATGAGGTTACGAAACCGCGGAACACCCGTTGCGGTGGTAGTTTGCGCCCAAAGAAAGAAAAAAGTTATTTGCATTGTGCGTTGAAAGGGCGTTTGAATATCTTTATAATGTAATTTATGTTTCGTTTATATGTAGAAAGGAAGCCTGGTTTTGCTAACGAGGCTGAAAGTTATTTGTCGCAGATTAATAATTTTTTGGGAATTTCTGGTGTGACTGGAGTTCGTTATCTTAACCGCTATGATGTTGAAAATATTGGCGAGGCTGTTGGTAAGGCGGCGGCCACAAGAATTTTTAGCGAACCTCAGAGTGATTTTGTTTTTTATGACAGGGTTGATATTGCTGACGGAGATACTGTTATTGTATGGGAATATTTGCCGGGTCAGTATGATCAGCGTGCGGACAGTGCGGAACAGTGTTTGAATTTGCTTAGGGCGGGAATGGCATCTTCTGTGCCAGTTTTGAAGGAAACTCCTCGTGTTCGTTGTGCAAAAATGGTTGTTTTGAGCGGAAAGGTTTCTGCGGATGATGTTAAGAAGATTGAGAATTATTTAATTAATCCGGTTGATAGCCGTTTGACTGATGACAAGATTCCTGAAACTTTGGAGATAAAGTCTGATGTTCCGGGCGATATTCCTGTGGTGGACGGTTTTATTGGTTGGAACGACAAGGTGTTGGAAGATTACCGCAAAAAAATGGGTCTTGCAATGGATTTTGCGGATATTAAATTTTTGCAGAGTTATTTTGTTGGTGAAAAGCGTGACCCGACTGAAACTGAAATTAGGGTTCTGGATACTTACTGGTCTGACCATTGCCGACATACGACTTTTTTGACTGAATTAAAGAATATTAAGGTTGAGGACGGTCCGTATGCGGATTTGTTCAAAAAATCTTTGCAGAATTACACTGAGATGCGCACTGAGATGTATACTGGACGCACTGACAAGCCTGTTTGTCTTATGGATATGGCTGTTATTGGCATAAAATATCTTAAGAAGCATGGAAAACTTGATAATCTTGAAGTTAGCGAAGAAAACAATGCCTGCTCTGTTTATATTGATGTTCATTACACTCATGATTGCGATGGAAATGAATGTGACAAAAAAGAAACTTGGCTTTTGATGTTTAAAAACGAAACTCATAACCATCCGACAGAAATTGAGCCTTTTGGTGGGGCGGCCACTTGTATTGGTGGGGCAATTCGGGACCCGCTTTCTGGGCGTTCGTGGGTTTACCAGTCTATGCGTGTTACTGGGGCGGCAGACCCTACTGTTCCTTTGAGTGCAACAAGAAAAGGTAAACTTCCTCAGGTTAAGATTTGCCGCGAGGCTGCCCAGGGATTTAGTTCCTATGGAAATCAGATTGGTTTGACTACTGGGCAGGTTGTGGAGCTTTATCATCCTGGATATTTGGCAAAGCGAATGGAGCTTGGTGCGGTTGTTGCGGCTGCTCCTGTTGATACTGTTATGCGTGAACGACCTGAGCCTGGCGATGTTGTGATTCTTGTTGGTGGCGGAACTGGTCGTGATGGAATTGGTGGCGCTACTGGTTCTTCTAAGGTTCATACTGAAAAATCTGTTTCTACGGCTGCCGCGGAAGTTCAGAAGGGAAATGCGGTTGAGGAACGAAAAATTCAGCGTTTGTTCAGGAATAAAGATGTGAGCCTGATGATTAGACGTTGCAATGACTTTGGTGCTGGCGGTGTTTCTGTTGCGATTGGGGAACTTGCTCCAGGACTTGATATTGATTTGGATAAAGTTCCTAAAAAATATGAAGGTTTGAACGGAACGGAACTTGCGATTTCTGAATCTCAGGAACGAATGGCTGTTGTTGTACGCGCAAAAGATGCTGAAAAATTTATTGATGCGGCGGCAAAAGAAAATCTGCAGGCGGTGAAAGTTGCTGATGTTACGGATACGAATCGCCTTGTGATTAACTGGCGCGGCAAAACGATTGTGAATCTTGGGCGTGAATTTTTGGATGCGGCGGGGGCGCACCATGAGGCGGTTGCGTTGATTGAAAGTCCTGCCGCACAAAAAGATTCTCCGCTTGTAAATGCGTTGGATTCTGTAAAAGAGGAGCTGGCTAAGCGTGAAACTGTTGGCGGTGAAACTGCACTTAAAAACGCTTGGATGAAAAATATAAGCGATTTGGCTTGTTGTTCTCAGCGTGGATTGGGCGAACGGTTTGATGGTTCGATTGGTTCTTCTACAGTTTTGTTCCCTTATGGTGGAAAATATCAAAGTACGCCGGAATCTGGAATGGTTGCAAAAATTCCTGTTGTTAGTCCGCTGGAAACTTCCACTGTAAGTATGATGGCTTTTGGCTATGACCCTAGGGTTGGTGAATGGTCGCCGTGGCACGGAGCGCAGACTGCGGTTCTTTCTTCTTTGGCGAAGATTGCTTGTATGGGCGGAAAGCCTGTTGACTGTCGTCTTTCGTTCCAGGAATTTTTTGGGCGTGCTGTAAGTGAAAAAACTTGGGGTTACCCGGCAGCGGCTCTTCTTGGTTCTATTGATGCACAAAATGCGATGGGAACTGCTTCTATCGGTGGAAAAGATTCAATGTCTGGAACTTTTGAAGAATTGAATGTTCCGCATACACTGGTTTCTTTTGCGGTTACAAGCGATGACGTAAAAAATGTTACTAGCGGTTCTTTTAAAAAGGCTGGTGACAACGTTTATCTTGTTACTGTTCCGTATTCTTCTGTTCTTGCACCGGATTTTGAGGCTTTCACAAAAAACTCAAACAATCTTTATGAACTGAATTCTCAGGATAAAATTGCTGCGATGTATCCAGTTTGTGCTGGCGGAATTGCTGAGGCTGTTACAAAAATGGCTCTAGGAAATAAAATCGGTGTAAAAATCGATAATCTTCCTTTTAGCGCGACTGCGGCTGGTTTTGATAAAATCAAAAAAGTTACTCCAAAGGATTTGTTCACTCCGCTTTATGGTTCAATTATTGTTGAGGCTGACGGCGAACTTGATTTGGGCGGATTTGCTGAAGGAACTGCCTTTAAGATTGGAAATACTGTTGACGCTGCGGAAATTGAAGTTACAGTTGACAATATTCCAGGTGTAAGGATTGACTTGGCTGATGCGGAAACTGCGTGGGAGTCAAAATTGTACGAGGTTTTCCCTCCAGTGAGCGGTGCAGAAGTTCAGAAACCGCTTCCTGAATTTGCGGTGAATATTCACAAGTCTTTGTCTGATATAAGAAAAAATCCGGTTTTTGCTGCTCCTAGGACAAACCCGCGTGTTTTGATTCCTGTTTTTCCGGGAACGAACTGCGAATTTGACATGGCTCGCGCATTTAATCTTGCTGGTGCTGAAACAAAAATTATTGTTTTGGCGAATAAAACTCCGGCTTTGCTGGAAGAATCTTTGTTGAATTTTGAAAAGGAACTGAAAGAGGCTCAGATTCTTGCGTTGAGCGGTGGTTTTAGTGCAGGTGATGAGCCGGACGGTTCTGCGAAATTTATTGCAAATTGTTTGCGAGAAGGTCGTGTTTCTGAGCAGGTTATGGCTTTGCTTAAAAAACGTGATGGACTTGTTCTTGGAATTTGTAACGGTTTTCAAGCGTTGGTTAAAACTGGTCTTGCAATGTACGGTGAATTCCGCGATATGGAACCAGATATGCCTACTTTGACATATAATAAGATTGGCCGCCATATCAGCAGAATTGTGAGAACTCGTTTGGTTAGCGCGACAAGTCCGTGGGCAATGGATCCTAGTGTTGTTGATTCAAGAATTCATCTTGTTCCGATAAGCCACGGAGAAGGTCGGTTTGTTTGCGATGAAGCAACTGCAAAGAAATTCTTTGAGAACGGACAAGTTTTTACTCAGTATGTGGATGAATATGGAAATCCGGCGATTACTGAACCAGATAACCCGAACGGCTCTTTGTTTGCAATTGAAGGAATTACAAGTCCGGATGGAAGGGTTCTTGGTAAAATGGGACACAGTGAACGTACAATTGGAACTGGAGCAAATGGTTCTAGCTGTGATTTGATTATGAATGTTGCGGGAAATCCTCTTACAAATGAATATGAAAACAGTTGTGAAAATGTATTTGCTGCAGGCGTTCGTTACTTTAAATAAACGAATTTATTTATAGGATGGAAAAATGAAAAAATTGATGATTGCGGTTTCGGTTTTTGTCGCTTTGTTTTTAGCTTCTTGTGGAAAAGTTCAGGATTCAAACGGTTGGTATTCTGATTTTGATTCTGCAAAAAAGGTAGCACGGTCAAAGAATAAGGAAATTCTGTTTTTTGCAAATTCTGATGCGGATGTTCCTGGTAGTGCAAGTGGCGTTCAGGCGCTTTTGTCAAAGGAATTTGTAGATTCTGTAAAGGAGGATTTTGTTTGCCTTCATTTTGATTTTACAGATTTGCAGTCGGTTTTTGGTGTTCCTGACAATGAAATTTCCAGCAAGGAACAGAAGAATCTTGAAAAAAGACGCGACCTTTTGAATAAGCAGTTTAAAATTGCAGATTTTTATGGAATCCGTGAAACTCCGGTTATAAATATTCTTTCGAAAGACGGATATTTTATTTCGGAACTTAATTGCGAGTTTAATTCTGATAATGCGGAAGGTTTTTCCGGTTTGCTTAAACTTGAGGCGGACGAAATTTCTGAATTTAATAAAAAAGTCGATTCAACAACAAAAGGTTCAAAACAGGAAAAACTTGAAGCAATCGATGTTTTGTTTGAAGAGGCTGCGGATGTTCACAAACTTGCACTTTACGACTTGCTGAAAAAAGCGGTTTCAATGGATTCAAAAAATTCTTCTGGAAAAATCGGAAAATATCTTTTTCAGATTGCACATACCGAGGCTTACGACAAGTTGCTTGAGCAGGATTTTGCCGGTGCACTTAAAATTTATGAAAAATGTGCGGAAAATAAGTTTGTTAGCCCGGAAGATGTTCAGTCCTTGTATTATATGTGTGCTGAACTTGCGACAAAACTTCCGGATGTAAAGATTGAGGATATTATTTCGTACATAAATCAGTCTGTTCAGGCAGCTCCAGAAAGTGAACTTGTTCCTCAGCTTCAGCAGTATATTGAATATCTTGAAAATGCTGTTGCTGCTAAAAATAATGCAACTTCTGAAAATTCAGAAAATCAATCTGAGTAAAATTTGACAAACCTTGTTCTTTTTGGGCTGCTGTTGGCTTCGGTGGCTTTAGTAACTTTATCGATGCTCTTTAGTGTTTCTGAAAGCGCGTTTCTTTCGATGAATAAACTGCGTTTGAGGATTTTGCGAAAAGAAAAAAACAAGAAGGCGTTGAGGGTAAGCCGTCTGCTTGAAAATAAAGAGCATCTGATAAATACGTTGCTCATTGCAAATGACTTGGTTAACATTCTTTTAAGTTCAATTATTACTGCGGTTGCAATGCATATTTTTGGAAGCAAAGGTGTTGGAATTGCGACTTTTGCAGTAACTTTGGTTCTTTTGATTTTTGGGGAAATTACTCCAAAGGCAATATCTACACGAAAACCGGACGGAATAGCATACGCACTTTCTGTTTTTGTGGACGTGATTGTTCATATACTGCGTCCGGTTGTTGTTCTTTTTACTGCATTCAGCCGGCTGGTCTTAAAAATCCGTGGAATCAGCGTGGAAAAACCAGAGCATACTTATTCAGAAGAAGATATAAAATCTTTTATTGAAGTTGGCGAAGAAACAGGTGTTCTTGAAAACGGCGAAAAAAATATGATGAATTCTGTTTTTAAGTTTACGGATATTACTGCCGCGGAAATAATGGTTCCGCGTACTTCAATTGTTCGGCTAAAAGAAACTGCGACTTATTCTGATGTGATTGAAAAGGCTCAAAAGACGAAATTTTCAATGTTTCCAATTTATAGAAAAAATATTGACGACATAATCGGGATTATTTATTTAAAGGATTTGTTAAAATCTAATCCTGCGGAGTTTGACCTGAAAAAACTTATGCGTCCGCCACTTTTTATTCCTGGGACTAGAAAAATTACTTCTGTTGTGCAGGTTATGCAGGAAAATAAGCAGTCAATGGCAATAATTATTGATGAATACTCTGGAACGGACGGACTGATTACACAATCTGATATTCATCGGGAAATTTTTGGAACCACAGGAAACAAATCTTCGTGGCAGGATGAAAAAAATCTTGAGATCTTGAAGAATCAGGACAATTTTACAGTTGACGGATCAACATTGCTTGTTGACTTGAAAATTTATTTTGGAATAAAACTTGAATCAAACATAAATGACACGCTTGGTGGCTGGATTATAGAAAAACTTGACCGTCTGCCTGTTGCGGGAGATTCTGTTGAAGATTCTGGCGTTGTCTATACGGTTGTTGCAATAGAAAAACATAGGATTACTCAGGTTCAGATTGTAAAAAAAGAAACGGAAGGTAAACTGAATGATTAAAAATATTCTTTTTATTTGCGTTCTTTTTGTTATTGTTAATCTGATTGCCTTTTTCGCTGGCTCTGAAACAGCTTTTCTTTCTATAAACAAGATTAAGCTTAGAAAAATGATTGGCGAAGGCAGGAAAAATGCGAAAACTGCGGCTAAACTGCGCGAGAATATCGACGAACTTTTGACAATCGTTCTTATCGGCATTAATTTTATGAATACGCTTGGTTCTGCGATTGCAACTGCGCTGGCTGTTTCGTTGGTGGGAAATTCTGGCGTTGGAATTGCGACTGTCTGTTTTACATTTTTTTCGGTAATTTTTGGGGAGATTATTCCAAAAACTGTTGCCGGGCGTTATACAGAAGAAACTGTCTGTAAAAATTCTGTTCCTCTTCTTGTTTTGGAAAAAGTTTTTTTTCCGGTTGTGGTGATTTTTAGCACAATTTCTAAAGTGACTGCGAGCCTTGCAAAAAATATTTTAAAGGATGATTCGCCGCTTGTTACGGAGCAGGAATTAAAAACTCTGATTGATGTTGGTGCTCAGGAAGGAACTCTTGAGGCTTCTGAAAAAACGATGCTTGACAAGATTTTCAGGTTCAATGATTTGACCGTTCACGACATAATGAAGCATCGTTCGCTTGTAAAATCGGTTTCTGTAGATGACACTCGCGAAAAAATCGTGCAGATGTTTGTTTCTACCGGTCTTTCTATGTTGCCGGTTTATGAAGGCTCAAAAGAGTCGATTGTCGGTGTAATTCATTATAAATCAGTTCTTTTTGCCTCTGAAAAAAATAATGAGGGAAGTTTTGCTTCGGCTATTATGAAGAATGTTCTTTTTGTACCGGAAACTTTTACCGCACTGGAGCTTCTTGCGAAATTTAAGAAAGAACACACTGAATTTGCGGTTGCGTTGAATGAACAGGGGTTTTTGGCTGGCGTTGCTACAATCGATGATATTCAGCGGGTTGTTTTTGGAAGAATGACTGATGATGACAAGTCTAAAATTCCTGCCGAAGAAAGAATTAAACTTGTCTCTGCAAATGAATTTATTGTTCCTGGCGACCTAAAACTTGATGATTTGAATTCAATTTTAAAGCTCAACCTTGAGTCTGACGAATATATGACTCTTGGCGGATGGCTTTTGGAAAAAATTGGTTATTTGCCTTCTACCGGAGAAATTTTCAGTTGGGATGATTGTCTGTTTTTTATTGAAGATCAATCACAACGTAGAATTCAGCAAGTCAGAATAAAATTAGTGAAATCGGGTTCTGTTGCAAAAAAATAAGGCGTTTTTATTCTGCAAGCGGATCTGAGGCGAAAATTTTTGCCATCTGTTTTCGTGTTGCTTCCATATCTTTTGGATAAGGTGCAGAAAACGTGAGTTGTTCACCTGTTTTTGGGTGCGTAAAAGTGATTTTGTATGCGTGGAGTGCGAGCCGGCTTAAAAGAGGTTGTTCTTCAAGTTCATCGCCACGCCAGGAACGCTTTATTTCGCTAAGCCTGATTGGTTTTTGGTTTCCGCTGTACAAAGGGTCGCACACAATGCTGAATCCGTTTTCTGCCAGGTGAACTCGAATCTGGTGCGTTCTGCCCGTCTTTGGACACGCTTCAATCCAACTGTATGGACCACATTCCGCAATCACCTTAAAATCTGTTGCGGAAGGCTTTCCGTATCTTTTGTTTACAACAGTTCTGTGTCTTGCGTCGCCGTCTGGCATAAGAGGAAGTTCAACGTGTAAAGTGTTCCACATGGGTCTGCCGTGGACAAGGCAATGATATACTTTGTGGATTTTTCGTTCTTGAAATTGCTCTGAAATATTTTTGTGCGCGTCCGGATTTCGTGCGTAAATAATTATTCCTGAAGTGTCTTTGTCTATGCGGTGAACTGCATAAAGTTTTCCGAATTCTTTTTCTGCAAGAATATCAAGGCGCGGTGCGTCCAAGTCGTATCTGTCGGCGGCAATCAAAAGTCCGCTTTTTTTGTTAAGAATTACAATGTCATCATCTGAATAAATAGTTGTGTAGTCAGGAATTTTCTTCATAAGCGGATTATACAGGTTGCTTGAATATTGTTCAACTTTTTAAATGTATGATAAAATATTTGAAACTTTTTGAAAGTTTGATTGTCTTATTTATAAATCGGATTTTATTAAATTAATATCTAAAGGGGTAAAAATGTCTGCTCTATATCATGATTTTCTTGTTGAAGACCGGGAATTTAAGGATTACGATGATTTTAAAAAGCATTGCAAATTAAAAACAAAAGAAGATTTCAATTTTGCTTACGACATAGTTGATCGCTATGCAAGTGATTTCCCTGGAAAACGGGCATTAGTTTGGGTTGATGATAACGGAGAGGAAAAGAATTTTACTTTTGATGATATTTCTTGCGAGTCAAAGCGTGCCGCTTATTGGCTTGTTTCAAAAGGAATTAAAAAAGGCGATACTGTAATGCTGATTTTGCGTCGCCGATATGAATGGTGGATTTTGATGCCGGCACTTCACCGTATTGGTGCGATTGTAATTCCTGCAACCGACCAGCTTCTTCAGTCTGATATTGAATACCGGGCAAATGCCGCTGAAGTAAAAATGATTATTTCTTACGATAATCCTAACATTCAGGGTGAAATCGACAAGGCGATGCCAAAATCAAATACTGTAAAATATCTTGTTACAGTTGGAAAAGAAAAACGTGATGGATGGATTAGTTTCCACGAAGAATATGCAAATCTGCCTGCGGAATTTCCTCGTCCTGTTGGAGATGCCGCGACTCACAACAAAGACCCGATGTTGCTCTATTTTACGTCTGGAACCTCTGGCTATCCAAAAATGGTTCTTCAGGATTACGATTACCCGATTGGTCATATTATTACTGCAAAATATTGGCACGGAGTTGTTGAGGATGGACTTCATCTTACAATTGCGGAAACTGGATGGGCAAAATCAACCTGGGGAAAACTTTATGGCCAGTGGATTGCTGGAACTGCGTTGTTTGTGTATGACATGAACAGTTTTAAACCTACAAAAATGTTGGAAATGATTTCAAAATATGGTCTTACAACTTTCTGCGCGCCGCCTACAGTTTACCGTTATTTGGTTCGTCAGAATCTTAGTAAATATGACTTGAGCAAATGTACTCGCTTTAGCACTGCTGGAGAAGCCTTGAACGGTGAAGTTTACAACAAATGGCTTGAACAGACTGGAAAGAAAATCTACGAAGGTTACGGTCAGTCAGAGTCTACAATTATTTGCGGAAACTTCCTTGACTATTCAGAAATTCGTCCGGGTTCAATGGGACGTCCAAATCCGCTTTACGATGTTGAAATTTTAAATGCGAACAACAAGCCTGTTCCAGTTGGAGAAACAGGAGAGCTTTGTATTCACGTTGAACATGGCCGTCCGTTTGGACTTTTGATGGGCTACCACAAGGATGTCGTTCTTACTGCGAATGCTTTTGACGGCGGAGTTTACCATACAGGCGATAATGTCTACATGGATAAAGATGGTTATGTCTGGTTTGTGGGAAGAAAAGACGATATTATCAAGACTGCCGGTTACCGGGTAAGTCCGTTTGAGGTTGAGTCAATTCTTCAGCAGCATCCTGCGGTTATGGAGTGTGCTGTTACAGGCGTTGAAGATCCAAAACGTGGAATGGCTGTAAAGGCTACAATCGTTCTTTCTCCGGGATATGACACAAAAGATCCGAAAGAGATGGAAACAGAACTTTCAACGTTTGCAAAAGAAAATACTGCAATGTACAAATGTCCTAGAATCTTTGAATTTGTAAAGGAATTGCCAAAAACTATTTCTGGAAAAATTCGTCGCGTGGAAATCCGCGAAAAGGACAAGGGAAAGGCGCAGGAAAACATCAAACAGGAGTTTTAAAAGCCGAATAAGATAAAGCCGTCATTAAAAAATTGTTTTAGTGGCGGCTTTATTTTTGTTATCTTTATTATTTTTGTATTAAAAAGTCTTTTATTCCGCAAGTTGCTGAATCAGAAAAACCAGATTTTCTAGTTTTTCGTGCGACATAAGCGGATTCAGCAATGTAAATTTAAGACAGACAAATCCATCTGAAACTGTTTGACCGATAACAATTCCGTGCTTGTGCAACAGTTCCCTACGGATTTTTTTATTCGTTTCATCGCCTTTTATGTGCCTGAAAACGACGGAAGTAATTTCTGGTTCTGTAACAACTTTGAAATTTTCATTGTTTTTTATAATTTCATAAAGGAATTTTGCATTTTCCATACTTTTTGTGATTATTTCGTTCCATCCGTCTTTTCCTCTTGACTGAAAAGCCATCCATACTTTGAGCGCATCAAAACGTCTTGTTGTCTGAAGTGATTTGTCAACAAGATTTGTGTAGCCGTCTTCTTCGTCTTCTGTTCTGTTCAGATAATCTGCGTGGATTGTCAGTGCGTCAAAATCTTCTGATTTTTTTACAAGCAGAGCAGAGCAGCTTATTGGAAGCAGAAACATTTTGTGAAAATCCACGGTTACTGAGTCGCAAAGGTAAAGATTTTTTACTTTAGAGGAATATTTTTCGCTAAGAATTACACCCGAGCCGTAAGCCGCATCCGCATGAAGCCACATATTGTAATGGTTGCAAAGAGAAGAAATCTGTTCAATTGGATCAATTGAGCCAAAATCTGTTGTGCCGATTGTTGCGACCACAAGAAATGGAATGTTTCCAGCCACAATATCTTTTTGAACGAGGTAATTCAACGCTCCAAAATTCATTTTTTTGTTTTCGTCAACAGGAACTTTTACAACGCTTTCATAGCCTAGCCCTAGAATGTGAGCAGTCTTTTCCATAGAAAAATGGCTTATTTCGCTTGTGTACATTCTGAGTTTTCTAAAATTTTCTGGGAGTCCGTGTTTTTTTACGTCGTAGTTCATTATTTTTGAAATAAACCAGTCGCGTGCAAGGATAATTGCTGTTTCATTTGACTGGCTTCCCCCGGAAGTAAAAACTCCATCAGAACCTCGCCTAAAACCAAAAAGTCTGCACAAATGCTTTATTACTTCTGTTTCAATTTCTGTTGCTGCTGGTCCCTGGTCCCAACTGTCCATAGACTGATTGAAAGTTGAAATTATCAGTTCGCTCGCAATGCTTTCTAGAATCGCAGGGGAATGCAAATGCGGCATATAATCTGTTGAAGAAGTCCGCAAAAGGTTCGGAAGAATTTTATCTTTTGTGACTTCAAGAGTTTTTTGCCAGCCCAAGCCTTTCTCTGGTAAAATTGAATTCTGCTGGACAATTTTTTGAAGTTCCTGTGGAGTTAGTCCAGAATAAGCGGTGTCTGTTGAAAAGGTTTCTAGAATTGCCTGAACAGTTTCGTCGATTATTTTTTTATATTGCTCTTTTGAATTTTGTTCGTTTGTAAGAAAAATATTTTGCATAAATTAATTATAAAGAAAAAACAAAAAAAAATCATTTTCGCGCCATTTTAATTTTATTTTTTTTTAAAATAAGAGTAGAATAATTTAAGCCTATGTTTGAAACTCAATGGGAAATAGTACAAAAATTTGTTTTTACGTGTGAGAGTTCTGTGTGTATTCTGAGTGTCCCAGATACTGTGATTACGGATGAATTCAAAAAGAATTTTTGCGTAATTGACGTTTGTGCGGATTTTTCGCCGTTTAAACCGTTTCTTTCGATTGTTTCGCAGAATTCTACACAAGAAACTTTTGAATATGTTGAAAAAAATGCATATTCAGTGCAGAAAGATTCATTTCTCTCGTATTTAAAGACTGGACTCGCAGATTTGCGGTATGATATTCCGCTTGCAAATGAGTTTGTTTACGAGCAGAACCGTTTTATTAAGACAATTGTTGAGCTTTTGGGACAACTCCCGGTAAAAAATTATCTTATTTTGAACAGTCAGTGCCTTTCTAAGGAGTCTATTGAAGTTATAAAGGCGGTTGAAAAATCAGATATAAAAAGCAAATTTGCCTTTTGCTTTACTTCTGAAAAAAATGATTTGGACCAGACAGAGGCGGCAAAACTTCTTGAAGAATATAGCACAAAACCGAATTATCTTCATTTGATGACAAAATTTGTTTCAATTGCAAAAGATAAGACTGAATATAAGCTGATTTTTGATTTTTCGCCGGATGAGCAATTTAAAATTGTTCTGAAAACTTTAAGAAACAACCGGGTTTTTATGGTTTTGGAACAGTTGAAGGATTTTTCGCTTTGGGTTTCTGCAAATTTTGGAAAATTTGATTTTGAGGAAAATGAAAAAAGAATTTTAAGCCTTGAACTTGCAAAATCGTTGTTTCAGTGTTCTCTTATTGACGAGGCAATTCTTTATCTGAATGATGTGATTGATGCCCAGGAAGAAGACGAGATTGAAGGCGTGGCGTTTTATTATCTTGCCCGTGCGTTTTCGTTTAAAAAATCAATTTTGCTTGCCCAAAAATATTATGTTTTTGCGGAAAAAATCTTTCAAAAAGAAAACAATATGAGTTATCTTGCGTTGGGTGCGATGCTTGATTTTCATATAGCTAAAAGAATTTCTGCTGAAGATACGATTGCCAAATATCAGTATGCGTTAAAACTTTTGAGGCAGCAGGGGTTTTTGAACAATTATATCAGTGTTTGTATTTCTGTTCCTTGGAAGTTGGTGAATGACGAGGCTTCTAGAAAAAGTATTGAAGACGAAGTCGATATGTGCCTTGAATTGGCGGAAAAAATTGACAATCAGCACCTTGTTTCTACGGCTTGCCATTGGAAAGGAATTATCTGCTCTCATTTTGGCGAAATTGACAAGGCACTGGTCTGGTACGATAAATGCAACGAAATTCGCACTAAAATTGGTGAACTCGGTCCGATTTTGAATATCAGGAATGGATTGTGTTATGATGCGACTTGCCGTGCGATGTACAAAAGGGCTTTTGACCTTGAAAACGGAATAATAGCTCGCCTTTTAGAAATCGGGGATTTTGCCTCTGTTACTGATACTCTAAAAAATGTTGCTTATGCGCTTTTTTATTCCCGGCATTTTACAGAAGCGTACGAACTTTTTAATGTGATTGCCCATTATCTTGATATTTTTAATATGTCAGAAATGGCGAACAGTTCATTTTTGCCTTCGCAGAATGATATTTTGATTTTTAAGTCGATTATTAATTTTGCCCAGGGTGATTTTATCCGCGGAAGAATAAACCATTCAAACATTGTGCAGGATTTGGATTCTGTTACAAAAGAAGACCTTCCGTTCGTTTACTATATTGAGGCAGTTTTAAGCGCTGACGAAAAGCAGATTGAAGCGTCTGGGGCTTTTTTCGAAAAATGTATTGCTGAATTCAGGGAAATAAAAAGCAAACTTACTCACAAAATCGTTTTTGCCTACTATGAATATGCGGTTGTGCTTGACCGGCTTGGTTATAAGAAAGAATCCGAAGAATACATCAGCAAAGGTTTTGATATTGCAAAGGGTGAAGATTACAAATATTACACAAAAGATTTGACAGGCGGCACAAAAAAGTCAATTTCTGTAAAAGAATACGTTGACGACGTTGAAAAATTTGACAAGCTCAATCTGAATATTTCAATGCTTAATGAAAAAGCCGAAAAAGAACAGCTTTTGACATTGCTCCACAAGAGAATCCACGATTATCAGTTTATAAACAAAGTGAAAACCGGATTCATAAAAGACATGAACCTTAAAAAGTATGTTCAGGGCGCTTTGCTGGATGTTGAAAAATATACTTTGTCGGAAGAAGTTTATTTTTGTGCAATTGAAAATGGAAAAGCAATAATTTATGAGTCGATTGTTCATAACGAAAAACCTTCTGTTGATGAAACTCTTATAGAGAATCTTTTTGCAAAAAGCAAAAAAAACGATGTTTCGCAGATGGTTTACAAAGAAAAACAGAATCTTTATTTTGGTGACGCTTCGTATGCGGACTATAAATTTGGCTTAATCGTTGTTCCTTCAAAGGTAAACCCGATAAGTGTTGAGGTTCTGAACACGTTGAACATTGCGTTGGCAAGTATTCAGTCTCAGGTGGTTATTTACAAACAGGAAGAGCATCTTATGATTATGTCATCTACTGATCAGCTTTCTAGGTTGAAGAATAGGCACGCATTCCAGGAGTGCATTGCGCTAGAAAGTGAGCGGGTTCGGCGTTACCAGCAGCGACGGGAAACTGTTATTCAGATTGCAGTTGCTTTTATTGATTTAGACAATTTTAAATATTACAACGATACTTTTGGACATTCTGTTGGCGACTTACTGATAAAAAGTTTTGCCGGAATTTTGCGAGAAACGTGCCGAAAAATAGATTTTATTTCCCGGTACGGTGGCGATGAATTTGTAATTATTATGATTGATACAAATGCGGATGAAGGAAGACGTGTCTACAGGCGACTTTATGAGAGTTTGCAGAACCATGGATATTTCTTGCCACAGATAAAAGCTCTTCTAAAGCGTGATGATATTGAAGTTCCAGAAAACAGAAGGCTTGGTTTTAGTATGGGAATAAGCACAAATCAGGATGTTGAAAAATGTGATGACATAGACTTGGTTGTTCAGAATGCGGACAAGGCTTTGTATTATACAAAAAATAATCAGAAAGGCTCTGTTTCTGTTTGGGCGGAAATAAAAGATATGGTAGAATAAGAATATGTATATGTTTTTTATGAATAACCTTATGTGGTTTTGGCTTGCAGTTATGGTTGTCTGTATTGTTGTTGAGGCGGCGACTTTTGCGCTTACAACGGTATGGGGTGCAATTTCTGCACTGGTGATGATTTTTGTAAGCAAGACGAATATGTCGCTAAAATGGCAGTTGGTTCTTTTTCTTGTGATGACAATTGTTCTTGTGCTTACAACGCGTCCGTTTGCAGTAAAAAAACTAAAGCTTGGAAAAGACAAGATGAATGTAAATTCTATGGAAGGTCAGGAAGTTCTTGTAATAAAGAAAATCTCCAAGTTTGAAAAAGGCGAGGTAAAAGCCAAAAACGGTGTGATTTGGAGCGCGAAAAATGCAGACGAGCAGGATGATTCTGAAATTTCAGAGGGTTCTGTCTGTGTAATTTCAAATGTTGATGGAAACACTCTTTCTGTAAAAAGAAAATAGATAATCAAGGAGATTTTTATGGGTTTTATGTGGGTGATTATTGCACTGCTTGTGATTGTGCTGATTTTGATTCTTGTGAATGTAAGAGTTGTTCCGCAATCAAAAGCGTTTGTTATTGAGCGGCTTGGGGCTTATTGTTCAACATGGAACGTTGGGCTTCATGTAAAATTTCCGTTCATAGACCGAATTGCAAATGTTATGAGTTTAAAAGAGCGGGTTATGGATTTTCCTCCTCAGCCAGTTATTACAAAAGACAATGTTACAATGCAGATTGACACTGTTGTTTACTGCCAGGTTACAGATCCGAAATTGTACACTTATGGCGTTGAAAACCCTTTAAAAGCACTTGAAAATTTAACGGCAACAACTTTGCGAAACATAATCGGCGAACTTGAACTTGATGAAACTTTGACTAGTCGCGACGTGATAAATACAAAAATGCGTTCAATCCTTGACGAGGCGACTGACCCTTGGGGATTAAAAGTAACACGCGTTGAAGTAAAGAACATTGAACCGCCGCAGGCAATCCGCGAGGCAATGGAAAAGCAGATGCGTGCAGAACGAGAACGCCGTGAGCAAATTCTTATTGCAGAAGGTCATAAACAGTCTGCAATTCTTGAGGCTGAAGGACAAAAACAGGCATTGATTCTTGAGGCGGAAGCACAAAAAGAAGCGGCTGTTCAAAAGGCAAAAGGTGAGGCGGAGGCAATCCGTGAAGTTCAGGAGGCAACTGCTCAAGGTCTAAAGATGATAAAAGATTCTGCCCCAGATGATGCAGTAATCCGCTTGCGTGCGCTCGAAGCGTTTGAAAAAGCCGCGGATGGTCAGGCAACAAAAATTATTATTCCTTCGGATATTCAGGCGGTGGCAGGGCTTGTAGCAAGTCTTTCTGCGGTCGGAAAAAAATAAGTTTTTCAAAAAAAATGTTATTCAGGAATACAGGTTAAATAAAAAAGGGGCTGTCCGTTCTTTTTGGACAGCCCCTTTTTTTATTCGTAATCTTTGTTTACTTCAAGAACTGCGGATTCAAAAATTTTCATTGCAGTATCAATTTCTTCGTCCGTAACAGTAAGGGCACAAAGACAGCGCATTACAGAGCCGCTTCTTCCGCCTTTTTCCATTACAAGTTTGTTTTTAAAGCAAATGTTCTGAACTTTTGCGGCGGCTTCTCCGTTTGGCGGAAATAAACCGCAGCAGTCTTTTGTTCCTTTTGGATTTATAAATTCACAGCCAATCATAAGTCCTTTTCCGCGGACATCGCCAATAATGCTGACTTTTTCTTTTAAGTTATTCATCCGCGACATTATAAGGTTTCCCTTGCGGATAACTTCGGCAAGGAATTCTGGCTTTGAAACTCTGTTCAAAACAATTGTTCCGGCTTTCATTGCGAGTTGATTTCCGCGGAAAGTTCCTGTGTGTGCGCCTGGTCCCCAAACATCAAGTTTTTTGTTGTAGATTACAATAGAAAGTGGCTGGGAACCGCCAATCGCTTTTGAAACAAGAATTACATCTGGAACAATATCCGCATATTCAAAGGCAAAGAGTTTTCCGCTTCTGCCCATTCCACATTGTATTTCGTCCACAATCATCGGAATCTCAAGTTCTTTTGTTACACGGCGTACAGTCTGAAGAAATTTTACCGGTGCTGGATTTACTCCGCCTTCACCTTGGATTGCCTCAAGAATAACCGCCGCTGGTTTTGTGATTCCGCTTTCTGGATCTTTTAAGGTTGTTTCAAAATAGTTGCAGGCTGCGTCAATTGCCGCTTCTCCCCTAAGTCCAAAATGATTTCTGTATGTGTCTGGATAAGGAAAATGCTGAACTCCAGGCATTAAACCGTTGACCTTGTTTTTTGCGCCAAGGTTTCCAGTGCAGGAAAGCGCTCCGTGTCCCATTCCGTGGAATCCACCCTGAAAAACTATTATATTTGTGCGCCCTGTTGCTGTTTTGCAAAGTTTTAGAGCGGCATCTGTTGCATCTGTTCCGCTAGGTGAACAAAATTGAATTTTGCAGTTTTCAGCAAGTTCTTTTGGCAACTTAGAAATTACAGTCTGAATAAATTCATCTTTTACTGGGGTGGTTAAATCAAGCGTGTGCAGCGGAAAATCGCTTTTTAGCAATTCAATCATTGCCTGATTAATTTCATCATCATTGTGACCAAGTGCAAGAGTTCCTGCTCCGCACAAAAAATCCAGATATTTGTTTCCCTCAATGTCCTCAACCCAAGATCCTTTGGCTTTTGCCAGTGCAAATGGAAATTTGCGCGGATAACTTCGGGCATTAGATTCTGTGGAATCCTGTCTGGTAATGTAATACTGATTGGTGTCTTTTTCTGACATCGACGTTCTCCATTACTTAGGATTATGTTTCCCGGCCGCTGACAACGGCAGTGTTTTATGTCGGGAGTGAATAGCATAACCTAAAAACAAGATAATGTCATTGCTTTTTGAAAAATCCTTGTATTTTGACATATTGACTAAAAATGTCAAAATAATTTATCCTTGAAAGATATTATATTTGCGATATAATTTTTTTAGTTTGTTTTTATGGGAGACAAAATGAGTCAACGTCGGGTTGTGGTTACAGGATTGGGTGCTGTAAGTCCCGTTGGAAATAATGTAAAAGAAAGTTGGGAATCTATAAAAGCAGGAAAAAGTGGAGTTGATAAAATTACGCTTTTTGATGCGTCGGATTATTCTGTTCAGATTGATGCGGAAGTAAAGAATTTTAGTATTGAGCAATATGGTCTTGAAAAGAAAATTCTTAGAAAGATAAACCGCCAGACACGATTTTTGCTTGGAGCGAGCATTGAAGCGGTGGCCGACGCTGGTTATACAAAAGAAACAATCGGAAGTGAAAATGTTGGAATTGTAAACGGTGTTGGAATCGGACTTAACGAGGCGGTTGAGGCTGGATACAAAAAATATGATGACCCGAACGCTGGTGTTAACCGTTTGCCCCCTTTGACTGCTCCATTGGCTTTGAACAACGAGGCCGCGGCAAATGTCAGTATGTATTTTAATATTCAGGGACCTGCGTGGACTTTGTCTACGGCTTGTTCTTCTGGAACGGATTCAATTGGGCTTGCGCTTGATATGATTAGACTTGGTCGCATTGATATGGCTCTTGCTTGTGGCTCTGATGCAAATATTACAGGATTTAATGTTGGTTGCTATCAGGTTTTGCAGGCACTTACTCAGAATTTTAATGATAATCCAAAAGTTGCTAGCCGTCCGTTTGACAAGAACCGTTCAGGATTTGTGATGGGAGAAGGTGCCGCCGTTTTGGTTCTTGAGGAGTTGGAACACGCGAAAGCCCGTGGTGCAAAAATTTATGCTGAAGTTGCCGGGTTTGGAGCAACAAGCGATGCGTATCATATTACTGCGCCGCGTGAAGATGGCTCCGGTGGAGCAAAGGCGATGCAGATTGCGCTAAAAGATGCAGGATTGGGGCCGGAGCAGATTCAGTATTACAATGCGCATGGAACTTCTACTGGTGCGAATGATTCTGCGGAAACAAAAATGCTGAAAAATGTGTTTGGAGATTATGCGTATAAGTTGCATATTTCTTCTACAAAATCAGAAACAGGACATATGATTGGTGCGGCCGGAACAATGGAGGCGATTGTCTGTGTAAAGGCAATTGAGGAAGGTTTTGTTCCGCCGACAGCAAATCTTGAGAAGCCTGATTTGGAGCATGGTTGCGACCTTGATTATACTCCAAAAACAGGCGTAAAGTGCAACATTGAAGTTGCCGCAAGTTGCTCTTTGGGATTTGGCGGACACAACGGCTGTATAATATTGAAGAAATATAAGTAGCGAAAAAAATTGTGGGGCGTTACGGGGTGTCCCCGTTAGAGGGGGTAGGTGGCAACAAAGTGCCACCGAGGGGCAGACGCCCCATCCATACTTTGACTGTCGACTGAAAAAAGAATTTATATAAATGGAAGTTTAAGGAGTTATTATGCCAGTTATTAAACCTATGGTAAGAAGCAGTATGTGTATTAATTCGCATCCTGTTGGTTGTGCTAAAGACACTGAACGTCAGATTGCGTATGTAAAGGCTCAGAAAGCTAAGCGCGGAACAAAAAGTGTAAAGGAAGGCGGAAAAGGTCCTGAGCTTGTTTTGGTTCTCGGATGTTCTACAGGTTATGGACTTGCTAGCCGAATTGCCGCCGCATTTGAATATGGTGCTGATACAATTGGCGTTTCTTTTGAAAAGGCTGCTACAGATAAAAAGGGCGGAACTCCTGGATGGTATAACAATGCCGCGTTTGACCGTGCCGCTGAAAAGGATGGTCTTTTTGCAAAAACGTTTAGTGCGGACGCTTATTCAAATGAAACTCGTGCAATGGTTATTGATGAGATTAAAAAGACTGGAAAAAAGGTTGATTTGATTGTTTATTCACTTGCTTCTCCGGTTCGTTCAGACCCTGAAAAAATTGATTCAGCTACTGGTCAGCACGTTCTTTATAAGTCTGTTATTAAGCCGATTGGAAAAACTTATGCAGGTCAGGCAATTGATATTATGTCTGAAACCTTAAAGGATGCGGCTGCAGAGCCTGCTTCTGAAGAGGAGATTGCAAATACAGTAAAGGTTATGGGTGGCGAAGACTGGCAACTTTGGATTGATGCTTTGCAGAATGCCGGTGTTTTGAACAATGGTTGCCGCACAGTTGCATATTCTTACATTGGACCAAAATTGAGCCACGCAATTTACCGTGATGGAACAATTGGTCAGGCAAAAAAGGATTTGGAGGCAACGGCTCACCGTTTGAACGAGCAGCTTGAAAAGGCTGTTGGTGGTGCGGCTTATGTTTCTGTGAATAAAGGTCTTGTAACTCGTTCTTCTGCGGTTATTCCGATTATTTCGCTTTATCTTTCTGTGTTGTTTAAGGTTATGAAGGCAAAGGGGACACACGAAGGTTGTATTGAACAGATGGAACGTTTGTTTGCTGAACGTCTTTTTACGGGTGCAGACGGCGCGGCTGGAACAGTTCCGGTTGATTCGGAGAATAGAATCCGTGTTGATGACTGGGAAATGGCTGATGATGTTCAGGCGGAAGTTGCAAAGCTTATGGATGGCGTAACTCAGGAAAATCTTGCGGAACGCTGCGACCTTGAAGGTTATAAGCATGATTTCTTGAATATCAATGGTTTTGATGTTGATGGCGTTGATTACGATAGGGAAATTACAGATATGTCAGCATTGGACTAAAACTTGGTAGTTGTTTTATCAAAACTTGACATTTGGTTTGTTCAAGAAGGCGAGGTTCTTAGACTGGAAAGTTTTTGTGGACTTCGCCTTTTTTTTAGTGTCGGTTGCAGTTTCCGCAGCCGTTTACGATTACGTGGGGTGTTCCGCTTTTTGTTTTGTTGAATCTTCGTGCAAGCAGGTATTGGTTTTGTTCAACGCTTTTATGGCAGACTGGGCAAGTTCTTTTTACACCGGGGACGCACCGTGGAAAGCAATGCGGACAGCCGTAGATGTAACAAATCTGGTCATTTACTTGACCGTTTGTGACAAAGACTTTTGAAACAATATTTTCCCCCGGAATAAGTTTTGTTCCGCATACTGGGCAACTTACCAGACTTCCCGGGCACGCAACGCTATTTTTGTGCTTTGCAACGTTTTTCTTTTTTTGAAAATATAGATTCGTAAAATACATTAATGCCGCAACTAAGACAATTGCGGCAATTCCCATCAGTAGAAAATCCATTATTTTTTAGGCAAGATTATTAAGTTGCTCTGCGGAAGTTCTTCTATCCAGTGGCAAAAGGTGTGCCATTCGTCAAGCCGGTGGTTTTTGCGGGTTTCGTAAATGCCCTGCAAAACTTGATAGTTCAGCTGGACGGTCGCTTTTTGGTTCAGGGAGGCTGGCAAAAGCTGAATCATCTGCCACCAGTCGTCCTTGTTTTTTGTTTCGTTGAACCGGTTTCGTGCAGAATTTATTGTGGAAATCAAAATGTCTAAACTTTTTAAAGATTCTTCGTTAAGGTGTTCACATGAAAAATCTTCGCGGACAAATTCCTTTGCCTGAACTTTGTGCATTGTGGAGCAGCTGTTTCTTACAGTTCCTACTTTATAGGTGTCCATTTCTGCCCACCAGTATCTAGGTGCGGTTATGTCAAACTGTACAGTTATGTATCTAAGAAATTTTGCGTGGCTTGGACCGGAACGGCTGAGTCTGTCCATTAAATCTATGTCGGCAGGTCCTACAACGTATTTTCTGGTTGAGGCGTCATAATGGCTGTCGCTTTTATCCCAACTGTTAAAAGAATTTCTCATGCCACGAATGGCCGCTTCCCAGCCAAAAATTTCTGTTTTTTCAATTTTAATCATTTTTTTATACCAGTTATTATTTTTTTTTAAGAATTTGTTAAGTCGCCGGAAATGTCATCCATCACTTGAACAGGTTCTTGAACCAATGGCTTGTTTTTTATGTAAAAGACAACAAGTGCAATGCCGACAAGCGTGAGTACGATTCCTGCGATTCGCACAAGAGCCGTTCCTACATGGACTGGAATAAGGAGCATAACCAGTGCCAAAATAATAGAAATAACTGCTTCGGTTATAAACTGTCGGCGGTCAATGTTTGTGTCCTGCAGTTTTCCGCAAGAAAACAAAAGAAGAATAGAGCCCGCCAAAAGATAAATTGCAAGGACGTAAAGCATTACAGTCCAGATCATTTCTGCAAAATGTAAAGGCAGGAAAAACGCTAAAAGTCCGATAACAATGCTAAGCATTCCCCTGATGATTACGGAATATTGAAAAGCCGCATCGGGAAAGAGTTTTCTTGTGTAAACCAGCTGGTAAATACCATTTGCAACAGCTTCGATTCCAAGGATTATAACAACCGCTTTTATGCATCCTGCTGGAGTGATGGTCATGATCAAACCAACAACAGCAAGAATGATTCCAAGTAACAGACTATTTTTTTTCATAGCTCCTCCACATCTTTCTGTAAGACCAAAAGTCTAGTTTTATAAATTCAATTTATGGATTTAATAAAAAACCGAACATTCGTCTTATAATATAACATAAATTTCGGGAATCTGTATATTGAAAGAAAATTTTATTTTTAGGTTGAATGTTGTTTTTTTTCGGGCAAACGGATTAGCATTGTTGTAAGAGAGTTACGAATTTTCAATTGCGAAGTTTTTTGACCTAGTGATGTGAAGGTTTTATGTTTTTTTAATTTTTTTTATAGTTTTTCTGTTTTTGCTGTTGACATCAACTTTGAATTCCTATATCTTATGTATACATCTTTTTTGGAGCGATACCAAAGCGGTCGTACTGGGGCGGTCTTGAAAACCGTTGATCTTCACGGGTCCGGGGGTTCGAATCCCTCTCGCTCCGATAGCTGGAGGTGTGGTAGAGCGGTAATACAACGGATTGCTAATCCGTCAGTTCCGAAAGGGCTGGGCAGGTTCAACTCCTGTCGCCTCCGAAATCACACAGCTTTAGCTGACATATTTGAATGAGATTGTAGCTCAGCTGGATTAGAGCACCACCCTGCGGAGGTGGGGGTCGCACGTTCGAATCGTGTCAGTCTCAAGGCTTGTAAAACCTGTCTTTAGATGACAGGTTTTTTTATTGATTTTTTGAAATTGTTATTGTAAGATTTTGTAACATTTGAACCCTTTGATGAGTCCAGATGCCTTTCAAAGTAACTTTCAAAACTCCGCCAGGACGGGAACGTAGCAACGGTATGAACTGTTTTACTTGTGCTTAGGATTATCTGGACTCTTCAAAGGGTTTGTTTTTATTTTTCAAAAACTTTTTTTCCATTGATAAAAACTGTTTTTACTGTTCCGTACAAAGTTTTTCCTTCAAAAGGTGTTGCTTTTCCTTTGCTGAAGAAATTCTTTGAGTCAACAGTCCAAGGTTCATCAGGGTTTACAACTGAAAAATCTGCATCGAACCCGATTCTTAGCAAACCTTTTTTTTGTTTTAAAAGTCTTGCCGGATTTGCAGACATAAGTTGAGAAAGTCTCTTTGCAGAAATTTGACCTTCTTTTACAAGCACAGAGTTGCAGACAGCGTAACTGGTTTCAAGTCCAGTGAATCCTGGGGCACCGTCGGCTTTGTCTTCTAGCGTATGTGGTGCGTGGTCTGTGGCTATGCAGTCAACAGTTCCGTTTCGGATTGCGTCAATCAGCATAATTCTGTCGTCTTCTGAACGGAGCGGAGGATTTACCAATGCACGTATGTTAGGTTCGTCTGTTCCACAAAGTGCGATGTGGTGTGGAGTTACTTCGCAGCTTACAGAAAATCCGTTTTCAATAGGTTCTATAGGCATAAACTGTATTCCTTCTGTGGAGCAGTTGTATGCTGAATCTGCCATGTCCGCGTAAAAGTCTGCGGCTTCGTCGGCAAGTTTCTGTTTTGTGCGGCGTACAGCCTCTATTGAATTTGCGGTGCTTACGTGGCACAAATGTATGTGGCAGCCGGCTTGTTCAGCAATGCTTATGTTTCTTTCGGTTGCGACATCTTCTGCCAATGAAAGTAGCTCGTTTGCGTCTGAAAGGTAATCATCGATTTCTTCAAAAACTGAAGAAGGGACATTTTCCACGTTTTTTAGGCTTCCCCAGCTTGGAAGGTTATATTCTTTCATTACTTCTAGGGCGTGTTTTCTTAATGGGCGTGCGGCGGCCGCAAGTTCTGGGTCTTCGCAGTGGCAGGCAACAATCATTCCTTTGCTGGCGGCGATTTTCATTCCTTCAAGCATTACTGCGCTGGATGCGACTTCTTTTCCGTCCTCGGAGATTACTGGAACTTCATCGCGGTTCAGGCCAAGAAGGTGGGAAACGTCTTTTCCTTCAAAATCTTTTGTGATTGAGCAGACTTGAAACATATTTGCGGTGTGCAAAGACGCTGCGCGTTTCCGGATTTCTCTTGCTTGCTCGCCAGTTGAGGTGATTGGCTTTGTGTTCGGCATTGCAACAACTGTTCCGTATCCGCCTGCGATTGCCGCTTTTAGTCCGCTTTCTAGATTTTCTTTTTGGATGAACCCTGGGTCGCGCAGATGAACGTGCATATCTATAAAACTTGGCGTTACAGTAAGTCCATTTGCGTCAAAAAGTTCAATTTCCGAGTTATCTTTGTAACCATCTTCTTTTAGAATTGATTTTGCAAGTTCAGAAACAGACTGAGGTGTTGTGAAGTATCCCTGATAAATGGCACGAATTTTTCCTTTTATTGAAAGGATTGCTCCTGGAGAATCAGTTGCTTCGTCAAGAAGACGTGCGTTATAAATAAGAAGAGATTCTGACATTAGGCTTTCTCCACAACAGTTCCGTCTTCGCCTGCTTTGTACATTGTGTCGCAGTATTCGCAGCAGTAAAGTCCTTTTGACTTGTCAACAAGCAGAAAAGTTGGTTTTACATAATTTTCTGTTACTGTTATGCAGCGTGGATTTTTGCATTTGAACACGTTTTTGATTCTTGAAGGAAGTTCCATCTTTATTTTACGTACGATTTTTTCGTTTTGGATTACGTTTACGCTGATGTTTGGGTCTATAAATCCAAGGACTGAAAAATCTATGTCCATTACGTTTTCGATTTTGATTATGTCCTTTTTTCCTGTTTTTTTGGAAGGGGCGTTCATTATGAGGGCAGAGCAGAACGGAGATTTGTCTAGACCGAGCCACTGGAAAATTCTCCAGCCAGAACCAGCACGGATGTGGTCAATGACAAGTCCGTTTTTTATAGAATCGATGTTTAACATATTACATTATCCTTAGTGAATTAAAGTGCACCTGTTAATTTTGAAATAAGAGCCATTCTTGCATACATTCCGAATTTTACCTGCTTGAAGTAGGCGGCGCGCGGGTCATCGTCGATTTCTGGGGAAATTTCGTTTACGCGCGGAAGCGGATGCAGCACGAACATTCGGTCTTTTGCAAGTTTCATCTTTTCTTTGTCAAGGATGTAGCTGTCCTTTAGCCTAAGATAATCCTGCTCGTTGAAGAACCGCTCTTTTTGAACTCGTGTCATATAAAGGATGTCAAGGTCGCCGATTACATCTTCTAGGCGTTCTGCAACAGTGTAGGAAATGCCTTTTTCGTTAAGTTGTTCAATCATATACTCTGGCATGCAGAGTTCTTTTGGGCTTATGAAGACAAACTTGTTTCCTTTGTATCGGCTGAGTGCCTGCGAAAGGCTGTGGACTGTCCTTCCGAATTTAAGGTCGCCGCAGAAACCGACTGTAAGTCCTTGGTAGTCGCCAAGAAGTCTTCTGATTGTAAGTAAATCCGTTAATGTCTGGGTCGGATGGCTGTGGCCGCCATCGCCAGCGTTTATGATAGGAACTGGGGAATACTTACTGGCAAGCAGAGCCGCTCCTTCTTTTGGAGTTCGCATCGCAATCACATCTACGTAAGAGGAAACAACGCGGATTGTGTCTGCAAGGGTTTCTCCTTTTGTGGATGATGTATAGGAAGCGTCCGCAAAACCTTCTACGGTTCCGCCAAGATGAAGCATTGCCGCTTCAAAAGAAAGCCGAGTCCTTGTGCTTGGCTCAAAAAAAAGTGTCGCAAGAATTTTCCCGCGACACACATCTTGAAAAGAAATAGGATCTACTATCATCTGTTCTGCAAGTGAAATAATTTCATCGATTTCAGATACAGACAAATCACCAGGTTCAATTAAATGACGCCCTTTTAACATACTAAGAACTCCACTAAAAATTTTTTAGATTATATCGTATGGAGTGGAATTGTGCAAATAAAAGTAAAACGCTATTTTCGGTTGTTTTGGAAAGAGTCTTGCGCAGGATTGTAAAGGGCGCGTAGCGCGTGTGCAAAACTTGGCTGAAAGTCTGGTTTTGCATACCGACCGTGAGGGTAGCCTTGAAAAGCCTGTTTACTGAAGAATTTTTCGCCCAAAAGAAAAAAGAGAATTTTTTTATTTTTTTTCTAAAGTAGGTTTGTCATTCTCCGATAGTAAAGTAAAGGGTGGTGAGACCCTTGTAATAAGTTTTGGAAACTTACCAAGGAGATAAACTATGGTTATTAATCACAATATGAGCGCTATGTTCGCTCAGAGATCTCAGGGAATTCAGGATTTGGCTCAGCAGAAGAGCATGGAAAAACTTTCTTCTGGTATGAAAATCAACCGTGCTGGCGATGACGCTTCTGGACTTGCTGTTTCAGAAAAAATGCGTTCACAGATTAGAGGTTTGAAACAGGCTTCTACAAATGCTCAGAATGGTATTTCTTTTATCCAGACAACAGAAGGTTATTTGCAGGAAACTACTGACATTGTTCAGAGAATCCGCGAACTTGCTGTTCAGTCTTCAAACGGTATTTATTCTGCTGAAGACCGCATGCAGATTCAGGTTGAAGTTTCTTCTTTGATTGCTGAAGTTGACCGCGTTGCTTCTGCTGCTCAGTTCAACGGTATGAATATGTTGACTGGTCGTTTTGCTCGCCCAACTGGTGAAAATGTTGTAACTGGTTCTATGTGGCTTCATATTGGTGCAAATATGGATCAGAGAACTCAGGTTTACATTGGAACAATGTCTTCTATGGCTCTTGGTCTTCGCAATGTTGGTGATGAAACAATTATGTCTTTGGAAAGTCCAGATGAAGCAAACCGCGCTATCGGAACTTTGGATGAAGCTTTGAAGAAGATTAACAAGCAGCGTGCTGACCTTGGTGCTTACCAGAACCGTCTTGATATGACTGTAAAGGGATTGAACATCGGTGCAGAAAACCTTCAGGCTTCTGAATCAAGAATCCGTGATACAGACATGGCTAACGAAATGGTTGAATTCACAAAAGACCAGGTTCTTTCACAGGCAGGAACAGCAATGTTGGCTCAGGCAAACCAGAGCTCTCAGAATGTGCTTTCACTCTTGCGCTAGAAATAAAGTTTCGTGAGAAGATAGAAAAATGCGTCCGGAAGGGCGCATTTTTTTTGAGTAAATCTGATTTGCCTGAGCCTGTGAGAAAGGAATTGAAGCAAGTTTTTGCTTGCCAAAAACTTGGAAGCGGGCTGGAGGGACTAGTGGGCGAAGAAATTGCTAGCCCGCGAGCAAACCAGTCAAGTCAGAATGTGCTCAGTTTGTTGAGATAGTTCTAGTTTTTTACTTGAATAGTAAAAGCGTCCGGATGGACGCTTTTTTTATGAATAAATCTGATTTGCCTGAGCCTGTGAGGAAGGGATTGAAGCAAGTTTTTGCCTAGCAAAAACTTGGAAGCGGGCTGGAGGGACTAGCGGGCGAAGGGATTTCTAGCCCGCGTACGAATCAGTCAAGCCATTTCTATTTGTTTTTGTTTATGATTCTTGTTTCGTGTTCTCCGGTTTCTATGTCGATGTAGCGTACGAAAAGAGAAACTTTATTCTGTTCGTTCAGCCATGACCAAAGGTTGTTTGTGAAAGTGTCGATGTCGCCTTCTATTTCTATTGGAGTAGGTTCGCCTTCGTAACTTGGGAGCGGATTTCCGTCGCCCATGTATGTGTGGATGTAGTGACCTTTGCCTGGCTGAGGATTATCGTATGTGAACGTAAAACGCAGGCAGTTGTCAGCGTTTCCGTTGTCGCTTTTGAGTATTGAGATTGCGTAGTTGTATTTTCCGCCTTCAATATCTAGAACGCTTGAAATTCTTGGAGTAAAGTTCGGGGCATCGTGTTCGTATTTGC
This sequence comes from Paratractidigestivibacter sp., assembly GCA_963644915.1. Lineage (GTDB taxonomy): Bacteria > Spirochaetota > Spirochaetia > Treponematales > Treponemataceae > Treponema_D. The sequence goes on from CAVIQW010000002.1 coordinate 88,596, forward strand.
GGCTTCTGAGCGATTCTTCGAAAGTTTTTCCTTCTTTTAGTCCGTCAAAAATTGTGTCTGTCTGGTCGCCGTTTGTAACGATTGTTTTTGAGTCAAGAACGCGAACTGCACGGTAAATGATTAAAGTCGGGTCTCCTGCAATAAGGCTCGGGTCAAAAGCCTGGGTTCTGATTCCTTCTTCGTCAGTTACAAAAACTCTGTTACGGCTGCCTGCACTGCGTCCCATTGTCCAGTATGCGCTAACGGCGGTTTTTCCGTCTTTTGAAAGACCTGCGATAATTCCTCGTCCTGGATATGAGTTTTCTGTTAATTCTTGTTTTAACGATGCGATTTTCATTTTAATTCCTTTTTAACTGGATTTTTTAGAAATTATAATGAAAATGCGCTGTTGATTCTACGCGTTTTTTATAAGTTCAAGAATTGCATCTTTTGGAACCGCGCCTACATTTTTTGCCTTTTGTTCGCCATTCTTGAAAACAATCAGCGTTGGAATACTCATAATTCCGAAATTTTTTGCAAGAGTTTCTTCCTCATCAACATTTACTTTGCAGAATTTGAATTCGTTGTGTTCTTCTGCAAGCTCGTCAACCAAAGGTGAAAGCATTCTGCACGGACCGCACCAGGATGCCCAAAAATCAATTAGAACTGGCTTTTCGCTTTTTAGGACTTCTTCCTCAAAATTTTTTTCTGTTAAGGTTGTGAGGTTCATAGTTTCCTCTCTTATGTTTTTTAATATGAATTTTTGAGTTTTAATTAATTTGAAAGAACGCTCACGGAGAATTTACAATTTGCTCCAGATGGTTGAGCTCGTGCTGCGCTTGTATTAGTTCGGGTGCTTCGCACTTTAATCGGTTCAATCGCTCAAAATCTTCACAAATTGTAAATTCTCCTGCGCTTTTGTTCATTGTTTAAATTAAACTCAAAATCAATCTTATTCAAATATAAGATGGAATTTCTAAAATACAAATGAATTTTTTTTGATATTAGGACTTATTACTATTTACAAAATAAAAATTCTGCTTATAATACTAATCATCAGGGGCGGATGAAAGGAAAATCTATGCAGAGCAGAAATACAAACCAACGAAAATTGATTCTAGAGCTTATGACAGAAAATTATTCACATCCGACTGCTGACGAAATTTATGAGCTTGCAAGAAAGAAGGATTCGCACATAAGCCGAGGAACTGTGTACAGGAATCTGAATTTTCTTGCAGAAAAAGGGGATATTTTGAAAATAAGTGTTCCCGACAGTGCAGACCATTTTGATAGCACGATAAAGGAGCATTATCATTTTCATTGTTCAAAATGTGGAAGAATGTTTGATGTTCCAGAAACTGTTTCTGTTGAAATGGAGGAGGCTGCAAAAGAAATGAGTCTAAAAGGCTTTTTGGTGGAGGGGCATAACCTGATTTTTACAGGAATCTGTCCGTCTTGCAAAAAGGTCTAAAATAATTTTTCAGAATTTGATTTTGAAAAAAAATGAATCTAAACGTAAGGAGAACGACGATGGATTTGAAGGGAACAAAAACGGAGAAAAACTTGCAGGCGGCTTTTGCCGGAGAATCTCAGGCAAGAAATAAGTATACTTATTTTGCGAGTGTTGCAAAAAAAGAAGGATACGAGCAGATTGCCTCAATTTTTGAAGAAACTGCGAACAACGAAAAAGAACACGCGAAAATGTGGTTCAAACTTTTGGGTGGAATCGGAAATACAGCCGAAAACCTGAAATCGGCCGCAGACGGTGAAAACTATGAATGGACAGATATGTATGATGAATTTGCAAAAACTGCCCGGGAAGAAGGCTTTGAGCAGATTGCAAAAATGTTTGAGGGTGTAGGTAAGATTGAAAAACATCACGAGGAACGCTACCGAAAATTGCTTAAAAATGTTGAAGACAAACTTGTTTTCAGCAGCGAAGGTGATGCAATCTGGATTTGCAGAAACTGTGGTCACGTTTGCGTTGGAAAAGAAGCCCCAAAAGTTTGTCCGGTTTGTGCGCATCCGCAAAGCTACTTTGAAAAACTTAGTGAAAATTTCTAATTAGAAAATTATCTTATGTAAAATCCTGTGCTTCTAAATTTTAGGGTACAGGATTTTTTTTTCTCACTTTATTCATCAAAAAAAATCTGTTAAACTTCTTTCATTATGGAAAACAAAAATCAGACTGAAAATCAGATGGGACCGGAAAATTCGGGAATCGGGGAAAAAACTGCGCTTGTTGCAATTCTTGGACGACCTTCGGCAGGAAAATCAACTTTTATAAATACGGCTTGTCAGGAACCTGTTTCGATTGTTTCGCCAGTTCCGCAGACAACCCGAAACGCAATCCGCGGAATTGTGAATACTTCTCTTGGACAACTGGTTTTTGTTGATACGCCAGGCTATCATGACTCGGAAAAAAAACTTAATCTTAGGCTTAAATCAGTTACAGAAGAAACTTTGGAGGGGGCGGACTGTATTCTTTACGTTATTGATACAACGCGCGAGGCTGGAGAAGAAGAAAAAATGAATGCAACCCTTGCTTCAAAATACATTGAACATCTTGTTGTTGCACTTAATAAAATTGATGCAGGTGATTCAAAAATAAAAAAAACAAGGGAATTTGTAAAACTTTATTTGCCGGAATTGCCAGAAGAGCGAATTCTTGAGATGTCTGCAAAAAATGATTCTGGGATAAACGAGGTTCTGCGTGCGCTTTACGATGTCGCGCCAGTTGCTCCTGCCCTTTACACCGAAGATGTGTATACAGACCAGGATATTGCCTTTAGAATCAGCGAAATTGTCCGGGGCGAGGCGATAAACCGGCTTCAGCAGGAGTTGCCACATTGCCTTTACGTTGATATTGCCGATTTGGAAAAGCGTGGAAATAACGGAAAAATCTGGGTTAGGGCGTTTCTTTGTGTTGAACGAGATAGTCAAAAAGGAATGGTGATTGGCAAGGGTGCAAGCATGATAAAGCAGATTCGTCTTGCGGCGATAAAAAAAATCCATGAAGTTTTTCCGTTCAAGGTTGATTTGGATTTGCAGGTTAAGGTTGATAAAAATTGGCGACAGCATGACAACACGATTACAAAGCTGATTCCAGAGTAATTTTTTTGTGGAAATCGACTTGTATTTGTGTTAAACTTGACGAATATGAACGTAGGTCAGATTTCTGAGGGCCGTCCTGAAATACTTGGTGCAACTCCATCAGGAAACGGTGTTAATTTTGCGGTGTATAGCAAAAATGCAGAGAGAGTTGTTCTTGATTTGTTCGATACTCCTGATGCAAAGCAACCGTCTTTTTCAATAGATTTTGATCCTGTGAAAAACAAGACAGGAAGTGTCTGGCATATCTTTGTTGAAGGTCTTTCTGCAGGAACTCTTTATCTTTTTAGGGCTGATGGGCCGTATAATCCGCCGTTAGGACATAGGTTCAATTTTAACAAATATCTTTTTGACCCTTATGCAAAGGCTTTTTCGCAAGGCTCTGTTTTTCAGTCTTATAATAGGCAGCGGGAACTTGGACTTGCCGGAATTGAAAATGGAAAACTTTCTGATTTGTCAAATTTTCCAAAGTGTGTGGTTGTTGATGATTCGGATTTTGACTGGCAAGGCGACAAGCCATTGAATTATCCTTTGAGCGAAACGGTTATCTATGAGGCACATCTAAAAGGTTATACCGCTTCACAGTCTTCAGAAGTAAGCGCCCCGGGAACATACAAGGGTTTTGTAGAAAAAATTCCTTATTTAAAGAAACTTGGAATTACTTCTGTTGAACTTATGCCTATCTTTGAATTTGACGAGCATGAAACTGGAGCAATAAACCCAAAAACTGGAGAAACTCTTTCAAATTATTGGGGCTACAGCACAATCGGATTTTTTGCGCCAAAGACAACTTACTCTTTTGACCGAACTCCGGGGGCTTCTGTCCGCGAATTTAAAACTCTTGTACGAGAGCTTCACAAGGCTGGAATTGAAGTGATTCTTGATGTTGTATTCAATCATACTGCGGAAGGAAACGAGCACGGCTACACATTCTGTTTCCGTGGACTTGAAAATTCAACCTATTATATGCTTCCTGAAAATGAAAAACAGTATTACCACAATTTTTCTGGTTGTGGAAACACCGTGAATGCGGCTCATCCGGTTACAACAAGATTGATTTTGGACAGCTTGCGTTATTGGGTTGGCGAAATGCACGTTGACGGTTTTCGTTTTGATTTGGCGGCGGCTCTTTGTCGCGACCAAAAATCTTATATGCAGAATTTTCCGTTTCTTACAAACGCGATTTCCGAGGATTCTATTCTTTGCCATTCAAAGATTATTGCTGAGCCTTGGGATTGTGGCGGCGGTTATCTTGTCGGTGGCTTTCCTGGTGGAAGATGGAGCGAGTGGAACGACCGCTACAGAAATGATATAAGACGTTTTATCCGCGGTGACGAAGGTGTTGCAACTGCTGCGGCTACCCGGCTTGCAGGAAGTTCTGATTTGTACAACCATTCAGGAAGAAATCCAGACGCTTCAATCAATTTTGTGAGTTGCCACGACGGTTTTCCTATGAATGATATTGTAAGTTACAACGGAAAGCACAATGACGAAAATGGTGAAAACAACCGCGATGGTTCTGATGACAATAACTGTTACAATCACGGCTACGAAGGTGTTACTGTAAATCCTAAGATTGAAACGCTTCGCCTTAAAAAACTGAAAAATTTTATGGTTTGCCTTATGGTTTCTCAGGGAGTTCCAATGTTTTCCGCAGGCGATGAATTCCGTCGTACTCAGATGGGAAACAACAACGCTTACTGTCAGGACAATGAAATTTCATGGGTGAACTGGAATCTCGAAAAAAAGAACCAGGAACTTTTTAACTTTACACGAAAAGCGATTCAACTTAGAAAGTCGCATCCTGTTTTCCGTAGAAAAAAATTCTTTTCGGGTTCAAAGGCGGAAATTGAATGGTACGATGTTGACGGAAAAAATCCGGACTGGGTAAATATGAAGCGTTTTCTTGGGTTTAAATTGGTTGGTTCTTCTGTTTCTGATGAAGGCGGAAAGCCAGACAATGATTTTTATATTGCAGGGAACACAGATATTTACGATGTTACAATAACTTTGCCAACACTTCCAAAAGGAAAACGATGGTATTACGTTGCCGATACTTCTGTTACTGGCGATGAAGGATTTGCAGAACCGGGCAGTGAAACGTTGCTTCAGGAGCAGCAGAGATATGTTCTTCCGACTGCAAGTTTTGTAATATTGATTGCCAAATAATCAGGTTATTTTGGGAAATCTAATTGAAAAATCTTGTGATTCTGTGTACTCTTTAACGAAGTGAAAAATACCGTGGAGGTTATTTTAAATGAAATTTGATGCCGCAAAATTTAAGGAAAATCTTGAAGGTCGACTTAAGAGACAATACGGTAAAGATATTTCGCAGGCAAATAAACATGATCTTTTTGATGCAGTTTCTGCTTCTGCACTTGAAGTTATCATGGATAACTGGATGGCTACACGCCAGGAATATGAAAAAAAAGCTACAAAACAGTTGTATTATTTATCAGCAGAATTCTTGATGGGTCGTGCTTTGAGCAACAATCTTATCAATGCAGGAATTTTGGATGATGTAAAAAAAGTTCTAAAAGGAATGAACATTGATTACAACATGGTAGAAGATCAGGAGCCGGATGCTGGTCTTGGAAACGGTGGTCTTGGTCGTCTTGCCGCTTGTTTCTTGGATTCTTTGGCAACTTTGGACTATCCTGGACACGGATATGGAATCCGCTACCGTTACGGTATGTTTGAACAGAAAATTGAAAACGGTTATCAGGTTGAATACCCGGACAATTGGCTTGCACACCGTGATCCGTGGGAAATCAAACGTTCTGATTTGGCTGTTACAGTAAAATTTGGCGGAAACATCGCTTATGGAAAAACTCCTGATGGTCGCGACAGATATTATGTTGAAAATGCGGAAGAAGTGACAGCTACTCCTTATGATATGCCGATTGTTGGCTATGAAACAGGAACTGTAAATACACTCCGCTTGTGGCAGGCTTCTTCTCCAAACGGCTTTGACTTGCAGCTTTTCAATAATATGGAATATAACCGGGCTGTTGAACGTCAGAACAGTGCGGAAAACGTTTCTGCGGTTTTGTATCCGAATGACTCAGGTCCGTCTGGAAAAACTCTCCGCCTTAAACAGCAGTATTTCTTTAGTTCTGCTTCTTTGCAGGATTTGGTTCGTCATTACGTTTCTGACTATGGAACAGATTTTAGCAAATTTGCAGATCTTCATGTGATTCAGTTGAACGATACTCATCCGGTTGTTGCAATTCCTGAACTTATGCGCATTTTAATGGATGAATATAATGTTGGTTGGGATGACGCTTGGGATGTTGTTACTCATACTTTTGCATATACAAACCACACAATTTTGGCTGAAGCGCTTGAAAAATGGCCAATCGAAATTTTCCGCGGACTTCTTCCACGTATTTATCAGATTGTAGAAGAAATTAACCGCCGATTTATGATTGAACTTTGTGCAAAATATCCAAACGATTATGCACGCCATGGACGAATGTCTATTATCAACAACGGTAAAGTTTATATGGCTTGGCTTGCAATCCACGCAAGTTTCAGCGTGAACGGTGTTGCGGAACTTCATACTCGTCTTCTTAAAGAAAAAGAACTTAATGACTGGTACGAATTGTATCCTGAAAAGTTCAATAATAAGACAAATGGTATTACTCAGCGTCGTTGGTTGTGCAGTGCAAACCCAGAACTTTCTTCATTCATCACAGAACGTGTTGGTCATGGCTGGGAAAAAGATCTTACAAAACTTAAAGGTCTTGAAAAATACCTTGACGATGACAAATCTCTTAAAGAATTGATGGCTATCAAGGAAGAAAATAAGCGTCGTCTTGCTGAATATCTAAAAAATACTCAGAACGAACTTATTGATCCAGAGTCAATTTTTGACGTTCAGGTAAAACGTTTGCACGAATACAAGCGCCAGTTGATGAACATTTTGCACGTTATGTATGTTTACAACAAAATGCTTGAAGATCCGAACTATAAGCCAGCAAAAAAGACTTATATTTTCGGTGCAAAATCCGCTTCTGGATACCGACGTGCAAAGGCTATTATCAAACTTATCAATACAGTTGCAGAACGAATCAACAATGATCGTCGCGTAAACGACAGACTTCATGTTGTATTTGTTCAGAATTACCGTGTTTCTGTTGCAGAAAAGATTTTCCCTGCCGCAGACCTTTCTGAGCAGATTTCTACTGCTGGGCTTGAAGCTTCTGGTACATCAAATATGAAATTTATGTGTAACGGTGCTTTGACAATGGGAACAATGGACGGTGCGAATATTGAAATTGTTGAAGAGGCTGGCAAGGAAAACGCGTTTATCTTTGGTCTTCTTACAGATGAAATCAAGAAGATTGAGGAAGCACACAGTTACAATCCGCAGGAATATATTGAAAGAAATCCTGGATTGGCAAAAGTTCTTAATCAGCTTGTTGATGGAACTTATGATCCAACTCACCAGATGTTCAAGGAATTGTATGATTCTTTGGTATACGGAATTGAAGGTAACCGTGCAGATGTTTACTACGTTCTTGCAGACTTTGATGATTATTGCCGTGCACAGAACGATGCTGAAAAACTTTATTCTGACAAAAAAGCTTGGGCTAAGGCTTGCTTAAAGAATATTGCAAATGCTGGTAAATTCTCTTCTGACCGAACAATCGAAGATTACGTCCGCGATATTTGGCACTTGAAAAGAGTTCCACGCCCATTAGATGGTGGAGCAAAAACTTGTGCTAAAAAATCAACAGCAAAGAAGGCTTAGTTAAAAACTAAAGGTTAAATGATAAAACCGTTCAGAAAGATTTTCTTTTTGAACGGTTTTTTTATTTTAAAATTATTTTTGAGATTATTTTTCGGAATTGTCTTTTTTGATTCCTGGAATTTTTTCCAGAATTACGCTTTTTACAGAACTTAAGTCTTTTAGGTTGTCGGCAAGGTTTCCTGTAAGGTTGCTTAATCCAGAAAGCCCCTGGGCAAGTACGGAGTCGCTGAACATTGAGGCAATTTGCCATTTGTAAAGTTCGTTTACTTTACTGCGGATTACAGTTCCTTTTGCGGTAAGTTCCACTCCGATTTCAAACTGGCGGTCCAAAAAGCAGAATGAGCCTACTTTTTCAAATGGCTTGAATCCGTTTTTTGGGGTTATAAGGCGTTCTAGTTCAGAATTTATTAAGGTTTTTATTTCGTTGCTCTTTAACAGTGCGGTTGTGTTTTCAGACTCAATATTGTTTGATTTTGCGTATTCAATTATATTTTCTTTTTTTGGAATCAGCAGTGCACCTAGAAAATTTTTGTCTTGACCTACGATTACGGCCTGTGCGATGAATGGCGATTCAACCAGCTTGTTTTCTATCGGAAGCGGTTCAACGTTTTCTCCTGAACGCAAAACGATTGTGTCTTTTGCGCGTCCTTTTACCATGATGTCGCCTTTTCTAGAAAGGAGTACAAGGTCGCCAGTGTTAAGCCAGCCTTCTTTTAGGACTAAATCTGTTAGTTCTGGCTGTTTGTAGTAGCCTTTCATAACATTGTCGCCACGGACATAAAGCACTCCCATTTGACCAGGTGCACATTCAACGCCGAATTTGTCTACAACTTTTATTTCGTTGTATGGCATTGCCTTGCCGATTGTACCCATTACAGGTTTTCTTGGGTTTCTTATGCAGATGATAGGTGCTGTTTCTGTAAGACCGAATCCTTCCACGAGCCTTATGCCGATTGAGTTAAAAAATCTGTCAAGTTTTGGAGCCAAAGCACCGCCACCACTCATTCCCACTTTAAAGTTGCTTCCAAAAACTGCGCGTGCTTTTGAAAAGAACATAACGTCGCCTAATGCTTTTAAAGGCAGCAAAAGTTCGCGTGGAATATAAAGCCATTTATTCAGTACGGTAAGAATCCACAACGGCTTTTTGAACTGAAGGTTGCGTCCCATAATTATGTCCAGCATCCAGCGGCGAGTGGTTACAGCACCTATGCAAAGTTTAAAAAGAACTTTTTTAAAGGAAGATTTTTCTGTGGCGTTTTTTTCAATCTGCTTGTAGATGGCATCCCAAATTCGAGGAACGCAGGCCATGAATGAAATGTTTATTTTTTTGAAATCCGCAAGAATCATGCTTGGAACAGGTTTTGAATAGCACAGTGAGATTTCTTTTGACATATAATAATATTCCATTTCTCGTTCGTAGACGTGCCAGACAGGAAGAACACAAAGAGTTTTGTCACCAGCTTTTAAATTTAATGTTTCGGAAATGCCTTCGATTTGGCACATAAAATTCTTGTGCAGAAGTTCAACGCCTTTTGGTGTTCCGGTTGTTCCTGATGTAAAGATTATTGTTGCAGTGTCAGTGTCTTTTCCGTTTTTTACGCTTTCTTCAATTTTTTCTGGATTTGAGTTTCTGAATTCTTTTCCAAGCGATAAAACTTCATCATAAGAAAGAACTTTTACATCTGTCGCAGTTTTTTCAACATTTTTTATGTCAATAACAATAATATTTTCAAGTTTTTTTAGTTCCGGGCGACATTCAACAATTTTTTTGTAGCTGGAATTGTTTTCAACAACAATTATTTTACATTCCGCAAAACTTAAGATGTATGACAAGTCTTTTACAGTTGCTTCGCTTCCGCGTGGAATATCGCAGCAGCCAGCAGACATAATTCCAACAGAAGAAACGAGCCATTCTTTTCGGTTGTCGGCAATCAGTCCTATGTGGTCGCCTTTTGTTGCGCCTAAAGAAATAAGTCCTGCGGCAAAATTTAAAGATGTCTCTGCAAAATCCGCATAGGTTACAGGCTGAAAAATGCCTTTGCTGTCTTTTGAATACTGAAGAACAGCAGTTGGGGAATTTTTTGCTTTTTCATATAACATCTGTGGAATTGTTGAATACATATCATCCCTTCTTTTTTTTTGCTTTTTGCCAAATTGACATTTTTTGTATTTTTGTCAGTATACTTAAATTTTATCACAATTTCCATAGAAAAAAAATATTTAGACACATTTTTTTTGAAATGGTTGCAGAAAAAAAAATAAATTGAGAAAATTTCGGGTTTTTTAGATTGTGAAAAAACGCTCTCAGAGAATTTGCAATTTGCTCCAAACGGTTGTGCTCGCGCTGCGCTTGTAATAATTTGGGTGCTCCGCACTTTAATTGGTTCTATCGCACAAAGTCTTCACAAATTACAAATTCTCTTGCGCTTTTATCGGTTTTCTTGGAAAACCCGAAATTTATTCAAATAATATAAAATTTACCCCATCCATTTTCCTGTTTATTTAAAAAATCAGTTGACGTAGATATTTTCTTAGTGCTAATGTATTACATCGTCATCAGCGTTACTGTACTGGCGATTCTCTGGAGAGTTCCCATTTTCAGGTGGGACGCCGAAGGGTTAAGGTTATAAAAACCGATATCTCAGGCATAAGGGACAGGGCTAAAAGATTCTTGTCATACTCTTTAGAGAGCGAAATACGATTTTGTGTTTTCGCTCTTATTTTTTTTTAAAGGACAAGCAAAATGTTCGACACAATTATCAACAAGATTGATGATATTGTCTGGGGTATTCCGACAATCGTCCTTATTCTTGTAACTGGATTGCTTTTGACAATCCGTCTTCGTGGTATGCAGTTCCACAAGTTGGGACGCGCATTAAAATCAATTTTCCGAAAGTCTTCTGACAAAGAAAAAGGTGAAGTTTCTAGTTTTGGAGCGCTTTGCACGGCGCTTTCTGCAACAATCGGAACTGGAAATATTGTAGGTGTTGCAACAGCCATTGCGGCCGGTGGTCCAGGGGCACTTTTCTGGATGTGGGTTGCCGCTCTTGTCGGAATTGCAACAAAATACACAGAATGTATGCTTGCTGTAAAATACCGTAAGCATATGCCAGACGGACACGTTTTGGGCGGACCTTTCTATACAATTGAAACAGGATTGAAAGAAAGAACTGGTTTTTCATGGAAGTGGCTTGCTGTTGTTTTTGCAATTTTTGGTGTTTGTGTAGGTCTTTTCGGAATCGGAACTTTTACACAGATTAACGGTATCGCTTCTGCTGTAAAAAATGCTTTTGACCCAGAAACAACGCACGTTGCTTTCTCTTTGTTTGGAACACAGTATTCTTGGGCAACAGTAATTGCAGGTGCTTTTGTAACAATTTTTGCCGCTCTTGTAATTATCGGCGGACTTCAGAGAATCTCAAAAGTTGCGCAGGTTATCGTTCCGTTTATGGCAATTCTTTACGTTTTCCTTGGTGTAAGCGTTCTTGTTATGAATGCAACAAAAATTCCAGCCGCATTTGCAATTATTTTTAAGGCCGCATTTGCTCCAAAGGCAATAACAGGCGGTGTTGTAGGTTCTATGATTGTTGCAATGCAGAAAGGTATTGCGCGTGGAATTTTCTCTAACGAAGCTGGTCTTGGTTCTGCCGCAATCGCCGCTTCTTCTGCAAAAGTAGAAGAACCTGTTGCGCAGGGACTTGTTTCTATGACAGGAACTTTTATTGATACAATCATTGTTTGTACAATGACAGGTCTTTCAATTGTAATTGCATTTAGCAACGGCGGAGTTTTTACGCTTCCAACAAATGGACTTGGCGAAACACTCAAAGGCATTGAACTTTCTTCTGCGGCATTCAATTCTGTTCTTGGCGGAGACGGTCGTTCGGTTCAGTTCCTTCTTATGGTTTGTCTTGTGTTCTTTGCGTTCACAACAATTCTTGGCTGGGACTATTATTCAGAACGCTGTCTTGAATATCTTTCAAACGGCAAAATGAAACTTGTAATGATTTATCGCGTAATCTACATTCTTGCAGTTGCAATCGGACCATATATGACAATCAGTCAGGTTTGGACAATTGCGGACATTACAAACGGACTTATGGCTTGGCCAAACTGTATCGCGCTTATCCTTTTAAGCGGAGTTGCGGCTCGCACAACAAAAGATTACTTTAACCGATTCCCTACATTGGAATCTGAAAAAGCATAACAAACAGTCAGGGGGAAAAGCCTTTCCCTCGGCTCAATCTAAGGGCTGCCTAGTAAGTGCGCAAACTAGTGCGGATTTAGTTTTTCAAATTCAATCCGCCCTGGTTTGAGATTATTGGGCAGCCCTTATTTTTCGCCTACCCATTCTAGCGGGCACATCCCGCAACGCCCTGCTTTATTATTAAGAAAATTTTTGCCTTTTTCATTTTTCTTCTATATCATATAACTATGAAAGAAATAAAACCTTACGAATTATCAGAAAATCCATTTAAACTTATTGGGGAAGACTGGCTTCTTGTTGCCGCAGAAAAAGAAAACCGTGTGAATATGCTTACTGCTTCCTGGGGACAGGTTGGAATTATGTGGGGAAAACCTGTTGTGAATATTTTTATCCGCGAGTCGCGTTTTACAAAAACATATATTGACAGCGGCGAAACTTTTACGATTTGTGTTCTGCCACAGGAATTACGAAGTGTCTACAATTTTTGTGGCTCAAAGTCTGGCAGGGATTTTGACAAAGTAAAGGAAACCGGGCTTACAGTTGAGCATGACGGAGTTTTTCCGTATTTTAAGGAAAGCCGCCTTGTAATTGAATGTAAAAAACTTTATGGTCAGGTTCTTCCAGAATCAGCGTTCATGGACAAAGAAACTTATAAAAAATGGTATCCGACAAATGATTTGCACACGCAGTACATCGCAGAGATAACTAAAATTCTTGTAAAATAGTTTTTAGAACTCTGAGGTGTCTAAAAAGTTCAGCCTGCAGTTTTGTAAGGAAGTTTTGTAAAGTAAAACGTGTTGAGAATCGTTGTTTTTTTTTGTAAACTTATAAAATTATGAAACGATTTTTTGCAATTCTTTTTACTACGGTTTTTTGCCGATTTTTGTTTTGTCAGACTAAGATTCCTGAAAACGCAAATTTTTGGAGCAATTTTCCAGAACAAGAACTTGCAGAATTTATTGTGGGCCGTATGACGGATGAAGAGCTTCTCAGTCAAATTCTTATGTTTGGCTGGGCTGGTGCAGAACCGGATAACCTTTTGTTTCAATGGGTTGGTGGTCGTGGCTTGGGCAGTGTAAAAGTATTCGGCTGGAATACCGATAATATTAATCTTGTTGCAAAATCGATTTCATCCCTGCAAAAAAGTGCCGCTTCAAGGCGTTTTAAAATTCCTCTTTTTGTTGCAACTGATCAGGAAGGCGGGTGGATTCGCCACGTAAAGGGTGAAACAGCGGTAACACCAGGAAATATGGCGATTGGTGCTGGTGGATTCCCTGTAGATGCGTGGTGTTCAGCGTATTACATAAGCCGTGAAATAAAAGTTCTTGGAATAAATATGAATTTTGCGCCAACTGTTGATTTATTTACAGACCACGATTCAACGATAATAGGAACGCGTTCATTTGGTGATGACCCGGAGCGAGCGGGAATTCTTGGTGCGGCTTGGGCAAATGGCAGCCTTGCGGCTGGAGTGATTCCCACAGTAAAGCATTTTCCTGGTCACGGCGACACAAGTTACGATTCGCATATAAATCTTCCAGAAATTGATATTGACTGGAAGACTTTTAAAAACCGCGAGCTTGTTCCGTTTGAATATCTTATAAAAGAAAAAGTTCCAGCGGTTATGTCTGGTCATTTAAGTTTTCCGCAGATTGACAAAAGCGGTGCGCCGGCAAGTCTTTCAAAATATTTTCTTACAGAACTTTTACGAAATCAACTTGGCTACGAAGGTCTTATTATCACTGATGATATGATGATGAACGGAGCTACAACGTATGCTGGCTCGCTTTCTGCGGCTTTTAGGATGGCTATTGAGGCTGGAAACGACATTGTGATTTCTTCTACAACCGCACGACTTGGTGAAAATCTTTGGACAAGCAATCTTTCTTTAATGAAAACTGACGAAAATTTTAAATCCCGGGTCAAAGATGCGGCTTTCCGTGTAATAAAGGCGAAACTTGAATATTTTAAAGGTGAAAACGCGGCTCCCCTTTATCCGAATCCTTCTGAAATCAGTAAATTTATTCCAGACAAGGAAGGAGAAAAATTTTTTCTTCAGCAGGCGTGCCGTTCTATAACATTTTATAAAAAACCACAGGAAACATTGACAACAGAAAAAGCTGGCCGTGTTCTTTTGTGTGGTTCTTTGCCGCAATTTTTTACAGAAGGAAAAAAACGTTATCCGAATTCTGGTGAATTTAAGTTCAGCTATGAACTTGGACCGAATGAAACTGCGTGGATGAGCGAAAATATCCTGAAACTTTGCGATTCTTATGATACGTTTGTGTTTCTTGTGGCAAACCAGCGAAGCGCAAAAATTGCAGAGCAGTTAAAGGGCAAAGGCAAGAACGTTGTGATTTTTTCAATTATGACACCGACATATTCTTTCGGGCTTGAATGGGCGGACGAAATTTTGCTTGGGTACAGCTGGAGCGGCTACACTTTGGAAGCAATGTTCGGTGCTTTGGATGGCGAATTTGAGGCGGAAGGAATTCTTCCTTTTAAAAATTAGGAATTTTCTTTAATTTTGTGTATTTTGCATCGCATCCGTGAACGTCTGGACGCAGTCCAAGAATCCGTTCGTTTTCCGCCCGAAGCTGATTTTTTATCATTTGCTTAAAAACATCCATAAGCGGTTCTGGATTTGCCTGCTGGTTTGCAAGGTCTGCGCTTTGAAATTCTTTTATCAGGTAATAGCATGTTTCAATTGTGGAAACACATTCTGGTCGTGGTTCTTTTTTGAATGTAAAAATTGAGCGGTATTCGCCGGCAAAAGAAACTTTTGGCAACTGCAAAAGATTCGGGTTGTGCTGGATGATTTTTCGGCTGCAGAACCAAGTTGCGTCAATTATGATGGCAAGAATTGTGCGTCCGTTTACTTTTTCTTTGAATCCCTGCTTTTTTGCGTTCCAAGCGTCTTCTCCAGGGTAAAGCAAAACTGGAAAATATTGCGGGTCATTTAAAAGATTGTTCAGCCGTTCATTTTTTGAAAAATCAAGTCCTTCCAGAATTTCGCAGCCTTTTAAGGAAATTCTTGTTATCCAGCCAGTTCCGGTTCTATTTTTTTTGACTTCTTTTGGATGCATTAAAAGCACAAATTTTATTCCAGAATCAATTTCTTTCGTATATTTGCAAAGACAAAAATCGCCTTTTTTTTGGCAACGCGGACAACGGTAATTCATAGGAATATTATATAGAATTTTTCTTATTGCTCAAGATGACAAAAAGATGTATTTTGTCAGAACACTATTTTTTATTTTTCTTGGAGCATTTGATGTATAAGCCAGAGTTATTAAATACGTTAAAAAACTATAATGGAAAGCAGTTTTTGACAGATTTTATTGCAGGCGTGATTGTTGGAGTTGTTGCGCTGCCGCTTTCTATTGCTTTTGCTATTGCCAGTGGTTGTAGCCCTGAAACTGGACTTTATACTGCTATTATTGCCGGTTTTTGTATTGCGGCGTTTGGTGGAACTCGCTGCCAGATTGGCGGTCCGACTGGGGCTTTTACTGTAATAATTTATGCGATTGTGAATAATCCTCATCTTGGCGTTGGCGGCCTTGCCACTGCGACTGTTCTTGCTGGTGTTATGCTGATTCTTCTTGGAGTTTTTAAGCTTGGCGGTCTGGTTAAGTTTATTCCGTATACAATTGTTGTTGGTTTTACGGCAGGAATTGCTGTTACTATTGCGACTGGTCAGATTGGTGATTTTTTTGGGCTTCATCCGCAGTTTCCGCTTGCAGTTTTTGGAAATGAATATTCAAAAATGCCGGGAACGTTTAGCGGAAAAATTCTTGTGTATGTGGCTTCCATAAAATCAATCAATCTTTATTCTTTTGGAATGGCCGCTGTTTGTCTTGCTGTAATTTTTTTGTGGCCAAGAGTAACAAAAAAGATTCCTGGCTCTCTGGTTGTGATTGTTCTTGCAACTCTTGTAAATCTTTTGGTTTCGAACTTTTCAGGGGAAAATCCTGCGTGGCATACAGATATAATAAAAGACCGCTACACAATTCCGAATGGGCTTCCAAAACCAGCTCTTCCAGATTTTAGTCTTTCTACAATAAAAACAGTTTTTCCTACTGCGTGTTCGATTGCAATTCTTGCGGCGATAGAATCTTTGCTTTCTGCGGTTGTTGCGGATGGTATGCTTGGAACAAAACACGATTCAAACAATGAGTTGATTGGTCAGGGAATTGCGAATATTGCAAGCCCATTGTTCGGTGGACTTCCGGCTACAGGAGCGATTGCAAGAACAGCCACAAACATAAATAACGGTGGAAGAACTCCAGTTGCCGGCATTATCCATGCGGTTGTTCTGCTTTTGATAATGATGCTTTTTGGAAAATATGTTGGATATATTCCGATGTCGGCGTTGGCTGCAGTCCTTATGAGTGTTGCTTGGAATATGGCAGGAATTCCTTCTATACGAAAACTTTTAAGAGGTCAGAAGTCTGATATTGCAGTTCTTGCGGTAACTTTTTTAATTACTGTTTTTGTTGACTTGACTTATGCTATTGGAGTCGGGCTGATTTTTGCGGCATTCTTCTTTATAAAAAAGATGATAGATGTAAGCGAAGTTCAGGAGAAGAGAAATACAATTATTTCTGGAATTACCGGTGATGGAACTGAGGAGCAACTGGATGTTCCTGCTGGTGTGATTGTCTATGAAATTGAAGGTCCTTTATTTTTTGCAACAGTTCAAAAGTTTGAGATTGCCGTTGAACGTGCAGGTGCAGAATTTGCGGTGCTTGTTATCCGTATGCGTAATACAATTTATCTTGATGCTGGTGGAGTTCAGGCTCTTGAGCAGTGTAAAGCCGCTTGTGACCGTCGTGGCGTAAAAATCGTGATTTCTGGAATTCATACGCAGCCATACATTTTGTTTGAAAAAACTGGAATGGCGGAAAAAATTGGTCGCGAAAATATTTTTGACAATATTGAAGGCGCAATGAACCGTGCAAAGGAAATTGTTATGCAAAAACAAAAGAATTAATGCGCTTTTTCTTGTAGTTCATTCTATTTTTTGGATTTCTCCATCTTTTAGGTGGAGAAGCCGTTGATTTTCTGAGCCACGGAAGCGCAGCATAAGGTTTTTCTTTTCCTGAATAAAAGGACCGTCAATAAGAACATCAATGCAGTTGAGCATAAGTTCTGTGTAGTCGGGAAGATAGCACCTTCCGCCGGGCTGCAAATCTTTTTCAAAAATATAACCTGTCCAGCACCAGATATCTTTTTTGGGATAAATTTCTTTTAGTTTTTTTAAAAATGGAGCAAGAATCTGCTGGTTTTCTGGCTCAAACGGTTCACCGCCGAGCAAACTGAATCCCTGGATGTGAGACGGCTTTAACGCTTCAATTATTTCGTTCTGGGTTTCTTCTGTAAATTCATTGCCAAAGTTAAAATCCCATGTCTGTGGCTGAAAACATCCTGGGCAACAGTTTCTGCAGCCAGAAACAAAAAGGCTTACGCGAACGCCTTCGCCATCAGCTACGTCGAATTTTTTAATTGTGCCGTAAAACATAAAAACCTTCAAAATGGGGGCGTTATGGGGAACTCCCCATACGGTGGGTAGTCTAAAACCGTAGGGTTTAGACGTAGGGCGGTTGCCCGCCCTTTTAAATTTTGAACTATAAGTGAAGAACTCGTTCCTTGATTTCCTGGGTTCGTCCCTGATTCCAGTATTGAGTTCCGATGTAGCCACAGGTTCGGCGCGCAACGTTCATTGTTGACTGGTCTGTGTTGCCGCATTGTGGGCATTTCCAGATAAGTTTTCCGTCGTTGTCTTCTACAACTTGGATTTCGCCTGTGTAGCCACATTTTTGGCAGCAGTCTGATTTTGTGTTCAGTTCTGCGTACATTATGTTTTCGTAAATATGCTTTAGGACTGCCATTACCGCTGGAATGTTCTGTTCCATATTCGGAACTTCAACATAACTTACTGCACCGCCTGGAGAAAGTTCCTGGAACTGGCTTTCAAATGTGAGTTTTTGGAAAGCGTCGATTGGTTCTGTAACGTGAACGTGATAACTGTTTGTGATGTAATTTTTATCTGTTACGTTTGGAATTTCACCGAATCTTCGTTTTAATGATTTTGCAAACTTGTATGTTGTTGATTCAAGCGGCGTTCCGTAAAGACTGAATGCAATGTTTGTCTGGTCACGCCATTCCGCACATTTTTTGTTCATATAGCGCATTATGTCCAAAGCGAATGGTGTTGCACTTGAATCCGTGTGAGGTTTGCCTTTCATGTAGCGGACACATTCGCAAAGTCCTGCGTAACCAAGTGAAATTGTGGAATAGCCGTTGAACAGCAGATTGTCAATTTTTTCACCTTTTTCAAGGCGGGCAAGAGCGCCATTTTGCCAAAGTATTGGCGCAACGTCTGATGGTGTTCCTAAAAGTCGTTTGTGGCGAAGCATAAGCGCGCGTTTGCAGAGTTCAAGGCGGTCGTCAAAAATTTTCCAGAACAGGTCAATATCTTTGCCGGATGAGCAGGCAACATCAACAAGGTTGATTGTGACTACACCTTGGTTGAACCTTCCGTAGAATTTTGGTCGGCCGGTTTCATCGCGGTAAACTGTAAGGAATGAACGGCATCCCATGCAAGGGTAGCAGTTTCCTTCTTTTAGTTCGAACATCTTTTTTTCTGAGATATAATCTGGAACAAGCCGTTTTGAGGTGCATTTTGCCGCAAGTTCTGTAAGGTAATAATATTTTGCGCCTTCTGTTATGTTGTCTGGCTCAAGGACGTAAATAAGTTTTGGGAATGCTGGAGTAACCCAGTAGCCTTTTTCGTTTTTTACGCCCTTATAACGCTGCTTTAAAACTTCTTCTATGATAAGAGCAAGATCGGCTTTTTCTTGTTCGTTTTTGGCTTCGTTTAAATACATAAAAACTGTTACGAATGGGCTTTGTCCGTTCGTTGTCATAAGAGTTACAACTTGATACTGGATTGTCTGTACACCGCGTGCGATTTCGTCTGAAAGTCGGCGTTTTACGATTGCGTCAAACTGTTCTTTTGAAAATTTGATTCCAGTTTCTTCTTCTGTTTCGGCAAGTTCTTTTGAAATCTTTTTGCGGCTTACGTCCACGAATGGCGCAAGGTGTGCAAGGGAAACGCTCTGACCGCCGTACTGTGATGAGGCTACCTGTGCGATGATTTGTGTTGCAATGTTGCACGCTGTTGAAAATGAATGTGGGCGGTCTATTTTTGTGCCGCTGATAACAGTTCCGTTCTGGAGCATATCCTCAAGGTTTACAAGGTCGCAGTTGTGCATGTGCTGGGCAAAATAATCTGCGTCGTGAAAATGTATGATTCCTTCGTTGTGTGCCTGAACAATGTCTTCGTCCAAAAGAAATCTTTTTGTTATGTCTTTAGAAACTTCACCTGCCATGTAGTCGCGCTGAACAGAAACTACGGTTGAATTCTTGTTTGAATTTTCCTGTTTTACTTCTTCGTTTGCACATTCCAAAAGTGAAAGAATTTGCTTGTCTGTGGAATTCTGCTTTCGCATAAGCATATGGCGATAGCGGTAAGTTATGTAAAGTTTTGCAATGTTGAACGCACCAATGCGCATAAGTTCGGTTTCTACAAGATCCTGAATTGCTTCTACGTTAAGTTCTACTTTGCTGGCGTGACATTGATTTGAAACCTTTGATGCTACTGCCTGAATATATTCTTCTGAAAGACGGTCGCTTTCTGGTACTGCGGCGTTTGCCTTTTCTATGGCTGTTACGATTTTCCTTATGTCAAAAATTACTTCTTCGCCGTTACGCTTGATTATTTTCACTTTGTTCCCACCTCTTTGTTTTAAGCATAAAAAAAAGCAACGCTATATATAGCGTCTGCGTGATAAAACTATACTATTGCTAGTGTTTTTTTACAAGATTTATAACGTAAATTTAGAAAACTATTTTTCTTGCAAAATTTTTAAATATGTGATTCAAAGTTGGACGAGTTTGCGATGTCCTGTGTCGGAGGGGTAGCCGAAGACCATAGGCTGAGGCGTAGGGCAGGCGCCCTTCTGGGGCATAATAAGACTGCCCGTGCCAAAAAACTGAATTTTTAGTCCTTGAAAAAAATTAAAGTTAGTGGGAAAATCTGCCGATATACATAATAGGAAAGTTTCTGGAGACGATTATGGACAAACAAGAATTTTATAAATTGATAAAAGCTGTGCCAAAGGCGGAAATTCATATCCATATTGAAGCAGTTCCTTCAATTGATTCAATAAAGGCTTTGTACAAAAAAAACAAGGGGGCTGAAATCTCTGAGCAGGAGATAAAGGAACTCTTTACTTACGATGATTTGAACGGTTTTATTCAGGCGTTCATTAAAATTCAGCAGCTTTACACTTCGGTTCAGGATTTTGATTATATTTTTGATGATTTGGCGAAATATCTTGTTGAAAACGGAATTGTCTACACAGAGGCGTTCTTTGCCCCGACTTCATTCCTTAAAAATGGTTTTAAATATGAAGAAATGGTAAAGGTTTTTGATAAAAAGATTGCGGAAATCAAGGAAAAACACGGAATTACTGTAAAACTTTTGATGGATGTTAGCCGCACTTTTGGTCTTGAGAATGCGATGAACAATTATTCTTTGCTGAAAGAATTTCCGAGTGAAAATATCATAGGAATCGGACTTGGCGGGGCTGAAGTAAAAGGGCCTTGCCACGATTATGCACCAGTTTTTGAACTTGCAAAAAAAGAAGGATACAAAGTTGTTGCGCACGCTGGCGAGGATGTTGGGCCGGAGTCTGTGTGGGAAGCGATAAATCTTCTTAATGTTGACAGGGTTGGGCATTGTATATCTTCTGTTCAGGATGAAAAACTTATGGAAACTCTGAAGGAACGAAAAATTGTCCTTGAAGTATGTCCTACGAGCAATGTTTTTACAAAAAAATACGTAAAGTCGATTGCCGAGCATCCAATCCGCAAATTTTTTGACCGTGGACTTTTTGTTACAGTGAACACCGACGATCCAGTTTTCTTTAAGGTTTCTCTTTGTGATGAATTTTACAAACTTTACAGCGAGGCAAATTTTTCGCTTGACGAGATAAAAACTTTGATTAAGAACGGATTTAACGCAACTTATATGCCTGATTCTGAAAAGGTGTCTTGGTGCAAAAAAGTTGACGAAAAGTATGACGAATATCGAAAAATACTATAATAAATTCAACGAGGAACACCGGCTTAAGACACGTCATGGACTTGTGGAATTTTCAACGAGTATGCATCACATCCAGAAGATAATTGACGGACGTAAAAACTTGAAAATTCTGGATGTAGGCGCAGGAACAGGTCGGTATTCGGTTGAACTTTGCCATCTTGGACACGATGTTACGGCAGTTGAGCTTGTGCGGCGGAATCTTGAGGTTTTGCGTTCAAAGCATGAAAAAATAAAGACGTGGCAGGGGAACGCACTAGACCTTTCGTTTTTAGAAGAAGATAAATTTGATATTTCAATTTGTTTTGGACCGATGTACCATCTGCACTTGCAGGAAGAACGGTTGGCTGTTCTGAACCAGATAAAACGTGTTACAAAAAAAGACGGAATAATTTTTGTTGCGTACATTTTAAATGATTATGCGATGATTCAGTATTGTTTTGGAAAAAATAAGATAAAAGAACTTTTTGAACAGGGTGCAATTTCTGAGGATTTTCATTGTGTTTCAACTCAAGAGGATTTGTACAGTTATCTTCGGTTGGAAGACATAAATGAAATCCAGAAAAATTCGGGGCTTGAACGCGTAAAAATATTCAGTCAGGAAGGTGCCGCGGATTATATGCGCGCACAACTTAACTCAATGGACGAAGAAACGTTCAAACTTTTTATAGACTACACAATATCCATAAGCGAACGCCCCGAACTTTTGGGAGCCGGAACACACATTGTTGATGTTCTGCGGAACGCGAAATAAGCGCAGTTTTTTAACGCAAATAGACCTGAGGAAAACGAGCAGTGGCGCAGTTTTTTTTGATAAATTGGATATTTGCGTTTGCTTGCTAACGCAAATACACCTGAGGAAAACGAGCAGTGGCGCAGTTTTTTTGATAAATTGGATATTTGCGTTTGCTTGCTAACGCAAATACACCATTAACAGCATAATATCCGAATTTCGGATTCCGCTGATTCGTTCTGCCTGTCCCAGTGTAAGTGGACGCACTTTTTCAAGTTTGTTGCGACTTTCTGCACTCAGTGATGGAATTGCACCGTAGTCAAAATTTGCAGGGATTTTTACATTTTCCATTTTGTGCATTTTTTCAATGCGCTTGTCCTGCTTTTCAATGTAATATTTGTACTTAAATTCAATTTGTGCTTCAGTCCAGATTTTTTCAGGGTAACCAGGATTTTCAGTCTGCGGCTTTTTTAAAAGAAGGGCAACAATCTCATCTATCTGTGCATATTTTGCTTCAATTTTTTCCAGTTGGGCTTTGGTTTTAAGTCCGGCTTCAAATGCGTATTTTGTAAGACGCTGGTCTGCGGTGTCGTGCCTAAGTTTTAGTCGATATTCTGCGCGTGCGGTGAACATTCTGTACGGTTCTTTTGTTCCTAGCGTTACCAAGTCATCAATCAGAACACCGATGTACGCTTCGTCGCGACCGAGAACAAGGGGCTTCCATTCTGGAATTTCGTGAAAATGTTCAAAACCGGCTTGTTTTTGGTTCTGGTTTTCAAAATCGTTTAGCCGTGCGTTGATATTTTTGCTGATTTCGTGGAAACGCTTTTGTTCGGTGGCGTTCAAAACAGCTTTTGTGCAGAATGCTCCCGGTTCCATGCTGATTGGAGTTCCGTTCAGGTCATGCGGAATTTCACAAAGCGGCCCACAGAAAATTTTGTGTGCCTTGGAATATAATCCGGCGTTGATTCCGGCAATGATTCCTTGTCCTGCCGCTTCCTCGTAGCCGGAAGTTCCGTTTATCTGCCCTGCGTCAAAAAGCCCGGAAACTCGTTTTGTTTCAAGGGAAGGATAAAGTTGCGTTGGTTCAACATAATCGTATTCTACTGCATAACCTGGTCTGCTCTGAACGGCGTGCTCAAAACCGGGCATTGTACGCATAAATGCGTCCTGTACACATTCTGGCAAAGATGATGAAAGTCCGTTCATATACATTTCATCGGTTTCAAGACCTTCTGGCTCTACAAAAATCTGATGACGCTCGCGTTCGGCAAAGCGCATTACTTTGTCTTCGATGCTTGGGCAGTAGCGAGGCCCGACACCGCTTATTTTTCCGCTGTAAAGCGGACTTCTTCCAATGTTTTCGCGGATAATTTTGTGAGTTTCGTTGTTTGTGTAGACAATATGACAAGGTACGAGCGGTCGTTCAACTTTTTCGTCGTCAAAACTGAACGGAATAATATCGTCATCACCGTTGTTTATTTCAAGTTTGGAAAAATCAATTGTTGATTTTAGGATTCTTGGCGGAGTTCCAGTTTTTAGCCTTCCTGTTGTAAAACCTAGTTTGTGCAGGCTTTCTGTAAGTCCATAAGCGGCAGGTTCTCCAATTCTTCCGCAAGGTGCATCGTATTCACCGATAAAAATTCTTCCGCCCAAAAAAGTTCCTGTTGTAAGGACAACCGCACGGCAAGGGATTATTCTTCCTCGTTCTGTAACAATTCCTGTGACTTTTAATCTTTTTGTATTGTCTGCGTTTTTGCTGGAATTTCCGCGTTTTTCGCCCGGAATTGTTCCTATTTCTGCGGAACTGTCAGAGTCTGGTGGCATTTCTGTTGAACTTTCTGTTGTAAGAATGTCGATGACAGTATCCATAAGCGTAAAAAGATTCGGTGTTGATTCCAGGGTTTTACGTGCAATCTGAGAATAAGTAATTTTGTCAGCCTGACTTCGTGGTGCTTGAACTGCAGGACCGCGGCTTTTGTTCAACATTCTGAACTGAATCATTGAGCGGTCAATCAGTTTTCCCATTTCACCGCCGAGCGCGTCAATTTCGCGCACAATGTTTCCTTTTGCAATTCCTCCGATTGAAGGGTTGCAGCTCATTCGTCCAATTGCGTCTGGGGATTGAGTTACAACAAGCGTTTTAAGCCCCATTCTGGCCGCTGCCAGACAAGCTTCAATTCCAGCGTGACCTGCGCCAACTACAACCACATCATAAAAATCATAAAAACCAGACATACCGCAAATTATAGTGATTTTTTTTTAATTGATAAATATATTCTGTTTTTGCCTGTGTAAATATTCCTTGCGAAAAATTATTCTTCAAACCAGTTTTCAGTCATCAGATTTGAAATTTCTTTGATGTCTTTAAAGTCGCTTGTATTTCTGGTGACTAAAATTAAGTTGCTGGAACTGGCGGTTTGTGCATAATTATTAAAAAAAACGCCAAAAATTGAAGTTCTTTCAATCTTTGGCGTTTGGGAATTAATTTTATTATTTTATAAGTTCAATTACTCGCCTAAAAGTGTGTTTCCAAGCATATTGTAAAGAACGCGTTTCCAGTTTAAGTTTCCGATTTCTGTAATCAATGTCAAGTTTTCGGTGGTGTTTGAGATGGATTTTGTTCCCATTTTTTCAAAATTATTAAAGTTATAAATAATAGTCCATGCGGTTGTACCTAAAGACTGAGTTTTTGCTGTAGAGTCGTCATCCCCTGCTTCTGCTTCTGTTCCAAAAGACTTGTATACAGCTATTTCAAGATCCGCTGATTCTGCAAGGTTGAATAAAGCTCTTACAGAAGATTTTTCAGTATCGGTGGTTGCTTTTGGAACCAAAATAACGTTTAACCCTGATTTAACTGTTTGGGCGGTTTCTCCTTTGAAGTTTATAGTACCATCTTGTGTTGCGTAGTTAACATAAATGTCAAATGTGACAGTTTTTTTATCTTCACCTTCTCCCCATGAATAAGTAAATGAATTGTCATTTGTAGAACTTGCTTTGTATACCCAAGTATCTTTTGGTGCTATAAAATCGTTATCGTCTGCATCGCATCCTGTGAAAAATGCTCCGCAAATAAGTGAACTTACAACACAAATTAAAGAAAATATTTTTTTCATTTTTTCTACCTCGTTTTTTAGTATTCTTTGATTATAAAACAGTGCCCTTTAATTGTCAAAAACAACTTCAGTCATCTAGCCCATCTAGTTCATTGTTGCCATCGGAAAAATCTGTTGCTCTACTGAATCTCAAAAGCCTTGTCGTCTACAAGGATGTATTTTTTTCCGTCTATTGTTACTATTTTTGCGGAATTTTCTGTGGATTTGCCAGAAACTTTTGAATCTGGATTGTCTTCAACAAGAATGTATAAATCCTTGTTTTTGATAAAAAAATCTTTTACGGTTACTTTTTCGTTGTAATCGCCAAAATTTATTTCAAAGGATATGCTGTTCGGATTTGACTTGTTGAGTTTTCCGTCGTTTCCAAAATAATATCTAAGTTCGTCGTGCATATCATCGTCTTTTTTTCCGTCAAAATTAGTTGAGTTTCCAGATTGAAGGCGTGCAATCGGAAGAAGTTCCGCAGTTTTTCCATTGATCGAAATTTTAATCTGGATATTTTTAAGTTCGTACGAGCTTTCGTTTCTGATTTTGATTTCGTCGTAAAATCCTCTGCCGACCAAATCTGCAATCTTGAAGTCGAAAAAATGTTTTCCATTGTCGTTTTGCGTTTGCCCAAAACTAAAACTTGCTGTAATAATAAAAATCAGCGCCACTAATATTTTTTTCATATGTTTTCCTTAAAAATTTGGAATTTGGAAGAAACTAACCGTAATCCATCAATATTTTAGATTACGGTCAATGCGTGTCATTCTATTTTGCGTTTATCTTGATTTTTGTTGCAATAACCTGTGCCTTTTCATCGCGTAGGATGTATTCTACATCGATGTTTTCTTCAGATATGTTTGCTTTTTCTGTTGCCTCTTTTATGATGAGCTCTTTTATTTCTTCATCATTTGCTTTAAGTAAAGTTTTCATTGATGTATTGTTGTCAAGTGTCAGCGGCTTTTTTACACATGAAACTGCAATAGTTGATACTGCAAAGCATATTGTTAAAAATTTAAAAAATCTACTCATTCTTGCTTTCTCCTTTTCTGTGCTATGAAGCAGAACTGCTGTTTATTGCGTTGTTAATGGCTTCGGCGGAAGAAAAAAGTTTGTAGTTGTAGCCACCTTCGAAAAAAGTGATTTCTATGGCGGTTTCTTTAGTACCTACAACGACAATCTGCTCTTTTTTGTTTTCAATTTTAAAAAGCAAGTCATCCATGTCATCCATATCAACGTCTTCGAAAATTGTAAGCTTATCCCATGACTTTATGGAACTGGTTTCATCGTAAACTTTGTCGCCAAAAATAGAGATGTAGCTGTTTACAATTTTTTCACCTTCTTCATTGCAGGTTACTACTGAAAGAACTTCATCGCAGCCAGTAAACATCAGTGCAAATAAGCATGAAAGAAGTAAAATGCCAAATTTCTTTTTCATAAAAACTCCTGAAAATAACTTTTTTGTGGTTAATAAAAATATTTCACCATATGGAATTTATTATGATTCCAGTCTATAAAAATGGCAAGAATAAAAGCAAGGGGCTTGTTGGGTTATACAATCTTCCTACCATCCGCCGGATGAGCCTCCGCCGCCAAAATGGCCGCCTCCTCCGCTAAAGTGGCTTCCGCCGCCACCACCAAAACCGCCAAAAGAGTTTCTGCTGCCAGTAAAAAAACTGCTTGATGAGTCGCTTTTTGAGGAGTTTCCTCGATGGGTTTTTCTGTATGCACTTGTAAAAATAATCCACGGTAAAAAGTGGTTGCTGCGTCCGCTAGCGATGCACGAGAACAGGATGAACCATCCAAAAACCCATAGGAATCCGTATAAAATTCCCATATATGAATTGTCTTTGTCAGATTCTTCCAGAACGCTTTTTGAAACAATCTCTTCGTTTGCAGAAATAATCCCAGCAACATTTTTTACGCCTTTTAGAATTCCTTCTGAATAATCACCGTTTCTGAATTCAGGAATTATTACATTGCGTTGAATCAAACCACATTTTGTGTCGGTCAAAGTGCCTTCTAGTCCATATCCGACTTCTATTCTGATTTTACGTTCCTTCAACGCTACAGTAATCAGCACTCCGTTGTCTTTGTCCTTTTGTCCGAGCTGCCAGGTTTCTGCAACTTTCATTGAAAAATCTTCAATAGAATCACCGTTTAAGGAATCTACCGTAAGAACTGCAACTTGTGCGCCAGTTGATTTTTCAAGGTTTTCAAGATAAGAATTTATTTCTTCTGTGTCTTTTCTGTTGATTATGTTTGCATTGTCAACAACTCTTCCTGTAAGAGCCGGAACTTTTGATGCAAACGAATTGAACGCAAAAGTTGTCGCGACTAACGAAAGAAGAAAAAATCGCCTAAAATTCAGTTTTTTCACTTTAGTCCTCCAGAATCACAAGACCGTCCGGCAGTTCATTGGGGTTTTCTGTTCCTGCTGGAAAATTTTCTGCAAGAAGTTCTCCGCATTTTTCAACGGCGGCAATAAATCCTTCTTTTGTTTTTCCGGATTTGATTCCAAGAGCAAGGTCATCCGCAATTATGTTCCATAAATCTTGTGGAATTTTCTGCGCGATTCCAGAATCCGCTACAATTCGAACTTGTCTTTCAAGGTAAGACACAAAAATAAGAATTCCGGAATGTTCTTTGGTTTCATAAACGCCACTCTGCGTAAAATGTCTGAATGCACGGTTAGTTACAGCCTGATTTCTTATGTTTTTTGGGACTATTATTCTGTCAACAGACGGAATGTTCGCAAAATAAAAACCAAAGACGATTGTCGCCAAAGTTGCGATTCCATAAAATGCAGGAAGAAGCCAAATTGGACTGCCCCAGAAAAATTTGTCGTACAAAGCCGAAATTTTTGAAGCAAACATAAGTAAAATTATAAATACAAGAGCCGCAAGATAAGTTGAAGCCAAAAGTTCCCAGAATGAGTAGTGCTCGCTTTCTGCGGTCAATGCCAACGCAATTTCGCCACTCGTTTTTGCCTCAGTTTTTTTTACCGCATCCCTGATTTCTTCCATGTCAGAATCTGAAAGTCTTATTTTTTTTAAGAGATATTTCTTTGTCATTTACACCCCTGAATTTTTATTTTGCTCAGACTTCGTGTTTTTAAAACTGTACTGCTGGTGCTGTTGCCGCCTGCGTTGCCGCTGTAAAATATGATTTTGCCTTAAATCCCATTTTACCGGCGATTACAACTCCAGGCCATTTCCTGATTGTCGCATTGTATTTTTGCGCAAGGTCGTTGTATCTTTTTCTTTCAGTTGAAATGCGGTTTTCTGTTCCTTCTAGCTCGTCCTGAAGCGCAAGGAAATTCTGGTTTGTTTTTAATTCAGGATAATTTTCTGTTACAGAAAGAAGTCTTTGCAAAACTCCGCCTAACGAATCTTGGACTTTCTGAAACTCTGCGAATTTTTCCTGGTCCTCAAGAATACTTGAGTCAACTTTTATTACTCCACCTGCCTTTGCGCGTGCTTCTGCAACTTGTGTGTAAAGTTCTGTTTCGTGGCTTGCTGCGCCTTTTACTGTTGAAACAAGATTTGGAATCAGGTCATATCTGCGCTGGTACTGATTTTCAACCTGTGCCCATTGTGCGGAAACCTGTTCGTCTAGTTCAACCATATTGTTGTATATGTTGCAGGAAGAAACGCCTGCCATAATTGCGATTCCTGAAAAAATAGAAGCCAAAATTTTTGTGATTTTCATAGATTTCTCCATCTTGTGAATTTTTTTAGTTGGAAATTTTAATTTTTTTAATAAATCAGAATAACCGCTTTCGGCAGATTCGTAATTTGCTCCAGATGGTTGGTCTCGCGCTTCGCTTGTAAGATTTTGGGTGCTACGCACTTTAATTGGTTCAATCGACCAAAATCTTCACAAATCACGAATTCTGCCTACGCTTTTATTTCTTTTTGTAAAAAAAATTCAAATTTCCTACTATAAAAAATAAATCCATAAGCAAATTGGGTCAAGAAAATGATTGAAAAAAATGTTGATTCTGTATATCTTTATTTAGATAGAGCAAAGTTTTTTTTCTAACGCTGCGTTTCGCGTTTCAGCGTTATTTTAGGAGCAAAAATGAGTCAGGCAAAAGATTACGATTTTTCGGTTGAACAGTTAGGTCCTTGCAAGTTTAATTCACCTATTCAGTTGTCAACAGTTGTTGGCGGTGCATGTGCAAATTACGTACGTGATGATTCTTTTGTAAGAAATAGAATAAACGTTTTTAGCAAAGATGAACCGAATTCTGTTGATAAAACAAATCTTTTGCAAAAAGCCGGTCCTCGTGAAAAAATATATTTTGACCCTAAAAAAGTAAAGGCTGGAATCTGTACTTGCGGTGGTCTTTGCCCAGGTTTGAATGATGTTATCCGTGCTGTTGTGCGCTGCCTGTGGAATCGCTACGGTGTTCGGGAAATCGTTGGTTTCCGCTATGGTTACCGCGGACTTTTTGAAGATTCAAATCTTGAGCCAATTCAGCTTAATCCTGATGTTGTTGATGAAATCCACAAGATTGGCGGTTCTTTTATAGGAACAAGCCGTGGTGGTGGAAATAGAATTCCTACAGACGGTGTTGATACGATTGAACGTCTTGGCATCAATATGATGTTTGTGATTGGTGGCGACGGAACTCAGCATGGTGCTTTGACTATGGCTGAAGAAATTCAGAAGCGCGGTCTTGAATGTGCGGTTATTGGAATTCCAAAAACTGTTGATAATGATTTTCTTCTTATTGATCATTCTTTCGGTTTTGAAACTGCGGTTCAACAGGCAAAAGAGGCGATTGCTTCTATGCATATGGAAGCCCGCTCCCAGCCAAACTGTGTTGCTCTTGTAAAACTTATGGGTCGTGAATCTGGTTTTATTGCGACTTATGCGGCTCTTGCTTCTCACGAAACAAATTTCTGCCTTATTCCAGAAATTCCTTTTGATATGGATGGTCCTAACGGATTCCTTGCAAATCTTGAAAAACGTCTTATGGAACACAAACATGCGGTTGTTGTTGTTGCGGAAGGCGCTGGTCAGGAACTTTTTGCTTCAAATGATGAAACGGATGCTTCCGGAAACAAAAAACTTGCTGATATTGGAATTTACCTTCGCGATGCAATAAAGTCTTACTTTACAAAGAAGAATATTCCTGTTGACCTTAAATATTGCGATCCAAGCTATCAGATTCGTTCTGCGGTTACAATTGCTTCTGACTCTGTATATTGTGAACGCCTTGGAAATAACGCTGTTCATGCGGCAATGGCTGGAAAAACAAAGATTGTTGTTGGTCTGGTTCACGACAAATTTGTTTATATTCCTACAAAAATGGCTATTGCAAGCAGAAACTTTGTTGATCCTGAAGGTGCTTTGTGGCGCGACGCTTTGGATGCGACAGGACAGCCGATTCTTATGGTTAATGACGAGGAAAAAGCAAAAAAAATCATGCGTCAGAAACTTGACCTGTAATGACTGCAAAAAAAATTACTAGAAACGTTTTCTATATTCCGGGAGCAACGAATGTTGGAGTTATTTCTGTGAATGGGAAACGTGGCTCAAAGACAAAAGATGTTTATCTTGTTGATTCTGGCGGAGATTCAGAGGATGCTGAACGCATTTTTTCAGAACTGAACGAACTTTTTCCGCTGGAAAATGGCGGTTTTAATCTTGTTGCCATAATAAATACTCATTCTCATGCGGATCACTGTGGCGGAAATGATTTTTTTGTCAAAAAGACAGGCTGTCAGGTTTGGTGCAGTCGGATTGAATCTGTAGGTCTTGAATGTAGTCTTTTGCAGTCGATAATAACTTGTGGTTCAATGCCTTTGCCACATCTTCAGTCTAGTTACTATGTTGCAAAACCTTCCAAGGCGGACAAATTTATTGATGAAAATTCTGAAATAAAACTGCGGGGCGGTGGAAAAATAAGTTTCATCAGTCTTCCAGGGCATTACTTGGATATGCTTGGCGTTCTTTTTACGGACAAAAATGGCGAAACGGTGTTTTTTCCAGGGGATGCGGTTTTTGGCAGGATGCACGTCTTGAAATACTGGATTTCTTATCTTGTTGATTTGGGTGCGTTTAAACAAACTTTGGAAAAACTGGATAAAACGAATTTTAACTGGTATATTCCTTGCCACGGAGAAGCCATCCGGAGAATTCAGGAAACTGTTGAAATGAACAAAATTGCGGTTCTTTCCACTGAATATTGCATTTTGCGAGCCTTAAAAGATGAAAGGCGGCTTACTTTTTCAGAACTGATGAAAGCCGTTGCCGATATGAACGACATAAAACTAAGGACACCACAATATCTTTTGATTGGCAGTACAATCCGGGCGTACCTTTATTATCTTTATCAGGAAAATAAGATTGACTGCGCAATGACGGAAAATCAGCTTTTCTGGTTCAAGGCAAAAGATTTTGCGCTTTGAATTTAGTCGTCCCATCCCGGAATTTTTATAGACTCGTCCCAAGTTTCCATGATTTGAATTCCGTTTGAAGTTCCGATTCTGTTTGCTCCGGCAATAATCATTTCTATAGTCTTTTTTGCGTTTCTTATTCCGCCAGAGGCTTTTACGCCAAAATTCTTTCCGACAGTATTTCTCATTATTTCAACGTGATGACTAGATGCTCCATTTGGAAGAATATTTCCTGCGGAATCTTTTGGAGTTGCGAATCCTGTTGATGTTTTTACAAAATCTGCACCGGCTCGGACTGCACATTTACAGCAAGTTTCAATTGTTCCATCAGTAAGAAAGCAGGTTTCTAGTATGACTTTTACAACGATTGGTTTTTCCAGTTTTTTTCCGGCGAGTCTTGCGGCTTGAACAACGCTGGCTATATCCATTTCTATTTGAGAAAAACGACATTCCAGTGCGGCTCCAGTGTTTATGACCATATCAACTTCATCTGCTCCGTCGATGATTGCCTGAGTTGTTTCAGCCGCTTTATTCTGTGATGAGGTTGCCCCCAGAGGAAACCCGATGACGGTACAAATTTTTATGTCTGAATCTGCGAGTTCACTTTTGCAGAGTGTGACGAAAATTGGATTTACACATACCGACTTGAAATTATATTTTTTTGCTTCTGTGCAGAGCCTTGTGATTTCTTTTATTCCGGCAGTTTGCGAAAGCTGCGTGTGATCAATAAATTTTGCAAGAGTTTCTTTTTTCATTGTTCTGATATTTTGAATGATGTGGCAAAAAATGTCTATTGGTTAAAATTGTTAGCCAATGCGAACTTTGATTTGTTGAAAAATCGTTTTTCGTGGAGTAATATTTTTCTAGTTCATTTTAGCTGTAAGGAGAATGACTATGGCTTACAAAGTTGATTCAGATAAATGCGTTAATTGTGGCGCATGCGAACCTGACTGTCCAGTTGGAGCGATTGCAGAAGTAAACGACAAAAGAGCAATTGATGCTGACAAATGTATCAGTTGTGGTTCTTGTGCCGCTACTTGCCCAGCAGAAGCAATTTCTGAGTAATTTTTTTACTGAAAAGACAGGTTTTTGGGTGCAGAAACCTGTCTTTTGTTTTAAAATGGTGCTATGTGGAATGTAGCATTGAAAATAAAAGAATTCTTTTTTGGTCTTTTGAAGATTTTGGGCTTGGTTGTTTCTTGTCTTGCGGTCGGGTTTGCAGTTGTTTTTCCGTTATGGAAATTTGCGGTTTCTGCTCCACGGATTTATACGTTTTTTGTGCTTTTTGTTATTTTTGCCACCGCTGTTTTTTGTATTATCAGAAAAATTTTAAGAAAAAAGAATGCGTAGTTTTTTTCCGCTGATTTTTTTTGCGTTTTTTCAGGTTTCGTGTTTATCTCTTTTTGCGACTGAAAAAAATCCTGCCCATAAAATCAAGATTGATGTGGAAAAACTTCCAGAAATCCATAAACTTTCTGGTTCAGATGTTATTTTTCGTCAATTTGAAGAAACTGTTTCCCATAACGATAAGATTTTTGCGGATGAACTGAGTATTGAGCCGCCACTTGAAGAATTTTATGTCTACGTTCCAAAAAAATCCGAAGATATTTTTTCTGTCTGTGCGGATTCTGGAATTCCGTATGACACTTTGGTTACGTTGAATTCTCTTTGTGGAATTTCAGAAAAAATCACCGGAAAAAAGATTGTTCTGCCTACGGTAAAGGGTATTTTTGTGCGTGAAAATCCGGTTTCGTTTGTTGAAATTTTAATTTCTTCTGAATACAAGTCTTTTGTGGAAAAATCAGAAAAAATATGCTATTATTTAAATGAAAAAGAATTCTATTTTCTTTATGGAAAGAGATTTAGTCCTGCGCAGCGTGCTTTTTTTCTTGATACATCCATGCGGACTCCATTGGATAATATTCGGGTAACTTCTGGTTTTGGTTTTCGCAATAGTCCTGTGTACAACAGATGGAAATCTCATAATGGAATAGATTTTGCGGCTGCGGAGGGAACTCCTGTTTATGCCTGTAAAAGCGGAAAAGTCGCATTTGTGGCAAAAATGGATGCAGTGTTCGGCAATTACGTTGTTCTTTTGCACGAAGGTGGACTTTCGAGTGTCTATGCTCATCTTTCTAGAATTGATGTAAAAAAAGATGAGGTTGTTCGTGTTGGCAAGGTGATTGGGCTTTCTGGAAAATCTGGGGCAGTAACAGGACCGCATTTGCATTTTGAAATCAGACTGAACGGTGTTGCGGCTGATCCGGCTGATTTTATCCGATATTAAGGTTTTTGTATGGTTAAGTTTTTTGCAAAACTTTTTATTTTTTCTTCTCTGTTGATTTTTGGCGAATTTTGCCAGGCGGAAACTTTTCGTGTAAGAAAATTGTGTGCTGTGATGTTGCCAGGCGATTCAACAGAAGAGCAGACTGCGGTTCTTGGAATAAATGATAGTCTTGCGGTTTTTATGCCGGAAGATATGACATATCTTGAAGGTTTTGAACTGAAAATAAAAATACCTCAGATTGTTGCGGATTGGCGTGATTCTGTTGCTTTTTCAGTTTATGAGGGAATTAAGCCAAGACCGAATGTTTCTACCATAGATTATTCGGGTACAAGGATTTTTGTAACTCCAGTTCCGGCAAAATTAAACTGGATTGTTCAAGTTCCGCTGAAGAGACAAAATTCAATAAAAGACAATGGCTATATTGCAAAGATTGACGCTGTTCCAGATGTTTCTGTTGGTTACGCATTTATTCGTTTTCAGCCTGCAATGAAAGGTGTTCCTGATGAAACCTACGAGGCAAAGTTAGATGTTCTTGTAAGACCTGTTCTGATGAATAAAGGAACTTTAAAACTTGATGTATCTGCACCAGATGGAAAAAACGCAAGTTACGAACTTTTTGTTGATGATGAGCCAGTTGAACTTTTGAATGGAAAAATCTTGCTTGACTCTGGAAAGCACAATATAAATATTCAGTCTGAGGAATTTAGAAGCGAGGTAAGGACAGTTTTTATTGAGCAGGCAAAAACTTCGGAAATTCAGGTTATGCTAAAGAGTCTTGCACCAACTTTAACGGTTACAGCACCTGAAAATTCTGATGTCTTTATTGACGATAAAAAGGTTGATTCCTTTGGAAAGGAATTTGTTGTGTCAGAGGGCGACCACATTGTAAAATGTCTGCTTGGTGGCTACGAGATTGTCCGTTCTATTTTTATTGAAAAAGGAAAATCTTATTCAGTGAACCTTGCCGTTGACCTTGAAATTTCAGAAGAATAAATAATTTAACAAATTGAAAAAAAAAATTGCCACATTTAAAAAAATATTCAAGAAATTTGAGAAACAGGGCGATAATATAATTGCCGGGGACATTTTCCCCTCCCACCCATGTTCCCCGGCTGCCTGATGGGCATGGCTCGGTTTTGTGCCGAGCCTTTTTTTTGTCTGAATGATTTTTTTGTGGCGGTGGGGCTGTCTAAAAAGTGTTTTTTCTGTCTTTTTTTTTGCGGTGGGCGACCCGACTATTTTAAATTTTCAATTGCTTTTTCAAGAAGGCGGATAGTTTCTGAGTTGTCTGCCTGGAATTTTTCATCGTGGCCTGTTACAAGAAATTCCACTGTTGTTCCGAGTGCGTGCGAAATTTTTACTGCCTGGACTGCATTGGGGAGCCTGTCGCGGTTAATCCATGACTGGAGCGTGTTGTAGCTTTCGCTGATTTCCGCGGCAAGCTCTTTTTGTGAGATACCTCTGTTTTTGATAGTACAAACGTACCAATGAAGGATGCTAAAAAATGACAAACGAAACTGCATTTTCAGAAACAAGTCGGGATATTTCAGAAAACAAAACTGCTCGCCTTGTTGACGAGGAAACTTCCCGCAGGATAACTTCGCTGCGTTATATTCTGATTGTGCTGGTAGTTTTTATTCACAACAACTTTACGGCAGAAAACCTTGCTGATTCTCTGGCGGAAGGAAACAAGATTTCCTGATGGCATATTTTAGGCTGTAAGAATTTTTTCTTTTGATTTTGAGTTTTCGTTAGCAGAAAGAGTTTTTCCAATTTCTATTGCAATATATTGAAGCACATCCACAACAACAGAATTTCCGAACTGTTTATAAGCCTGATTTTTGTTCTTTGTCATTTTGTAGCTGTCAGGATAGCCCATAATTCTTGCACATTCTCTTGGATGAAGTTTTCGGGGTTTTCCGTTTACAAGATAGCCGCCGGTTTTTGAAAAAACTCCGCCACCGTAAGCAGAAAGTGTTATGGCGATTCCTTTTGTGCTGTAAATTCGTTCCCCTTGACCGCCTTTATTCACAATTCCAAGCCGGATAGAGGAATCGCTGTATTTGTCATCTTTTGTGTTGTTATAAAACGTATCGGCACGGGTTACATACAAATCTTTAACCATTGATTCTTCATCGAGTAAAAAGTCTTCCACATGGCGAGTGAGTTTAAAAGGTTTTGGGTATGAAAAATCCTTGTTCAGTAAATCGTTCCTAAAGCAGACCATATAGATGCGCTCTCGTTTTTGGGGCATTCCATAATTAACTGCGTTCAGGACTTTCTGATAAAATGTGTATCCGAGCTGCTCCATAGTCGCTTTTACAACGGCAAGGGTGTTTCCGTTGTCGTGTACGGCAAAATTCTTTACATTTTCCATAAAAACAACTTTGGGGCGTTTTGATTTTACAACGCGGGCGACATCAAAAAATAAAGTTCCACGGCTGTCTTCAAAACCTCGCTGTTTTCCGCTGATTGAAAATGCTTGGCACGGAAATCCAGCACAAAGAATATCGTGGTCTGGAATAGTGTTTTCATCAACTTTTGTGATGTCATCTTCTGGCTCAATTCCAAAATTGTCCTTGTAAACTGCCTGCGCAAATTTGTCCCATTCATTCGCATAAACACATTCAGCTCCGAGAGAAGACAAAGCAAGATGAAAACCGCCGATTCCTGCAAAAAGGTCTATAAACTTATAACCTAAAAGACTTTTATTGTTCACTTCAATCATGTAAATTCCAGATACAATTTAATTTTTAGCACTTTGTTCTATAAAATACAAGATGAAGAATATTTGTGTTTTCTGAAAATTATTTTATGGAATACTGTCTTAGTGCAAACAGGAGGGCTTCAGTTGTTACTTATATGCAAACATTTAAAACAAAAAATCTTCCTGAATTTGATACACTTACCGCAAACTTTCTAGAAGAATATGCCGATAAAGTAAGAGACATCGTTTCTAACAATTGTTTGATTGAATAGGCAGAAAATGTGATGACAGTTAATGTAATAAAAGAATTGGGTGAAAAAGATAAAATCCTTTTTGGAGAGTTTAATTATGGAAAACTGGGAAATTTGTGAAAATGAATGTTTTGAATATTTAAAATCAAAATATGAAAATAAAAATTACAGTTTTGAACATAATGGCGGTTCAGATTCAACCAAATCCGATATCCTGCTGAAAAATAATGGAATTGAATGTTTTTATATTGAATCAAAAATGCAAAACGCACAATGTGGTCAGTTTGTTGTTTTAAAAGATGATGAGCGAAAAAGATTTTTCTATTCTCTAAAAAATCATTACGAAGAAAATCTTCAATCAAAAAGAATTATTGAAGAAATGAATAAGCAATTTGATTTTTATAAAAATCCAGGAACAAAAGGA
>CAVIQW010000003.1:0-12156 GCA_963644915.1 Paratractidigestivibacter sp.
AGGAAGACAAACTCTTTTATGCTCAGGTTTTATGGTGTTCTTCCTGCAAAATTCCTGTGTTTTCTAAGGCTGGAGAAGGTGAGGCGATTTGCAGTTGTCCTCTTTGCTCTGTAAAACTTGAATATCTTTCTAGCGATTTGCGGCCGGTTTTTCCGGAGGAGCGGTTGCTTTTGGAACTTTTGCTTAAAAAAGAGCCGTTCAGCCTTGTTTCTTCTTCTGTGTGGAATTGTGCGAACCGTTACTATATTGACGGAAAATCTGTTGCAATTTCGTCGGAGGTTTTTAGAAATGCTGACTGCGATTTTCTGCGTAAAAAACTGAATGAACTTTCAGAAAAAAATCTTGAGGTTTCAAAAAGTTACTTTGACACAACAATAGATAAATTTATTCAAGCAAACAAATTCAGATTTAGTTTTATAAGGGACAAAGCTTTTTATTTTGTCCGGGACACTGCGCAAGTCTTCATCGAAAAAAACGGCGAGGAAAGCGAAATCCGCATAATTGTGTCTTTTAGCGGCGGAAAAGATTCTACCGCGACTGCCGACCTTGTTGTAAAGGCACTTTCAAATCCTAATATAACGCATCTTTTTGGAAACACTACGCTTGAGTTTCCTCTTACGACTCAATATGCAGAACGCTACAGAAAAGCGCACCCGATGGCGGAATTTAAAATTGCACAGAATACAGACCAGAATTTTTATGAAGTCTGCAAGCAGATTGGTCCTCCTGCAAGAATGATGAGATGGTGCTGCTCGATGTTTAAAACAGGACCGATAACCCGGGCTTTAAACCGCAAATTTGGTGACAAGCAGATTTTGACTTTTTACGGAATCCGAAAGTGCGAAAGCGTCAGCCGCTCAAAGTACAGCGCCGTTACAGAAAACACAGAAAACGTAAAAATCCAGAAGCAGACCGTTGCAAGCCCGATTTTTGAATGGAAAGACCTTGACGTATGGCTTTATCTTTTGACCGAAAACGTTGATTTTAACGACGCATACCGCTTAGGCTACGACCGCGTTGGCTGCTGGTGCTGCCCGAACAACAACACCCGGGCGCAATTTTTGTCGCGCATTTATATGGCAGAGCAGAGCGAAAAGTGGCGGAATTTTTTGATTGATTTTGCCCGCCAGATTGGAAAGCCGGACGCAGAAGAATATGTGGATTCAGGAAAGTGGAAGGCTCGTCAGGGCGGAAACGGAGTGGCGGCCGCGGAAGATGTAAAACTAAAATTTACAAACTGCACGAGCGAGGAACATTCAAAAATCTACCAGCTTACACATGCTTTTGACGACAGTTTTTTGAATATGCTTGTTCCTTTTGGAATTTTAGCCCCCGAACTTGGTAGAAAGTTGATTCACGAAACTTTGATTTTAGACATAAAGACAAAAGTTCCGATAATTTCCGTTCAGCCGTTTAGCCAAAGCGGTTTTGAGCATGCCGTAAAAATCCGCACGATGAACGTTGAAAAGCACGACGACTTGCAGCGGCAGATTGGGTATCAGGTAAGGAAATTTAATGCGTGCAGAAAATGCCTTAAATGCGAAAGCGTCTGCCGCTTTGGTGCAATAAGCCTTAGCGGAAACGAATATTACATAAATCCTGCAAAATGCAGACACTGCAAAAAATGTGTTACAGAAAAATATCTGACCGGTGGCTGCATGATGGAAAAATATTTAAGGACGAAGGATTAAAGAGCAGGAGTTTTTGTCATGGTGCGGTTTAATAAGTATCTTTGCTGTCATTTTCGGGCGTCCCGTGTCATTGTCGGGCTTGACCCGACAATCTATTGCCGTAAGCAGATTCCCTGGTCAAGCCAGGGAATGACAAGGTAAGTCAAGCGTGGAATGACAGAGTGAGTTGTCATTGTCGGGCATCTTACCAAACATGTCATTGTCGGGCTTGACCCGACAATTTATTGCCGTAAGTAGATTCCCTGGTCAAGTCAGGGAATGGCAAGGTAAGTCAAGCGTGGAATGACAGAGTGAGTTGTCATTGTCGGGCGTCCCGTGTCATTGTCGGGCTTGACCCGACAATCCATTGTAAAAAGAGATTCCCGCATCAAGTGCGGGAATGACAAGGGAACGCAAGTGCGGGAATGACGGGGTGAGGGAAACGTTATGGATTTTATGCTGCAAGTTTTTGATTTGCAAAACTCGTTTATTTACTGTGCACTAAAGAGCACGGTTTAACACTTCGCGTTAGGGATTGTAGTGGCGCGGAGCGTTGTTTTGTGGCGGTTGAGCCTGTCGAAACCAGAACAAAACAATGTAGCCGAAAGTCGAAACCACGAAAAGCCCGCCCCGAACGTAAGTGAGGGAAACGCCCAAAGTAAAAAGGAAAAAAAATGAAATATAGAGGACACGAGACTTTTTCAACACGAAAAAACTGGCTTGCAAAGGGAATGGAAGCGGTTGATAAGAATCCTGCAATTTTTACGGACAAAACGATGCTGCCGATGGACGAACTAGGGCTTGGGCGGAATATGGTTGTTTCGCTGCGTTACTGGATGAAGGCGCTGGGACTGACGCAGGAATCTAAAAATCCAAAGACAAAAAAAACTCAGACTTTTTTTACGAATCTTGGAAAAATTATTTTTGAAAACGATAAGTTTGCGGAAGAAGCTGGAACTCTTTGGCTTTTGCAGGCGGAGCTTGCGTTAAATATAGAAAACGCGACGAGTTGGTATTTTTTCTTTAATGAATTTAATTTTACGGAATTTTCAAAAGAGGATTTTGTTGTTGCTGTGCAGAATTTTGACAGAATGAACGGCGGCGCAACGGCTTTGAGTTCTTTTGAAAGCGATTTTGAATGTCTTGTAAACACTTACGTTTCGCGTTTTAGGGAAGGAAGCGAAATTGACCCGGAAGACAATATTGAGTCTCCGTTTGCGGAACTTGGACTTTTAGATTGTGTTGGAAGCGGAAAAAAACTCTACAGAAAAGTAATTCCGCCAAAGCAGAATATTCCGCCACTAATTTTTCTTGCACTTCTTTACCGTATGTGCAGAAAAAACGAAGGCGACGGCGTGGTAAGAATTGTGTATAAAAATTTTGAGATTCCTCTTTCGGACATTCAGAATAAAAAACGCGGGGCTGGCAAACTTTTTAATCTTGATGTGATTACTTTGATGGACATTTTAAGCGAGCTTGAAGCGCGTGATTTTGTAAAAGTTGTGCGGACAGCAGGGCTTGACCTTGTGCGCCTTTTGCCGTGGAAAGAAGTGGACGAAGAAAACCTTTATGAAAATTGCATCAAAAAATATTACGAGGAACTGAAAAAATGAAATTAATGGAAAACAAAATGATAGATTCTTCGGAGAATTTTCAGTCCTCGGTGAATATTGCGTTTGACTTTGACAATGCAAAAAAAATCGCAAATTTTATTCCGACATCGCAGGCGGTAAAATTTATTGACGAGGCTGTTTTAAGCGCAAAAAATGTGGATTTTGCTAAAAACGACGATTTACAAACTTTACAAGCTGATAAAACCACAGAATCTGATAAAACTTTTGGACGGCGGGCGGGAATTTTAATCGGACCGTACGGAAAAGGAAAATCCTACATTGTTCTGGAAACTCTTTCTATTTTGTACAACAATCCCGAATTAAAAGAAGTTTTTGAAGAAATTGCCCTAAAAATAAAAGAAAAAAATCCTGTTGCCGCGCAAAACGTGCTTGAATATGTAAAAAGCGGAAGGCGACTTTTGCCGATTGTGATAAACGGAAATTCGCAGAGCCTTGCGCAGTCGTTTTTGTATGCCCTTAATCTTACATTAAAAAGAGCGGAATTTAAAAACCTTATGCCGGAAACTCATTTTGAATCGGCTGTAAAAATGATAGAAAAATGGGAAAAAGAATATCCCGAAACTCTTGAGAAATTTAATTCTTTGGCTTCTGTAAAAGCGGATGAGTTTAAAAGGCAGCTTTTAAGTTATAATTCGGACATTTTTAAAGAATTTGAAAGGCTTTATCCGTCTTTGACTTCTGGAAGTGAATTTAATCCGTTCAGCGGTTTTGATGTTGTTGAAGTTTACGAAAAAACGTGTAAAAAACTTTGCGAAACCAGGCTTTATGACGGAATTTTTGTGGTTTACGATGAATTTGGAAAATATCTTGAGTCAAGTATTGCCCATGCGACTGTAAAAGACACAAGGCTTTTGCAGGATTTTGCAGAAATGTGCGACAGAAGCGGAAAAACTCAGTTGCACTTGCTTTTGATTTGCCACAAGGAAATTGAAAACTACATAGACATTCTTCCAAAGCAAAAGGTTGACGGCTGGAAAGGCGTTTCTGAGAGATTTAAGCACATTCATCTTTACAACAATTATTCAGAAGTTTACAGCCTGATTAGTGCTGCAATTTTAAAAAATGCTGAAAAATGGGAAAACTTTTGCACTGAGAACAAGGCTCAGTTTGAAAATTTAAAAAATGTTTGGTTTGATGGCAGTTTCCGTCTTTTTTCTAATCTTGAAAGTGATTTTGTAGATACAATTCTTTACGGCTGCTATCCGCTTCATCCAGTTACAACGTATATTTTGCCGCGTCTTTCTGAAAAAGTTGCGCAAAATGAACGCACTCTTTTTACTTTTCTTTCCGGAAACGATAAAAACGCTTTTTCTTCACTGATTGAAAAAATTGAAAATGCTGGAGCGGAAAGCGAACCATTTTTGAACAACAAAAAAATTATTCTTTTTACGCCGGACATTCTTTTTGACTATTTTGAAAATCAGCTTTCTTTAGAAAACTACACAAGCGAAATAAAAAAATATTATCTTGTCGCTTCGTCGGTTTTGCGCCAGTTAGAAAAAAACTCCCTTGAATCAAAAATTGTAAAAACCATTGTCTTAATTTACTGTTTGAACCAGTTTGAGCGTATTTCTCCGGATTTGAATTTTCTTTTTGAACTTTATGATGATGCAGGCTTTAGCCGTGAAGAAATACGCATTGCTGTAAAAAACTTGTGTGAAAAAGGTTTTGTTTATCTGAACGTCCACAACAATTATCTTCAGTTAAAGGCGAATTCTGGAATTGATGTTCCGGCCCTGATTTCTGAGTGCGTTGAAAAACGACGGAGAACTGTCCGTGTTGTTGATATTTTGAACAGTTTTAATCCTTGCAAATTTATTTACCCGGTTTCGTACAACGTAAAACATAAGATGACGCGTTATTTTCGCTTTGTTTTTGTTTCTGAAAAAGACTTTATGCAAAAGGAAGACTGGAAATATTCTGCTCAGAATTTTAATTGTGACGGCTGTATTTTTGCAATTTTTAAGGATTTTGAAGGTGCAGGAAACTTTACAGTAAGCGAGTTTAAAAAGGAAGAAATTATTGAAAAAGCGTGCAGAATCTCTTCTGCAAACAGGAATCTTGTCTTTGTAATTTCAAAACTTGAAGAAAATTTCTGCGAAAAGCTCCGCCGTTTTGATTCTGTCTCATTCCTGCGTTCTCAGATTATTGCGTCTGCAGAAAATCCGTCGGATTCAGTTCTTTTTGACGAGTACGACCTTATTTTCCGGGATTTGAATGAGGTTATAAAGCAGGTTGTTCATTCATATATTCAGCCTGAGCTTAATAATTCTTTTTATGTTTCGCTTGGAGAAAAGCAGAAACTTTACAGAAAATCTGATTTTACAAATCTTGTTTCAAAAATCTGTGCGGAGATTTTTTATAA
Source organism: Paratractidigestivibacter sp. (assembly GCA_963644915.1). Classification (GTDB taxonomy): domain Bacteria; phylum Spirochaetota; class Spirochaetia; order Treponematales; family Treponemataceae; genus Treponema_D. The sequence continues at coordinate 5,670 of CAVIQW010000003.1, forward strand.
AACGCCAGTTATAAATAACGAAATGCTCAATAAAAATTGTCTTAGCGCAATGGCAGCAAAAAGCCGCTCAAAACTTATTGACGCAATGCTGAATTCTCCTTTTTTAGGTTTGGGTTTGTCTGGAAGCGGGCAGGAAGTTTCTTTTATGAGAAGCGCTCTTGTTTTGCCTGGAATTCTAAAAAAATGCGAAAAAGATACAGAGTGTTTAGAAAAGAAACTCTTTAATCTTGAACCAGCAACCAGCGACAGTGCAAGCGATGAAAATTTTAAGAATCTTTTTAAGGTAATAAAAAACTTTTTTGCCCGTGCGGAAGAAAAAGAGATTAGTTTTAGTGAACTTTTTGAAATGTTAGAAAATTCTGAAAATGGAATTGGACTTAGGAGAGGCGTAATTCCGCTTTATATTGCCGCCGTTATTTCTGCTTTTTCAAAAAATGTTGTGTTCAAAAAAAATAAGACAGAAATTCCTGTAAATGCCCAGAGTTTATCTGAAATTGCAGAAAATCCGGCTGATTTTTTTGTGCGTGTGCAAAAGTGGAATGATGAAAAACAAAATTATGTAAGCGGAATGGAAAATATTTTTTCGGATTTTGTAATTGACGGCGAAAAAAACGTGAACGGCTACTTTTATCTTGTAAACGCGATGTTCCGCTGGTACCGCTCGCTTGCTCAATACACAAAGCAGAGCAAAAAATCTGACGGCGATAACAGATATTTTGCCTTCTTAAATATTCTAAAGCAGGGCGGATATGGCGCAAACGAAATTCTTTTTGAAAAAATTCCTTCTGTTTTTAAAGACGAAAAGTCTGAACAGGGCGATTCTTTTGTTTTAGAAAATGTAAAGAAAGCAAAGCTGTTTTTTGACACGGTATTAGAAAGGTTGACTGAAAAAATTATAAAAGAAACAAAAAATGCTTTTGACAAAAACGCATGCGAAAAATCCCTTAAAAATGTAATTGCCGACTTTTGCTCAAAATTGAAAGACGGAATTGAAAATCAGATTTTTGAAAACGGAGCACATTCGCTTTTAAAAGTTTATAAAAATGCCGGAAACGACCAGAAGCAGATTGTGCTTGAAATGGCAAAAGTTTTGACAGGCTTAAGCCTTGATGACTGGAACGATGAAAGTGGAAATGTGTTTTTTGCACGCTTAGAAGAACTTAACGATACGCTTTTGGATTTTAAAAATCCTTTTGCAGACAATGCTGAAAAAACTGAAAGCGAAAACTGTGTAAATGCTGGCGGAAGTTTTGAAACGGCAGGGCAGGCAAGCGGAGCGACGACGAATTACGAAATCCATTTTGCCAGAAACGGAGCAGAAAGCGCAAGAACAAAATCGTTTAAAAAAGTTGAATGTTCGCTTAGAGCAAAATCCTTGCAAGAAGAAATCTGGCGGACAATTGAAGAAATGGGTCAGTCTGTAACCGAAGCGGAAAAAAGGCAGGTTTTAGTGACTTTGCTTGAGAAGCTGTGCTAGGGGATGTGCTAGGGATTGTAGGGGCGCGAAGCGTTGTTTTGTGGCGGTTGAGTTGTTTTGTGGCGGTTGAGCCTGTCGAAACCAGAGCAAAACAATGTAGGCGAAAGCCAGAACCCCGAAAAGCCCGACCCGAACGGCTGTTGAGCTTGTCGAAACAAAGTGAGGGGAGCACCCAAAATTGGAGGAAAAAATGAGTTTTTATTTTGACAATGCGGCGACAACTTTTCCAAAGCCCGAATGTGTCTATCGGTTTATGGACAGTTTTTACCGGGAACATGGCGGAAACGCTGGGCGCGGACAGTACAAGTTGGCGGCCAAAGCGGCAAGAATGATTTTTGAAACGAGGCGTTTTATTCAGAAGATTTTGCAGTGCCCGAACAAGGACGTGATTTTTGCTCCGAGTGCGACGATTGCCTTGAACATGGTGATTCAGGGCGTGATTGCTGGATTTTCTGAAAAAGGTCATTACTTCGCTTCGCTCGTGCCTTCGGACAACAGGCTCAATGACCGCAATGTTCCGACCGTTTACATTTCGCCTTTTGAACACAATTCGGTAACGCGCGTTCTGCACCATTTTGAAAAGGCCGGGAAAATTCAGGTCAAAGAACTTTTTGTTTCTTCTGGTTTTGAATACGACATCGAAAAGATAAACGCCCAGTTTGTTCAAACGCCTCCAGACCTTGTGATTGTAAGCCACGCAAGCAACGTGATTGGGCTTGTCGCTCCGGTTTTAGAGCTTTTTAAGGCGGCGAAAAACTTTGGTGCACTTACCGTGACCGACATGGCGCAGACAGCCGGACTCGTTCCCTTGAACGTGGCGAGCGAACTACTTGACTTTGCGGTTTTTGCCGGGCACAAGACGCTGTACGGTCCGTTCGGAATCGCAGGATTTGTGAAAAGCAAAAACGTCGTGCTGGAGCCGGTTTTATTTGGCGGAACAGGCGTTGAATCGGCAAATCAGGAAATGCCCGAAAGCCTTCCGAGCCGCTACGAGATGGGAAGCCAGAACATCGCGGCGGTCGCAGGACTTCACGCGGCATCAGAATGGTTCTTGAAAAATCAGGACGAAATCCGCGTGACGGAAGAAAAAAATCACCGCCGACTTCTAGAAATCTTACAGCGTTACGACTTTGTAAAGATTCTAGGTCCGGCAGACAGATTTTCAGAAAAGACAAAATGCATCGGCGTAGTTTCAACGCTTTTTGACGGCTATGCGGCGGAAGACATCGGAAACGTCTTTGACGAGGCGGAAATCGCTGTGCGCACAGGACTTGAATGTTCTCCGCTTGCCCACAAATTTTTAGGAACATTTCCAGCAGGCACAGTGCGCTTTAGCGTGGGCTATTTTACAGGTGACGAGGATTTTTTCGCGCTGGAAAAGGCGATGGAGTATATCGAGGGGAATAGGTGAGGGAGTGAATCAATGTTACAAAAATTCAAAAATCCTTTAATTGATAATTCTCAAAATTACAAGCTTAGCTCATATATAAAAACTTTATTGTTGGATGAAAATTACAATGAATTTTATATAGCGACCGGTTATTGGGATATTCCATCTATTGCACTTATTTTTGAGGAATTAAGAAACTTTCTTGAACGACAAGATACAAAAATAAAACTTTTGCTTGGTAAAGACCCAGAAGTACAAAATTATCAATTGAGTCATGCAGATGAAATTGACTTAAATGATTATCCAGCTAGTTATATAAAATATCATTTGGAAAATATTCCTGTTGTTGCTGATTATGAAGATGCGATTTCTTTACTTCTAAACTATTGTGTTGGAGAAAATCCAAAATTCGAAATTCATACTTATCAAGATTTTAATAACTCCAGTTTTCTTCACGCAAAGTGCTACATATTCAAAGGCAAAAATGATTCTTGTGCGATTGTGGGAAGTTCTAATTTTACAAAGAAAGGGCTTGAAGACAATTCAGAGCTGAATTATTTGGAAATGAATTCTTCTAATGTCGTTGTGCGTCCTGAAAACGGAACTTCTGTAAAAGGACATATCTTTTGGTTTGATGAGAAATGGAAAAGCAGTAAGTCTTGGGAAAAAGTCTTTATTTATACCGTCTTAAAGACAAATATAGGCTGCCGTTCCTTCACAAAAGGCATTGAAAACAAGTCAATTTCAGAAAAGAAAAAATTACAGATTGAAAAAATACAGAATGGGGAAATTGAGAACAAAATGAATATTCCAAGAATTCCTTCAGATATAACTCTTTTTGATTATCAAAAGGAGGCAGTTTCAGAATGGAAAAAACAAGATTATAAAGGCATTTTTGATATGGCAACAGGAACTGGCAAGACGCTTACAGGTTTAGGCGCAGTTTCAAAGTTGAGCGAAGTTTTAAATGACAGGCTTGCTGTTTTTATAGTTTGTCCTTATCAGCATTTAGTTGAACAGTGGGTTGAAGATATTGAAAAATTCGGAATGAAACCAATTATTGGCTATAGTTCTTCAGAGCAGAAAAACTGGAAATCATTGCTAAAATATGCTGTAGAAGATTTTAATCTGGAGATAAAAAACAGAACGTTTTTTTGCTTTATTTCTACAAACGCTACATTCTCTTCAGAATTTGTTCAAAATCAAATATCTAAACTGCATGGAAACGCATTACTTGTTGTTGATGAAGCTCATAATTTCGGCGCAGAATATTTGAGGAAACTTTTAAGCAATAAATTTTCTTATCGGCTTGCACTTTCTGCCACATTGGAACGGCACGGAGATAAAGAGGGGACTCAATCGCTTTATGATTACTTTGGAAAAAAGTGCATCGAATATGGTCTTGAACGAGCAATAAACGAGAACAAACTTACAAGATATAAATACTATCCGATTGTTGTTTCATTAACAGATGATGAATTTGTTTATTACGAACAGTATTCACGTGAAATTTCAAAGTGTGTTGTAAAGGGAAAAAATGGAAAATTAAAGTTGAATGAAAAAGGCAAACGAATTGCATTGCAACGGGCAAGACTTGTCGCAGGAGCGTCAAATAAAATTGGCGCTTTAAAAGAACAGATAATGCCTTATATAAACGATAATCACATTCTTGTTTACTGCGGAGCTACAAAAGTTTTCGATGAAGATTCTGGATTTGATGATTCTAACGATGATGATATTTCAGAAGGAAAAAGGCAAATCGAAGTCGTTACAGATTTGCTTGGAAATCTTCTTGGAATGAAAGTTGCCCAGTTTACTTCAAAAGAAAATATGCAGGAACGCGCAGTTATAAAAAAAGAGTTTTCAGAAGGGAAAAATCTGCAGGCGCTTATAGCAATAAAATGTCTTGATGAAGGTGTAAATATTCCTGCCATAAAGACAGCTTTCATTCTGGCAAGCACAACAAATCCGAAAGAGTACATTCAACGGCGCGGACGTGTATTAAGAAAATCAGACGGAAAAGATTTTGCAGAAATTTATGATTTTATAACGCTTCCGCGCGCTATTGATGAAGTTGTTTATGAAACATCAGAAGAAAAAAAGAAAGGAAAGGCTTTGGTTATAAATGAACTTGTTCGAGCAATTGAATTTGCAAAACTTTCCATGAGAGAAATTCCCGCAATGGAAAAAATTAATGAAATAAAAGAACTGTATGAACTTACGGATAAGGATTTGACATTTAAGGAGGATTTTGAAAATGAGCAGTGAAAAAATTGTGGAGGATGGAATCGAAATTGATGTTAAGAAGGCAAGAAATATTCTTACATCCATTTTGATTGCAGAAAAAAAGAATATTGCCACAAAAGAAAAAGGCGATTCAGAAATGATTAGGGATATAAAAAAGAAAATTGCGGAGGAAATAGCATGCTTATAAAAAAAATCACGCTTGAAAATTTCAGGCAGTTTAAAGGCATACAGTCTGTAGAGTTTTCTGAAGACAATGTGAAAAATATCACGATTATTCTTGGAGAAAATGGAGCAGGAAAAACAACTTTTGCTCAGGCATTCAGATGGTGCTTGTATGGAAAAACAACTTTTACAGATTCTATTTTGCTGAATAAGGAAATCTCTCAAAATTTAGGACCAAACAAAGAGTCTTTTGTAAGAGTTTCATTGCAGCTTATACATAACAATATAGAATATGAAATAACTAGAGAGCAAAAGTATACAACGAATGCGACAGGCGAGCTTAATACACCGAATAGTTCTGAATTAAAAATCAAGTATAGAAATCCACAGGGAAGCACTAAATTTATTGAACAAAGAGAAGTCGATTTAAGAATAAAGGAAATTCTTCCGTCTGAACTTTCTAATTATTTTTTCTTTGACGGTGAACGAATTCAAAATATGAGTAAAGAAATAAATGAAGGAAAAAGTGCAGAATTCAAAGAGGCTGTAGAACGATTACTGGGACTTTCCGCTTTTACAATCACTCTCGACCATTTAAATGGACGTTCAAGTTCTTCTGTAATAAAAAGCTACAATAGAGATTTTGATTCAAAAGCAAATTCTCAGATTGCAGAGCTACAAGATAAGATTGATTCTTTGAATAAAGACCTCAATAAAATTGATGAGCGAAACAAAGAAATCGATGAGGATGTATCAAATCTTGAAAAACAGCAGGAAAAACTTTCTAAAGAAATAGAAGAAAACAAAGATTCTGAAAGACTTGTGAAAGAAAAAAAAGGTTATGAAGTTTCTAGTGAAAAATTAAAAAAAGAGAAAAGCGATGCTATCTCTAGTTTTGTTGATATTTTTAATACCAAAGGTTTGTCTTGGTTTTCAAGAAAAATTATTAGAGATGTTTTAACAGAACTTGCTGAAACGGATAGTCTTGATAAAGGAATACCTGATATTACTGCAAAGACAATAGATTATTTAAGGAAGAGGGGAGTTTGTATTTGCGGAACTTGTATTAAAGAAAATTCAAAAGAACATGAATCATTTAATGAATTGTTGAAATTTATCCCTCCTAAAAGTCTTGGAAATTTCATTTCAGATTTTAGCGGAAGTGCAAAACAAAGACTTGCTGACTCTGAAAACTTTTATGAGGATTATAT
>CAVIQW010000003.1:12166-39189 GCA_963644915.1 Paratractidigestivibacter sp.
GGATTATATTATTCAAAAGTATAAAGAAATCAGAGAAAAAGATTCTGAACTTGAAGAATTGGATTTGGAGATTTTAGAAATTGAAAAACAACTGAAAAATATTAAGTCTTCGGCAGATTTGCAACTAAAATTTGAAGAAAATAAAAGAAAGATTGCAAATCTTAATGGGGAAAAATCTTCTTTGCTTGAAGAAAAAGGTGCAAAAATAGAGCGACAAAGCAGGGCACAATCCTCCCTTGATGAACAGGCTTTAAAAAGTAAAAGCAATATGAAAATTGCAGTGTGTAAAGCTTATGCAACATATATGTATCAGCTGCTAAAAGAAGACTACTTAAAACGGGAAAAGGAAGTAAGAGAATTGCTTCAGAAAAATATCAATGAGATATTCAAGAATATTTACAACGGAAAACTTTCATTGCAAGTAGATGAGAAATACAACATAAAAGTTGAACTTGATGAATTCGCAAGTTACAGCGGCATGATTGAAACTTCAACAGCACAAAGTATGTCTGTAATTTTCGCCTTTATTGCTGGGGTAATAAAAATGGCTCGCGAAAATGCAAAAAATAGAAATTCTGATATGTCTTTACAGTCAGAACCGTATCCCCTTGTAATGGATGCCCCCCTTTCAAATTTTGACAAGAAACGTGTGAAAAATGTGTGCGAAACTCTTCCAAAAATTGCAGAACAAGTAATTTTCTTTTCTTACGACAAAGATGCAGAAGTCGCAGAAGAAAATATGAGTGCAAAAATTGGAAGAAGATACGAATTCATAAAAATAAATGAACTGGAAACTAGAATTGAAGCGAGGTAAATATGTTTGATAATGAATACTCATTTAAAGGAACTCATGCAGTGAAGGTCAATAAACTTACAGCAAAATTTCCTCAGTCTGGAAATAGTCTGTTTAAACGCAATATTGATGTTTTTGTTCTGGCTCCAATTGTGGGAATGCTTTACAACAGAATGGTAGATAGTGATTCTGGAAATGAAACAACGAAAATATTCCCAGGTCAATTTACAAGTCATCACAACGATGTATATTTTACATATAGGCTTGTAATGCTCGCCGTGCAGAAGGAAAAATTCTCTATTAATGAGCGAGTTAATAAAGCTTTCAATGGAGAAGCTCAAGGTACAGCAGAAGAAGATTTTAAAATCTTTGAAAAATACCTTCTTGGTGGAATTGATGTCCTTTACGAAAAACTGATTGAGCAGGATAATCCGTCTTCTGAAGATGATTATATTAGCAATCTTAGTAATTTTCTCTCAGAAATTCACGATCGTTACGAGGCAGAACAAGATTCAATCCAAGACTTCTTTGCAAAACTGGAACGGATTGCCAGAGAGTAATATCATAAAATGACTATTTCAGAAATCCAAAATCATCTTTTTTCTCAATATCGAAATAAAGGCTTTTTGTCTGAGAATGAAATTACAGATTGTTGTGTCAGAAATAACCTTGATTTCATAGAAACTGATGAAGTTATGCAGTTTCTTATAGATAAAAAAGTCTTATTTTCAGAAAAAAAGGGAAACATTTGCGAGAATGAAGATATTTATGATAAAGCTCAAATTGACTACGATAAATTTTTTGATACAGTTTTAAATGAATATCCAAGCTTCAAAATTATTGTTGAGAATATTAAGCGCATAAAACCTCCGCAGCATACCGAATGGAAAAATCTTATTCAGGAAGCGCAGAAAGGAAACGTTTATGCTTTTAACAGAATGACAGAAATGTATTTGCGTAGTGTTTTACGCATTTCATATAACTTTGCAAAAGAAAATTACTGTGATTTTGAGGACGCTTTTCAAAACGGTACAATAGGTTTAATCCGTGCAATAAAAAGTTTTGATATAACAAGTCCGAATTCGTTTGCTGGTTATTATTCCCTTTCTGTATTAAGTGAAATGCAACGACATTATAAGGTAAAAAACTCTTTTTTTGATTTGCCTGCTCATTTTTCGCAGAAGACCTTTGAATTTTTAGGGCTAGTTTCAAAATATCTTGCAAAAGGAAAGACCCCAGAAGAAAGTATGGATATTATATCTGATGATTTTTGTTTAGAAATAGATCATAGATTAAAAATGTATTTCTTGCCTTACCTTGATTTAGAAGATATATCTTATAAAATTTTTCCTTTTAATGCTCATATTGAAGATGATACTATTTATGAATCGTTAAAAGAACAGTTGAATGAAGTTTTACTTACATTGCCAGAGCGGGAACGAGAAGTATTGGAAATGAGATTCGGACTTAATAATTTTAAACAGATGACGCTTGAAGATGTTGGAAAATATTACAACGTTTCAAGAGAAAGAATCCGGCAGATAGAAGCAAAATCTCTAAAAAAACTACAGATTTCAAGAATAAAAAAATTGCTTAATGACTATATAAATTCTTAAATATTATTTTTTTCCGCTTAGCTAATTTCTTTATTCCGCAAATAAGGCGGCGAGTTTTTTAGTTGTTTCCAATACTTGAATTGACGAAATAAATCTATTTTTTTACAATATAAGAATGACAACAATCCGTAAGTCTACTTATTTTTGGGTGGGCATTTTATTTTTTGCTTCGATTTTTATAGGCTGTCTTTTAGGTTACGGTCTTGCAGAAACTAAAAATATTAAGAATTCTGAATATATTTCTTCATTTGATACGGCACTTCCGACTAAGCTTTTGGACATAAATGGCGAACTTATCACGGAATTTTCTTCTGATGAAAAACGCGAAATCATCAGTTTGAACAAATTGCCGCAGCATATGATAGATGCGCTTTTGACCCGAGAGGACCGGATTTTCTATAAACATCACGGTTTTAGTTTTAAGGCGATTCTTCGTGCTGTTGTTGGGCAGCTTACGGGGCGTTCTCTTGGCGGTGGTTCAACTTTGACGCAGCAGATTGCCGGAACTCTTTATTGCGACCGCACTGAAATGTCCATAATGCGAAAAATCAAGGAACTTTGGTGGGCAATCCAGATGGAACGTCGGTATTCAAAAGATGAAATCCTTGAACTTTACCTGAATAAAATTTATTTTGGTGGCGGAACTTATGGTGTAAACGCTGCCTCGAAATATTATTTTGGTCATTCCGCGGAAGAAATAACTCCTGCAGAAGCGGCGATTCTTGTAATTCAGCTTTCAAATCCGGCTTTTTATAATCCTTTTGATCATCCGAACCGTGCAATGGACAGGCAGCGTGATGTTCTTGCGAGCATGGTAAAATTGAATTATATCAGCGAGGCGGAAGCACAGGATTCCTTTGATGTTTTCTGGAGCAATTTTGACTACACAAGAACTAGTTCTTCCGCATATCTTATGCGTGATGACAAAGCACCTTGGTTCAGTGAATATGTCCGCCGTGAACTCGGAAACCTTATCTATGGTTCTCAGAGCATTTACACAAGCGGTTTTACTGTAAACACCACATTGAATTTAAAGCATCAGGCGGCGGCACAAAAAGTTATGGACCGATATATTCCAGAGGCAAATCGTCGCTATCAGCTTGAACACAGTTCTCGTTCCAATGTTGCGTTCAGTACCTATATTCCGATGACGGAACTGATTTCTCTTATGTTCAATCTTCCGGCAATCAAGGTCAGCGAACAGCGTTCAGAGGTTATTGCGAACGCGGCGTATACAAACAGAATAAATCCAGTTCTTGATGTAGTTTCAATGATGACTGGAATTGATACATTAAAAATCGGTGTTATAAACCGTGCGAATGCAACAGCAAAAAAAGAAAGTGAAAAGACAACGATTGAGGGAACTATGATTTCCCTTGAAAATACAACCGGATATATTACAGCTCTTGTAGGCGGTTCTAAATTTGATCAGGAAAACCAGTTCATCCGTGCGATTCAGGCGCGTGTTCAGCCTGGTTCAACGTTCAAGCCGTTGTATTACACAGAGGCTATTGATTCAAGGAAATTTACGCCGGCAACACCAATTTCTGACACGCCGGTTGTTTTCCATACAGCGGACGGAAAACCGTATATTCCTCTTAATTTTAAAGGTGAATGGGACGGTGATGTTCTTGTTTGGTACGCTTTGTGCCGTTCAATGAATGTTCCTTCTCTAAAAGTTTTGGATGGAATCGGTTTTGATGCGGCAATCAACAGGGCGGTTTCTCTTCTGGGAATTTCAAAAGAGGAACTTCCAAGCCGTGCGTTTGTTCCTGGTTATCCAATCGGATTGGGCGTTTGTTCTGTAAGACCGGTTGAAATGGCTCGTGCTTTTTCTGTTATTGCTTCTGGCGGAAAAGAAGTTACGCCAATGGCAATCAGAACAGTTGAAGATAGAAATGGAAACGTGATTCTTAATCCGGAACGTGAAATCCGCGAGGCTCAGCAGGCAAAAGGCGAGGCTTACCAGTTGATTTCGCCACAGACTGCGTTCGTTATGGAAAAAATGCTTCAGGAAACTGTAAGCGGTCCTGGAACTTTGAGCGTTCAGGGATGGAAGTTCGACTTTAAGGATGAAAATGGCAAGCGTTATTCAATTGCCGCTGGAGGAAAAACTGGTACAACGCAGAACTGGGCAGACGCATGGACAGTTGGTTTTACGCCATACAATACTTCTGCATTCTGGTTTGGATTTGATAAACCAGGGCAGTCTCTTGGATTAAAGATTACTGGTGCAACACTTGCGGGATTTGCGTGGGGTGATTATATGCGCGAGATTCACCGTGGACTTCCGGAAAAAGATTTCCAGAGACCGGTGGAAGGCGTTTTTCAGGCGACAGTTTGTTCTGTAAGCGGAAAAATTCCAACTGCGGAATGTGGCAGTCATACAAAAACTTTGTGGTTCTTGTCTGGAACTCAGCCGACAGAAATTTGTCCTGTTCACGGCGGAAATGCGGCAAGGGCTTCTGCAATCGGTATTGGTCGCCTTAAAAATGAAATGTATCAGTCTGGTCAGCGCAGAATTGTTGATTTTGATGTTTCTCCTCTGAAATTAAATCTTGACTTCTTGAATGGTGGTGATGTAAATTTGAATCAAAATATTGGAACTGAACCTGCAAAAGAAGAAAAGAAGCCTGAGGTTCTGCCTGATTATAACTATCTTATGGAATAGGATTTAATGCTTGTAAATATTAACGATATTAAGATAAAAAAACGTGTGCGTCGCGATTTGGGCGACCTTGAAGCCTTAAAAAATAGTTTAAGGACGTACGGTCTTTTAAATCCTATTACGCTTAATAACAAATATGAACTGATTGCTGGCGAACGCAGGTTGCAGGCGGCAAAACAGCTTGGCTGGACGAACATTAACGCAGTGATTCAGAATAACCTTAGCGAAGTTGAAGAACTTGAGATGGAGATTGAAGAAAACAACCAGCGCAAGGAATTTACAAGAGAAGAACTTTTGGACGGCTATAAAAGGCTTGAAAAACTAAGAAATCCAACTTTTTGGCGAAAAATTGTGCTTTTTCTGAAAAAACTGTGGAACTCGATAATTTCATTCTTTAAGCGAAAGAGATAATTTTTTGCTCAAAAATCCGCCTTTTAAGATTCTGATTGAATCAATTTTAGGACTTCTGGCAATTTGTAGATTGATTCAATCTTTAAGGTTTTTCCTGGATGTTGCGGTTTTTCTGTGTTTTTTGCGGCGGCCGCTTCTGGATTCAGGTGACGCCCATTTTTGTTTCCGACAAGGACAGCAGTTCCTCCAAGGGATTCCCATCCGTCTGTGTATTTTAACATATCATCAATAAAAATTGAATTTTCGATTGTTCCGCCGGCTTTTTGCAGTGCTTTGTTAAAGGCAGAGGAATACGGTTTTCCTAGAAGATTAAAATCTCTTATGTCGCAAATTTCTGAAAATAAGTCTTTTACATTCAGTTTGGTTAGAACTCTTTCTGCGTGTTCGCGTGGTGCATTTGTGCAGATGATTTTTGGAAGTTCGATTGACTGCAGGAACGGACGCAAATTCGGGTCTTCTTCAAGTTCATCTGCCTCATTTTCTGGGTGGACGTGCCTAAAAAATCCTTCAACATCTGTAAGTCCTTCATCTCGTAGCCATTCAAGCGTTGTTGAAAAATTTCTTACCTTTTTTTTGCGGATTTCTACGGCTTCTTCATACGAGCAATGAAAAAAATCCATCACACATTCCATCATTCTTTGTGTGATTCCTGAGTCCATCGCGCTGTTTGCTGTGTAAAGGGTGTTATCCATGTCGAAAATCAAGTGTTCAATCTGCATAGTTTTATTGTACAAAAAAAATTGATTAATTGACAGTAAAATATTGCAGAGTTAAAATAAAAGAACGTTTAAAAAAATATGGAGTAAATATGGATCAGACACTGAAGGCAGTTTATGGAAAATATTTTGCGGAGATGATGCAGTATTCAAAAGCGCCTGCAAAAATTGACAACACGAATGTTTATCAGGAAGCTAACAAAGATCTGACAAAATATATGGAAATGATTCTGCGCGAAAATTTTCTTCCAGGTTCGGGGCTTGGAAATGTTGAAAATTTTAAGGCATTCTACGATGCTGTTGCAAAAGAAGGAAAACGCGGTCTTATTCTTATGGAGCATTACACAAATCTTGATTTGCCAGCGATAATTTATCTGTTAAAGGAATACGGTGAAGACTGGTCAAAAGATTTTTCAGAAAGGATTGTAGCTGTTGCTGGAATGAAGTTGAACGAGGCAAGCCCTGCAGTTCGCATATGGACTGAAGGTTTTACCCGCGTAGTAATTTATCCGACACGCTCTCTTGATAAAGTTGAAAACTCAAATGAAACAGAAGAAGAGAAAAAAACTGAGGAAAAAAAGGCAAGAACGATAAATCTTGCGGCAATGCGTGCAATGGATGACTGCAAAAAACGTGGCCAGATAGTTCTTGTTTTTCCGTCTGGAACACGTTACCGACCGGGGCATCCTGAAACAAAAAAAGGTCTGCGCGAAATTGACAGTTATCTTCGTCTTTTTGACGTTGTTCTTCCTGTTGCAATAAACGGAAATTGTCTTAGAATCAATCCTGAAAATTCAGAGGATATGCTTGCCGACCTTGTTACAAAAGATAAAGTTCTGCTTACTGCACATCCGATGATGGACTGCAAGGAATACCGAAATTCTGTGCTGAATTCTCTTCCTGCAGATGAACCGGATCCAAAACAGAAGACAATTGACGGAATAATGGAAATTCTGCAAAAAGTTCACGATGAAGTTGAAAAAACTCGCCTTTAACTTTGTGAATCTGTATATTTGTAAAAAGGAAAAATTATGGCTGATTTAGATATTGTTGACCGCGTAAAAGAGGCAATTGATATGTTCCGACCGCAGCTTCAGGCTGATGGCGGTGATATGGAATTTGTCTGCATTGACGACCAGAACCGTGTTCATTTGAATTTGCACGGAGCGTGTGGTAGTTGCCCTATGGCTACAATGACATTGAAAATGGGTGTTGAACGCTATATTGTTGATGCAGTTCCTGAAATTACAGAAGTTGTTCAGGATAACGCAAATCCGGAACTTGCAGAAAATGGTTTTAGCGAAGGTTTTTAACAAAAGGCGGAAAAAATGAAAATTAAAAAAGACGCAATGGTTTCAATTGCATATACACTTTTTGATGCTGAAGGGAATCAACTTGATTCTTCTGGTGATTCTGCTCTTCAGTATATCCACGGAAACGGTCAGCTGATTTCTGGGCTTGAAGCAATGCTGGAAGGAAAAGAACCTGGCTTGAAATTCAAGGCAGTTATTGAGCCAGAAGAAGCATACGGCGCATACAACGACAAAATGGTTGTTGAAGTTCCAAGAAATCAGTTCGAGGCGGATTCTCCGTTGGAAATCGGAATGAAATTTCAAGCAAGCACGGAAGATGGTCAGGTTTGTCTTGTGCGTGTAACAAAAATTTCTGATGACACTGTAACTGTTGACGCAAACCACGAACTTGCTGGAAAGCAGCTTACTTTCGACATTGATATAAAAGATGTCCGGGAGGCAACTGAAGAGGAACTTGCAGGTCTTTCTGGTTGTGGCTGCGGAGGAAACTGTGGCGGTTGCGGTGGCGACTGTTCAGGTGATTGCTCTGGTGGCTGCGGAAGCGGCGACTGCAACTGCGGCAATTAATTGAAAATCATAGAGGATTGTGTTTTGTCTGGGCGGCAGGAAATTGGCTTGATGCCCAGATAATTTTTATTCTTCCAATGCACCAAGAATTTTTTTGGTATTTTCATCTTTTGATTCTTCGGCGGTTGGTACAGTTATATCCGCAATTTTCCGGTAGATTTTTGTGCGTGTTTCATAAAAACTATGAAAAATCTTGCGGATTTCAGTTTCGTCTGTAGGGTTTTGTTTTTCAATGTAAGCCGGAAGATTTTTCCACGTTCCATCCGAAAGTTTTGTTGCTTTTTTTAGAATTCTGTCGCAGGCTGTTTTTTCATCAATATCGATATAAACAAAAATCCCAACTGACCGAATACTGCTTAATGCTGGCGCGTTGTCGCAAATTCCACCTCCTGTTGAAATGACTGTAAGTTTTCCGTCGTATTCGGATTCAAGTTTTTTGCAGATTTCTTCTTCCGCAGACATAAAGGCCGCCGCTCCTTTTTCGGAGTAAATTTCGCGTGGCGATTTTCCAAAAACTTTTGTAATTTCATCATCAATATCGATAAAAGGGCAACCAAAATGCTCTGAGAGTAGCCGCCCTTGTGTTGATTTTCCGGAATGTTTTATTCCCATCAAAATAATTGCTCTGTTTTTCTGCATATTTTTACTATATCAGTTTTGTTGAAAAAGTCTACCTTATGATTTATTCTTATTGTATGAATGTTTATTTTGCGTTGATTTTAAATTTTTTGCCGTTTTTTATATGCTTCTTTTCGTTTAAGTTTTTGTTCAAAATGAAGTTTTCTACGGAACTTTTTGCCTGTCTTTTTGGGATTCTTTCCGTTTTGCCGATAACTTTTCTTCAGTTTTATTTGATGAGTTTGATTCCAGAGCAGCTTTTTTCTGGAAAAACAGATTTAAGTGCGCTTTTCTGCAAGTTTCTTGTGTATAACGGTTTTGTTGAAGAATTGATAAAAGTTGTGATGATTGCACTTATCCCTCACAAAAAGTTGAATCTTCGTTCGTTTTTTGCTGCATCGTTGCTTTGCGGACTTTGTCTTGGCTCGTTCGAGTCAATTATTTATTTCCTTCAACATCTTTCAAATGCGAATCAGACCGGTGCGGAACTTTTGTATGGTCTGATTTTTGCAAGAATGTTCAGTTCAGATTTGATTCACGTTTTTTGTGCCGGTCTTGGTGGACTCTTTGTGTGGGGAATTCGACACAAGCGGAACAATCCGATGATTTTTATTTACGCTGTTGTTTGTCACGGACTTTTTGACTTTTTCGTATATTTTGACTTGTGGATTCACTGGTTCGCGGTTGCCGCGGTTCTTTTTGCTGTTATTGAATGTCGCGTAAAATATCAGAAATATGCGGCTGTTTCTTCCAAGGAAAAAATCGAGAATAAGCCAGATTTTGAAAAGCCGAGAAAACGTGTTTCAAGGGCAAGAACTTCGGCAAAACGGAATTCAACAAAACCTTCTGCAAAAAAAGAAATCAAGGTTGACTCTGATGCCACAGTTGTTACAGGAAATTTAAAAAGTCCTGCCAAACCAAAGGCACGAAGCAGAACTAAGACAAAAGTAAAGACTGAAAACAAAGTTTCGGCCCGCAAAGAAAAAATTCCAGAAGACATAGATGTTACTCCAGAACTTAATGAAGAAATTTAAAAAAATCTCATATTTTGTAGGAAAAACACTTGACATAATGATATTAAAAAATATATCATATTTGAACATACGACGCGGGGTAGAGCAGTTGGCAGCTCGTCGGGCTCATAACCCGGAGGCCGCAGGTTCGAGTCCTGCCCCCGCTAGACGAAAGACTTTCGAGGAATCGAAAGTCTTTTTTTTGTTTTAAACTGATTTTTGGGCAGGGCTCGAAACGTAGCGAACGCCGACCGAATAGGGAGGAAAAGGCGGCAAGGATGCCGCCGGAAGAGAGCGAAGGCGCCGTGGAAGGAGCAGACAGGAGGTCTGCGAGAGGAACGGCGAGTCCTGCCCCCGCTAGACGAAAGACTTTCGAGGAATCGAAAGTCTTTTTTTTGTTTTAAACTGATTTTTGGGCAGGGCTCGAAACGTAGCGAACGCCGACCGAATAGGGAGGAAAAGGCGGCAAGGATGCCGCCGGAAGAGAGCGAAGGCGC
This sequence comes from Paratractidigestivibacter sp., assembly GCA_963644915.1. Classification (GTDB taxonomy): domain Bacteria; phylum Spirochaetota; class Spirochaetia; order Treponematales; family Treponemataceae; genus Treponema_D. Next base: position 22,379 of record CAVIQW010000003.1, read on the forward strand.
CGTGGAAGGAGCAGACAGGAGGTCTGCGAGAGGAACGGCGAGTCCTGCCCCCGCTAGACGAAAGACTTTCGAGGAATCGAAAGTCTTTTTTTTGTTTTAAACTGATTTTTGGGCAGGGCTCGAAACGTAGCGAACGCCGACCGAATAGGGAGGAAAAGGCGGCAAGGATGCCGCCGGAAGAGAGCGAAGGCGCCGTGGAAGGAGCAGACAGGAGGTCTGCGAGAGGAACGGCGAGTCCTGCCCCCGCTAGACGAAAGACTTTCGAGGAATCGAAAGTCTTTTTTTTGTTTTAAACTGATTTTGGGCAGGGCTCGAAACGTAGCGAACGCTGACCGAATAGGGAGGAAAAGGCGGCAAGGATTATTAATTTTTTTTTTATTTTTTGAACAGAATGATTTTGATAATTTGTCTATAGCTAAATCTAATGATTTGCTTATGAGGAAATAATTTGCCATTGTCAATTTTCATTCCGCATAAATCGGTTCAAAGTCTTCTGCCGGGTGGCCGCAAAGTGGGCATTCAAAGTCGGCTGGAAGTTCTGGGTTCATGTATTCGTAGCCACAGATTTTACAGCGCCAGCCGATTATTTTCTTTTCGTTGCTTACGGCTGGTTTTGGTTTTATTTTGTTTTGGTAGTCGGCATAGGTTAGCGGTGGATTTTTGCTTACGATAAATGCGTCCTGAACTTCTGCAATAAAAAGCGTGTGGCTTTCCAGATTTGTGCTTGAAAGAACTTTGCATTTTAAGACTGAACAGACAGATTCTTTTAAGTAAGGACATCCGTTTGAATCAGTTTCGTGGGGAAAATCTTCGAATTTATCAATGTTTTTTCCGCTCTGCATTCCGAAATGTTTTATCAGGTCGAATTTGCAGGAATTATCTAAGACAGAAAGGCTGAAAAACCCAGAAGATTTTATCATGTCGCAAGTAAGATTTTGGTTCAAAACAGATATTGCGATTCGTGTCGGGGTGTTTGCAACTTGCATGCAAGTGTTTGTTATGCAGGCATTGATTTTTCCGCCGTCGCAAGAGCCTAAAACAAATACGCCATAAGAAAGATTGTATAAAGCTTTGGTATCCATAAGATCTCCTTGAAAATTTACAATTTCTCACTACTTTAATGGCAGAAAAATGATTCGTCAAATAAAATATGTTTTTGTTTAGATTTTTTTTCTTCAGATGTAAAAATTTTTCTAAGTTGACTTTTACCAAACGTCTGTTTTAGGTATATTTAACCAAGAGGATATTTATGAACTGCGATTTTATTAAAAAACTTGCTATTCCTGCAGAAATAAAGGAAATGTTTCCTGTTACATCAGAAATGGAAAAAACTGTTGCCGAACGCCAAAAGCAAATTGAGGCAATTTTTGAAGGAAAAGATGATAGAAAACTTCTTATTATAGGACCATGTTCCGCAGATAATGAGGACAGTGTTATTGATTATGTTTCTCGTCTTGTAAAAGTACAGGAAAAAGTTAAGGACAAGATTTTTATTATTCCACGCATTTATACGAATAAGCCACGCACAACCGGCGAAGGCTACAAGGGGATGTTGCATCAACCGGACCCCACCGAAAAACCTGATTTGGTAAAAGGAATTATTGCGACACGGCACATGCATATGCGTGCTTTAAAAGAAACTGGATTTTCTTGTGCAGACGAAATGCTTTATCCAGAAAACTACAAATATCTTGATGATATTTTGGCGTATGTTGCAATCGGGGCGCGTTCCGTAGAAGACCAGCAGCATCGCCTTGTTTCTAGTGGAATAAATGTTCCGGTTGGAATGAAAAATCCTACTTCCGGCGACTATTCGGTTATGATAAATGCAATTCACGCGGCACAGGGACATCACACATTCATCTACCGCGGATGGGAAGTTCATTCTCACGGAAATGCTCATTGCCATGCGATTCTTCGCGGATACACAAACAAGATGGGAAAATCCCGCCCGAACTATCATTATGAGGATATAATTCGTCTTTGTGATGTTTACGAGGCAAACCCAGAACTTACAAATCCAGCTGTGATTATTGACTGTAACCATGCGAACTCTGGAAAAAATCCTTTTGAACAGCCACGTATTGTAAACGATGTGTTGAATTCTGCAAAACACAGCGAACGGATTGCAAAACTTGTAAAAGGATTTATGGTGGAAAGTTACATCGAGGACGGAAACCAGAAACCTGGCGATGGCTGCTACGGAAAGTCAATTACAGATGCGTGCCTTGGCTGGGAAAAAACTGAAAAAATGATTTACGGTATTGCAGAAAACCTGTAAATTTTAACAAAACTGCGGGGAAACAGAAGTATGGAAAAAATTGTAGTCAGTAATCCGTTTGTGATTATTTTTGCGGTAGGAACGCTTCTTAGTTTTTTGATAAATCATTTTCTTGAATTTATTGACTGGCGTGCACGAGTAAAAAATGGCGGAAAAATTCCTGAAGAACTGAAAGAAATTCCGGAATCTTCGGTTTTTGATACAAAGAAATTGGGTTCAATCAATGCGTATGAGAATGCAAAATATTTTTTCTGGATTCCTCGCTCGTTGTGCATGATTTTTTTGACATTGGTTCTTGTTTTTTCTGGATTTTATCCGTGGCTTTTGAACGTAGTCTGCCGTTTTACAGGATTTCCGAACGGTTATTGGTCAACTTATTTATGTGCCTTCTGTTTTCTTATTCTTGCAGGGGTTCCAGAAAGAATTTTGGACATTCCTTTTGACTTGATTGGAGAATTTAAAATAGAAAAATCTTTTGGTTTTTCAAATATGACGTTCGGGCTGTGGGTTACTGACCAGATAAAAGGATTTGCTATGTCGCTTGTGCTTTCCGCTGTTCTTCTTGCCGCAATGATTGGAATTTTGGTTGTTTTTCCGCACGGATGGTGGATTTTTCTTACAGTTTTGCTTTTTGCATTCACTTTTATTATGCAGATTCTTTATCCGCTTGTTATTGCTCCGATTTTTAACAAATTTGTTCCGCTTGAAGATGGCGAACTTAAAACAAAAATCACTGAACTTATGCAGAATCTTGGATTTAAATCTACTGGAATTTTTGTGATGGATGCTTCTAAGCGAAGCGGACATTCAAACGCATATTTTGGTGGAATTGGAAAATCAAAGCGCATTGTTTTGTACGACACGCTGGTAAAGCAGCTTACAACCGATGAACTTGTGGCGGTTCTTGGTCACGAACTGGGACATTACAAACTTCATCATATTATCCGCCGTTTTTTAGTTTTAATTCCTGTTGAATTTGTGATGATGTTTATTTTGTACAAGATTGCGCAGTCAACTTTGATTTATACTGGTTTTGGTTTTGCGTTTACTGGAATAAAAGTTGAATCCGTTCAGTTTATCGGTCTTTTTTTGGCAAGCCTTGTGTCTGGTTCTCTCTCTGAGATTTTTTCGCCGCTCATTAATTTTTCAAGCCGGAAAGACGAGTTTGCCGCGGACAAATTTTCGGCAGAACTTACAAAACACCCGGAACATCTTATTTCTGCGCTCGTAAAACTTAACAGCGAAAACCTTAGCGAACTTTTTCCGCCGAAACTTTATGTTGCCTGGAACTACAACCATCCGACCCTGGTTGAACGCGTAAATGCGCTAAGAAAATTGGAAAAAAAATAGGCACTATAAATATTTTTATAGAACTTTTTAATTTTTGTGTTATATTTTTATTGGAGGTGACAAAATGTATATCAGAGATGGTATTTGCTATGCAGGTGAGTGTGTCCCAGAAATAGAAGTTTCTTCAATAAAACTTCTTGAAGATGGAATGATGCTTGTCACTTTCAGTACTGGTGAAACTCGTCTTTTTGATGTTACTTCTCTTTTAGATAAAGGTTCTGCATTTGCACCTCTTGCGGAGGAAAAGAATCGTAAGACTGCTAAAGTGACTCATGGTTTTTTGTCTTGGCTTGATGGAGAAATTGATATAGCACCAGAAACTTTATATGCGGAGAGCTATAAGTATTCAACTGAAAAATTTGCATAGGAGAAAGTCATGCCAGAATTAAGCCTTTATAAATCCTCTTTTTTCTTAATCTTATTTTTCTTTTACATAAAAATATTCAAGTGAATCTTGGGTTTTTTGGAGGACGGCTTTTGTTCTTGCGTGGCAAAGTTCGGCGATGTTTTTGAACTTTGAGATTTTTTCGATTTTTTCGGGTTTTTGGATAAGAATGCATTTTCTTGTTCCACCGTCAAGTTGGTTCTGTTCGATGGTTGCTTCTAGAGTTGAGCCGCTTCCTGCAAAAAAATCCATAACTGTTATGTCTTTTGGCATATTCGCAATCTGAAGAAAATGTTGAATCAGGTTTACTGGCTTGGGATTGTCAAAAGATTTTTGTTCGTCAAGAAGATTGTCCAGATGATTTTGAGCGGCTCTTGTGCTTTCTGCGCCATCGATAATATTTTTGGGGATGATTTCAACGGTTTCGCCGTTAAAAACTTTTTTTCGGGGAACATTTGAAAATTTCGGGGCTTTTCCCCAGTAAATTTTGTCTTCCTTTATAAGTTTAGCCATTTCGTCTTTTGTAACAAGCCATTGTCGTCGCCAGTGAATTCCGCTTGGAGAAACGATTTCGTAAAAATTTTCGTTTTTTGGGTTTGAGCGTTTTTCGTTAAAACTTATGCTTCCCGAAAACCACGCACCTCTTTCGTCTCCGTCGATATTTTTTTGAGCCCATTCAGTTTCTTCAAAATCTGCAAATTCCTTCAGTTTTTTTTTGTTTTTTGCGTAACATAAATTTGACTGCTGCATTGTGCGGCTCCAGCGGTCTTTTTTGCCTTTTCCGTGAAGCCACATAAAATCGTTTACAAAATTTTCCGTGCCAAAAATCTGGTCACACAAAATTTTTAGGATATGAACTTGTTCCTGCCCGATTGCAATAAAAATGCAGCCTGAATCCTTTAAAAGTTCACGGACGGCACAAAGTCTGCGATGCATAAAACTAAGCCATTCGTCGGTCTGCATATTGTCATTGTATGTGAATTTTTTTCCAGTGTTGTAGGGTGGATCAGTGTAGATAAAATCGATTTTTTCTTTATATTTTGAAAGAAGTTTTAGTGCCGGAAAGTTGTCGCCTTCAATAAAGGTATGGCAAACTTTGCTTTTAGAGGAATTTATTGATTTTGATTCATCTTTTTCAAGAAAAAAATGTTCGGCAAAGTCTTTTGCGTCTGCTTTTTCTGAAAAATCGGTCCATGAAATTGAAAAACTCATTTTTACAGTATATTATAATTTTATGAAAAAAAAGGCGATTCTTTACACAACTAATTTTGAAAAACTTGCGACTTTGGCACAGTATTTAGTTCACGACGACTGGGAAATTCTTTCTGCAGGTGAAACCGGAAAATTCCTTGAGGAAAACAATATTACATACACTTTTACAAAACAACTTGAACAAAGCGCGAATTCTGCTGACAGTTTTTTGAATTTGAGCCATATGGTTCTTGCCGCGGGAAGAAATCTTCTTGCAAGTACATTTAATACAGAATCCGTTGTGAATCTTGTTTGCATGAACATTGAGCCGGCTTTTCATAAAATAAATGATTACCGTGAGGTTGATAAGACCGACAATTGTATTGAGTTAAAGGAAATGGCGTTGCTTGCCTCGGCGGCAAAAAATTATATGAATGTTGTTGTTCTTTGCGACCCGGAAGATTATCAGGAAGCTATTGTCCAGATGAAGAACGACAATATTTCGGATGATTTTAGGCTTTATCTTGCTTCAAAGGCGTTGAACCAGATTTCTGCGTACAATGCGGCAAATTCTGTTTCAATTTCAGAAGGGGTGACGGCAAATTCTCTTCCGCCATATTTTATGTTGCCATTTAAATTTGCAGGAAAACTTCACCATGGTTCAAACGACCATCAGGAAGCGTTTCTTTATTCTTTGAATGACAAGTTTGGTGCGCTTTCCGGAATGAAAAAGATTCAGGGCAAGGAGATGAACCTTAATATTTATGAAAATTGTTTTGCCGCATGGAAAGCAATCAGCATTTTTACGCGAATCTTGAAAAGTTCTTTTTCGGTTGACAGCATTGACTGCAATAATTATCCGTTTACAACTCAGTTTACTCCAGCGGCAAGTTCTGTTTTTACAATTGGAATAAAAAACCTGAATCCGATTGGTGCTGCTTTGGGCGGAACGCTTTTGGAGTCTTTTAGAAAGACTTATTCCTGCGAGCCAGATTCTTTTGCGGGTTCAACTTTTGGTTGCAGTTCTGTTGTTGACGAGGAAACTGCCCGTGAACTTGTAAAAGTTGATTTTCGTGCGATTATTGCGCCTGATTTTACAAAAGAGGCAAGGGAAATTTTTTCTGAAAAAAAGGATATGCGCCTTGTTATTGCCTCGCGTTTTATCAGTGATTATTACGAAATGATACCGATAGACGGCGGATTTATGGTTCAGGAACCAGATTCAAAAATGTTTACAAAACTCAGTGTTGTTACCCAAAAACGCCCGACCCAGGCGCAGGTTGATTCAATGGCTTTTGGAATGTTGATAGCAATGACGTGCAAGTCTGATGCGGCTGTTGTTGTGAACGATTTTTCTGCGGTGGGAATTTCTGCTGGAAACACAAGCCGTAAAAGGGCGGTGCGATACGCTCTTCAGGATGCAAGTGAATATTTTGAAAATAACCAGAATAATAATCTAATCTGTAAGGACCGAAATTCCGAAATTTTAATAAGTGATTCTGTCATTTATTTTGACGAATACACAAAAAAACTTGCGGATGTAGGAATCAAGGCAATTATTCAGACAGGTGGCGTTGAATGTGATGCGGAATTTATCCAGTATTGCAATGACCACGACATCCCAATGATTTTTACCGGAATCCAGCACTTGTCAGTTTGACTTTAACAGACTGAATGTTGAATTTTTAAGGAAATGGATAAAAGCGTAAGCGGATTTACAATTTGTGAAGACTTTGTGCGATTGAATTTATAAAAGTTGCGAAGCGACCCGAATCAATACAAGCGAAGCGCGAGCACAACCGTCTGGAGCAAATTGGAAAGTCGCTGAAAGCTTTTTTTCACAATCCCTAAAAAAAATTCACCATTCAGAATAAAAAATACTGAGGATTTTATGCTTTATTATCTTGGTTCGTATCTTCAAAACTTTTTTGGCCCGGCACGTCTGCTTCAGTCTTATGCAGTTTTGATAATTCTTTCCTTATATAGCGGTTTTTTTCTTATGTACAAGTTTTTGCCTAAGTTTTACAACATTCTTCCGCATGACCGTGGCCGTGAATTTACGCTGACTGCGGAAGCCGCAAAAGGAAAACCGACAGGAGCGGGCGTTGTTTTTATTACAACTTTTGTTTTGCTTTGCCTTGTCTTTGTTCCGATGGGCTGGGCTCAAGGCGGAGTGCTTTTTCTTACATGGGTTACAATGCTCACTGGATTTTTGGATGACAAGAGCATTTCTAGCTGGGGTGAATATTTAAAAGGTGCGCTTGATTTAATTATCAGTATTGTGGCTTCTGTTCTTCTTTATTACATTGCAAAAACTAAGTCTGCGGACGGAACTGTCTATTTCTGGCTTCCATTTGTTTCTCATCTTATTGCTGTTCATCCTGTTGTTTATATTTTTATTGGTGTGATTCTTTTGTGGGCTTCCATAAATACAACAAACTGCACAGATGGTGTTGACGGTTTGAGCGGAACTTTGGTCCTTGTTGCACTGATTACAATGGGAGTGATTTTTTACTTTATTCTTGGTCACGTTGATATTTCCAGATACCTTCTTGTTCCAAGTCTTGCGGATGGGGCAAAATGGGCGGTGATGGCTTTTGCGCTTGCCGGCGTTCTTACAGGATATTTGTGGCATAACGCTTATCCTAGCCACGTTCTTATGGGCGACGCTGGTAGTCGTGCTTTGGGATTTTTTATCGGTTGCGCAATTCTTATAAGCGGAAACCCGCTTTTGTGCCTTGCTACTTCCACAATTATTTTCTTGAACGGCGGAATGGGACTCGTAAAAGTTTTTCTGCTTAGATTTTTTAATATAAAGATTTTTGAAAATATCCGCTTTCCGCTGCACGATCACATGAGAAAGAACAGGGGCTGGTCTGCAACACAAGTTCTTTTAAAGTTTATGATTATGCAGCTTTTGATTACTGTTGCAGTAATCGGACTTTTCTTTAAAGTCAGATGATTTTCTTATTCCTGGCAGAAAAGTTCTGCTAGGGTAAGAGCGTCTTTTACAATATTTTCGATAATGCAGTATTCGTTGGGCATATGGGCAAGTTCGTCCATTGTGCTCCACACAACGCAATTCATTCCTTCGCGTCTGAGTTCCGCTCCAACAGTTCCTCCCCCGATTCCAATTGTTCTTGCATTGATTCCGTGTACTGTGCGGATTGCTTCTTTTAGTTTTGTTACAACTGGAGCGTTTTCTGGAGTTGCTGGGCTTTCTGAACTTTGCAAGATTTCATACGAAATTTTTACTTTGTAGAGTTTTTCTGTTTCTGCAATCTGATTTTCGGCTTCTTTTAGAACTTCTGCGATTGTGTAGTACGGCAAGATTCGGCAGTCCATGCAGAAAGTGTCTTCACCAGGAATAATGTTTACGCCTTCAACATTTGCAAAGCGCATTGTTGGCTGAAAAGTTGAATAATCTGGTGAAAAAAGTGAATCTCTTCTATTGAATATGTTCTGCATTGCGTTCAGACGGAGGCTAAGGTCGCAGGCGGCAAGGCAGGCGTTGTTTCCCTGGTCTGGGCGAGAACCGTGGCATTGTTTTCCTTTTACGGTGAGTTTTAGCCAAAGGATATTTTTTTCGGCAATTTCAATTGTTTCGCCGTTTTTGTCGCCGCCGTCTGGAATAAGATAAATGTCGTTTTTTTTGAAAATTTGAGTATTGTGAAGAAGCCAAATCATTCCGTAGGCTGAACCGACTTCTTCATCTGCCATAAAAAGAAGTTTTACTGTATGTGCAGGTTTTACATCTTTTTTGATAAAGGCAAGACCTGCAAAAACGCCTGAAACAAGTCCTTGCTGGTTGTCTTCCACGCCACGGCCGTAGATTTTTCCGTCTTTTTCCGTAACGCTCCAAGGATCCGTGTTCCATAATTTTGGGTTTCCGACAGGAACAACGTCAAGGTGCACCATTACCCAGATGTTGTAGTCATCTTTTCTACCGGGAATTGTGACAACGATGTTTGGGCGATTTCCACTTTTTACACGCGAATCAGGTGCGTTGAACTGTTCGATTTGGGATTCTTTTACACCTTGCGTTTTTAGCCATTCAACAAGGGCGTTCGCCTTTTCTGTTTCTCCCTGTCCGCCGTTTTCCGGGGCAAGGGCTGGATGCGAAGTCAAAAGCGATTCCAGTTGAACCATCTGTTCTTTGCTTTCTTTTATATATGAAAATAATTCTGATTTGATTTGTTCGTTCATGGTTTTATTATAATGGATTTGAATTGAATTTTTAAAGGGGAAAAACAGAAACTTAAATCCGCCTGCGCCGTGGTGGAGCGGTTTTGCCGGAGGCAAAAGGATTGGCGCGTGCGCCAAGACCGAGCGTGAGCGGGCCGCGGAAGTGCGTTTCAGGAGAGGCTTGCGTTTTGTGGAGTTTTAGCTTGAGATGAAGAAATTCCGCCCAAAAAATATTAAGTTAGCAATGGCTAATTCAATTCTTTGTGCTGTAAAAAAATAGACACGTTTTTTTGCTTATTGTATAATTCAGTCTATGAGAAAACTGCATACTTTTAAAGGTGGCATTCACCCAAAGGAAATGAAGGAACTGAGCAACAAATGCCCGATTACTCCTGCCTTTCCTGCGTCTAAAACGGTAACAATTCCTGTTACTATGGGCGGTGCTCCAAATACCCCTGTTGTAAAAGTTGGCGATGTTGTAAAAAAAGGTCAGGTTATTGCAACTGGTGAAAAATTTATGAATTGTCCGGTTCACGCTTCTGTGGCAGGAACTGTAAAGAAAATTGCGAGTAATCTTGTTACGGGAAACGGAATGGCTCCTTGCATTGTTATTCAGTCAAATGATTCTGGCGAAACTGATTTTATGGAGCCTCTTGATCCTTTTGCTTGCGGTCACGACGAGGCTTTGACAAGAATCAAGGATGCTGGAATTGTGGGAATGGGCGGTGCGTCTTTTCCAGCGCATGTTAAGCTGAATCCCCCTGCGGACAAGGATATTGAGTATGTCCTTGTGAACGCTGCGGAATGTGAGCCGTATTTGACTTGCGATGAGCGGACTATGCAGGAAACTCCTGAAAAAGTTATTGACGGTCTTGCGATTGTGCTGAATCTTGTTGGTGCGGCTGGAATTATTGCACTGGAAGATAATAAATCTTACATAAAACCGATTCTTGAGGCAGAAATTGAAAAGAAGGGATACGGCGATGATATTTCTGTTTGTCTTGTAAAAACAAAATATCCGCAGGGTTCTGAAAAATTTATTGTTGAATCTTGTCTTGGAATTGAGATTCCTAGCGCAAAACTTCCGGCGGATGCTGGCTGTATTATCTGTAACGTTGGAACTGTGTGTGCAATCAGTGATGCGTTCCGCCTTGGAATGCCGTTGATTGAGCGAAGTCTTACAATTTCTGGCGGTGCGGTTGAAAAGCCTTGCAATATCCGCGTGCCGATTGGAACTTTAATCAGCGACTTGATGCCTGAAACTTTTTCTTTAAAAGAAGGGGCGGCGGTAAAATGTATTTCTGGCGGACCTATGATGGGTTTTGCGATGAGTTCAACTGGATTCCCGGTTGCAAAAGGAACTAGTGGCGTTACATTCCTTACAAAAGAAGAAACTTGCCTTGCGGAAGAAGAGCAGTGCATTAGTTGCGGAAGATGTGCTGGTACTTGTGCTATGCGTTTGGCTCCTGTGATGATTCTTCGTTCGTTGAAGGAAGGAAATGTTGAAAAGGCAAAGCGTTTTGGTCTTATGGACTGCATTGAGTGCGGTTGCTGTGCGTTTGTTTGTCCGAGCCATGTAAAGATTGTTCAAAGAATCAGGCTTGGTAAAGGGATTGTGCGTATGAAAATGGCACAGGAAAAAAATAAAACTGAAGGAACGGTAAAAAAATGACAGATATAAAATTCCATATTTCTTCAAGTCCGCATTTTTCGCTTGGAAATTCCACCCAGAAAATTATGGCTTGTGTTCTGGTTGCGCTTCTTCCGGAAGTTGTTGCCGGAACTGTGTTTTTTGGTTTTAGGGCGTTGGCGGTTGTGCTTTTTAGCGTTCTTGGCTGCGTGTTTTTTGAGGCACTTTTTCAGAAAATCACTGGACAAAAAATCGTTGTGGCAAATCTTTCGGCGGCGGTAAGTGGCGTTATGCTTGCGTTGGTTTTGCCTTCTACAGTTCCGCTTTGGATGGTTTTTATTGGTGATTTTGTTGCGATGGTTATTGCAAAAGGGCTTTTTGGCGGAATCGGAAGCAATGTTTTTAACCCGGCGTTGACTGGCCGCGCGTTTTTGTTCATAAGTTTTCCAGCTGCGATTGGGGCGACTTGGTTTGACCCGAACCTTGTTCCACGAATTTTAAAGGAACTTGCAGAAAAAGGTCTTACTGCTGAACAGATTGACGCAATGTCTCAGGCTACAAAATGGGATGGAATTACTTCTGCGACTGTTTTGAGCCAGATAAAGTCTGGAACTCTTGAAAATTTTGACTTTTTGCAGTTTTTTGTTGGAAACCGTGCTGGTTGTATTGGCGAAACTTCAATTCTTTTGATTCTGGTTTCTTTTGTTTTTCTGTTGATTGCAAGAATTATTGACTGGCGTGCTCCTGTTGCGATGGTCGGAACTGTTGTTGTCTGCACTTTCTTTTCGGGGCTTTCGGCAGGAATTACGTCTGCAATTTCTGATGTTGGAATTGCGCTTCTTACTGGTGGCTTGATTTTTGGTGCGACTTTTATGGTTACGGATTATGCAACTGCCCCTGTTACAAAACCTGGAAGACTGATTTTTGGTGCTGGTGCAGGGCTTATTACATTTTTGGTAAGAAAATTCGGTGGATACCCGGAAGGGGTTATGTTCAGCATTTTGATTATGAATGCTGTTGTTCCGTTCCTTAACAATGTTACAGGAAGAATGTACGGTTACGGAAAAAAAGGTCATCGTCGCCCGGAAACAGCAAAAATCAATATGGAATTTGACTTGAATTCTGCAAAAGAACGAAAAGTTGTTGCAACAGATGGAGGCAAGAATGACTAGCGTAAAAAATGATGATTCAATTTTCAGCATGATAAAACTTGGCGTTACGCTTGCGCTTTATGCGGTTGTTTCTTGTACCGTTCTTGCGGTTGTAAATAACTTTACGGCTCCAAAAATTGAACAGAACCAGATGGCAAAAGTTAACAAAGCGATGGAATCATTTTTTCCGGGAGAAGGATATTCTTTTTCTCAAAAAACTGACTACGAGCCAAAAAATGTTGGTTCAATCAAAATAGAAAGTCTGATTCTTGCTGAAAAAGACGGAAAAATAGCCGGTGGTGCGGCTCAGGTTTCTGGTCCTACCTATGATACTGCAACTCTTATTGTGGGAATGGCTGCGGATGGCACAATCACTGGTGTTCAGTTCCTAAAAAATACTGATTCTCCGGGATTCGGGTTAAAGGCAAGCGATTCAACTTTTAAATTGCCAAATGGAAAAACTTTCTACGGTCAGTTTGAAGGAAAAAACGCAAAAGACGGTTTTGAAAAAGACAAGAATTTTGATGCGATTTCTGGTGCCACAATCACAAGCAATGGTGTTGCAAATTTATTAAAAGCTGGCACAGAAACTTTGCTTTCATATATTGGAGGTAAGGATGAATAAGCCTCTTCAGATTTTTACAAACGGATTTATAAAAGAAAATCCGCTTTTGGTTTTGAATATTGGTTTGTGTTCTTCTTTGGGAGTTACAACAAGCATTTTTAACGGTCTTGGAATGGGAATGGGAATGTTGTTCGTTCTTGTTATGAGCGAGATTGTAATCAGTATTTTTAGAAAATTCATTCCTTCGGCGATTCGTTTGCCTGTTTTTATTATTATAATTGCGGCTTTTACAACGATTGTTCAGCTTGTGTTGAATGCTTATGTTGAATCTCTTTACGAGGCTCTTGGCGTTTTTCTTCCATTAATTGTTGTAAACTGCATTATCATGGGTCGTGTTGAGGCGTTCGCTTCAAAAAATAATGTTGGAAATTCAATTTTGGATGCGCTTGGAATGGGGCTTGGATACACAATCGTTCTTGTTCTGATTGCGTTCTTCCGTGAACTGTTTGGTGGCGGAACTTTGATGGCTGGAACTCCGCTGATGGTTACAATAATTCCAGAGGCGTACAGAATTGGAGTTTTTAACAGTGCTCCAGGCGGATTCTTGGTATTTGGATCTTTAGGCGCGCTTGTTCAGTTTGGAAAATATGTTTCAGAAAAGAAAAACGGCAAAAAACATGAAGAGGCAAAAGTTGAGGACTGCACTGACTGTTCAGGCTGTTCTTCTGCGTGTGGCACAAAAACTGCTGAAGCAGAAAAGGCTGGAGGAAAATAATGCTTGATTTGATTAAACTTTTTTTGAAGTCTGCAATTGTTGATAACGTTGTTTTTATTCAATATCTTGCAATTTGTCCTTTTATTGGAATGACCAGCGAAACTGATAAGGCGACTGGCATGGGAATTGCGACTTCTTTTGTTATTGTTCTTGCGACTGCGGTTACTTGGCCGATTTATAAGTTGGTTATGGTTCCGCTTGGGCTTCAGTTCCTTCAGACTTTGTTCTTTATTCTTGTGATTGCGTCGTTGGTTCAGCTTGTGGAATTCTTCCTTAAAAAATCAGTTCCTTCGCTGTATAACTCAATGGGTGTTTACCTTGCGCTTATAACAACAAACTGTGCTGTTCTTGGTGTAACAATCAACTGTATTGGAAAAGATTACGGTTATGTTCAGAGTTTGGTTTATGCTTTGGGAACTGCCAGCGGATTCCTTTTGAGTATGGTAATTATGTCGGGCGTTCGTTCAAGGCTGAAGATTGCGAATATTCCGCAGAGTTTTAAAGGCACTCCGATTTTGTTTGTGGCGGCTGGACTTCTTTCTTTGGCATTCATGGGATTTAAAGGTTTGATTAAATAGGGGATTATATGAATCTGATTATATACACAGTGATTGTTGCCCTTGCAATTGGTTTTGCGCTTGGTCTTTTGCTTGGACTTTTTAAGAAAATCTTTGCAGTTCAGGTTGATCCAAAAGTTCAGGAAGTCCGCGATGCGTTGAGTGGAGCGAATTGCGGTGGCTGCGGTTATGCAGGATGTGATGCGTTTGCGGAGGCTGTTGTAAAAGGTGAGGCTGAAGTAACTGGTTGTGTTGCCGGTGGTGCTTCTGTTGCTGCAAAAGTTGCCGAGGTTATGGGAGTTTCTGCAGGTGGCTCTGAACCGAAAATCGCTTTTTTGGCGTGTGCCGGAACAAACGAATGCGCGCAGGCAAAAGGCGAATATGAGGGCGTAAAAACTTGTGCCGCGGCGCAGCTTACAATGAATGGAACAAAAAAATGCGCGTTCGGCTGTATTGGTTTTGGCGACTGCGTGGAAGCGTGTCCGTTTGGTGCAATCACAATGGGTTCAGATGGACTTCCAAAAGTTGATTATGAAAAATGCGTTGGTTGCGGAAAATGCGCAAAAACTTGCCCGAAACATTTATTCAGTCTTATTGCAAAAGATACGGCTGGTGCGATTGCCCGCTGTTCAAACCATAGCGACAACAAACCGCAAATTAAAAAAGACTGCTCAGTAGGTTGCTTTAAGTGCGGAATGTGCGTAAGAAAATGTCCGGTTGGATGCATAAACATTGCCACAGGAATTCCGCAGATTGACTACAACCAGTGCGTAAGTTGCGGCGAATGTGTAAAAGCCTGCCCAGACCACGTTCTTACATTGATTGGAAAAATGAAACTGGCATAAAAGGCTGCTTTTGTGGTTTACAATTAGAGATTTAGAATTTGATTTTTTTGTCCCCTGAATATTTCAGGGGATTTTTTGTTGGATTGATAAATAATTAAATGATTATGTGCATATAAATTTTTCTTAAAATATGCATATAACTTGTGTTTATCTGCATATAAATTTATAATCTATATGCAGATAGAAAAGAGGGAATATGCATAATTTTGATTATTCATTTTTGAACAATGGAATGTTGCCTGCAGGCCTTGTAAATGTAACAGCTTCTATTTCATCGTTAAAAATGGCGTCGCAATTTAGGAAAAATGATTTTCAGAAAATTTTTACAGAACTTGAAAAAATCGCAAAAATTCAATCAGTGAAATATTCAAATGAGATAGAAGGAATTGTTACTACTGATGAGCGGATTGTTCAGATTGTTCAGCAGAATAGTTCTCCTTTAAATCATAATGAGCAAGAAATTTTAGGCTATCGAGATGCTTTAAATCAAATTCATAGTGAATATCAAAATATTCAGTTCAACGAAAATACTGTTTTGGCTCTGCACAGAACTATGCTTTCTGCTACAGATTACAACTATGCTGGTTCATACAAAACAGATGACAATGTTATTCTTGAAATTGATGCGCAGGGTTACAAAAAAGTTCGTTTTGCACCTGTTCCTGCAAATGAGACTAATGAAGCGATGAGGCAGCTTTTTCTTGCATATATGGAAGCAAATTCAGATTTGAATATAAACTCGCTTCTTCTTATTCCTTGTGTGATTCTTGATTTTCTTTGTATTCATCCGTTTAGAGATGGCAACGGAAGAATGTCAAGGCTTTTATCGTTGCTGTTGTTATATAAAAATGGATTTGATGTTGGAAAATATATTTCCTTTGAAGAACAGATAAATAAAAACAAGGCGTGGTATTATCAGGCTCTAAAAGAATCTTCGGAAAATTGGCATGATAGTAAAAATAATTATTTCCCATTTATGCAGAATTTCCTTGGTATTTTGTATGAATGTTATCTGGAACTTGATAAACGTTTTGCGATTGTCAATTCAAATAAAGTGACAAAAACTTCTCGAATAGAAGAAACTGTTCTTAATTCTTTGCTGCCGATTTCTAAGTCTGAAATATGTCATCTTTTGCCAGATATAAGTCCCACTACAGTTGAGGCTGTATTGGGAAAAATGGTAAAGAGCGGAATTATTACGACTGTAGGCAGTGGCCGCGGAACAAAATATATTAAAAAATAGAAACATTTGAAATTTTTTATTCACCCATCGCATCATCAATTATTGAACAGATTTTCTGTTTTATCTCCATAAGCGTTTGTTTTGACTTTGTGTTTTCGTCGTTTTTTGTTGGAAGTTCCAGAAAAAGTTGGTATGGCAAAATATTTAAAACATCAATGATTTTTTGAAGGACTTCTGGCGAAGGAAAATTCTTTCCATTTTCAACAGCATTAAGATAATTAGGGCTTATTCCTATTTTTTCTGAAAATTCAACCTGCGAAAAACCTTTGCTGGCACGGTAAAAACGAAGATTTGATATAAAATTTTCTTGCAAATGAGTCATATTAAAGAAAAATACAAATTTTTTTATATTCTTTAACCAATGTAATAGAGTTGAAATAACTGTTTTTCAGTTGATAAATAACTGTTATAGAGTTATTATTAATGTAATAAAGTTATATTGGAGATTTTTATGAAAAAAATTGCAGTTTCAGTGATTTCTTTTTTGACGATTTTTAGTTTTTTCTCTTGTAAACAGGAAGTTGAAAAGCAGGATGTGAAAAAAGAAATAGAAATTGAGGTTAAACCTGTTGGACTTGAAATTGCAGAATTGCCGAATAAACTGTCGTATTTTACAAATGGAACTCTGGATTTGACTGGATTGGTTGTAAAAG
>CAVIQW010000003.1:39199-75056 GCA_963644915.1 Paratractidigestivibacter sp.
TTGTAAAAGTAAATAATTCAGATGGTTCTTCTGAGCAATTATCAAAAGATAAATATATCGTACAACCGTCAGAAGGAACTGTACTTTCAAAAAATGGCAATCAAGCTGTAAAGATTACAGCTAAAGGAAAAACAGCTTTCTTCAGTGTCTATGTAGGAAAATCTGTTTACACAGCATTAAAATTGAAAAGCATGCCAACAAAAACTTATTACAAAGATAATGAGGTATTTGACACAACAGGCATGGAAGTTGTTGCTGCTTTTGATGACGATTCAGAACGAACTTTGGAAGCGTGGGAATATAAGACCAATTTGCAGAACGGAAGCGGCTTGCAAGCTGGCAGTGGTCAAAAAGTTGATATAACTTATTGTGGAAAAGAAGTTTCATTTTATATAAATGTTGGCAGCACTTTTGAAACTTTTACTTTTGTTGATGACTATGAAAATAATGATGCGAACAGTGTTGGCGTAAAAAATCACACAATAACTGATATTTGTAGAGGAAATACAAATTTAAGAACGGTTGTTATTCCTGATACAATAGAGACTATTGAAAGTTTTGCATTTGAAGATTGCGAATCATTAGAATCAGTAGAACTTAGACCACCTTTTCAGAGAATAAAAAGAAGGGCATTTTACAATTGTAAAAGTCTAAAATATTTAAAATTTAATGATTACTCAGAAAATTCTCCTCAAATTTATATTGAGAAAGAAGCATTTAAAAACTGTGAAAATCTTTTTGGAAATTTAATATTTTATAATAATACTCGCTTTGATGGTATTGCATTTGAAAATTGTAATAATATTATAAGTGTTGAGTTTAAAGATTGTGTATGGTCAGATATATGTGAAACTAGAGACAATTATATATCCAATGGACAAATAATTGGTAGTGGTTTTAAAAATTGTAATAAACTTGAAAGCGTAGATTTTAATAATAAAAATTATCGAATATCTTTTGAAGGTTGCACTGCCTTAAAAAATGTAAAAAATATGAAAACCTGTGCAGTTTTTAAGGATTGTACGAGTCTGGAAAATATTGTTTTATCAGATGAATGTGATGAAATTCCTGGATATGCTTTTTATGGCTGTTCAAACTTAGAAAATATAAATATTCCAAATTCAGTTCTGAGAATAGGAAATAAAGCTTTTGCATATTGTTCAAAACTAACCTTGATTCAAATTCCTTATAAAGTAGAAGAAATTTATTTGAATGCATTTTATGGTTGTGAGAATTTAAAAGAAATTGAATTGTTTTCTGGAGTAACTAAAATTCAATGCAATGAAGGTCAATATATAAAAGAAAATGATATTAAATTTTCGTATAAAGGTACAAAATCTCAGTTTAATGAAATTGAATTAGAAAATGGCAATAACTTAAACGGTGTAACAATTTACTGCTCGGACGGCAGTTTTGTATATGGAGAAGAGTAAAAATGGAGGAAAACAAAATGGAAAAAGAAATTAGTCCTTATGAAAAAGCGATTGAAGGTCGTTTTCAGCACATGAGCCAGTTTAATTACTGGATGAACATGTTTGCAATTTTTAATGGCGCATTGTTTGTTGGGTATTACAATGTTGTAAAAGAATGTACTTGCGAAAAAGTAAATCCTTGCTGCGCAACTTTTATTTTGACTTCGGTAATTTTGCTTTTGGGTGTTATTTCTTCTTGGCTTTGGTATTTTTCAGTTCGCGGATTTTACAGATGGAATATTTCCTGGATAAATATTGTAAAAAAGTTTGAAAAAGAAGAACTTGTAGACAAACACGTTTACAGAGCATTTGCTTACCCAAAAGACTTGGAAAACAATAAGTTTGCGACAACTCCATTTTCAACTCAAAAATTAGCAAAAGCTTTTGTTTTTTGTGTTGCAATTGCATGGAGTTTGATAGCGGCTTTTAATATTGTTAAGATGTTTATTCCTGTTTTTTCAGAGAAAATTTGCGATGTAATGAAGTGGGTCATTTTAGGAATTTTCGCTGTTGCTGCCATTTTCTTGATTTTTGTGGCAGCATACATTGGTAGAGAATCCGACCTTAAAGATTCCCATTATGTATATAAAGCATCTGGCAAAGATGATTTAGAACTTGAAAAATAAATTTCGTCTTCATCAAGACATTATATTTAATAAAAGAAGCCATCTTTAGCGACAACAAACCGCAAATTAAAAAAGACTGCTCAGTAGGTTGCTTTAAGTGCGGAATGTGCGTAAGAAAATGTCCGGTTGGATGCATAAACATTGCCACAGGAATTCCGCAGATTGACTACAACCAGTGCGTAAGTTGCGGCGAATGTGTAAAAGCCTGCCCAGACCACGTTCTTACATTGATTGGAAAAATGAAACTGGCATAAAAGGCTGCTTTTGTGGTTTACAATTAGAGATTTAGAATTTGATTTTTTTGTCCCCTGAATATTTCAGGGGATTTTTTGTTTTTATGCAGGCCTTGAAAATGAAACGTCTTATATTTCATCTTTAATTTCCATCTCATTCCTTTCGTATTTATAAAGTGTTTTTTTACAAAGCAAAGTTCTTAATTATTTTTACTTCCTATTACTTAATTTTTCGTATATACTAAAAATTAAGTAATAGGAAGTTTTGTATGGAAATTAAAAGAGATTATTATCTTCAGCAGCTTGTTTCGAAGAGACAAAATGGCATGATAAAAATTGTTACGGGCTTGCGGCGTTCTGGAAAGTCCTATCTTTTGTTTAGGTTATTTTATGAAGAGTTAAAAAAACAAGGCGTTGATGAAAATCATATAATAAAAATCCCGCTTGATGATTTGGAGTATTATGAATATCGCGATAAAATATCTCTTTACAAATATATAAAATCAAAAATCATAGATACCCAGATATATTATTGTATGCTGGATGAAATTCAGTTGGTTGATGGTTTTGAGGAAGTCTTAAATTCTTTGCTTCATATACCAAATATTGATGTTTATGTAACTGGCAGCAATTCAAGATTTCTTGTAAAAGATGTGATTACAGAGTTCCGCGGCAGAGGGGATGAAATTAGAGTTTATCCGCTTTCTTTTAAGGAATTTTTTTCTACAAGAAATGATGATTTCAATTCAGCATGGACAGATTATTTCACCTATGGAGGATTGCCTCTTGTTGCTACAATGACAAGCCATAAAGAAAAATCTGAGTATCTTTTTAATCTGATTTCCAAAGTTTATCTTACAGATGTTATTGACCGTTACAAAATCAGAAATACGGCAGAATTTGAAGACTTATTGAATGTTGTGGCTTCTTCCATTGGCTCGTTAACAAATCCTGTAAAAATAGAAAATACATTTAAGACAATCAAAAAATCAACTATCACAAATAAAACCATAACTTCTTATCTGGAATATCTTGAAGATGCCTTTTTGATTCAGACTGTGCAACGTTTTGATATAAAAGGGCGAAAATATATCGGGGCGAACAAAAAATACTATTTTACTGACACAGGCTTACGCAATGCCAAATTGAATTTCAGGCAATTAGAAGAAACTCACCTTATGGAAAACCTGATCTATAATGAGCTTAGAATTCGTGGCTATAATGTTGATGTAGGAGTCGTTGAGTATAATTCAAAAGACAAGAATGGCAAGTCATTAAAAACGCAGCTTGAATGTGATTTTGTTGCAAACCAAGGAAACTGTAGGATTTATATTCAGTCGGCGTTGAACATTCCAAATAGCGAGAAATTACAGCAGGAAGAAAATTCCCTGCTTAGAATATCAGATTGTTTTAAAAAAGTAATTATTCAAAAAGAAAAAATCGTGCCACACTACAACGATAATGGCATTTATATTACCTGTTTGGAAGATTTTTTGCTGAATAATCAGTCTTTGCTTTTAAATTAAAAAAAACAGGAAGCGTGTTAAATACTTCCTGTTTTATAAAATTCGAAATTCAATCTACTAAATTAATATAGAATTACTACATCAAATTTATCAGTGGTCAAAGTTGGGTTCAGTCTATTTCTTCTCCGCTTTTAAATATGCTTTCCAGGTTGTTTCTACGAGAGTGTCTACGTCGCTGTATTTTGGTTCCCAGCCTAGGAGTTCTTTTGCTTTTTTGCTTGTTGCGTAAAGATTTGCCGGGTCTCCTGGGCGGCGTGGGGCTTCTTCGGCTGGAATTGGCTTGCCGGAGATTTTTCGTGCCGCTTCAATGATTTCTTTTACAGTTGTTCCTTTTTCTGTTCCAAGGTTCAGTTTTAGACTCTTGTTGTTTTTTGCAATGTAATCCAATGCCATAACGTGCGCGCGTGCAAGGTCGGTTACGTGAACATAGTCGCGGATGCAAGTTCCATCTCGTGTGTCATAGTCTGTTCCAAAAATTTTAAGGGAACGTTTTCCAAGGGCGGCTTCCATTACGCGTGGAAGAAGATTTTCCGGGTTTTGTTCAAGTCCGCATACAACGCCTTCTGGATCGTAGCCGGCCGCATTAAAATATCTTAACGCAGCAAATTTCATTCCTTTAAGCTGGTCGTACCAGTCCATAAATTCTTCAATCTTAAGTTTTGTAAAACCGTAGTAGTTCATCGGTTTTTGCGGATGATTTTCGTCCATAGGAAGATATTGTGGTTCACCGAAGGTTGCCGCGCTTGAACTAAAAATCATTCTAAGGCAATTGTGTTTTACCGCGGCATTCATTATGTTCAATGTTCCGTTGATGTTGTTCACTGAATATTTTTCTGGCTTTATCATTGATTCGCCGGCTGCCTTGAATGCGGCAAGATGAATAAATGCGTCAAAACCTTTTGAAAATGCGTTGTCCAATTCTTCTGGAAGAAGAATATTTCCGTAGATAAATTCGTTTTCTGGAAAAAGATTCTGTCGAAGTCCGCTTGAAAGGTTGTCAAAAACGGTAACTTTGTGTCCGTTTTTCATAAGTTCCTTTACAACATGACTTCCGATATATCCTGCGCCACCAATAACTAAAACTTTCATAAAATCTCCTGTTCTATCCTAATTTATCCATTGCGGTTTCCCACGCTTGGGTTAAAGTTTCTATCTTTTTGTTTGTTTCGTCAATCTTTGTTTGAACTTCTTTTACTTTTGCACCATTTGAGTACACTTCCGGCAATGCCATTTTTGCTTCCAGCGCGGATTTTTCTTCTTCGGCTTTGGAAATTTCTGCTTCAAGCCGGGCAACTTCTTTTTCATTTTTGCGCCGTTCTGCCTCAATTTTTTTCTGTTCTTCCCAGCTTAGTTTTCCTGCTGATTTTGTTTCTTCGGTTTTTGTTTCGCCATTTTTTGAAGAATTTACGCTGCTTGTAGCAATTCCAGTTCCTCTTTCAAACTGTCCTACGATTCCAGCTTCTTCCGCCTCAATCCGTTCCATGTAATATTTGTAGTTTCCCGGAAATTCGCGGTGGCTTCCTGGCTTTAGTTCAAGGACTTTTGTTGCAAGGCCTTCAATAAATCCGCGGTCATGGCTTACAAAAATCACTGTTCCGCCAAAATCTTTCAGTGCATTCATCAGCACATCTTTTGAATGCATATCAAGATGGTTTGTTGGTTCATCAAGGATAAGAAGATTGTTCGCCCGTAGCAAAAGCTGAAGCAGCGCAATCCGGCTTTTTTCACCGCCAGAAAGAACATTCAGCGACTTAAAAACATCGTCGCCTCGGAAAAGAAAACTTCCAAGCATATCGCGGACTTTTGGAACAAGTTCTGTTGGAGCCTGGCTTTCCACATATTCAAGGATTGTTTCGCTTCCTTTTATTGTTTCCGCATTGTCCTGACTAAAATAGCCGATTTTTACGCCTGAACCTAAAATCACTTCACCACCGGAAATCGGGTCAACACCGGCAAGCATTCTTAGCAAGGTTGATTTTCCCGCGCCGTTTCTTCCGGCAACAACAAGCATTTCGCCGTTTTCTACAGTCAAATCAAGATTTTGAATTACATCTGTTTTTCCGTCGTAGGATTTTGAAAGACCTTTTGTACGCAAAACAAGATGACCTGCGTGTGGAGCTTCTGGAAATTTAAAGTGGATTTTTTTCAGGCTTTCTGGAATTTCTATTTTTTGTGCAAGGATTTTGTCCAGTTGTTTTTGCCGTTCCTGTGCCTGAGCTGCTTTTGTTGCCTGAACACCGAACCTGCGGATAAAATCTTCCAGTTTGGCAATTTCATCCTGCTGCTTTTCGTATTCAGCGATTAAAGTTTTAAGTTCAACTTCGCGCACTTGTTCATAATGAGAGAAATTTCCCTTGTAGCGTTTAAGGTCGCCGCCAAAAAGCTCGTAGACTTCATTTACAGTAACATCCAAAAAATAACGGTCGTGGCTTACCAAAAGAAAAGCGCCTTTGTAGTTTGAAAGAAATTTTTCCAGCCAGGTTCGTGCTTCAATATCAAGATAGTTTGTCGGTTCATCCAAAAGAAGAATGTCCGGGTTCTGCATAAGTGCCTTTGCAAGGGCGATTCTCATCTGCCAACCGCCAGAAAATTCTTCTGTCTGTTTCTGCAAATCTTCGTGCGAAAAACCAAGTCCCATCAGAACGCTTTCTGCCATTGCCTCGCGTCTGTGCCAGCCAGATTCCTCCAGTTTTGCAATAAGTTCTGCCTGCTGCAAAAGCAGGTTGTCTGTGTTTCCTGTTCCTTTTTCAAGTTGTTCGCCAATCTGGTCAATTTGTTTCTGAAGTTCGTACCCAAACTCAAAAGCCTGGTCAGCCTCTTCTTTTAATGAACATCCGTGGTGGGTCAAGCCACTCTGCGGAAGATATGCGATTCTTGTTTCTTTTTGGCAGATTCTGCTTCCGCTGTCAGGTTTTATCAGCCCAGCCATTACTTTTATCAGCGTTGATTTTCCAGCACCGTTTGCTCCTGTTAAGGCCGCTTTTGTGCCGGTCATAAGATTTACGCTTACATTTTTTAAAATATCTCTGTCGCCAAATGCCAACGAAACTTGTGAAAATTGTACAAATGCCATAATTATTCCGCTTGCTTAAAGAATATGATTAAAGGCGAAATTCCTCTTTCTCTGAATACGTTGCCGTCCAAAACAGCGCCAGTCGCATCCTCAAGCCGTAGTCCATTTTCTTCTATTTTGTAGAAAAAGTTGACTTCCTTGTTCATTCCGTCAAACTTGAATGTAAGAACTCCATCGTATGCCTGAGCCAAAGAACGGATAAGGAAATATTTTATTTGCACAGTTCCTGTATTTTTTGCAGAAGAGGAAATTACGCCCGGCACAAGAAGATTTTTGTTGTTCCAGTTGAAAGAATGAGTGTCGCCCAAAGTAAGCTGGCCGTAGCTTGAAGAACGGAAATTCGGCCCGAACATATAAATCTGCTCGTATTCGCTTTCGCGGCGCTGCATTTCGTCTTGAACAAGCTGGTTTATGTCCGCATCGATTGTAACAAGATTAAAATCTTCTGGTTTTCCGCTTTCGCCAGTGTAACGTACAACAATGTAAACAGGATTTTTTATAGTGACAATGATAGGAATATCGTTCAGTTTATACGACCTTGCGTTTACAATTGTTGTGTCTTCTGAAGCTCCTGTATAATCCCATTCTTTTTTTACTTCTGGCATAATGAAAGAAAGTTTGTTTGTTTCCTCATTTATATGAAGATTGTAGTTCAAGTTGATTCTTGCTGGGTCAATTCGTCCTGAATCAATCATATTTTTGTATGAGTCCGGATACCAAGTTTTTTTGAGCATTTCTGTAAGTTCTGCGTCAATATGATTTTCTTCTGCGACAACTTCGCCGTTAATGCGGTTTCCAGTTACGTCTGTTTCAAAAGGTCTAAGATTGTAGCTGAAGCACCAGCCGACAGTTCCATCGGAAGTAAGAACACGAAGCCAGTCGCCTTCCAGCGGTTTTTTGCCGGCATAAACAGCCTGTCCCTTTCCTTTGTAAAGAATTTTTATTGTTTCCGCTTTTTTAAGACGATAAACCTGCTTTGCGGTGTTAACCGGCTCTGCTCGCATAGGAAGTCCGTCCAGCGCGACAGAAGCGTAAGTATGCTTGTATTCTTCAAACTTTTTTGCAGTCTTTTTTGCCTTGAATTTCATCTCCGGGTCTGTTATCTGCCACAAAGGAATTTCAATCTTACCCTGCGAAGTTCCAATTACATAAACTTGCGAAATATTTGAACGGATGTAGACAGGGACTAAATCTCCGTCCTGCATCTGGTGTTCCGGGATATTCCACAAAAGAACTCCATAACCTTTAACACGGTTTCCGCAAGAAATAAAACAGCCCAAACAAAGAGCCAACAAAGAAATCAAACTGAATTTACGCATACCACAACTTTAACAGAAACACGAAAGAATGAAAACAAGGGGGAAAGACGTTGTAAATCATGGAGTTCAGGAAAATATGGCAGATTTGTGGTATAATTTTTTTTGAAAAGATTGACTTGGCAAAACCCTCAGAATAGACGTGATTTTGGAAAAGTTTTTTATACAACTGTTCTTGAAGAACAGGCAAAAAATTGGGCATATAAACAGATGCTTAGAGATGTTGTGATTGGACCTGTTGCGGATGATAACACAATGCAGACTGTTCAGCTTTATCTTTTAGGAACAATAAATGCGGATGAGGCTGTAGAAAGGTTGAAATATAATGCTGTAAATAACCAAGTTTCTTTTCACACGGAAAGAGCAATAGAAAAACTGGTTTTGCTGAATAGGAGAAAGAAGACTCTTCAGCGTAGCTTTTTGTTATTATTTGTTTTCCATATTTGTTGAAAACTGAAAGAAGTTTTTCTGCGGCGGCTTTTCTTGAAGGAACAGGAATTGCCGCATAACCGTTCAGTGCGTCAGAAAGATTGCGGATAACCGAATCGCGTGCAATATCCGCCTCGTCAAGATTGCTTGTTGTCTTGTCAGATTTGATTGCAGTTGTGATGTCGGCAGAAAGTTTTTCAACTTGCGCCATAATACCCAAAAGATTCGCATCCTTGGAAATCATGCCAGCTTCATCAGAAGCCGCATCCTTGTACAGCCGCACAAGAACATCAGAAAGAGAGTCGAGTTCAGAAACCCGGATTTTTGAAATAATTTTATTCATTTTGACCTCCACGAAAAAATGAATGGCTAGAATTTGATTGGTCATTCTGTCGTAAAAGTCAAAATGTATAATCCCAAACGGTTTGTTTCCCAGGGCAACCGCATTATAAAAAAATAAAGCTGTTTAAAAAATCTGAAATGCAGTAAAAATCCATCAGGGTGGAAAAATGGAATTAAGGGAATCATTGAAGCAAATAAAGGATTTTAGAATTGACAGGTGCAAAAAGCATGAGCTTGTTGAAATTCTTCTGATAGTTCTAATCGGGATGCTTTGCGGCTATAAAAATATTGAAGAAATACAGCTGAATGCAGAGCTAAGCGAGGATTTTCTAAAGAAATATCTGAAACTTGAGAACGGGGTTTCATTTCTTTTATAATCTGCATTTTTTATGTTATAATTACTCTTGTTTTTTTAGTGGGTAAAAATGAGTGATATTTTTGATATAAACGAAATGACGGAAGAGGACATAAAGCTTCAATATATTACGCCGGTGCTGCTTGCAAAATGGGACATCAAAAAAATCACTATGGAAACTTCGCCTCTTAATAAATTTACAGACGGAAAAGTGCGCATAAAAGGAAACATTCCCAGCCGCGATAAAGGCAAGCGGTGCGATTATGTTCTTTGGTACAACAAAGGAACTCCTCTGGCAATTGTCGAGGCAAAAGACAACAATCATTCAACCTCTTACGGAATGCAGCAGGCAATTTCCTACGGAATTATGATGAATGTTCCGTTCGTCTACACATCAAACGGAAGCAGTTTTTTTGAGCACGATTTTACGACCGGAATTGAAAAAGAACTTCCTCTTTCCGGCTTTCCCACCGCAGAAGAATTATATAACAGATGGAAGAATGTGGATGCGCAAAAAATTGTGGAAGTGGAAAACCGCGCGCAATATTCGATTGACGGAAATACAAAAACTTATGATGTTCCGCTTTTGTACGATGAAAAACTTCTGAACACGCCGTTTTATTCCGGGGCGGACTGCTATCCTCCGCGCTATTATCAGAGAAATGCCGTAAACAGAACTCTTGAGGCAATCGCAAATAATCAGAGCAGAATTCTTATTGCAATGGCAACCGGAACCGGCAAGACTTATACCGGATTCCAGCTTGTCTGGCGGCTGCTTGAATCCGGGTCGAAAAAGAAAGTCCTTTACCTTGCGGACAGAAACAATCTTGTAGACCAGTCAATTCAGCAGGATTTTAAGCCGCTTGAAAAAGTCATTCACAAAGTCAATTTCCAAAAAGAAGACAAGTCAAAGCTGAGCGCATATCAGGTTTATTTTGCCCTTTATCAGCAGCTGGATTCTTCAAAGCACAAGAGCGAGGACGCGGAAGAAACAGAAGAAGAAATTGAACAGGAAGTTTCAAAGTACAAAGAATTTTTTGATCCAGATTTTTTCGACCTGATTATTGTTGATGAATGTCACCGTGGCTCAGCAAAAGCGGATTCGCGCTGGCGGAAAATTCTTGACTACTTTAACAGCGCGACGCAAATCGGAATGACTGCAACTCCAAAGGAAACAAAGTATGTCTCAAACATCGACTATTTTGGAGAGCCGGTTTATTCGTACAGCCTAAAGCAGGGAATTGAAGACGGATTTTTAGCTCCGTTCAAAGTTATAAATGTTCACACAAATATTGATGACTTCTGGCGGCCAAAGAAAGGTCAGAAAGATATTTATGGAAACGAGATTGAAGACCGCGAATACGGCCTTTCCGACTATGATTACAACATAATTGTCCAGGACAGAATTGATGAAGTCGCAGCGGAAATCACAAAGTATTTAAAAGAAACAGACAGAATGTCAAAGACAATCGTTTTTTGCCCCACAGAAGATGCGGCTGAAAGAATGAGAGTCGCTCTGAACAATCTGAACACCGGCATGATTTTGCGTGATGCGAATGGAAACGTAAAAGAACAGTACGTTGTCCGCATTACAGGAAGCGACAAATACGGCAAGGAAAAACTGGACTATTTTATTTCCGTAAGGGAAAAATATCCTGTGATTGCCACAACTTCAAAGCTCCTTTCGACCGGCTCTGATTGCAAAATGGTAAAGCTGATTGTAATTGACGAGCTTATAAATTCAATGACAGAATTCAAGCAGATAATCGGACGCGGAACTCGCCTGCGTTATGACGAAGGAAAAACTCATTTTGCGATTATGGACTTCCGCCGAGTAAGCCGACTTTTTGCAGACCCTGAATGGGACGGAGAAATTGAGCAGGATGAAGAATTCGGAAATTCTTCGCAAGAAAACAATGCAGGCAAAGACGGCGAAAACAATTCTGAAAGTCCGGAAGATTCCACAGATTCAGGAGAAACCGGCAGAAACAAAAAAACAGTTCAAATTGTCGGCAAGGGCGGAATCAAAATCAAGGTTTTGCAGCGGCTTGTTTCTATTTATGATACAGACGGCAAACTTTTAAAGCAGGAATCGATTGAGGATTACACAAAAGAAAGCATAATCGGAACCTATCAGACATTGGACAATTTCATTCAGACTTGGAACGAGGAGCAGAAAAAAGAAGTCATCCGCAATATGCTAAAGGAAAAAGGAATCGACCTTGAGCTTATAAAAAAAGACCAGAACATGACAGATGTTGATGACTTTGATTTTATCTGCCACATCGCGTTCGACCAAAAACCGCTTACCCGGCGCGAGCGTGTGAACAACGTAAAAAAACGGGATCTGTTCGGAAAGTATGGCGAGGCAGCAAAAGAAGTAATCAATGCTCTTTTGGAAAAGTACGCGGAACTTGGCATTTACGACATTGAGTCAACGGAAATACTAAAGCAAAATCCGTTCACAAAATACGGAAAGCCCGCCCGCATTGCAGCCCTGTTCGGCGGAAACGAAAACTACAGGCAGGCCATAAGAGAACTTGAAAAAGAAATTTACGCAGCATGATAGACAATAACTTAACCAAAAAAGGCAGGAAATAAAATGAGCAATTTAAGCGGCTTTGTAAAACGCATTCGCGATGTGATGAGGAACGATGCCGGCATTAACGGCGATGCGCAGCGGATTGAGCAGATTGCCTGGATGCTTTTTTTGAAAGTTTATGACGCAAAGGAAGAGGACTGGGAATTTGAAGATGAAAAATATGAGTCAATTATTCCAGAAGATTTAAGATGGAGAAACTGGGCGCATTCAGAAAACCAGAACGAAGGTCTTACCGGCGACAACCTCTTGAGCTTTGTAAACAACAAGCTTTTTCCTACCCTCAAATCACTTGAAGTTACTCCGGAAACTCCAATCCGCCAGTCAATTGTGCGCACAACTTTTGAAGATGCGAACAACTACATGAAAGACGGCGTTCTTCTGCGCCAGATTGTGAACATTATCGACGAGCTTGATTTTGGAAGCTACGAGGAAACCCACGCATTCGGCGAAATTTACGAAACAATTCTAAAAGAACTCCAGAGTGCGGGAAGTGCAGGCGAATTCTACACGCCAAGAGCCGTAACTCAGTTTATGGCAAAAATGATAAAGCCGCAGATTGGCGAAACCATGGCGGACTTTGCCTGCGGAACCGGCGGATTTCTTTCAAGCTGGATAAAGGAACTTGAGGCGATAAAAGACGCAAAAGGCAGCATCTCAAACGAGGAATCAGAAAAACTTTACAATTCAATTTATGCGGTCGAAAAAAAACAGTTTCCGTATATGCTCTGCGTAACAAATATGCTTCTTCACGGAATCGACAGCCCGAAAGTGTTCCACGGAAACTCCCTTACCAAAAAACTTCTGGACTACACGGAAAAAGACGCATTCGACGTAATCCTTATGAACCCACCTTACGGCGGAAGCGAAAAGGAAGACATCAAGCAGAATTTTCCAGCCGACCTGCGTTCAAGCGAGACAGCGGATTTGTTTATGGCAGTCATCATGTACCGCCTGAAAAAGGAAGGCCGCGCCGCAGTGATTGTTCCGGACGGATTTTTATTTGGAAACGACAACGCAAAAAACAATCTGAAGAAAAAACTTCTTACAGATTTTAATCTGCACACAATTGTCCGCCTGCCGGGAAGCGTGTTCAGTCCGTATACTTCAATCACAACAAACATCCTGTTCTTCAACAATGAAGAGCCTTCAGGCGAAACCTGGTTTTACCGCGTGGACATTCCAAGCGACCGCAAGCACTTCAGCAAGACAAAGCCGATGGAACTAAAGCACTTTGACGGCTGCATTGCCTGGTGGAACAACAGAAAAGAACTTCTTGATTCAGACGGAAACCCTAAGGCAAAAAAGTACACCACAAAGGAACTGCTCGACAATGACTGCAACTTTGACCTTTGCGGCTACCCTCACGAGGAAGAGGAAATCCTGAGCATTGCGGAAACAATCCAGAACTACAAGAAGCACAGCGAAGCCACGGACGAAAAAATCAGCTCCACGCTAAAAAAAATCACCGAGATTCTTGGAATCGAGCTGTAGGAGGTATTCTAATGGCAAAAAATTATAATATTCCTAAACTTCCGCTTGAAATTGATCTTGAAACTAAAGAAATTCTCAAGCAAGTAAATTTCGCAAATAAGGCACTGGCAGAATTAAAAGGTATCGCTCATACAATTCCAAACGAAAGTGTTTTGATAAATTCACTCGTTATTCAGGAAGCCAAAGAGAGCTCAGAAGTAGAAAATATTGTAACAACTCATGATGAAATTTTTCAGGCAGACCTTTCTGTAAGCGATTATGCAATCAGCAGTGCAGCAAAAGAAGTTATGAATTATAGAGAAGCAATGCTTGAAGGCTTTGCAAAAGTAAGAGAACATATGCTTCTTACAAATAACATTATTAAAAACATTCAGGAAAAACTTGAGAAAAATAAGGCTGGTTTTAGAAAAAGTTCTGTAACATTACAAAATTCTCGAAAAGAGATAGTTTATGCTCCGCCTGAAACTGGCGGAGAAGTTGAACATTATATGGCAAATCTGGAACAGTTTATTAATAATTCAGCTTTAAGTGAATTAGACCCGCTTATAAAGCTTGCAATAATACATCATCAATTTGAAAGTATACATCCTTTTTATGATGGTAACGGAAGAACAGGACGAATTATTTCTGTTTTGTATCTTGTGCAAAATGGGCTTTTGGATTTGCCAATTTTATATTTGAGCCGTTATATTACTCGCAATAAAGCTGATTACTATAAGTTAATTCAAGCAGTACGTGACAGTGATGGAAAGGTAAAAGACTGGCAGAATTGGGTTATGTTTATGCTTAAGGGAATTGAAGTTACATCAAAAGAAACTATAGTTTTGATAAATGGAATTTCTCAATTAATGGCAAGATATAAAGCAATTTTAAAACCTGCATTTGGAAAAACTTATAAGCATGAGCTTTTGAATAACCTTTTTTTTCATCCATACACAAAAATTGAATATATTGAACGAGATATGAATGTTCAGCGAAAAACTGCTGCAAAATATCTTGATATGATTGTAGATTTAAAGCTTTTAACAAAAATGAAGAAAGGTTCTTCTAATTACTATATTAATGACGCATTATTTGAATTGTTTATGAGTCAAGGAAAGGTTGTTCCGGAAGTTGAAAGCATAGAATCAGTGAAATTATGATATGTACCAAAAATTTAAAAATTGGTACATAAGCAACAGGTTATGTACCCGAAAAGCCGTTTTTGGGTACATATTAATAAAACGTGTACCCGAAAAGCCGTTTTTGGGTACATATATATAAGGTAACTTAATTGGCACAGATAAAAAAAGACACAAGCTTAAAAAAAGCGATTCTACAGGCAGCGATTACTGGCAAGCTGATTTCTACGGTGGTTGAGCCAGCTAGTGCGGTGATTGAGCCAGCTAGTGCGGTGATTGAGCCAGCTAGTGCGGTGATTGAGCCTGCTAGTGCGGTGGTTGAGCCTGCTAGTGCGGTGGTTGAGCCTGCTAGTGCGGTGGTTGAGCCTGTCGAAACCACCATTGAAACCGGCAGACAGCTTTTAGACAGAATTATCGAGGAGCGCAATAAAAAACTGCTTGAAGAAACAAAAAAGAATCACACGGATTTGCAGATTTCTACGAAATCTGCCGGCAAGAAAAACGAGGCAAAAAAAGAACTTCCGCCAATCACGGAAGACGAGATTCCGTTTGAAATCCCAGAAAACTGGTGCTGGTGCAGACTGGGGGATTTGGGCGAATTTACTCGTGGAAGTGGTATCAAACGAAATGAAACAACAAAAGACGGATTTCCATGTGTCAGATATGGAGAAATGTATACAACTTACAAAACAAGATTTTCACATACAAAATCTTTCACATCAAAAGATGTTTTTGATAAGTGCCATAAAATTCATACTAATGATGTGCTGATGGCTTTGACTGGTGAAAACAAATGGGATATAGCATTAGCTGCTGTCTATGAAGGTAATGAAGAACTGGCGCTGGGAGGAGATCTTTGCAAATTTTCTCCGAATAAATGCAATTCTTTGTTTCTTGTTTACTTAATCAATTCTCCTTATGGCATTGAATATAAAAGAAATACTTCAACAGGAGATATTATTGTTCATACTTCAACAACTAAATTAGCAAATCTTCTTGTTCCTCTTCCCCCTCTCGCTGTTCAGAACGCCATTGTCGCAAAGCTTGAGCAGGTGCTGCCGCTGGTGGACGCTTACGAGAACGCGGTTCTCCAAAAAGAGGAATTAAAGAGCGCGCTTAAAGACAATGTAAAAAAAGCCATTCTGCAGGAAGCCGTGCAAGGCAAGCTTGTTCCGCAGATTGCAGGCGAAGGCAACGCAAAAGACCTGCTTGCGGAAATAAAAAAGAATCACACGGATTTGCAGATTTCTACGAAATCTGCCGGCAAGAAAAACGCGGCAAAAAAAGAACTTCCGCCAATCACGGAAGACGAAATTCCGTTTGAAATCCCGGAAAACTGGTGCTGGTGCAGACTGGGGGAGTTATGTAAATTTCTTTCGCGTGGTAAATCACCAAAATATTCAGAAATAAAGAAATATCCTGTATTTGCTCAGAAATGTAATTTAAAAGATGGAGAAATTTCTCTTGAACAGGCTCAGTTCTTAGATCCTGAAGTTTTACCTAAATGGAAGGAAGAATACAAAATTCAAGACGGCGATGTTCTTGTTAATTCTACAGGAACTGGAACTGTTATGCGAACTAGGTATTTTAAATCAGAATATTTAGGAGATTATCCATTTGTAATTCCAGATTCTCATGTTACAGTGATTCGCACATTTGAAGAAATTGTTTCAAAATATATTTATTATTGTTGTATAGGATTTACAGTTCAGAATTATTGGGAACAAAATCTTGCTGGTTCAACAAATCAAAAAGAATTGTATATTGGAGTTGTAGGAAATACACCAATTCCCCTTCCTCCGCTCGCCGAGCAGAAGCGCATAGTCGCCGCAATCGAGCAGCTGCTTCCGCTGTGTGAGAGACTGGGGGAATAATAAAAAGGACATTTTATGCAAAAACCGAAGTTGACTATAAATGAGCAGATTCTCTACATGAAATCAAAGGGAATAACTTTTAATCTTTATGATGAGCAATTTGCGAAGAAATTCCTTGAAGAACATTCTTACTTTTTCAAACTCAAAGCTTATTCAAAATGCTTTCAAAAATACATAAATACCTCGCATCCAAAGTGCGGGAAATATGTTTCTTTAGACTTTAATCAAATAGTCGTTTTGTCAGAAATTGATATGAAATTCAGAAAATCTTTATTAGAAATGTCTCTTGAGATTGAACATTCATTAAAAGTTTTGATGAACAAGCTTATATCCGATGATTTGACAGAGGACGGATATAGTATTACACAGGATTTTATACTCAGGAATTCCAGAGTGACTAAAAAAGTGCAGGAAATTTTATCACATGGAACATCAAACTCTTATGTTTATGACCTTGTGAATAAATACCAAAATGATTTTGCTTCTTGGAATTTGGTTGAAATCCTGTCTTTTGGCGATTTAATAGCTTTTTATGAATTTTATATGAAACGTAAAAAACAAACTTCTTCATATAGCAATCTGTTTAGGTATGTGCGTTTTATCAGGAATGCTTCAGCTCATAACAACTGTATGTTAAATCAGCTAAGCGTTTTCGGATTTAGGATAGAGCCTTCAAAAAAAGTTTTCCAGTTTGTGCGGAACAATATGCATTTATCTATAGATAGATGCAACAAGCTGTTAGCCATTCCAGTTTTACATGATTTTGCAGCAAGCGTTTTTGTCTATAAAAATTTAATAAAAAGCGAGAATGCATATAAACGGACAAAAGAATCTTTTGGTGCATTGCAGAAATATATTGATTTGAATAAGACGCTTTTTATCAAGGAATTGAATATTATAAGCGGATTGGACTTTATCGAATCTGTTATAAAATGTATTCAATAAAAGTTGACAATTTTTGTCAATACTATTAATATCAATATGAAGACCAAAAATCTAAAGATTTCACGCATCCGGATGCCTGCATTTGGATGCGTTTTTTTTGCATGAAATATCCATCGTAGTCGAGCAGCTGCTTCCGCTGTGCGAGAAGCTAGGGAAATAAAAAAATCACACGGATTTGCAGATTTCTACGAAATCTGCCGGCAAGAAAAGGGGCTGTCCAAAAAGAACGGACAGCCCCTTCATTATTTTAAAGACAAACAAGTTTCAATGTGCTAAAATTTAAGCATGAGCAGAGGCGTAAGCGATAAAATCACATACAAGCCATACAACCAGAATGAGCAGTGGCTACTGCCACCAAGCCTGGATGAACTTGTACCGCAGAATCATTTTGTAAGAATTGTAAGCAGAACTGTAGACGAACTGCGAATCGAGGAAGTATTTGCAAAGAACACAAAAGGCGGAGGAGCAAGCAGATATAATCCGGTCATGCTCCTGAAAGTATTAATCTATTGCTACATGACAGAAAATTGCTTGTGGACTAAATCTTATTCCTTCCCGAACTCTGGCTTCTTTTCTGCGGCTAAAAGGGCGGAGGCTGCCAAATCGTTGATGTACTGGGCGTCGGCGGCTTTTTGCCAGGTTGTGCCGGCGGATTTTAGGGAATGCATCTGCTCTTCTTTGCGAGTGTTGCGTTTTTCTAGAAGTTGTTTTGCGGCAAGGATGATTTCTGTGGCTTCGTCCGCACGTATGTGGAGTACCTGTGCAATTGAACTTTCGTCCGCAGCGCACATATTTTCCAGCGTTGTGAATTTTTTTGTAAGAGTTCTTGCCCGTTTTTCCCCGACTTTTGGAATTTCAAGGAAAATGCTAACGGTGTTTTCTTTTGTTCTTAGACGCTGGTTTCTGCTAGTTGCGAATCGGTGTGTTTCATCGCGAACACGCTGCAGAAGGCGCAATGCGTCGCTTCTTTTTGGAAGGCATACCGGTTTTTCTGCGTAAGGACGCCAGATTTCCTCGTCGCGTTTTGCAAGTCCGGCAATCGGAATGTCCAGATTCAAAGATTTTAATACTTGGTCAACTGCGTTTACCTGCCCGATTCCTCCATCGATAAGAATTAAATCCGGCAAATCCGCCTGTTCGTTAAAAAGCCGAGTGTATCGCCGGCTGGTTGCCTCACGCATTGACTGAAAATCGTCTATGTATCCGTCTGTTGTTTTTAGCCTAAAGTAGCGGTAGTTTTTTTTGTCAGGATTTCCGTTGTAAAAACTGATTAGCGAGGCTACTGGGAATTTTCCGCCGATGTGGGCAATATCAAATCCTTCAATTCTGACAGGAAGTTTTTTCAGCCCAAGAATTTCTTTCAGTTCTTCAAGTGCTGGAATGTCACCCCGTTCGCGCAATCTGCGGATTATGTCTTCTTTTGCGTTTTCAGCCGCCATGTTCATTGCGGCTCTGTGGCGCGGCGCGTTTTCTATATCATTGTTTACAAGTATTATTTGTGGAGTCGCGTCAAACTGATTTTTTATCCATTCAGAGATGATGTTAAGTCCGTCCTGCGTAGGAACGTAGATTTTTGGAGGAATTTCCTCTTTTGAGTTGTAGTATGCGCTCATAAATTCGGCCAGAAGTTCGTCGTTTTCATTTAAACTTTGAACCCGGTGGTTGTCGCGGCCAAGTAGTTTTCCTCCGCGGATTTTTAGGACTGTAAAACTTACAAGTTCTCCTTCCCTGTGCCATGCAAGGTAATCGCGGTCTTCTGCATCAAAACTTTCAACAATATTCTGGTTCTGCATAACCATGAGCGCACGAAGTCCGTCACGCAGTCGGGCGGCTTTTTCAAAATTCAGTTGGGCGGCTGCTTCTTTCATCTTTGAGGTAAGTTTTTCGGTGGTTTTGGTTGCGTTTTCGTTAAGAAGTGAGCAGATTTCTCCGAAAAATTCATTGTAGGATTCTTTTGAAATTTTTCCGCAGCAAGGTGCTTTGCATTGTCCCATATGGTAGTAAAGGCAAGGCGTTTCTCGTGTAGCAAATTTCTTGCAGTGCCTTAGCGGATAAATCTGATAAAGAGTGTCTATAAAGGTATCAAGAGCGGCTGCGTCTGGGTACGGACCAAAATATTTTGAACCGTCGTGGAGTATATTCCGTGTCTTAAAAAGGCGTGGAAAATCCTCGTGGGTAATTCTTAGAACTGGATAAGATTTTCCATCTTTTAAGTTGATGTTATACTTTGGTGTGTACTTTTTGATAAGATTATTTTCAAGCAGAAAAGCTTCGTATTCGTTTGCTGTTGTGATGTATTCGATGCTTTTTGCGTTTGAGATAAGAAGTCTTGTTTTGATGTCTTTTTTGCCAGAAAAATAAGAAGTCAGCCTGTTTTTAAGGTTTTTGGCTTTCCCAACATAAATTACGGTGTCCTGCGGATTTTTCCACATATAGACACCGCTGGAGGAAGGTGCTTTTAATGCAGTTTCGTGAAGAATTTCTCTGTACATACAACAAAAATAATTATATATCAAAAAAAAGCGTAGTTCCATTAGTTTTTGCAATATTGCTTTTTGCGATTTTTTCTTTTTCCTTGAATGCTGAAGTTTATGAATTTGGCGGAAAAACCGGCTGGAACGAGGTGAATGTTCGCAATGGAATTACAACTGGCAAAGGTCGTTACGGTTTTGAATGTCTTGAGCTTGAAACAAATTCCAATCAGATAGATGAATTTACGGATTGTCTTCTTGATTTTGAAAATTCCACGGTTTTTGATAAAGCTGGAAAATATTCCATTAAAAAGAACAATGTTTATTTTTCAAAAAAGGCGACGCTAGGAAAAGGTGCGGTTTTAAGTCGAGGTCGTGGTGGAATCGTACTTCAAGGTGATGAAACAAGTCTTTTTGGCTCGGAAGGTCCTGCTGGCTCGTTTATTATTGATTTTTGGATTTGCCCTTCAACAGTGGAAAACGGCGAGGTTCTGCTGAACTGGCGTTCTTCTAAAAATATTGGCGGTCAGGTTGTTTACCAGTTGATTTCAATTTCTTTCTATAAAAATAAAGTTACAACGATTTTTTCAAATATTTTTGAAGGCTACACAAGCAACAAAGGTGACGTTACTCTTTCTTCTTCAAGGACGATAATTCCAAAACAATGGAGTCATCATCTTATTTCTTTTGAAGAGGATACTGGAATTCTTGAGTACAGAATTGACGGTCAGCTTGAAGACATAAAATATCTTACAGATACAGGACACGAGGGTGGAACTGTTTACACGGCTGTAATGGGTATTGCCGCTGATTTGCACATAATTCCATCTTATGTTGGTCTGCTTGATGATTTTAGGATTGTGCGAAGTTATACGGATTTACATTCAGAAGAAAAATCTGAAAATTCTCAGATTGGTCTGCGTGAACGATATAGAGTAAATGGCGGCCGGTTTGAGTCGATTCCGGTTCTTGCAAAAGAGGGAACAATAATCAACAAAATTTCGGCGGAAGTTTCAGAGCCTAGCCAGACAGAAGTTAGGCTTTTTGTGCGTGCTGGCGACAATCATTTTAACTGGACGGAAGATTTTCCGGAATGGATTCCTGTTGTTTCTGGTCAAGAAATTGAAAACCTTAGCGGAATGTATTTTCAGCTTGCGGCGGAACTTTTTCCAGATGGCGGAGGAAACACTACTCCTTCTGTAACAGAAATAAAAGTTGAATACACAACATTGCCCGAACCTTTTCCTCCATATCGAATTTCTGTTGAAAAAGGTGACGGTCAAGTTACTTTGGAATGGAGTTACTCGGTTGATGATTCTGCTGGCGGATATTATATTTATTATGGAAATCGCCCCGGTGAATATCTTGGTCGTGTTGCGGCAGAGGGCGCTTCTCCAATCAACGTTGGAAATGTTACCAGCGCAACTTTAACAGGACTGAAAAACGGCTCGATTTACTATTTTGCGGTGGCAGCATATTCAAAATTTGATGAGAGGATTTGCGGACCACTTTCAAAAGAAGTCTACGCACGTCCAGAACGAAAAAGATAAAAATTGAAACGATAAAATAAGCTGAAAAAGAGGATTTTTATGGAAGATAAAGAAATTGTTTTAAGAAGAGCGAAAAATGCTGTAATTTCAAGGGATTTTAACCTTGCCATAAGATTATACAAATCTCTGCTTCAGGATGATGTAAAAAATCTTGAATATCTTTCGATGCTCGGAAATCTTTACATGAAAAACAATGATGATGAAAAAGCATTGCCGTATTTTCAGCAGATTCTGACTTTTTACCCGAATGATTTTGAGGCGATGAGCAGTATGGGCGGAATTTACCGCCGTATGGGAAAATATCAGGAGTCAATAGATATTCTTCAGCAAGCTCTTGAAACAAAAGTAAATCCTGCACAGGCGAATTACAACCTTGGCTTTACATATAAATTGATGGAAGATTATCCCGACGCAATTGAATGTTTTGAAAATGTTATTGCGGCAAATCCAACGGATGTTCTGGCTTACAATCACCTTGGAACAATCTATGCGGCGCAGAATAACCACGAAAAAGCGGTTTCTGAATACAAAAGGGGACTTCAGGTTGACCCGAACCACCCGATTCTTCAGTTTAACCTTGCAAAAAGCCTTGAGGCAATCCACGATGATACTTCTGCAATTCAGGCTTATGAGTCGGCATTGCGGGCAAAACCAGGCTGGCAGGAGGCGGTAATTGCTTACTCAAAACTTTTACTGAACCACAGAAAAACAAAACTTGCCGGTGAACTTGTTCAGAATGCAATCGGACTTCATCCGCAGGATGCGGAACTTTACGTGCAGATGGGAAAAATTCTTATGCGGCAGTGCAACTTTGAAAAAGCCGCAAGTTCCTTTGAGATTGCAAACCGTCTTGCTCCAGAAAATGCTGAGATTTTAAAAAATCTTGCGGAAACTCTTGAAAAACTCGGTAAAAATGAAGAGGCTGTTTCAGTAATAAAAAAAGTTGAAAAAAAATTCCCGGATGATGAAAAAATCAGAAAAGTTGCGGCTTCAATTTATCTTAGTGCGGAAAAATATTCCGAGGCGGCGGCTCTTATCCGTCAGATTGGAACGGCTGGCAAAAACGACTGCGAGGCTTTTGATTTGGCTGGTCAGTACAGTATTTTGATTGGAAAAACTGATTCTGCTGAAAAATTTGCTTCAAAAATAAAAACGGCAGATGCTGGATACGAAAATCATCTGTATTCGTTTGCAAACCGTTTTTTCCAGAAAGGCGATTTTTCTTCTGCAAAGGAAAAAGTAAAGGCATTTATTGACGAAAATATGAAAAATGTTCCTGCGTGGATTTTGCTCGGTCAGATTGACGAAAAACTTGGGAATTTTACGGAAGCACTTGATGATTTTTCAACGGCAGTTGCTTTTGACCCGAACAACTTTCTTGCCGGAAAACTTGCAAAAGAAATTGAAAGTAAACTCGATTCGGAAAAATCTAATTCTGAAGAAAAAAAATCTGAAGACAGCACAATTGTTGATTCTCAGGAAATTTCGCTCGATGAATTTGGTTTTGGAGATGAAATTTCAGCCACGGAAGAAAATCCAAAGGTTGAGACGGGAATTTCAGATGAAAAAAATCCTGCTGATTCGCTGGATGGCTTAACGGAAGAAAACGAAACTAACGTTCTGGCTTTGGATGATGAAAACGCTCTTTTTGAAGACAATATAGACGGTGATGCTGAAGAAGATATTGAAGAGCCTGCTGAAGAAACTGTTACCGAGGACAATCCCGACAGTAATGTAGAGGACAATATTAACGAAAATGTAGAGGATATTCTTTCCGAAAACGAAACTAACGTTGAAGAATCTTTTGGCGAGAACGAAAAAAGCGTTGAAGAAATAAATCCTGACGAACTGGGCGAAAAAACGGAAAATCCTACTGATGAAGTCAGCCTGGATGAAATTCTTGATGAACCTGAAAATGTTTCTGATGTCAAGGAAAATTCTGGTTCTGGAAATATTGTGAATGTTCATACTTCTGAAAACGGCAATTCTAAAGGCGAAAATTCTAAGAACGAAGAAAAAACAGACTCTTCTGCTGAACAGGAAAATACGAAAAAACAATCAGAAGAACTGCCAGAAGAACAAGAACTGGATGAAGAAAAACCAGAGGTAACAAACGATTCTAAGGCAAAAAACGCTTATGAAAGTCTTGTTGATAAAGTGAGCGATGTTTTGCCGAAACTTTCAGCTTTTATTGAAAACAGCGAGGAAGTGGCAAAATTCCAAAAAGAAATTGAACTTTTCAAGCGGCTTAGGCAGTTTGGAGATGCACTTCCGTTTGAACAGCGTGCAAAATTCCTTGCGGGGCGAGTGCGTCTTTTGCTTGATTACATAATTGCTAGACTTTCTGGTCGTCCTGGACTTTTAAAGTCTGCTTCCGAAATACGAAAGCAGCAAAATCTTCCTGTTGACAGCATAGAATCTGCAGTAAATGGTAATAACCGCTCTGATATTGTAAACGTCCTAAAAGGTATGGAAAGTCTTACATACTATCTTGAAGATAAAAATCTTTCCAAGGCACTCATTGTTGCCGCAGAAGAAGTGGTAGATAAACTTTCATAACTTGAATGTGTCGGTTACAGCCGGATGATTCTGGAATGTGTGATAACTTCGTTTCCTTCTTTTGTGATAAGAACGTCGTTTTCAAGTCGGACACCGCCTAGTTTTTCGTCGTAGAGTCCTGGTTCTAGGGTAACAATCATTCCTGGCTGGAACGTTACATCCGCTGACATTTTTGTGCTTACACGCGGAAATTCGTGAATCTCAAGTCCGATTCCGTGACCAAGCGTGTGAGGCATTTTTCGTTTTTCTTTTGCGAATATTTTTTCAGCAAGTTCGCAGGCATCTTTTACAGGAACATCTTTTTTGTAAAGTCTAAGACATTCATCGGCGGCGTGCTGAACAAGTTCCACAAGTTTTTCCTGTTCACTAGAAAGTTCTCCTTTTGCGACTGCCAGTGTTGTGTCAGAAGTGTAG
This sequence comes from Paratractidigestivibacter sp., assembly GCA_963644915.1. Classification (GTDB taxonomy): domain Bacteria; phylum Spirochaetota; class Spirochaetia; order Treponematales; family Treponemataceae; genus Treponema_D. The sequence continues at coordinate 63,599 of CAVIQW010000003.1, forward strand.
CCGTTGTATACAACTCCAAAATCAAGAATTGAAAGACCGTTTCCAGGCCATTCTCCGTTTGTATAGCCTGGAAAAGCGTGGATTGCCCAGCTTCTTGCAGGACCTGCCGCAAGGGTGTCAAAACCAGTACGTTCGCAGCCGTTGAGCCTAAGTTCTTTTTCAATAAGAAGAGAAACGTCCATTTCAGTTTTTATTTCTTCAGAGCGGATTTTTTCTTCTATTTTATCGATTATTAAATCCCCGATTCTTGCGGCTTCTTTTGTACATTCAATTTCGTATTCATCTTTTATTTTTCTTAGTTGAACAACAAATTCGTGGACTCCGTTGTTTTTGCAGATTACGTCCCATTTTTGGTTTGCTTCTATAAAATCAAGAAAACTTGGGTACGGAATGTACGGTGGAAGTTCAACTTTAAAGTTTTCAATGTTTTTTGCGCCGTTCAAAATTGATTTTACTGCTTCTATGTCTGAATTTTTATATTTTGCGTAAGGAATAATTTTGTCGCAGGATGCTATTTTTTTTGCAAGGATTTCATCCCAGACAACAAGAGTCGAAGTTCCATTCTGAAAAATTACAAGAATTGCGTCGCTCGTGTGTCCTGTTAAATATCGAATTGCAGGTTCGCGGTGGGATTCTCCGTCGATAAAAACTGTGGCTCCAATATTGTTTTCCTTTAAATATCTGGCGATTTTAGCTCGTCTTCCTGAATAAATCTCTTTCATTTCCTTTGCGGAATACTCTTTCATAGTAAAAATCCTTTATTAAAACTCAATTTTTATTTTTTTATTCGTCCTTTTATTTTGGAAAACATTGCGACTGCTGTTTCATCTTTGAATATAATGAGAAGCAGTACTCCTAGTAAACCAAAAATTAGTGCGCAAACTGCAACTGGAATTCCAAAAGCTATAAATCTGTTGTGCCCGGCAAAGGCGTTCACAAGATATGCATGCGCAAAATAGGTCGGGCAGGCGGCGATTAAACTGAATGAAATTATCCTGATTATGAACACGAGCATTTTTTTTGCGATTTCCGCCGCATTTATGCTGTTCAGTTTTTTCATAAATATAAAAAGGAACAAAGTGTTTACTGCACTTGCGAGTGTCAGCGCAAGGGCGATTCCGTTTCCTTTCATTGGAAAAGCTAGTGCAATTGCAAGCAAAATATTTACTCCAAAACAGATTATTCCGGCAAGTGTCGGAAGTTTTGTATTTCCCTGAGCGTAAAACGCCGGACTTAAAATTCTGTTTACTGCGATAAAGAAAAGACCTGCAATGTGGAATCTGAATACATTCAACGTCATAAGAACAGATTCATCATCAAAACTTTTTGTTTTATAGACAAGAGAAATTAAATCTTTTCCGCATATAAGCGAATAAAAAGTGACAGGAATGCAAATCAGTGCGATTATTTTTATTGCCTGTGTGAGCATATTGTTAAATTCTTCCCACTTTTGTTTTTTTGCAAGTCCGCTAAGATCTGGAAGAATTACAGTTCCGATGGAAACCGCAAAAATTCCAAGAATAAGTTCCTGAAGCCTAAGTGAATATTGGATCGAGGCTACAGTTCCTGTTCCAACATTTCCTGCGAGTGCGGTGGAAACAACATCGTTCAACTGGTAAGCCGCCATTCCGATTATTGTGGGAACAATCAGGGCAACCACTTTTTTCGTTCCCGGGTTCAAGAACGCATTTTTTAGTCCGGTCAGGGTTGTTTTCCAGCCAGTTTTTTTTACAAAAGGCCACTGAAAAAGAGCCTGGAAACATCCGCCGGTTATTACACCAAAACTCATTGCGCGTGCGGCAAGTGCTTCTTGCGGCAGTCCGTTTGGATTTGGCATTTGTGGCGTAAGAACGTAAGTTATGATAACAACAATCACGTTGAAGAGAACTGGAGTGAATCCGCTTGGAGCAAAAATATTGCAGCCGTTCAGAATTCCTTGAAAAAACGCCGCAATTGAAACAACGAACAGGTACGGAAACATTATTTTTGTAAGAAGTGATGCTTCTGCAAGAATTGCGGCATCCACATCAGATTTAAAAAAGAATGGAACAATGAATCTTGAAAGGAGAATTCCTATAATTGTTACGATTGCCGTTAAAAAAGAAACAAGAGTCAGCGTTGAAGAGATAAAAAGTTGGGTTTCGTCGTGCTTTGCGTCGGAATTATCTTCTTCAAGGTAGCCACGGAAGGTTGGAATAAATGCTACAGAAATGCTGTTTTCTGCAAAAAGCCGCCTGAAAAGGTTTGGAATCATAAATGCGATTCCGAACGCGTCTGCGTATGCGCTTGTTCCAAGAAACGCCGCTTTTGTCATTTCGCGGATTAAGCCCATAATGCGCGAGGCAAAAGTCATAAGCGAAAGCACAAGACCAGATTTAAAAAGAGATTTTTTTTTGATTTGAGTCATTTGCACAATTTTAGCCGAGTTGCAGTTTTTGTTCAATTTGATTATTGCGTCGCGCTGGATTTTCGGGGGTTTTCGGGAAAGTCTTAGCCCCGATCGTTGCGGAAAGACCGGAATGGAGCGGATGCGGAATGAGGACTTGTAGCAAGAGCGGGTCGCGTGCGGAAGGAACGTGCTTCTGTTTTAAAAAATTACTAATTGCAAATTTACAGTTTCGCGTTTATATTTTATTAGATATATTGGCTTTGATTTTTTTAATTTAAGGTGAAGGATTTGATGGAAACAACAAAAAAAACAGAGAGTGAAATTTTACCGATAAGAATTGGAATTGATATTGGTTCAACGACTGTAAAAATCGCTATTCTTGATGATGACGGAAAACTTATTTATGGGGATTATCAGCGTCATCGTGCGGATATTAGAAACACGATAATTTCTGTTGTAACTCAGGCTTTTGACAAGGTTGAAAGTCAGTTTGCTTTGGGTGAAAATCAGCCTTTGACTGTAAAAGTTACCGGCTCGGGCGGGCTTTCGGTTTCGCAGTGGCTGAATGTTCCGTTTATTCAGGAAGTTGTTGCGGCTACGACTGCTGTAAAGAAAATAATTCCTCAGACTGATGTTGTGATTGAACTTGGTGGCGAGGATGCTAAGATTACATATTTTACCGGTGGCGTTGAGCAGCGTATGAACGGAACTTGTGCCGGTGGAACTGGTGCGTTTATTGACCAGATGGCGGCTCTGCTTGAAACTGATGCGGCCGGCTTGAATGAACTTGCGAAAGGGTTCAAGACAATTTACCCGATTGCGGCGCGTTGCGGTGTTTTTGCAAAGACGGATATTCAGCCGCTTATAAACGAAGGCGCGCGCAGGGAAGATATTGCGGCGTCGATTTATCAGGCCGTGGTGAACCAGACGATTTCCGGGCTGGCTTGCGGTAAACCGATTCGTGGTCATGTTGCGTTTTTGGGCGGTCCGTTGCACTTTATGGATCAGCTTCGTCAGCGTTTTATTGAAACTTTAAAGTTAAAAGATGATGAGATAATTGTGCCGGAAAATTCGCAGCTTTTTGTTGCGGCTGGATGTGCTTTTAGTGCGGAAAGAAAATTTGACGGCGATGGTGCGGCGGATTTTCATTTTCCTACGCTAAAGGAATTTAGGGCTAGTCTGAATAATCTTGTTGGTGCGGAACTTAGTGAAGTTCAGCGTCTTGAACCGCTTTTTACAGATGCGAATGAACTTGAAGAATTCCGAAAGCGTCATGCGGAAGAAAAAGCGATGCGTGGAAGTCTTGAGGATGCGCGTGGACCTGTTTTTCTTGGGCTTGATTCTGGCTCTACAACAACAAAAGCGGTTCTTATAAACCAGAAAGGCGAAATTATCTGGGATTTTTATTCGCACAACATGGGGAATCCGGTTGAACTTGCGGTAAAAATGCTTAAGGAACTTTACAAGAAACTTCCGAAAGATGTTTATATTGCGCGTTCTGTTTCTACAGGTTACGGTGAGGCTTTGTTTCAGGCGGCGTTCGGCGTTGATTCTGGCGAGGTTGAAACGATTGCACATTTCCGTGCGGCGGATTTTTTTGTTCCAGGTGTTGAATTCCTTTTGGACATTGGCGGTCAGGATATGAAGTGCCTTTGCATGAAGGATGGGGCAATCACTTCCATTCAGTTGAATGAGGCTTGTTCGGCTGGTTGTGGCTCTTTTCTTGACAATTTTGCGAACACAATGGGAATGGACGTTAAGGAGTTTGGAAAAATTGCTCTTATGGCGGAAAAACCTGTTGATTTAGGCTCGCGATGTACCGTTTTTATGAATAGCCGCGTTAAGCAGGCACAAAAGGAAGGTGCTTCCGTTGCGGATATTGCGGCCGGACTTTCTTATTCTGTAATCAAAAATGCTTTGTTCAAGGTAATAAAGCTTCGCAAGGCAAGCGATATTGGTACAAAGGTTGTTGTGCAGGGTGGAACTTTCTTTAATGATGCGATTCTGCGTGCCTTTGAAAAAATTGCCGGTGTTGAAGTTTTCCGTCCGGATGTTGCAGGTCTTATGGGTGCTTACGGTTCTGCGCTTATCGCTTACGACCAGTGGGTTGACCTTACTGCACCAAAGCCGGATGAATTGCCGGGAACTCCACGGCACGAACTTCATTCAAAAATTGCTTCGTACGATGAACTTGAAAAATTCCACGTTGATTTGGAGCTTCGTCGCTGCGGAAAATGTCAGAACAATTGTCTTTTGACAATCAATAAATTTTCAACAGGAACAGAAACTCGCACATTTATTACAGGAAACCGTTGCGAGCGTGGACTTGAAGTTGAAGGAAATGTAATTGACGCTTCAAATAAAAAGAATACAAAAGTTGATGATGTCGGTGAAAAAATGCCGAACCTTTTTGACTGGAAATACAAGAGGCTTTTTGGTTATGTTCCATTAAAGCCGGAAGATGCTCCGATGGGCGATGTTGGAATTCCGCGCGTCCTGAATATGTATGAAAATTATCCGCTTTGGTTTACGTTCTTTACAAAACTTGGATTCAGGGTTTTGCTTTCGCAGCGTTCTTCAAAAAATGTTTACGAAAAAGGAATTGAAACTATTCCTTCTGAATCGGTTTGCTATCCGGGAAAAATAAGCCACGGACATCTGGTTTCGCTTCTTCAGCGTGGTGTAAAATTTATTTTTTACCCTTGTGCGCCGTATGAAAAGCAGGAAGATTCAGGTGCCGGCAATCATTACAACTGCCCGATTGTAACAAGTTATCCAGAAGTTCTGCGTAATAATATTGATGAACTTAGACAGGATTCTTCTATTACATATATGGATCCGTTCCTTCCAATTTATGATAAGTCTCGTTTAAAGGAACGTCTTTGCGAGGAACTTTTGCCAAAATTCCCGGCTCTTTCAGAAAAGCAGATAAACGATGCTGTTGATGCCGCGTGGAAAGAGCAGGAAAAATATCGTCACGACTGTCAGCAGGCTGGAGAAGAGGCTCTTGAGCAGATGATTCGTGCTGGCGGAAACGGAATTGTGCTTGCTGGTCGCCCTTATCACCTTGACCCGGAGATTAATCACGGAATTCCAGAAATGATAAACGCGCTTGGACTTGCGGTCTTTACAGAAGATTCTGTTGCTCACCTTGGTTCAATTGAACGACCTTTGCGCATTATTGACCAGTGGGTTTACCACAACCGCTTGTACAGAGCCGCTTCGTTTGTAAGCGAAATGCCAGATTTGGAACTGGTTCAGCTTACTTCGTTTGGTTGCGGTCTGGATGCTGTTACGGCAGACCAGGTTGATGAAATTATGCGGGCAAAGAACCGTATGTATACGCTTATAAAAATTGATGAAGGTTCAAACCTTGGTGCTGTAAGAATAAGAATCCGTTCGTTGATTGCGGCTGTAAAGGAGCGTCAGCGTCATCACCGTAAAATGCCTCCAAAGCGTTCTTCTGCATACCAAAGACAAGTTTTTACAAAAGAAATGAAGTACACGCACACAATCATTGGACCTCAGATGTCGCCGATTCATTTCCGTATTTTGCAGAAAGCGTTTCAGGCAGAGGGCTACAATTTTGTGGTTCTGGATGCGGTTGATCCAAAAGCGGTTGAGGCTGGTCTGAAATACGTTAATAACGATGCCTGCTATCCTTCAATTCTTGTTGCTGGCCAAATGATTTCTGCGCTTGAGTCTGGAAAATACGATTTGAACCACGTTTCTCTGATTATCACCCAGACTGGCGGTGGTTGCCGTGCTACAAATTATATTGGATTTATTCGCCGTGCGTTGAACGATGCAGGTTGGGGGCATATTCCGGTTATTTCTTTGAGCGCACAGGCGTTTGAGTCAAATCCTGGCTTTAAGGTAACTCCGACATTGCTGCACAGATTGCTTATGGCAATTCTTACAGGCGACCTTTTGATGCGTGTTCTTTACCGTACAAGACCTTACGAGGCAGTGCCAGGCAGTGCAAACGCTTTGTACGAAAAATGGTCTGCGTATGCGGAAAAACAGGTTCAGTCGCTTTCAATCCACGGCTACCACAAAATGCTTAAAAATATTGTAAAGGAATTTGACAATCTTCCTTTAAGACCGATAAAAAAGCCAAGAGTTGGTGTTGTAGGTGAGATTCTTGTAAAATTCCACCCGACGGCAAACAACAATATTGTTGACACAATTGAACGCGAGGGTGCGGAATGTGTAATGCCGGATTTAACGGATTTCTTCTTTTATACATTCTCAACAGGTATTTTCCGCCACGAGCAGCTTGCTTTCCCTAAAAAGACGGAACGCAACGCAAAACTTCTTGTCTGGTTCCTTGAACTTTATAGAACAAAGATGAAAAAATATCTTCGCCAGAGCCGACGTTTTGACCCTCCAAGTTCAATCTATGATTTGATGAAAGGTGTTGACGACATCGTGCAGCTTGGAAATATTACTGGAGAAGGCTGGTTTCTTACTGCGGAAATGGTCGAGCTTATTCATTCGGGCGCTCCGAGCATTGCGTGCGTCCAGCCATTTGCGTGCCTTCCGAACCACGTTACTGGAAAAGGAATGATAAAAGAACTTCGCAGACGGTTTCCGGGTGCAAATATTTCTGCAATTGACTACGATCCGGGTTCTTCGGAAGTAAACCAGTTGAACCGGCTTAAACTTTTGCTTTCAAACGCTCCTGCAGGAAGACATCCTGATGAAAATGATGACGGTGTGATTGTAAATCCAGACGGAACAAAAACCCGACCAGTTGTAAAACTTGCAGAAGGTTCAGGAACATTTACAGATACAGAACCTGTCAGCACAGCGGATGTTCCTCTTGAAACTTCAGATGTTGAAACAGTTTCTGAAATTATGATGAAATCAGAAGACTAGCAGTTGCGGAGATTACGGAGCTAATATGAAAAGACAAATTCTAGGATTTTTGCTGAGCCTGATTGTTCTGCCGGTTTTTGCGCTTTACAACAGTTTCGGTGTGCCAGATTCATCAGAAATCCGCAAAGATTTGGTTGAAACTTGGTTCGAAGCTCCTTTGCAGAATGTCCGTATGAACCGTCCGCAAATCAGGACGAACAGCGTTGGTCAAAAGTTTCAGATTCGGCTGGAAGAAACAGAAGATTCATTCAATATTTTTGTTGCGCCGTACGCACGCATTGAAGTTGATGTTTATTCAGATAAAGGAAAAACCACTGAGGTTCAGGATATTTATCCCGGAGATGCACCGGGCAGTTGGCTTTTGGTTCGCGATAAAAAATCTGGAAAGCCGCTAAGAATCCGTTATTATTTTGCCGCAGACAGTGAAGTTTTTGTTCAGTTTTTGCCGGTTGGGCGTACAGCCTATTGCGATTATCTGATTTTTGGTTCCTATGCCGCAAAAGGTGTTCCAACTGGACTTCCGTTTGAACGTTTTTATTCATCTTCTTTTGAGCAGATTGTCAAATGGACGCAGAATTCTCTTCCGTGGCAATATTTACGTATTTTTCCGGATGATTATCATGCGGTTCAGCAGATGTCGAATGTAATAAAGGAAAAAAATAAGGATGTCGCTTTTGTTGACGACGCAATGTATGATGATGAAGGAAACCCTGTCTACATTTCTTCTGGAAAACCAAGAAAAATTGATTCTGAAATGGAAGGAAAAATCTCTGTTTCCGGGGCAGGATATTTAAAATGGATTGCGGATGGAATTATTGAGCCTCTTGCTGGCGGAAGATTAAAACGTGAACCGCTCCTTGAACCGACTGTTGAATATAAAGAAACTGGATTTCAGGGGATTTTAAGTGAAAAATATGCGATTTCGTTTTCGCTGGACTGGATTCGTAACCTTGCAAGCGGAGTTGTTTCTGTCCGTTCTGGAAGAAATTATTTGTACAAGGATTCTGGCGTTGATGTGACAATTGAGCCGTTCTGTGCGGAACTTACAGAAAAAGGGATTAGAAATTCAACTGGCTACATTGAAAACAACGGTTATTCCGTAAAAATGTTAAAATCTCTTTTCTATGTTTTGGCAGTTTCAAATCCGCAGATTTTTTATTTTGGTGCAATCCGCGAAACCGACAGAAGAAGCCCTGAAGTAAAAATATTCAATGAATGTTGTGTTTTTTTTCCATATTTTGATAGCCAGAAAAGATTTAAGTGCGATGTTTTTAAAGACGGCTCAGAGATGTCGTTTGAGGAATTTTTTAGCCGTTATTGCTTGGATTCAGTTTCTCTTGTAAAAATTCAGGCAACCGAAGAATTCCATCCGGCAGATTAACCTTTTGTAGACTTTTGCCATTTTCTGAATTATCATTAAAGAATATGAAAAAGTTTTTTTTGTCAGTTTTTTTACCTCTTTTTGCATTTAAATTTTTTGCACTTGAAACAGACGTTTCAGTTTTTAACGAACTTTCTTCTGCATACAACAGCGGTTTTTTTCCTGGAGCAATCCAATATGCGGACAAACTTTCTTCTGAATTTCCAGATTCAGCGTACATTGGTTCAGCCCTTGCGATAAAAGGAGAATGTCTTGTGCGTCTTTCAAATTTTGATGATGCATACGAGGTTCTTTTAGCCGCAGAAAAACTGGATTCCGAGCCACAGTTGAAAAAATCAATTAAATATTGGCTTGCAAAAGTTTTTGACTACAAGAAAAACTATCCAGAGGCGTTAAGTCTTTACCATGAATACTGCGTTTCTTCTGGTGAAAAAGGAAAATATTTTCCAGCGGCAATTTTTGATTCTGGCGTGGTTTTTTATAAAACTTCTGATTTTAAAAATGCAATCTTGAACTTTGAGTATGTCGCAAAAAACGGCGCTCGCTATTCTGATTCAGACTATTATTCCGCCCTTTTAAAACTTGCGGATTCGTACAATAAGTCTGGCAAGGCGAAAAAAACGATCGGGCTTTATTCTAAAATTGAAAAACAAAAAGTTCCTTCCGTAGTTTACTACGCATTTACAGAATATGCCGGCGATGCTTACTGCGAATTGAAAAATTACAAGACAGCGTATGAATATTATTGCGTGGTCCTAAAAAGCGGAGAAAAATCCCTTGCGGCAAATGCGTTAAAAAAAGCGTACAATGTTTCTTCTGAACACAAAAAAGAAGTCGGACTTGAACCAGGAAGCGTTTTGCAGGATGCACAGAAAAATTTGAGCGATTCGCCTGAACTTCTAGCTGAATTTTGGACTCGTCTTGGAACGGACGTTTATTTTGAGGGCGACTTTAAAAAAGCTTCGGGATATTTTGACGAGGCTGAAAAATACGCAGACCCGCAAACTCTTGAACTTGTGGCAATGTACCGTGCGGAAATAACTGCTGGAAAAAACGTCACAAAAACTTCTGCAAAAAACGCTGAAATTCAGCTTTTGGAGGCTCAAAAGAATCAGCAGAAAATGGAAAATCCAAGATATGTGCGCGATTACTACAGCCTTTTTGCAAAATATTCAGCATATCAGGAAAACTGGGAAGATGTAAAAAAATACGCGCCGCTTGGAAATCCAGAAAACGAGCGTACAAATTTTTATCTTGCATTGGCAAATTACAAGACCGGGAATTACTCTGCTTCGGAAAAATTGCTTGAGTCATCAAAAAATGAACTTTATGCGCTTTCGCTTGCGCGTGGTCAAAAATTAAAGGATTCGGCTTATGTTTATCAGAATTTTGAGGTTGAAGGAAAAATCACGCCACAGGAACGGTTAAACTATTCAAAAGTTTTGATTCTTTCTGGTCGCTACAAAGAGTCTCAGATTCAGGCGGCAAAATCAGGCTTGAACGAAGGAAAATATATTTTGGGGCTTGCACAGTTTAACACAAGAAGCTGGCCGTATGCGGAGGAAAGTTTTTCTACATTCATAAAAAACGCGGACAAAAAAGATGCCGGGCAGGCGATGGAAGTTTCGTACGCGCAGTTTTATCTTGGATATTCTCAGTATCGTCAGGGAAAATCAAAAGAAGCGTTTGGAAATTTGAATTCATTTGTAAATCAATATCCTTTGCACGAACTTTTGTGGAATGCGCAGATTACGGCGGCAAACGCTGCAATTCAGATGGAAAAATATTCAGATGCGGCAAAAATGGCTGAAAAAGCGGTAAAATCTGCAAGAACAACAGAAAATAAAGAAGATTCTGTTCTACTTTTGGCGGAAATTTATTCAGATTCAGGTGATTTTAACAAAGCAATTGAAATTCTTCTGCCGTATTCAACCCAAAAAAATACTTTTGGAATGAAAAGCCTTTATCAGCTTGGTCAGGTTTACGAAAAGAAAAAAGATTTTGCTCTTGCAGATGAAAAATATAGGGAAGTTTTTTCAAAATTTCCGGAGCAAAAACTGGCGGAGGAAGCCCTTTACCGTCGCGGTGAACTTTTTTATGGAATTCAGGATTTTGGAGTGGCGTTGGAGCGTTTTTCAGAATACAAAAACAAATGCAAAAACGGAATTTTTACAGAGGCTGCGTGGTATTACACTGCCGACTGTATGGAAAAGACTGGAAATAAATCCGGGGCAATCCTGCAGAATCAGGCTTTGGTAAAAAAGTTTCCGGAAAGCACTTATGTTTATAATGCGGCAAAAAATCTTATCGGGCTTTATCGTGCAGAAGGAAAATATTCAGACGCTCTGGAAAATGCAAATTTTCTGCTGGAAAAATATAGTTCTCAGGCAAAATCTGACGGAATCCCGGAAATTGCGGCCCAGCTAAAAAAACTTTCGGGCGGAAAAAACGAAACGATTGTTCAAAAGGAAACTGAATACAGGAACGCTGGTGGAAATTCCACGCCGGAAGGACGTAAAATTGGCACAGAACTTGCGATTTTATACGCTGAAAACACACAATTTTCTGCGGATGCGGTAAAACTTGCGGAACAGCTTCTTCCTCTTCAGGAAAAACACAACAAAAATGATTCAGAAAGTTTGTACGCTGCTCAGAATTCTGAAATTCTTGGGCAGGCGTATAAAATTCAGCAAAAAAATAGGCAGAGTGCGGAAATGTTCTTGAAATCTGCAAAATTTTATCGAATCTGCGGAAAAAACAGCGAAGCGGCAAGTGCAATGTACGGCGCATACGACGCTTTTTTGGCG
>CAVIQW010000003.1:75066-99326 GCA_963644915.1 Paratractidigestivibacter sp.
CAGGAATGAAAGCCGATGCAAACGCAACGGCAAAACAACTGAAGGAACTTTATCCTTCTAGCCGTCAGGCAAAAAATGTAAAAACTGATAATTAATAAAAAAATAAAAAGTAGGAAAAAATATGAAAAAAAAGACGATAATTTTGGCGATTTTTGCCGCGATTTTTGCAAGCGGAATTTTATTTTCACAAGAAACTAGCGAAACAGAAGAAATGGATGAAATTTCGCTTCCGGATGTTTCAACTGTAATTTCTGGCGGTGCGCCTAAAGTTGGAAAAAGTGCAATTTCAGATTTTTCAGACGTGCTTCCTTCCGCAGATTCTGGAACAGAAGATTTTGTTCCGCAGCTTCCAGAAACTTCCGAAGCAGGAATATTAAGCAGCGACGCGGTTTTAAAAACTGCCCCTGAAAAATCGATTTATGTTGAAGGGCTTGCAGGTGGCGGATATCCAGGGTTTATAACAGGAAATTTTAAAATTTATCGGGAAACTGGTCTAAGTCCTTTTGTTGTGGAGTTTGGACACGAGTCTGCAAACGGATATTCTGGCAGAAATCTAACTTCGGCATATTCTGATAGAAACACATTTATTTCTGCGGACAAAGTTTTTAAAACTGAAAAATTAAAAATCAACTTAAACGGACATTTTGAGGCGGCGGACAATGGTCTTCAAAATAAATTTGAAAATATCACCAATGTTACAAAAGAAAATCTTGGTGCAGGATTCGGCCTTGAAAGGAAATTTTCGCACGGAATGGAATTTGGTTTTTCTGCTCTTGGCGACTGGTACAAAAGATATTCAACAATAACAGGAACTTTGGCAGATAATATAGAAGATTATGCAAAAAATGTCGGATTGCTTTACGTTGACCCTGAACTCTATTTTTCGTGGCAGGGAAAAGGTTTTTCCTTAAAGACAACCGCCACTTATGGTCTTGAATATGACACAAAAAATTCTTTTGAAGAAAGCAGGGCTTCTAACCGTGGAGATTTTTCGTTTGATTTCGGCTGGAAAAACGAAATTGTATATATTTTTTCTTCTGTAGGCGTTGTTGTTGGAAATCATATTGGCGACAATTCTGTTCTTGTTCCTTTTGAAGCCGGTGTGGATTTTGGCTTTGCTTCTGGAATTTCTTCCCGAAAAATCAAAATCGGTGTAAGGGGCGGACTTGATTCGTTCCGCTCAAAAATCAGTGATTCCGAAAAAAAGTATCTTTTTGCGGCGGCTCAAATTCTTTCAGAAGAAACAAGCGACTGGTTTGGCGCGGCACAGATGATTCTTCCTATAAAAGACCGTTTTACTTTGACTGTTCAAAGCGAATTCAAAAAATCTGCGTTTGGAAACGGACTTTTTATGGCGGACTATAAAACTAAAAAAGAGTTGAACGAACTTTTTGGTCAGTACGTTTTTGTGCAGGAAGAGTTGACTCAGTTCAATACAAACTTTGACTTTGCCGTACGACTTGGAAAAGTGAATCTTTCTGCCGGCTGGAAATCTTTCTGGGCGGATGTTCCTTCTGCGGAATCAAATAATTTTGTGAGTGCAAATATTTCTTTTCAGGATGATAAAGCAAGATTTGGTTTTGGCGGAAAATTTGGAATGTCGCTTGATTCCGATTACGACAACGTACCTGAAGTTGATTTAGAGGCATTTTTTAGGTTAACATCGGCTGTTAGACTTGCGGTTTCAGCGGATGATGTTGTAAAATTAATTACAAACGGAGAAAGAAAATATGCAGGCAGTGAATACATTTCGCGTAGCGGAACTGCTTCTGTCCTTGTGAGATTTTTCTTTTAGAATGAATTTGTATTTCTGAAAATGTAATAAAGACTGAAATTAATAATATTTAGGAGACTTTATGTTTGGTGCTTTAAAAGCCGGTGGTATTTTTATGCTGCCAATCGTTCTTTGTGGAATTTTTGCAACTTTTATAATTGTAGAACGCTGTTATTATTTTTACGTAACAAAAAAACGTGATATAAAACTTATGTTTGACTTAAAGAATTCTCTTTCAAAAGCTGATTATGTCGCTGCCGAAAACGCTTGTTCGGAAGCAGATACTCCAACTGCCCATGTAGTAAAAAAAGCGCTGGAATGTCGCTCGTGGCCAGAAGAGGATTTAAAGGAAACTGTAGAGGCGGAAATGTCTGCGGTTGTTCCTCGTTACGAACATTTTCTTACACCGCTTGGAACGATTGCAAATATTTCAACATTGCTTGGACTTTTGGGAACTGTAACAGGAAATATTAAGGCGTTTGGTGTTCTTGGTGCTGGCGGAACTATGGGGGATCCAGCCTTGCTTGCAGGTGCGATTGGTGAGGCGTTGATAACAACAGTCGGAGGACTTGTTGTTTCAATTCCATCGGTAATTTTTTACAATTATTTTGTAAGCCGAGTTAATCGTCGTGTTTCAGAAATGGAATCAAATGTAACAAATATTGTCATAAAACTTTCAGGAAGAGTTAAATAATGAAATTAAGAGCAAGACGAAAAAATATTAATGCCACAGTTGATATGACTCCGATGATTGACGTTGTTTTTCAGCTTATAATTTTCTTTCTTGTTTCTACGACTTTTGCGGTTTTGCCTGGTATAAATTTGAACCTTCCCGAAAGTTCAACGGCAGAAAGCACATCGAATCTTGGAATTACAATTACCTGCGAAAAAAATGGGAATATTTATTTCAATGATAAAAAAGTTTCGTTCAAGTCGTTAGGCGAGGAACTTTCAAAATTCGACACAAAAAAGAAGAAAAAAGCCGAATTTCCAATTACGATAGAAGCGGACGATTTGGTTACAAACGGAACAATCGTAAAGTTGTTCGATGTGATTCGCCAAAACGGTTATGCTTCCATAAATTTGAGGACAACTGACAAAAAATAATGCAGATAAAAACTCAGATTGAAAAATACATAAAAAATTACTCGGATGATAAGACTCAGAATCAGGCAATGCGGCTTGCGCTTTTGTTCACGCTGATAATTTGGCTGACTCTTTTTGTGATTCTTGCTTTTTCACCGGGATTGAATCAAAAGAAAAAATACAAGACTGTTCAGATTACGCTTGCACCAGTTGAAAAAATAAAACCGGAAGAAAAAATTGCTGGGAACACAAAAAAAACAGAAGAACAAAAACAGTCTGAAACTGCAAAAAAAACTGAAAACGTAAAGCAAACTCAGACTGAAAAAAAATCTCAGGATGCAAAGCCAAAAACTTCTTCGGTTCAGAAAACAAATTCGGATTCTGTACCGAAAAAGACGGAAAATTCTCAAAGCACACAGAAAAAGGTTGAAAAAAACGCGGATTCTGCAAAACCTGCTGCTTCAGAACCAAAAAAAGCGAACATAAAATATGCAAAAACTGTTGAGCAGCTTTTGGAGGAGCAGAATTCTGTTTCAAAAAATAAGAATTTCGACTGGGACAGCATGGATTTTACTGAAAACACAAATTCTTCTGGCTCTGGAAAAAATAATTCCGCACAGAATACGCAAAAATTGAATTCTTCTGATGCATTAAGCGGAACTGCTGGAACAAAAACTGATGCTGGTGGAAGAATTTCTTCTGAAACGCAAAAAACTTCGGCTGGAACAAACGCTTCTTCTTCAACTTTGGCAAGGCTTGGGGAAATTTCAAAAAGTGAATTTTCTTCTACGGCTGCCGCAGGACTTGATACCGTTGCAAAAGGAATCAATCAACATTCGAGCGGAAAATATTCAATGTCAATGTTGGATGGTTCAGCCAGAATTCTTGTTTATCCAGATGAGCCACGTCTTAAGATTTCTGAAGAAAATTCAAAGACAATAGACAGTACCCGTAACTTAACTATAACGATGAAAATTCTTGCGGATGGAACAGTTCCTCTTGGAGGCGTGTCATTTTCACCGGCTTCTGCAATTGACAGTGCCGTTCGTTCGGAATTGGCGGCTCAAATTCAGACTTGGCGATTTTCTAGTGCTTCCTCAGATGGACAGGCTGGCTTTTACTATAGTATTATAAAACGTTGATTCAAATGGGGGATATGTGAAAGTAAAGAATCTTGGGGAAATTGAAGCAATTGCATTTGATATTGATGGAACAATTTATCCGCAGTGGAAAATTCATCTTATTGCGTTTTTTCATTACATTTGTCATTCAATTTTCTTTCTTCACTATGGGCTTGTTCGCCACGAATTGCACGGTTTGGAGCAAACTCCTGATTTTAGAAAAATTCAGACTGAAAAAATGGCAAAGCACCTTAACTGTTCATTTGAAAAAGCAGAAGAAAAACTGAATAAAATCGTATATCACGGTCTGGAAAAATATTTTAAAAGAATTTCTTGCTATAAAGACTGCGTTGAAACTGTAAAAAAATTCAAGGAAGCTGGATTTAAAATTGCGCTATTGTCTGATTTTCCGCCAGAGCAAAAAGGTGAAATTTGGGGAATAAAAAAATATTGCGATGTAATGCTTGGAACTGAAGCTCTTGGCGCGTTAAAACCAGATCCTTTTTCGTTTATAAAGATGGCGGAGGAACTTAAAATCGCTCCAGAGAAAATTCTTTTTGTTGGGAACAGCCGAAAGTACGATGTTGCCGGCTCAAAATCCGCTGGGATGAAAAGCGCATATCTTCTTGCCTGGCGCTACAGAATTTTCAAATTTCTTAAGGTAAAAGAAGCAGACATTACCTTTACAAACTATCGTCAATTGCAGGACTTTGTGTTAAACTAAAAATATAATTAACAGGATGGGTGGGGAAAAATGCCGGTTGTTACAATTCTTATCGCCGCGGCAATTGCGGCTGGAGTTTCTTATGCTTTGCACTTTTTTGGCGAAGATAATAATAGAAAAGAATCTGTAAAAAAATATGCGGACAAACGTCAGGCTGAAATTGCAGCTTATATAAACGAGCAGGTAAAACGACTTTCTGATAGCACGGCAGCCCTTGAAACAAAGCAGATGCAGGCGGCCGCAGCAATAAAGCGTCTTGATTCGCAGATAAAAGAATTTAAGGATGTTGCGGAAAATTTAAAGGATGACACAGATGCGGTAAAAAATATCGAGGAAAAAATAAAATCCTACGATGACGTTCTGCAGGAATTGTTCGATATGACTGAAAAAGTTGAGGAAAATCTTCAGCTTGTAAAAAAGGAATCTTTGGTTGTTGATAAATTGAATTCTCGGCTTGGAACGCAGGATAAGGCTCTTTCTGAGATTGAAAAGCGGATTCCGCAGATTTCCTCTGAATTTGCCCAGAAAAACGGCGAGCAATTGAAAATCCTTGGAAATAAACTTTTGAACGAGTATGATTCCCACGGTGAAAAAATTAAAAAAGATATGGAACAGATAGAAAACAGCGCGCAAAAAGCTCTTTCTTCATTCCAGAACGAAATTTCCGCAGTTTATGAGGAAGCAAGCTTAAAGGCACAAAAACTTGAAGATTTGGCGTTTGAGCAGCTTAATAAAAAATCAGAAGAACGAAATAACGATTTTGTTCAGAAAATGAACCAGAAAACTTCGGAACTTGAGTCAGAGTTGAATTCAAAAATCTCCGAAATCTCAAAGTTGATAGAATCTCGTTCAAACGAAGTTGGAACAGCCGCAGAGGCAAAAACTTCCGCATTGGATAAAAAATATAACGAAATTTATGTTGAACTTTCTGCAAAATTCAAACAGCAGACTTCAGAAATGAAGGAAAATCTTGAGGTTCAAACGGCGGAAATTGAGCAGACTTATAAAGATTCAACAGAAAGTGTTGTTTCTGACATCAAGAAAAATTTATCGGACTTTGACGCGAAGTGCAAATCCCAGATTGATGGAATTTCTGCAAAATACGATGAGCGGATGAATGCATTGAGCGAAAAATACAGCAAGCAACTTGAAAATGCAGGCGGAAAAAGCGATGCAAGAATTGTGGAACTTCAGCAAAAAATTGCCGCTGCCGAAGAAAAATCAAAGGCACATATTGATGCGCTTACCGCAAAATATCAGCAGGCGGTTTCTAATATCCGGGAAAAATACGAGAATGCTCTTTCTTCTGTTGATGGAAAAAACACGCAGCGAGTTGCCGAACTTGAAAAACAGTACGATGATACCTATGAACTTGTGAACAAGAAAGTTCAGGACTTGAATGAAAAATATGAAGAAATAACAGTAGCGTTGAAGCAACAGATTGAATCTGTGCAGAAGGTTTATGCGGAAAAAGAAACTGGCGTTAATAACGAACTTTCTGCAAAAATCGATGCAATTTCAAGCGAATATAATGCTCAAATTTCTGAGTTGCGTTCAAGAATGGAAGATTCAATGGCTTCCTACGAGCAGCTTGCAAAACAGGCAGAAGAAAATATCGACGGCTACAACTCAAAGATTGACCAGAAGATTGAAATTGTAAAAAATCAGCTTGCAAATACGCTTCAGGCGATAAGCAAAAATGTTGAGGAATCTGTTCAGAGTGCGGAAAATACAATTCAGCACGTAAAAGAGGAATGTGCGCTTGCGCTAGAAAAAGCTGGGGAAGTTGAGCCTCAATTGAACGAAAAAGTTCAGACAATCGATGCGCAAATCAATAAATTTAAAGAAGAAACAAATACAAAAATTCAGGAACTTAACGTTGTTCTAAAAGAATCTGGTGCAAAAATTGAGCAGATGTGCGAAAAACAGCAGGCGGCGGCACTTTCGGATGTGGACAAGCAACTTTCTTCTTATAAAAAGGATATGGAGTATCGTCTTTCCAAACTGGAAGGAATTGGCGGACAGATTGATGTTCTTGAAGACAGCCTGAAAAATGCTATGGATGAAGTAAGCCGAAAAACTTTGCAGACTTTTGATTCTTTCACGGAATCTCAGGAGCAGAAGCAGAACCAGTTTGCGCAGTCGGTGAACGAACACAACGAAAAACTCGAAAACGATATTCAGATGCTGGAAAATAAAATCGAGGAACTCAAGAAGACTTCGATTGGAAACGTAACAGAACGCCTTGAGGGTTTTGAGGCAAGTTTTGACCGTGACCTAAAAACTCGTGGCGACAAAATCAATGACGATTTGGCAACCTGGAAAAACAGTTTTGACGGAAAAATCACTGCGTTTACAACTGAATATGAAAACGAGCGCCGCAATATTGAATCTGATTACAATAAGAATCTTCAGGAAAAACTTGCGACACTTCAGGCAAAAAGCGACGAGCAGGCGGAACGACTTTCTTTGGGCATAAAAAAATCCGAGGCAGAAGTTTCTGAACATATAAACGACATTAAAAATTTGCTGAACAATTTTGCTTCTGAAATGCAGGCAAAAGTTACAAAAGTTGACGAGGCTTCGGATGAGGCTCTTAAAAACGCAATCAGCCATTCACAGAAAAATATTGGCGAGCAACTTGAAAAACTCCAGAACCAGATGCTAGACGAACTGAAGGCTTTTGAGGAAGCTGCCGCAGGAAAACAGGAAATCAGCGTTTCTACAATTGATTCAGCGCTTGCGGAATTTAAAACGTGGAAAGTTCAGCTTAAATCCCAACTTGACGATTCAAATACGCTTTTTAAGAGTGAAATTGAAAGTTTGCGCGAACAGGCCGCACAGAAAATTGAGGATGCAAAAAGTTATATTGAAACTGAATATCAGCAAGCATTCAGCCAGTCTGAAAAGAAAATCACTGAGCTTTCGGACCGGGCGGATTCTTCGCTGGAAGAATTTGAGAAGCGTTCAAAATCTATTTCGGCACAACTTGAAAAAAATTACGATGCAATGGCTAGCCGTGCAGAAGAGCAGATGAATCTGAAAATTGCGGATACTTCCAAAAGAATTCAGGAATTCAACGATAAAGTTCAGGAAACAGTGGATAAAGATCGTGCTCACCAGTCGGAACTTGCATTCAGATTGCAGAATTATTCGAGCGAAATGCAGACACAGATGAGTGAATTGAAAAAAGAGATGGATTCTGTAAAGACCCAGATTTCGGTTTACGAAAAAGCGGAGCAGATGAAAAAAGCTCTTGATGAAAAACTTGAGTCACTTGCCGCGGATTTTGAGCGAATCGAAGGTTTTAAGGATGTTGCCGACGATTTGAACAAGGAGTACAACCACGTTCTGAACCTCAAGAATGATGTGGAAAAGAAGATTGACGAATTTGACGGACAAAAGTCCAAGGTGGATTCAATTGGACAGCGTTATGAAAAAATGATTTCGCTTAGTGGTCAGATTGACGATAAAATCCGGGAATTGAACTCTACTTTTGACGGCTTGCAGACAATGGAAGTTCAGGTTCGTGATTTTCAGGACACTCTTTCCACAATTTCTGAGCGTTACGACCGGCTTGAGCAGAAAAATGTTGTTATTGACCGCGTTTTAAAGGATGTTGACACTTCTTTTGAAAATTTAAAGGCTATTGAGGACCGGCTAAAGGCTTGTTCACGGCAGGCGGAAACTTTGCCAAAGGAAATTGAAGATGTTCAGAACAATGTTGACGAACTTCTTAAAAACGGACCGAAAATTGGCGATGCCGCGGCAAAACTGAACAGTTTGCAGGAAATCTTGAACGAAACTGAACAACGGCTAGAAGAAATTAATTCAGCACGCAACGGTGTTGGAAGAATTGAAGAACGACTTACAAAAATGGATAAAGATTTGGACGGAAAACTTAAGCTCGTTCAGGCGATGGTGAACACTGATGTTCAAAAAAATCCTGACAAAAACAGTCAGTTTATTTCGCCACAGGAACGAGAACAGGTAAAAAATCTTGCACGTCAGGGCTGGACGGTTGCACAGATGGCCCGTGCGATGAACAGAACCCAGGGAGAAATAAACCTTATTCTGGAACTTCCGTCGGATATGTAGAATCGGGGCGTTGTACGTAAACTGCTGACTTTGCGGCACGGACTCGAACTGTGTTGCCTTCCCTTTTTTATTTTAAAATTATTTTCTTTGTGGTAAAGAATTTATGCTTTATAATTGTTTTTATGAAGAAGATTAAATTTATTTTTGCCTCGTTTTTTTGTCTTGTAAACTGTGGGATTTTTTCGCAGACAAGAAGTTCTATTCAGGATGGTGCGATTTTGCACGCATGGTGCTGGTCGTTTAAGACTATAGAAGAAAATATGGATAAAATTGCCGCTGCTGGATTTTCGGCGGTTCAAACTTCACCTGCGAACACTTGTCTTGTGGGTGATTACGGTGGAATGGAAATTTACAGCGAGGATTTGAACGGAAAATGGTATTATCATTATCAGCCGACTGACTGGAAAATCGGAAATTATCAGCTTGGAACGCGCGAAGATTTTATTTCAATGAACAAAAAGGCTCAGGAGTATGGAATTGGCGTTATTGTTGATGTTTTGCCGAATCATACAACTCCTAGGATAAAAGAAATTTCAAAAGATTTGATTGACGCTGTTGGTGGAATTGAAAAACTTTACCACAAAAATAATGATCACGGAATCCGCAGTTATGAGAACCGGCTTGAATGTACAACGGCTCAGATGGGCGGATTGCCAGATGTTAACACGGAAAATCCAGATTTTCAGGCTTACTATATGAAATATGTGAACGATTTGATTGATTGCGGTGCGGACGGTTTTCGTTATGACACGGCAAAACATATAGGGCTGCCTGATGACCCAAAAGACCCTTATGCAAAAGAGAACAATTTTTGGCCGATTTTCTTGGGAAAAGAAGCGGTAAAAGGCGAATTTATGCACAAAAACAGCGATGAACTTTTTATTTATGGCGAGGTTTTGCAGGGTGGAAATTCTAGGGAAGACGCTTACGGAAAACTGATGCCGGTTACAGCGAGCGATTACGGCTCAATTCTTCGTTCTGCTCTTGCAAGTTCTAAGTTTAGCGCAAAAGGTTTAAAAAACTGGAGACATCCGGCGGCTCCAAAAAATATTGTAACTTGGGTTGAAAGCCACGACACTTATGCGAATCACGGTGAGTCGGCACATTTGACAAATGCGCAGTTAAGAATGGGATGGGCGTTGATTACGGCAAGGGCTGGAGGAACTCCGTTGTTTTTTAGCCGTCCGCAGGGGGCAGAGGCGACTCAGTTTCCTGGTGCTTCAAAAATCGGCGATATTGGAAATGATGAATTTATGAATCCGGAAGTTGTTGCTGTGAACAAATTCCGTTCGGCAATGGTTGGAGAGCCGGAAGAACTTGTGAACAACGGAAAGGATACTTCTGTTATTGGAATAAAGCGTGGCGAAAAAGGAATTGTGCTTATAAATTCAAACAAGAAGTCGGCAAAAATTGCGATTCCCGTTTCTTTTGCGGATGGAACTTATATTGATAAGGCGAACGGCAAAAAGTTCTATGTGGAAAGCGGAACCTTAAAAGGTAAGATGAGCAAAGAGAGTGTTTGCGTGATTTATTAAGTTTATTTAGAAAGCAGGCAGGTTGCCCAGGCTTCTATTGCGTTTCCAGAACCGACGGAATCTAGTTTTTCGCCGGTTTTTGCTTTTACAAATATTTTTTCTGAAGCAACATTCAGTGCATTTGCAATATTCTGGATTACCTTTTGCCTCTGCGGAAGGAATTTTGGTTTTTCAAGCTTTACAACGCAGTCAAGATTTACCAGTTGCCATCCGTTTTCCTGTACTTTGTGCCAGATTGTCTTTAAAAGTTCAATGGAATTTGCGTCTTTCCATTTTTTGTCTTCGGGGGGAAAAAAACTTCCAATGTCGCCAAGTGCGCTTGCCCCAAGAAGTGCGTCTGTGATTGCGTGCAGAAGGGCATCTCCGTCAGAGTGTCCGTCCTCGCCTTTTTCAAAAGGAAATTCCACACCGCCAATTATAAGTTTTCTGCCTTGAACAAGTCTGTGTAAATCGTAGCCTAAACCGATTTTTATTGAATTCATAGTTTGTTTTCCAAAATTGTAGTCGCCTGCAAAAGTGATTTTTTTGTTGCAGGAATCGCCTTGAACCACTTTGACCGGACCGCAATATTTTCCCCAAATTTCAGTGTCATCTGTGTATTCTTTTTCATCTTTTTCTGCAAGTTCGTGGGCTTTTAAAAGTTCTTTTAGCCTAAATCCCTGGGGAGTTTGTACGGCTGTCATCTGCGAGCGCAAAAGGTGTTCTTTGATAAATCCGTCTTTATCCATCGTTTTTTGCGTGTCTACCGGGGTTGTTCCCGGAACGGCGGCTCCACATTCTCTTGTTGCGAACAGCGTATCTTGTATGATTTTTTCTGTAACAAAGGGGCGCGCACCGTCGTGGATTAGAACTAAATCAGAATTTGGTTTTAGGTCTGCAATTTTTTTTAACGCATTAAAAACGCTTTTTTGTCTGGTAGAACCGCCTTCAACAAAAATCAACTTTGTTTCTAAAAGTTTTTGTTCTATGGATTTGTCTGAAAATAATGCTTCTTGTGCCTTTTTTTTGCCGTCGGCAGGAATTGTGATTGCCAAAATCTCTACATTTGCAGAGTCTAAAAATTTTTTAACGGCTTCAGAAAGAACTGTACCGTTGTTCAGTGGAAGATATTCTTTTTTTGTAGAACCGCCCATTCTTGTTGAAGAACCAGCGGCACAAATTACAACGTTTATGCCAGAAGAATTATTCTTCGTCGTCATCGCCAAAATCTTCTTCAGAATCGATTTCGCTTGATGAGTCTTCTTCTGAGTCATCATCATCGTCGTCGTCATCATCGCGTTTATTTTTCTTTGAAGAAACGTCATCCATTAAATCATCGTCTTCATCGTCAAAATCTTCGATAATGTGCTTGATTTTTGGAGTTGCTCCAGGCGGTTCAAGTTTTACGTGAATCATCGATTCAACTTCTTTTTCTGAAAGTCCCATTGCGATAGAAATTTCGTCTTCAAGAAGTTTTTTTGCCTGGTCGTAAAGTTTTCGTTCAAGAATAGGAAGTTCTTTTACTTTTGAGCGGTTGTAAAGGCAGCGTACGATTGCTGCAATGTCTGCGATAGTTCCTTTTTTCAAAAGGTCAAGATTCATCTGGTAGCGCAACTTCCAGTCTGATGTGATTGGCTCAAAATCATCCGAAAGCGAATTCAGCGCTTTTTCAGCCTCTTCTGCACCGACAATTGGCCGAATTCCCAGTTCTTTGGCTTTTTCAATTGGAACAAGAACGACCATATCAGAAACTTCAATGTAAATTTTATAGTAGGTCATAGTTGTTCCACGGAAATTCTTTTCAAAAATCTCTGTGATTAAGCCAACGCCCTGACTTGGATAAACGACTTTTTCATCAATGCTAAACTTTGTGTTACTCATAATTTGACATTATATCATATTTTTCATAAATTTTCAATTTTCTTCATTTTGATTGTATAAAAACGCGTAATATTCTATTATAAGTAACCTACCTTTTTTAATTTTATATTTATTGGGAAAAAATGAGTAACGAAAACGAAATTTTAGATGATGAAATTGTACCAATCGAACCTCAGGCTGAAACTCCAGAGGCGATTGTGAATCAGGATGAATTGAATGCTGAGCCAGAGTCAGATTCAGATATTTCTTTTGAAGATTTAGGGCTTGATGAACCGACTCTTGCGGCAGTAGAAAAAAAAGGATTTAAGGTTCCTTCTCCGATTCAGGTTCTGGCGATTCCTCGGCTTTTGAACGGTGAAGCGAATATCATTGCGCGTGCCAGAACTGGAACTGGAAAAACAGCGGCTTTTGGGCTTCCAATTATTCAGAAACTGCGTGGTTCTACAGGAACTGTAAAGGCTCTTGTTCTTGAGCCGACCCGCGAGCTTGCTATTCAGACTTGCACGGAACTTCAGTCTTTTACAGAAGGAAAATCACCACGTTCTTGCGTTTTGTACGGTGGAGCGTCTTATTCAACTCAGATAAGAGATTTGAAAAAAGGCGTTGAGATTGTTGTTGGAACTCCAGGCCGAATTCAGGATCACTTGGAACGAAAAACTCTTGACATCAGCAAAATCGATTATTTTATCCTTGACGAAGGCGATGAAATGCTCGATATGGGCTTTATCGATGATATCGAAGAGATTTTTAGACAGGCAAATCCTGACGCAAGAATTCTTTTGTTCAGTGCGACAATGCCAGCACCAATTTTAAAGATTGCCGGTGAATTTATGGGCGATTACGAAATTGTTGAGGAAGAAGGTGTTGTTGATGAACCTTTGCTGATTGACCAAAAATATTGGCTTGTTCGCGAAGGTGACAAAATTGAGGCACTTGTTCGTCTTATCGACATTGCGGATGATTTTTACGGTATCGTGTTTACGCAGACAAAGCATGACGCTGACAATGTGACTCGTGCTCTTGATGAAAAGGGATATGAAGTTGCGGCATTGCACGGTGATATTGCTCAGGCACAGCGTGAAAAAATTATTGCACGCTTTAAGACAAAAAAGACAAGAATTCTTGTTGCTACAGATGTTGCTGCCCGCGGAATTGATATTAAAAACCTTAATTACGTTGTGAATTATTCGCTTCCTTTTGACGGTGCAACTTATGTCCACAGAATTGGACGAACAGGACGAGCCGGAAAAGAAGGCATTGCTGTTACTTTTGTTGCACCGCAGGAAACTAGAAAACTTGGATTCCTTCAGCGTTCTGTAAAAAAGGCCAGCAAAGGCGAAATGAAAGAAGAAAAAGTTCCTTCTGTAGACGAGGTTCTTGAAAAAAAGCGTGGCCGTGTTTTTGGAGAATTAAAAGAAAAACTTGGACTTGCAGGCGAGGAGCAAAATCTTGTAAAAGCTTCTGAAGAATTTGAGAATATGGCGGCTGAACTGACTGCAAATAACGATGCGAATTCAGTTCTTGCTTCAGTTCTTGCGGTTCTTTATGGCGAAAAATTGAACAAATCCCGCTATGGAAAAATAACGCAGCAGGGAAGTGTTGCAAATCAGACTCGTCTTTACATTCAGATTGGACGCAGGGATGGATACAATCCTCGTTCTGTTGCGGATTATTTTAGCAAAATGCTTGATATTCCTGGCAGACTTGTTGACCGAATCGATATTTCTTCAAACTTTACGCTGGTTTCCTTGCCAAAAGAAGCCGCAAAGCGTGCGTTGGATTTGGCAAAAGAAAATCAGAATGTTCCTCATATGCACGTTGATGTAAAGGAAAGTGATTCTGACTTTGGCGGTGGTCGTGGTGGACGCGGCAGAGGTCGTGGAGGATTTGGTGGTTCAAGACATCGTGGCGGAAGAGGCCGTGAGCGCGACAGAAGATTTGAGGATGGCGGAATGCGTGAGGAGCACGGTGGAAATCGCCGTCGTTCAAGACCAAATTTTCATAATCAGACAGAACGTTCAGTTCGTGCCGGTTCTGCTGGACTTTACAAGCAGAAGAAAAACGGCAAGGCAGAACGCTTCTAATTATTTTTTGTAATTGCTTAACCAGCCGAAAATTGGTGCTTGCCAGTTTTCGGCTTTTTTAGAGTCTTTTAAAAGTCCTTTGTACATTTTTTTCATATATTCGTGAATTTCCTGCACATCAGAAGGAAAAATATCCATTGCGTCTTGAAACAGTTTTTCTATAAAATTTTCCGCATCTTTTTCTGAAAAAAAATTCTTTTCGTTTATTGCTGTAAGAAAATAAAGTGCTGCGGTTACGCAGTTTATGCTGTGCTGTTTTACATAAAGAACGCTTTCTGAAATTTTTATAGCGCCAAAATAAATTTCATCCAAAATCTTCTGAATTTCAAATTCATTCATTTCCGTTGATTTTAAGATTTTTCGCACAAATGCCCAGGTTCCGGCTACAATCGCAACATGAAGGCTTGGTACACACAAAAGGTGCGGGTCAAATGCATGGATAATAATAAAATGAGGTGAGGCAAAATATCTTGGACGGTCTGTTGTTGTCAATGTCTTTGAATAAATAGTTCCAGCTTCCTTGTAAAGTTTTGTTATGAACTTTTCAAATTCAGCAAGAGCCAAAACCGCTTTTTCTTTTTCAAGTTTGCTGAAAAGAAAATCCATCGTTCTTGCGATAAACCAGACAAAATCAAGGTACGTTTTTACTTTTGCAGGAACGAAAGGAATTTGTTCATCAAGTTTGTGGTCAACATGAACAACTGGAATATGTGTAATCTTGAATTTTTGCTTTTGCTGAATGAAAAAAAAGTTTGATGTTACGGTTTTTGCAAGCATTGGCAATTTTTTTCTGTTTTCTGGAATAAAAAACATTCGGCTAAAGGTCATGAACGCTGAAAATTCTGCGAATGGTTTCTGGGATTTTTTATTTTTTTTCATAATTCGTTTTCCTGTCTTATGGAATCTAATCTTCTTAATCTTTCTTTGTCTGGGGTTATGCAAAGATTTTTTTCTTGTGTCGGAATTACAAGTCCTTTTGGGCCGTTTTTAGCCCGGCGTAGATATTTTACGTGAGTGTAGTACAAGTCTGTTTTTCCGGTATTTCGGGCTTTTGAATAATAAACTGCAAGATTTGCTGCATCCAGAAGGATGTCAAGAGGAATAGTTTTTCCCGGGCGGTTTTTAACAAAAACGTATCCACCTGGAAAATCCCGCACGTGAAACCACATATCCGAACCGCGTACGTGATGGCGCAATAACTCGTCGTTTTCGTTTGCATCGCGGCCGACCAAAATGTACCATCCGTTCACTGTGTAATCCAAGCCAGGATGTTCCTTTTTTTTCTGCTGTTTTGGAGTTGTGTCTTTGCGTAAAAGTTGTTCAATTCGTACAGGATTTTTTTCATTTTTTATTTCCTGATACATTTTTTCAACTTTTTCTATTTTTTTTTGAGTGATTTCTATGTCGTGTTTTAGACTTTCCATTCCAGACAGGGCTTTTTTGTATTTTTCATAATATTCTGCGGCGTTTTCCTGTGCATTTTTTTTAGGGTCAACAAGAATCCGAACGGTTTTCCCGGATTCATAATCTTCACATTCAAGAAAATTGGAATTCTTGTTCAAAAGATAACTGAACGAAAGAATCAAATCGCCATAATGTTTCAATTGGCTTGCGTTTTCAAATTCTGTCTGCTTCTTTTCAAGTTTTTCAAGGGCAATGGACATTCGGCTGTGGGTTGCGTTGAACCATTTTTCAGCCTGAAGAAGAAGTGATTCCCGCGAAAGGTTCTGCGCATATTCGCTATACCAGATGTCAACTTTTTGATTGAATGAAAGTTCTGTCGCATCCTGATGATTTTTTTTGTATTCTTCGGTAATTTCTGAAAAATCGCGGATAGGCCATTCTTTTTTTGCAGGATTTTCCTCTGGAATTACAAAATTTCCACCAGAGATTTCGCCTTTTGCCGGTCTGCGGAACATTGTGTCCAAAATATTATTCTGTGTATCGCAGACGATGACATTTGCTGCGTTGGACCACAATCTTATGTAAATGATGAAAGATTCGTCGCCGTGCGCTAAATCCATCTGAATAATTCGTTGCTGGCCGATTTGTTTTATGCTGACAATTTTTGCCCCTTTTATTCTTGACTTTAAAAATTCCATAAAGCGCAATGGCTTGTCATTTTTTATTATTTTTCGCCTTGTTTCGTTTATCCTGCAAGAATTCTGTGCCGTACAGACAAGAACAGTTTTTGCTTCGCCGTTTCCATAAAGATAAAAAGCGATTGTGTCGTACCCAGGTTGGATAATATCCTGAATAAAATAACCGTTTATGCTTAGTTCTTCAAGAATTTTGTCGATTTCGTTGCAATTTAGAGACATATAAAAATTATAACAGAATTCTTTTTTAGTGTGTAATAAAAATCAATTTTTGCAAGAAATCGACCTACAATCAGTTTTTGATTTCGTCCTGAGTTTTAAAACTTTTTCCAGCGGAAGAGAAGTTCCTTGTGCTACCTGTTCAGGCGAAAGCCCCATTTTTAGAAAGTTGGACGCATTGCTCAGAAAAAGAGTTTTTTCTGCCAGATAGTTTTTTGTTCCATTGTAAAAAACATAAAATTCTGGCTTTGGAATTTTTATATAACTTGTAAGAATTCACTTTGCTTTAAATATATTTTAAGCCACGTTAAAATAATTCCATGAATAATAAAATTCTATCCCATGAAAGCAAAGAAGTTGTGAAAATTCCTGAAATAAGACCAGAAAAGTATAATAAGGATTTTTATTTTGGATTTTACTGCACGCTACTTGAAAGTCAGGCGGTCAGATGGGCAACGCGATTCACGGGTCATGGAATTATAAATAAATATCAGTATTCGGAATCGTCGGGCTTGAATATTAAAAAGTTTGAAAAAATGACGGAAGAATGGCTTGATTTTATACTTGCAGTTTAATTGAATTTATTGGTCGCGGAAGAATTTATAAATATGTGTTCCATAAAAACAGGCGATTTTGCCAATGTTTCAAAATGCAAATATGAAGTTCCTGATTACTGGACAATAGGCGAAGTGTATGAGCGTCTTATAGAAGATGTACAGCCACTTGAAAATGTAGACAGCATAATTGAAACCCTATTCAAAGTTTACAATTCATGGATCAGTGACAGCATCAGCAGATTTAACACAGACTTTTACTATCAAAGCCGGGAGTATATAAAAGAATGTTTTCTAAGCAACAAGCAAATTGCCTAGAAAATAAAAACTTTGAACTCTATCAGTTTTTAGCATTTGTTTTTGAATGTATTTATTGTGTCTACAATAGAAGAGATTTGATCTGCGGATAATGCTTCAAGGAATGAAATTAGTTTTTTTCTTTCAATTTCTATAGTTTTAGAATTTTCAATATGATTTGATGAAAAAGTTTCAGAATCAAAAAAAACAGATGGTGAAATTTCTAGGTATTCACATATTGCAAAAAATCCCTGAAGAGAGGGAAATCTTTTTCCATTTTCAATAAGATTTATGTAATTTACATTTTGTCCGAGAGCAATGCTCATTTCCCGTGCGGAAAGTTTTTTCTTGTTCCTCAAATAACGAAGCCTGTCTGAAAAATTTTTGCTTTCTTTTGTTAAATTTTCATTCTCTATATTCATTATACATACTTTAAGATGTTGATTTTAAAAACTTGCAATCTGTAAGATAAAGTTATATACTTATACAATCTAAAAGATTGTATAAGTTGAGAGGTGTTTGTATTTTGACTCGTTCGGCCATTCTTTGCGGTTCTGCTCCCGACGGTTTTACGCAGAAAAAAATAAGCGAAATGCACGATTTTCTCACAAGCGAAGTCGGTGGCTCATGGGCGGAAAAAGATATTGTGATTTTTCCGAATGGCGTTACCGAGGAGATGCTTTCTTTTGTGCTTGAACGGCTCAAGGCGGATAAAACTGAACAAATTCTTCTATATATATACACTTTGTCGCCAGTCGCGGATGAAGATAAATCCGTGTGGCTTGGTGGCGAGAAAGTGCGGAAAAGCGTGATTGAGTCTGTGGCTTCGGCAAGCTCAGCCACCGGAAATTCTGGGCTGGTTGAGTCTGTCGAAACCAGCGGTATTAATGGTGGACAGGTGATTTACGACTGCGGTGGGGAATTGGTGGGCGATGAAGATGATTCTGTCACAATCTTTTCGGAGAAAATATATTAGCTTCCAATGAAAGGCAAACGTTATCTTGCAAAAAATATAGCATTTCTCACTGTTGGCCAGTTTGGAACTAAGCTGCTGGCGTTTTTTCTTGTGCCGCTGTACACAAGCGTGCTTACTTCTGCAGAATATGGAACTTACGATTTGTACTCTGCGACGGTCGCTCTTTTTGTGCCGATTCTTACGCTGAATATCTCGGATGCGACAACGGTTTTTCTTCTGGACAAGAATGTTTCAAAGGAAGGGATTGTTTCCATAAGCCTGAAGTATTATTTCTACTCGCTTCTGGTTTTTGCGTTGCTTATTGCTGCGAATATTTTTTTTAAGTTTGCGCCACTTTTCAATGAATATCCGCTGTTTCTTTTTCTGATGTTCGCGGTGAACGGACTTAGCCAGCTTCTTCTGAACTATGCGCGCGGGTTTGACCGTGTAAAGGACGTTTCTGTTTCTGGAGTTCTCTGTTCGGCGGTGATGATTGCGCTGAACATAATCTTTCTGCTTCCGCTTCATCTTGGGCTGAAAGGCTATTATCTTGCCACGATTGCCGGGACTTTTTGCCAGATTCTCTATCTCTGTGTTTCTCTGAAGATTTTCCATTTTATAAAAATCAGGCGGCAGGACAGGACTCTCAAAAAACAGATGCTCTCGTATTCATGCCCGATGACCTTGAACAGCGTCTCCTGGTGGGTGAACACAGTTTCCGACCGCTATATTGTTACTGCGATGTGCGGAATTGTTGAGAACGGAATTTATTCTGTTGCCTACAAGATTCCTTCCATTCTTTCGATGTTCCAGCTGATTTTTAGCCAGGCGTGGACTCTTTCTGCGGTTCAGGATTTTGACAGGGACGACAAAAGCGGATTTTTTTCCAAAATGTATGGGTTTTACAATGCCGCAATGTGCATTGTCTGTTCGGTGCTGATTGTTCTTGCAAAGCCTGTCGCTCATATTCTTTATGCTAAAGATTTTTTTGCCGCCTGGAGATATGTTCCGTTTCTTCTTGTCTCTGTTGTGTTCGGCTCTCTTTCCGGCTATTTGGGCGGAATATTCGCGGCTGTTAAGGATTCAAAAAGTTTTGCGACCTCTACGGTTGCCGGCGCGGTTTTGAACATTGTTCTGAATATTGTTCTTATTCATTTTATTGGAACTCTCGGTGCCGCAGTTGCTACAGCGGCCGCTTACATTCTTGTCTGGGCAATGAGAATGTATAAGGCGAAAAAGATAATGAGGCTGAACGTCTCTTTGATAAAGGATAGTGCGCTTTATCTGCTTCTTGTTGCTCAGGGTGTTGTTGTGCTCTTTAGCGATAGATTGGGCGGCTGGAATTACGCGGTGAATGTTGCGCTGCTTTTTGCGGCTTGTGTTCTTTGCAGAAAGGAATTTGCGCAGATTGTGGAATTCGGAAAAAGAAAGATAGGAGTTGGAAAATAGTTTATGGAAGAAAATGAAAAGGTTTCAATGGTTGTAGCCATTTATAAATCAGAAAGATTTTTAGATAAACTTATTAAGTCGATTATAAATCAGACTTATAAAAATATTGAGATTATTCTTGTTGATGATGGTTCTCCAGATAACAGTGGAAAAATCTGTGATGAGTATGCAAAAAAAGACGGCAGGATAAAAGTTATCCATGAGGAAAATTCTGGTGCATGTGCAGCTCGCAATAATGGAATGAAAATTGCGACCGGAGAATGGCTTGTTATTATTGATGGTGATGACTGGCTTGAACTTGACTATGTAGACTATATGTTGCGCCTTGTACATGAAACGAATTCTGAAATGGGAATGAGCACAGAAATTTTTACAACTCGAGACAGAATTCAGACTGAAAAAGATAAAATAGAATGTTGGACATCAGAATATGCGGCGGCACAAATAATTCTTCCATATATTGCAATTGGTCCATGGAATAAAATTTATAAAACAGAAATGCTGAGAAAGCACAATCTTACTTTTTCACGGCCTTGGAGTGGAGAGGGACTGTATTTTTCTTCTTTTGCGGCTCAGTATGCGAACCATGTTGGGATTGGACATAGAAAAGTTTATAACTATAGGCTGAACAATACGAACTCGGGACTTACTCATTATAACCTTAAGATGGGAACTAACGCAGCGGAGAACATTCGTTATATAAAAGAAAATCTTGTGATAAAAACTCCGTTTTTGATAAACGCCTGCAACTGGCACATCTGGAAGAACTATAATTTCACCTTGTTCCTGATTATCGCGACAAATTCCAAGAAAGAAAATATTGAGCTTTATAAAGACTGCCTGAAAAACAACCGCAAACTGTTCATTTCCGCAAACTTGAAAGCTGACTTAAAGCTGAATACAAAAATAAAGAATCTGATAATCGGTCTTTTTCCTGTCTGGTACGCAAAGAGAAGCCTTAAAAATCAGCGCAAGGCTTTGAAGAAAGATTTGATGGAGTAGATGATGAAAATCGGCATCATAACATACTGGATTACCCGAAGCAATTATGGAACTATCCTGCAGAATTATGCCTTGCAGACTTTTTTGTGTTCTCTCGGTTTTGAAACTTTTCTGATTAGAGCTGATATTCCGCTTGATTGTTCAAGGAAAGATTATTATAAGTCGCTTTTGCAAAAAAACGGATTTTTTTCGTTGATTAGTTATTTTAAGAGCCGCTTGCTCTGTAAAATCGCGCGGAAAATTTTATTAGAAAATAAAAATGATGAGAAAAGGAAAATTCCTGATTTTGTGGATAAAAATTTGAATCCTACAAAAATTTTCAGGAGTCTTTCAGAGCTTGAATCTGACTGTCCAATGGTTGATATTTACATTGCCGGAAGTGACCAGGTCTGGAACACTTACGGAGAAGATTATAGTACGGTTTACGAACAGATAAAGGCGTATCTTCTTTGTTTTGCGCCGGATTATGCAAAGAAAATTTCCTGTGCGGCTTCTTTCGGAAAAAACTCGTTGGCTGTTGAATTTAAGAATCTTTTTAAACAGGAGCTTTCAGAATTTGACTTTATTTCTTGCCGTGAAAAAAGCGGAGTTGAAATCTGCAGGCAACTTGGATTTGAAAATGCTGTGCTTCAGCAAGATCCGACAATGCTTCTTTCCTCTGATGAATATAAGAAAATTGCAAGCAAAAAACTTGCTCCAAAAAAGCCCTACATTTTGCTTTATCTTTTAGGAAACAACACGGATTTTTCTATACGCAGACTGAAACAATTTGCAAAGTCAAAAAATCTTGATGTGGTTTATGTTCCTGCGAATGAGGCTCAAAAGATTAATTTTTATAAAAAAACTTATCCGACAGTGGAGGAATGGCTTGGATTTTACGAGAACGCAAGCGCGGTTGTGACAAACTCTTTTCATGGCACTGTGTTTTCTTTGATTTTCAACAAACCTTTTTTATCAGTTCATCAAAAAGGAAAATTTAAAACCCAGAATATTCGTATAGATTCCCTGCTGGAAGATTTTGGATTAAAGAGCCGGATTTTTTCAGGCGATTTTGAAAAACTGTTTGCGCCGATTGATTTTGGAAATGTGAACAAGCGGTTGGAAGAAATTAGAGAATGTTCTCCGTTTGTGGAAAGGATTAAAAAGATGGAAGAAAAATAAATGGAGGCTTCTTACTAAACGATATTTTATTCCATTCGTAAAAAATGGAACAGTTCTTTGACATTTTATTTTTATGCTTTTGTGAATTGTGGAAAAAAATCTCTTTCTATGTTATATTTTTAGAAACAGGAGGTGCGTATGGCAACTTTAAAACCAGTTCAGCCTTCAGTTTGTGATGATTATAGGATTTGGGAAAAAATATGCAATACAGTGATGTCTAAGCCTGATCCTAAAAAAATCGAAGAATTGGAGAAGTTGGCTGAAAAATTCAAGAAGGTAATCAAAAAATGATTGATTTGCTTTCTGTTGATTTTTCAGATTATGTGAAAGTGGAAAAACTGTCTGAACAAAATATTCCGGACAGTTTTTCTGCCTCAGTTCAAGAATATTCTGATTACTTGCTGAATAAAGCTTTAAAATCACAAGAATCTATGATTGCGAATACTTATTTGTTGACGGAAAATGATTCTGGAAAAGTAATGGCATTCATTTCCTTTGTGTGTGATTCTGTTTCATTCACTGTTGATGAAAAATTTGGTGTATCTCTTGCTGATTTCCCTTTTTCAAATTTTCCGGCTCTAAAAGTTGCCCAGCTTGCTGTCTCTGTTGAATTCAAGAAAAAATACAGAAATATCGGTTCTTTTTTGTTAAGCTTTGCGAGAATTCAGGCTTTTATGCTAAATGAATTTACGGCTTGCCGTTTTCTGACAGTTGATGCAGATATAGAAAATAATCCGAGCGTAATAGAGTTTTATAAGAAAAACGGATTTCAAAGATTATCAGATAAAAAATATACAAAGAAAACAAAGATTTGTTGCATGTACAAAGATATTTTGAGTTAATAGTATTTTGCAGTAAACTTTCCTAAAATCCCCAAAGCATAAAAATAGAATGTTTTTGTGCTTTGGGGATTTTTTTGTCTCCAGATGAAATATGTGTTTTGGAGGAAAATTATGGTAACAGACGGCGGTGAAGATTTTGATTTAACTGACGATTCAAAAATCTTGCAGATAGATTCTCCGCAGGAAAATTTGAGCGGTCCCTATGATGTGATTTACAAAGATTTGAATGAACGCTGGGCAGTTGTGACTATTGAATGGGATAAAAAGCCGTGCTTAGGAATCCGCTGGTTTTGGGACGTAACTGGAATGCCAAATGGACACGGATATTCAACTTGGTTCGTCGTTCCTGATGAGATTGCATTTTCGATTTTAAACGGACTTCCTGTTAAGCCTGCTATAAAACTGAAAGTTCAGGATTTTCTTGGTGGGAGAAATTAAGCTTATGATGGCAAAAATAAAAAAAAATAAATCAATCTGCTTTATCTTGCCAGGCTATTCTTACAAGGCTCTTGGCGGATACAAAATAGCATATGAGTATGCAAACCGGCTTGCAGAATGTGGATACAAAATGACAATTTTCTATCCTCAGTTTTCAAAGAACTATCACTATTCGTTTTATGGAACTTTGGCAGGATTTTATAGAATTATAAAATTTTTTGTCGCTCGCATTCTAAAAATACGCTGGTTTCCGCTGAAAAACGTAAAAGAGATTTTGCGGTTTGGCTACAGCAAAAAAATATTAAGCCGTTTTGATGTTCTTATTGCCACTTCCATTGACACAGCATTTAATCTGCATTCGCTTGGCTTGGATAAGTCGAAGTCCTGTATCTATCTGATACAGGACTTCGAGAACTGGAAGCCATTTCTCGAATCCCATGTTTTTGAAAGCTATAAATTTCCAATGAAAAAGATTGCTATAACTCCGTGGCTTTTGGAAAAAGTTCAGTCTTGCGGAGAGAATGCAACTTTGATTTACAACGGACTGGATTTTTCGTACTTTTCACTTTCTAAAAAAATTGAGGAACGAAATCCTCTTGAAATTTGCGTGATGTACTATGAACGAAGCACAAAACGTTTTGAAGATTCTGTTGTCGCGCTGGAAATTGTCCATAAAAAGTATCCGAATCTTCATGTTAATGTTTTTGGGGTTTTCAAAAATCCTGGAAGTTTCCCAGAATATTTCACTTATTTTAGAAGTCCTGACCGTGAGCTTCACAATCAGATTTACAACAATTCTGCAGTTTACGTTGCCGCAAGTGAAAGCGAAGGGTTCGGGCTTACTGTTGCAGAATCAATGATTTGCGGCTGTGCGGTTGCTTGTACAAATAACGGCGGATTTGCCTCAATGGTTACGGACGGTAAAACTGGACTTCTGTCGCCTGTTTATGATGTAAATGCGC
>CAVIQW010000003.1:99336-100122 GCA_963644915.1 Paratractidigestivibacter sp.
AAAATATAATCAGACTAATTGAAGATGATGATTTAAGAATAAAGCTTGCAAAAGTTGGAAATGAGAATATCAAAAAATTTAATTGGAAAACTGCGGTTGAGAAATTTGTGAATGGGATTGAGGAAAAGTGATGAAATATAAAATAAAAAAGTTACGTTTTACTAATATTACAAATTTTATCTTTCTATTTTTGGCGATATTAGATCCTACTCGCAGCATATTTCATTTAACAGAAGCAGTATTCTTGTGCTTTTTGATTGTCAATTATAAAAAAATTGAATTTAAGTATTCTATTTTTTTACTGATATGTTTTATGACTTATTTCACGTCATTGGCATTTTCTATTACAAATCAGAATTTTGACACTTCGCGAAAGATAAGTCTTTTGACTAGTTATATATTTTTATTCTACTTATTTTTTTCAGAATCAGCAAAATTAAAGACTTTTAAGTATTTTTATAAAATCGGACTTATAATGTCTTTAATTGTAATTCTTATTGGCGGATTTTTTATTATATTTGAGGATATTGGAAAAATCTTTGTTAATTTTTTTGCCACTGAAAATTCAACAATTTTATTCAGTTCGGCAAGAAGAGTACTTTTTGTAGTAATAGTTTCTATATTCTATAAAACTTCTCCCATGATTGTCTTGCTGCTTCCATATTCATTATATTCTTTCTTCAAAACAAAAAAGAAGCGTTATTTTTTTGACTCTGTGCTTTTTTTTGTGAATTTGCTTTTTAGCGGAACAAGGGCAAATATTTTGTCTGCAATTTTAATACTTGG
>CAVIQW010000003.1:100281-101536 GCA_963644915.1 Paratractidigestivibacter sp.
TTGTTTTTTTACTGCATTTATTTTTCAATAAAAAAAGCATGTTCTTTTTTCCTGTATTTTCTTTTCTTTGTGCTTTGCTGGCTATTTTATTAATCTTTCTTCTGATCACAACAAAAGATGCGTCTTCATCCGTAAAAGATTTGCACATGGAGTCCGAATGGGAACTGTTTTTGACTAATCCTATCAGAACATTTTTTATCGGATTTGGACCAGGTTCTATGTTTTATACAAAAGGCTGGCGAAGATATACTTCACAGACAGAATTATCTTACATGGAATTGATAAGAAATTTTGGTTTTGTAGGTGCGCTTGGAATTCTTTGTGTGTTTGCTTATCCGTTTTTTTTGTTGTTTAAAAATAAAAGTTATAATCTTATGCTGAAAATTTCATTGGCATGGGGATATTTAGCTTATCTTTTTATTGCAGGTACAAATCCTTTTCTGAATTGTGCTACGGGATATCTAACCGTATCTATTTTTTATTATATTGCAAATAATGATATCTCAAAGGAAGTGTGAAAATGGTTTCAAT
Organism: Paratractidigestivibacter sp.; assembly: GCA_963644915.1. GTDB lineage: Bacteria > Spirochaetota > Spirochaetia > Treponematales > Treponemataceae > Treponema_D. The sequence goes on from CAVIQW010000003.1 coordinate 100,813, forward strand.
CTTAATGGCAACTTACAATGGCGAAAGATTTATAAAACAGCAGATAGAAAGTATTTTGAGTCAGACTTACACTGCTTGGAATCTTTTCATTCATGACGATGGTTCTACAGATAAAACTCTTGAAATTGTAAAAGAATTTGAGGATAAACGAATTCATTTAATTGATGACGGTATTATATTTGGAAATTCATCGTTGAATTTTTTTCATTTGGTAAAAAATTCTGATAAGAATGATTATTTTTTCTTTTCTGACCAAGATGATTTTTGGCTGCCAAATAAAATTGAAAAGAGTTTAGATTTTATGAGAGCAACAGAAAATGGTAAAAAAAATATTCCTGTTTGTATTGGAACTGATTTGAAAGTTGCAGATTCAAATTTAAATATTATAAGTGAGTCTTTTTATGATTTTTCAAAAATGCTAATAAATGCTGACTTCAATTCACTTCTCATTGAAAACGATTTTACAGGTTGTACAATGTGCATGAATTTTGCTGTGCTTGATTATTTAAAAAAACTTGAGAAATCAGATTATGCGAAAATAATTCAACATGACTGGCTTATTGCTTTGATTTGTGCTTCAGACGGAATAATTGCACAGATGAATGAGCCTACAATGCTTTACCGTCAGCACGGAAGCAATGAGGTTGGTGCAAACCGTTTTTCGGCGAGAAAAATGTTTCAGTTTTCAAAAATAACGGCTCGTCTTGGAAAAATCAAAAAACTG
>CAVIQW010000004.1:0-22856 GCA_963644915.1 Paratractidigestivibacter sp.
CCAAATTATTTTTCTATTTAAAGTTTACTGATTTTTTTAGTTTTATTCACTAACTTTATCAACTTTATCGATTGTAATTTCAAAATTTTTAAAACTTTCATGACTGTCAAGACGACGACAGATTTTTATATCCCCAAAAAGCCGGTTCTGCATTATTGTTATCATCTTAAATTTTACAGCCTCAAGGATTGCCATAAACGCGCAGATTACGTCCATCTCATTTCCGCTTCTTGTAATCAAATCTGTAAACATACATTCACTGTTTTTCTCAAAAAGCTCGTTCATCAGAGCGATTTTTTCATTTACAGAAATTTCCTCGTACATATTCAAAATTTTTTCGTTTGAATAGCGGCCAACCATGCTCTTAAAAAGTTTCTGCATCTGCTGAAGCAAATCCCAGGTGTCAACTTCTTTCCATTCATTTTCGCTTTCATCAAACGGAAGAACACGTTGAATTTTTGAACGCTCGTAGTTCCAGTCGGAATTATCTTCTTTTTCTTCCATAAGCTCAGAAAGTTTTTTGAATTTCTGGTATTCAATCAGTTTTTCAACAAGCTCATCGCGCGGATCTTCAACTTCATCATCATCGTAATTTATCTCAACAGGAAGCAGCATTTTACTTTTCATATTTAAAAGCATCGCCGCCCACTTATAAAATTCGCTAAGATCGCCAAGATCTGTTTTTACTGCATAATCAAGATATTCAAGGTATTGCTCTGTTATATTTGCAATCGGAATATCATAAATATTGATTTCGCTTTTGTGGATAAGATACCAAAGCAAATCTAGCGGACCTTCAAACTGTCCAGCAATAAATTTACGCTTATTTTTTTCTTCAGGATAATCGGCAACAACCGCCACATTAGATTTTGCTTGTTTTTTTTCCATATCGTTCCGCCAGAATTACTGTTCCAGTTCTTTTTTAAACTGAACTTGTATTTCTTCAGGACATTTTACAACACCCTGATCAGGCAGTGCGCTCAAAAATTTTTTGAACTTTGCCTTTAATTGTTCATCGGCAGAAGTTGTCAAAATCTCAATAGTTGGAAGCAAAACAAATTGTCGTTCGTGAATTCTAGGATGAGGAATTATCAGAACTGGCGGCTCGTTTATTGAAAGTCCACCAAATTCTTCTATATCAATATCCAAAGGACGCGGACCAAAGCGGATTTCCTTGCTGCGGTTCCGGCCGTATTTTTTTTCTATTTCGTGAATTTTTTCAAGGAAGGCGAAAGGGTTTACTGAATCATCGACAAACCCTTTCGCCGCCATATTGAAAAAATTTTCTTGTTTTTCCACATACATTGGCCTTGATTCATAAATACAGGAGAATACTGGAGACAGCAGAATTTTAGACAAATCCTTGCAAGCCGCAGCAAGAAGCTCAACCGACTTTTTCCCATGAAATTTTGTATTTGAACCAAGACCAAGCAAAACAGTTTTCAATTAAAACAATCCTTCCTGAACAGGAATTTCAGTCTTTTCAGAACCATCTGCTTTTTCTTCAGTTTTCTTTGAAGACTTTTTCTTTTCATCCTTACCCTTTTTAACAGGATTTCCGTCCTTGTCTTTTATTACAAGATTCGGAAAAAGCTGCTCGCGCAAAGTATCTTCCAGCATCTCTGCAAATTCAGGATTGTTTTCAACAAACGAAACCGCATTTTCATGTCCTTGACCAACTTTAATGTCGCCTTTTGTGAACCAAGCACCCTTTTTGTCTACAAGTCCATGCTTTACAGCAGAATCCAGCAAAGAAGCAAAACGGTTAATACCTTTTCCGAAATAAATATCGAGTTCAACTTTTCTGAACGGTGGCGCAACTTTATTTTTTACAACCTTAACACGAACTCTGTTTCCGATTGCATCCTCATCGCCCTTTCCGTCAATAGTTTCAACACGACGAATTTCAAGCCGCACGGAAGAATAGAATTTCAGTGCATTTCCACCTGTTGTTGTTTCAGGATTTCCGAACATTACACCAATCTTCATTCGAATCTGATTGATAAAAATCACAATGCACTTGCTTTTTCCTACAATCGCTGTAAGCTTTCGCAAAGCCTGACTCATAAGGCGAGCCTGTAATCCCATAACAGAATCACCCATTTCACCTTCAATTTCTTTTTGGGGAGTCAACGCCGCAACAGAGTCAATTACAATAATATCAACCGCACCAGAACGCACAAGATTTTCTGTAATCTCCAGGGCCTGTTCACCACAATCAGGCTGAGAAACCCACAGGTTATCAATGTCTACTCCAAGATTTTTTGCATAAACCGGATCAAGGGCGTGTTCAGCATCTACAAAAGCCGCAATTCCACCAAGTTTTTGAGCCTCGGCAATCGCATGCAAAGCCAATGTTGTTTTTCCCGAAGATTCAGGTCCATACATTTCAATAATTCGTCCCTTCGGGTATCCACCAATACCAAGCGCCTCATCCAACAGAATAGAACCAGAAGGAATGACTTCTATACCTTCCATATTATTCTGTGCACCAAGCCTCATCAAAGAATTCTGACCATACTGCTTTTCAATCTGCAGCCGAGCCGCTTCAAGAGCCTTCAGTTTTTCTGACATATCTTTAGTTTCTGCCATATCGCCTCCAATACCTCCCACTGAATTTATAGACGATTTTTTTTATAAAATGAAATAAATCACAAAAAAAATAACAAAAATCTACTGATTTTTTATACTTTGGTAAACCGCCTTACCAGAAAGTGACAGTTTTCCGTTTTCAGAAATTATTTTTGCAAGAACTGTAACCGGCTTGTCATTTTCAATCTTTGGCGGAACTGAAAATCGTAATGGAACAATCCCGTCAACTTTCTCCATTTTTTCATATCCAACCAACAAATCACAAAAAAACGAATTATCATCCTGAACAACATTAGAAATTCTTCCAGACCACGAAATCCAGCAGTCAAGATAGAGAGCAGGTTCTTTTTCTACAGAAGAATAATCTGGAACATCTCTTATTGTATCAAAAGAAGGAGGCTCAAGATATGACATAAGCAACGTTGCCTTTCTTTTTACCGCAAGAGATGCGTTTGAATTCAAAATTCTGTTTATCTCAATTTGAGCCATATTATCCCGGTAATTCTGAAAATACCCCTGTGCTTTCTCGTAACATTCGTTTATCTGCGAGGAAGAAAGAATATACGCAAATGAACCGCTAGACAAGTCTGTTTCCTGAATATTTTTCCGCTCATCAACGGAAAGAACAAGTGAACTCAAATCCGCACGAGTTCCTTTTTCAGGGCGAGAAACAGGCATAACCCGAACCGCAACAAGAATTCCAAGCACACAAGCCAAAACCGGCAAAAGAATTCCTGCAACTTTATATGGATTCACTCCAAGCGACGGATAAAACTGCTCAATGTCACCTGTGTCAACCCATTTGCAGATTGTTGAATAGTCACCTTTTGTGCGTAAAAATTCCATCGCATTCTGTGCAATTTTGTTTCCCGGCTCGTAATCAAGGACATCAAGATAATACTGAAGTGCCCGGTCTGTGTTCCCTCGCCTTAAAAAAAGTGCCGCCTGCCCAAGCAAAAGCGTTGTGTCCGTTATTTTTATTTTTCTTGCCCTCTGAAAATATGCCGAGGCTGTTCCTGTGTCGCCAACATAAAGACAAGCAATAGCAAAAAGAAGATAATAATCGAAATTATCCTCGTAAATTTCTGCGCGGCTTTGAAGGATTGTTATTGCTTTGTCAAATTGCCGCCGTTTCATCATTTTTTTTGCGACGGCAAGTACATCAAGGGTCATTCTTTACTGCTCCAATCGTTTTATCGCTTCATCAAGTTCATCGTTCAGCCTTAAAAGTTCCTCGTGGTCAACATTTTCGCCGTTTTCCTTAAGATTCTGTATTTTATCAATAAGAGTTTGAATGTATTCGTAATCGTAGCCCAAACCTTTTGACGCTTTAGAGGATTCTGCACCCTCTTTTGGGGCGGCTGTTTTTTCCTCGGATTTTTCTGCCGAAGAAGAATTAAACGAAGGTCTAAAATCATTAAAACCAAGTTTATCTTCTATCATCTTTTTTAAATTTGAAAGCTGATATGTATGGTTTTCAGGATTTTTCCACGCCTCGTTCACAATTCGGTACGCATCATTGTATTTTTGAGCCGCATACAGTTCAGAAGCCATTACATAAATTTTATCCAGGCCTTCTGTTACGTCAGAAAAATCAGATTTTTTCCCCAAGCTTTCTACGTATTTGTTTCCATCAAGAGGAATTCCGTCCGTAGATACCGCGATATAATACGAAAGTTCAAACTGCTCTTCTGGTTCAAGTTGTGTGCCTTCCCAGTTTATGCAGAGCGCAGAATTATTGTACGACAGAACAGAATCAAATGTCCGCGTAGAGATCACCTGCGGAACCCATTTCTGCAACGCGAGCAAATCCTTGTTGCTTAAAGAAACTGCTTCCGGTGTTCTGATTCCTTCGCCACTAAAAATAAACTGAATTCCCGTCTTTGAATTAGAACTTGAAATCCATTTTACCTTATCAAACCTTCTGTACTGACGTTCACTATTTATCGCAATTTCTTCGCTCGTTGAAAAATGAGGTCCAAGATGCTCCCCAAGAACAGTATCAAAAACTTCCTTTATAGAAAATTTCATAGGACGTTTTCCGCGGTTCATAACTGACAAAGAAACTTTTACGACATCAGAAGAAATCTTATTTTTAGCCAGAATTTCTTCCGGCACATTTTCAAAAGAAAGAAGAACACGCGCAACATCAGGAACAACATACACCATCTGAACGCCATTTTCTGTTTTTCGTGCGCCAATCACGATTCCAATGTTATTTGTAAGTTTATATTCTTTTTTTCCGACAAGAAGCGAAATAAAAGAAGAGGTAAATTCATCGTAACCGGCAAGAAGCGGAATCTGAGAACCGTTTTCACCTAATGCGTACAACTGGAAACTTCCGACCGCACCCTTTGCAAGATATTTTACTTTTCCAACGGTATTTTCAACAGTTCTGGACTTAAAAGTTTCCTCATGTACAGCCGCAGAGCCAGACGAGTCCGAAGAATCAAGTGCCACCGCAGATTCCGCCGGAACAGAATCCGCAAGCAACTTTGCCTTTTTTGATTTTGAAGCGGCAGAAGCCGGAAGCGCGAACCCACCAATTAAACTGAACGCAGCAAGAGCCGCAAAAAGATTTTTATTCACATTTTTCATTTTGCATTCCCCGAATCCAATGTTGAATTCTTGCCGTCAAGAAGTTCCTGTGCCTGCATAGCTTTTCTCTTTAGTTCAAGGATAAATTCATTGCTTTGACTTGTTGAGTCAGTTTCATACGCCTGCTGTTTATCAAGACTTGTTTTTAGAGAGGAATTTTCTTCGGTAAGTTCCTGAACTTTTTTTTCAAGTTCTGAAACATTTTTCTGCAAATCAAGAATTCTTCGCCTTACCTCGCCAGAATTTTCCGCACCGGCATATTTCAACTGACGTTCGTATTCCTCTTTTGCCGCAAGATATTCTTCGCCAGTTTCTTTTAAGAGGTAAAGAAGTTTTTCTTCCCTGAAACTTTGCGCAATTGTGTCAATTCTAAAGCGTGCAGCAGGTGCTTTTGCGTCATCTGGATAATCGTTCACGACAGTTTCGTAAAGCACTTTGGCCTCGTCGTAGTTGTATCCTGCAAAAAATGACTCGGCAATCCAATAAAGCGCAGAGGCATACATCTCGTGGTCGCTGTACTGATGGCAAAAATCACTTAGCACAAGAATTGAATTTTCATATTCACCCATAAAAAAGAGCGCACGCCCTTTGTGATAAAGAACATAGGAAGTATACGGACTGCCGGTAAAATTTCTTAGATAAAGTTCGCAGTCCTGAAAAGCATTTTTATACTCGCCAGCGTACATTTCTGCAGCAATCAGCATATACCACGTTTCCGCGTTGTTGTTTTCGTCGTAGGAAACAGCCTTTCTGAGCTGAAAAATTGCGGACATCCATTCGCCAGAGCCGAACGCTTTTGCACCTTGAACGAATGCCACAGAAGCAACTCCTGAACCGGCGACCTGACCATAAACCGGCAAAAAAAACGCCAGAATCAAAAAAAGTGAAACAAGAAAATTTTTATTTTTTGTCTTTTTACAAAAACCGAACATAAACTATTTCTCCCATTTTAACTGACCGCTAAAGAAAGCCGAGCCAGAAACAATAATATCCGCGCCGGCGGACGCAACAGTCTGCAGAGTATCCGCATTGACACCGCCATCAACAGAAATTTTAAAGCAAAGACCGAGTTCATCACGGATTTTTGCGAGTTCGCTGATTTTTCTTACGCACGAAGGAATAAGTTTTTGTCCGCCGAACCCAGGATTTACAGTCATAACAAGAACAATATCAACATATTCAAGCAATTCTTTTATTGCCGCAACAGGCGTTGAAGGAACAATTGAAATTCCTGCTTTTTTGCCCAAATCATGGATTTTTTGAACAAGCCGATGAGAATGAACACAAGACTCGTGGTGGAACGTAATCCAGTCCGCGCCAGATTCCGCAAAAGAGACAACCTGTTCCTCTGGATGTTCCACCATCAGATGAACATCAAAAGGAAGTGATGAATATTTTCTGAGACATTTTACAACCGGCTGCCCATAAGAAATCTGCGGCACAAAACGACCGTCCATAACATCGATGTGAACAGCAGAACCGCCGTTTTTTTTCACAAGTTCAAGAGCAGTTTTTAAGTCAGCCAAATCCGCACTAAGCAAAGACGGCGCAAGAATCGCTTTTTTCATTGTGTACTATAATAACACACAGAACAACGACTTGCAACGAAGCAATTATTAATTCCCAAAAAAATCGGGGCGTTGCGGGGTGTCCCCGCACGGTGGGTAGTCAAAAACCGCAAGGTTTGAGGCGTAGGGCGGTTGTCCGCCCAAAGAGAGAAAAAAAAAATTAAAATTCCGCAAAACAACTATTGACATATAAGCGTTTTGCCTGTATAAACTATGGTTCATTTTTAGTAAAAATTCATATTTTAATTGACTAAATTCCCCAATCTGCTATAATAGAACTTACCGCTTATGGATATTCAAACTGAAAGAGGATTAAAAGACGCATTCACCTTTCTTGAAGCCGGAAATCCTGAAGAAGCCAGCAAGATTGTACAAAACAGTTTTCTTTACGATTCCATCAGTCCGGAACTGATTTTTACATCAAACTGCTGCAACCGGTGGATTGACTACATAAGAAATGTGATGTTTCAGGAAAATCCTATGGAGCGTGGGGAATCGCTTATTGCTGAATGGAAAAATTTTCTTTGCTATGTAAATGCACAGGATTTTATTTATCAGCCGACAGTTTATGCTATATGCCGTGGCGTTTTTTCGCTGGCTTTGCAGAATTTTAATCGTCTTTTGAACGAAAAAGACCCTGTTATAAAGGCGGATGTTCTTAGAAAAACAGGACTTTGCTACAAAAAACTGGGCGAATTTGAAAATGCGAAAATGTGCCTTACGCAGGCGAACACGCTCCACCAGGGGCAGGCGGCGGTTCTTGCGGATCTGGCGGACTGCTACGCTTTGTGCGGCGAGGACAAATATGCAAAAGTTCTTTTTAGGGAAGCTTTTTTTATTGACCCTAAAAAAATTGACCTTGAATATCTGGATTCTCCGCTGATAAATAATCTTGCGGAAAAAACCGGGGAACAGGGCTACACCGGCGAGATTCTGAACGAGTGGATTCCAGTTTACGGTGTTCTGTGGGGAGTTTTTTCCATACGGCGAAACCTTAAGCCACAGGAAGTTGCAAGGCTAAGGCAGGAAATTTACGCTATGGAAAACGAGCACAAAGATCCTTCAAGGGATTCTGAGTTCTTGGTTCCACGGCTGATAAATAAATATTTTTGGCTTATTGATTATTGCCAGACCGTCAATGACACAAGGCTTATCAATGAGATTTTATTAAAAATCAAAATTCTGGATACTGAGATATACAAAATGTATGTAAAGTAACCGAAAGAGCAAGAGTTTATTACAAAGACAGTCTTAAATCCATTTCAAAGATTGACTTTAAATAAAAAAAAGGGGTTTTTTATGGCAGAACTTATCAATTCCGTACAGGAAATGCTCAAGGAAGAAACTTGGACGCGTGCCGCAATTTCTAATTACACAAAAGAAAAACTTGTGGAACTTTCAGGAATAATTGAAAAAGCACGTGCAGAAGGCTGTCTTGCCGAACTCAAGGAAATTTGTGATGAACAGCTTTCTCATTCACGCGAAAGCATTATTGCCCTTTACATTTCCGGAATGATTTCGCTCAAGGAAGGAATTCTTGACGAATCTTCACTGCGGGAACTTGTAGACATCTTCCAGAAAAACCACAAGGAAAATGTAGTTGAATACATCTGCCAGACAATCACAGAAGAAGACGAAAACAATATTTTTGCGCTAAGAACTCTTGCAGAAGCATACCGTGCAGAAAACAAGGACGAAGTTTGGGAATTTTACAAAAAAATCGTAAAACTGGACTTTGAGGAAGCCGACCTTGCAAAAGCTTTAGGAGAACACTTTGAGGCTACAGATGCAGAGTCTGCTGTTGAATATTATAAAAAGGCAATTCTTAGATACACAAATGCAAAAAATATCAACGCCATCAAAGAATTGTGGACAAAACTGATTGAACTTATTCCGGAGGAAGTTGATTTCTTTCAGCTTGCAAAACGAAAGATTTCTAAAACCCTTGGCGAAGACAAGACAGCGCTTCTTCTTCAGGAACTTTACACAAAATACAAGACAATGGCTCCAAATGAATCAAAATACTGGGACATTGCCATTGGACTTTTAAAGGAAATCCTTCACATTGACAACAACGATGTATGGGCACGTCGCGAGCTTGTTGACTGCTACAAGAACAAATACGACGGACACAGCCATCTTGACGACTACATCCGTTCTTCAGATTTAACTGCAAACTACAGAAATGTTTTTGAAGCAATAAACGACTTTGAAAAGCACATCGCATTTGACGAAAAAAGTTACGTTTTCCATAAGTCTTGGGGCGTTGGTCAGATTGGAAAAGTAAGCGATGACAAACTTTTTATTTGGTTTGGAAAAACCGCACCTTCTAAAAAAGATCCTAACAAAAAGACAAAAGTTTACGACACAATGTCTTTAAAAATGGCTGTAAGCGCTCTTACTCCGCTTTCAAACGACCACATCTGGGTTCTTAAGGCTAAAAAAACTGTTGAGGTTTTGAATGAAGACGGAACTCCTGTACTGGACGGAAAAACTGGAAAAATTCTTACCGTTCCTTTAAAGGAAAAAGTAAAGGATGACAAGGCGTGGACATTAAAGACAATCATCAAGAGTTTTGGAAACAACTGCGACTTCAAAAAAATCAAGGCTGAACTTGTTCCTTCTGTTCTTACACCGGGCGAATGGACTTCTTGGAATTCTTCTGCAAAACGAATTCTTGAAACGGACTCTTCTTTTGGCGTAAATCCAAACAATATTTCAGAATACACAATTGTAAACGATATTACTCCAGAACAGAAACTTGCGAACGAATTTAAGGCTCAGAAGCAGTTCTTTGCAAGAATTGATGTTCTTATGAAATATGTGAACAAGGAAGAAACAGACAAGTCAAACGATTTGTTCGCTGAAATGTTCAATTACTTTGTTGGCTATGTAAAGACTCTTGAATCAGAGGATATGTTCCCTAAGATAAACGAGCAGATTCTTGCATCTTACCTTGTAGTACAGAATGTCTCTGCACAAATCAAGACAATTGCATACAAGCCGTCTGTTACATTCCAGGAAATTTATTCAAAGATTGAAGATCCGCGCGAAATGTACCTTATCCTAAAAGATACAAAAAACACAAGTTTGCGACACGACTTCCTTGCAAATATTAAAATGCTTCCAAATTGGGCTGATGAGTACATCCGTCTTTTCCCTACAGTTCTTTCAGGGGAAATGATTACTTATCTTTTGAACAACGGACAGGAAGAAAAACTTCAGAATCTTGCAGTTACCGCTTTTGAAAATTGCCGCGACTACAGAAACGCTGTTCTTTATTTCTTTAAGGAATGTCAGGATGCACAATGGTTCAAAAATGCAAATATTCCTTACGAACGACAGATTATCGCACTTGTTCAGCTTATCCAACTTGCATACCGCGAAATCAACAACCACGTCAATTCAACAGAAAACAAGAAGATTATCGACAATGCGACAAATCTTCTGTTTGGAAAAGACAGGTTGTTTGAGTATATGTTCTCTAACGAAGAGGAAACAGTTAAACGCATCTACACATTAATTGACGACGTTGAAGGAATGGAACCAAGCTGCAAGGCTCTTATGAGAAATAAGATTCTTGAAAAATATCCTGACTTTAAATTCCATGTTACAGAAGAAAAATCATCTGCACCAAAAGGAATGCTTGTTACAAGCGCAAAACTCGAAGAAAAGAAAGCGTTGCTTGAAGACTTTCAGACTGTACAGATTCCACAGAATGCGGCGGAAATTGATGAAGCACGCGCAAAAGGCGACTTGAAGGAAAATGCTGAATACAAAGCCGCAAAAGAACACCAGCATTACCTTAACACTCAGGTTGCAAAACTGACTTCAGAGCTTAACCGTGCGGTTATCTTTGACCCAACAACAATCACAACTGCAATTGTTTCTTTTGCGACTGTTGTTACCTTGCACAACAACAAAGAAGACAAAGATGAAACTTACACAGTTCTTGGACCTTGGGAATCAGATCCAGACAACGGAATCATTTCTTATATGGCTCCGTTCGGAAACGCAATTATGAATGCGAAATCCGGTGAAAACCTTAAGTTCAACATCAATGAATACAGCTACGATTACACTGTAAAATCAATCAAAGCCGCAAAAATCTAATGATTAGCGGATAAACAAAAATCCCCTGACTTTGAAAATACTTCAAAATCAGGGGATTTTTTATTGGTTCAATTTTTTTTCAAAATACAGAACTCTGAATTTTCTGCAAATTCTGAACTTTTTTATTCAACCTGTCCTACAAAATACTTTTTCTTTCCGCGACGGACAATCAGAATCTGACCATCAATCGCCATTGATTTTGTAATCATCGCATTTTCATCGGTAAAAACTTCGCCATTTACAGAAACAGCCTTTGCCCCAATGAATTCCCTAGCCTCTCGTCTTGACTGGGCAATTTTGTTGTTCACAAGAAGGTCAATCAGTGGCTCGTCTTTTTCAAACTTGAATGACGGAACTGACTTCATTCCTGACATAATGTCTTTTGCGGAAAGTCCTTTAAAATCGCCGGCAAAAAGTTTCTGGCTTACGTTTACAGCGTTGTCTGCCTCATCTTTTCCGTGGATGTCTTTTACAACTTCCCACGCAAGCGTTTTTTGCGCAATTCTTGTTTCTGGATGAGCCTGCTGTTCAGCGTAAATTTCTTCAATCTTTTCTTTTGAAAGGAATGTGAAAACCTTAAGATATTCAAGAACTTTTGAGTCATCAGTATTGATAAGATACTGATAGATTTCGTACGCAGAAGTCTTGTTCTTATCAAGCCAAAGCGCATTTCCTTCTGATTTACCGAATTTTTTTCCTGTTGAATCAAGAATAAGTGGCATTGTAAAGGCGTATGCGGTTTTATCGAGCATTTTTCGGATTAAATCAACGCCTGTGGTAATGTTTCCCCACTGGTCGCTTCCGGCAACTTCCATAATGCAGTTTTTTTCCTGATAAAGGTGAACAAAATCATAGCCCTGCATAAGCATATAAGAAAATTCCGCATAAGTGATTCCATTTTCAAGGCGACGCTGAATAATGTCCTTTGCAAGCATATAATTCACGTTGATATATTTACCAATATCGCGCAAAAAATTCAAAAATGAATAATCTTTTAGCCAATCGTAGTTGTCAACAAGCTCCGCATTCGGAACAAGCCTAGAAACCTGCGCACGGATTCCTTCAATATTGTGGTTTACCGCTTCCTCTGAAATAATTTCGCGTTCCGCAGTCGGGCGTGGGTCACCAATTCTTCCTGTTGCGCCACCGCAAAGAAGAACCGCATGATGTCCTGAATTTGTAAGACGCTTTGCCATGCACAAAGAAGAATAATGACCAAGATGAAGACTGTCAGCAGTAGGATCTGTTCCCCAATAAAAACTGAACGGTTTTCCATCCAGAACTTTCTGCAACTCGCTTTCTTCACCGGCAACATCTTTAATAAGACCGCGCCATTTCAGATCTTCAAACAATGACATATTTCTATTCCTATATAGTTTTTTTTGATAATAAAGTATAATCGTTTACAGAAAATTATGAAAGACGCAAATATGAAAAGAAATTTTATTTTTACGCTGTGTTTTTTGCTTTTTGGAGCAAATGTGTCTGCAATGGGAATCGGACCGCAGGTTGATTTTACAACAGGAACAGACGGAAAAGACGCGATTTTTGAGGCTGGAATTTCGTGTTCAATAAGAAATGACAATTTTCCGCTGGTTATTTTCGTGGCAACTGACTACAATTTTTCAGATAATTCGTTCAACGCGTCTGTAACAGGCGATTACTGGCTTTTTAATCCTATGATAGGAGATTACTGCTCTTTTTTTGCCGGTTCAGGAGCCTGCGTTGGCGGCAGTTTTTCTGGAAAGAAGGCATTTTTCTGCGCCGCACCGCGTTTTGTGCTTGGATTCAACTGGATTTTTTACGATGGCTTTCTTGAATATTTTATCCAGACCGCCGTTCAACCAGAATGGAAAATTGGCAAAAACTCTAAGTTTGACTTTAAAATTCCGTGCAATGCGGGAATCCGTCTGTATTTTTAATAAAGTTCCACACTGAACGAGCCGTTTCCGCCTTTTCCAAGCAACTTAGAAAGAAACGGCAAAACTGACTCAAGATGCTCTTTTAGCCCCCAGCAAGGTTGAAGAACAAAAATTCCACTTCCATAAAGGCGCGGTTTTTTGCTTCCGATTGATTTTTCAAGAGTTGTTTCAATATGGCTATTTTCTGCGTCAATCAAAAGCTGGGCATCAAGAATTTCTGTGTGGTTGTCGCGATTTTTTGCCGCCGCAAGAATAAACTGCTTCATATTTTCAATTTCTTCTGATTTATTTGCCAAAAGCGGATACCAGAGCAAAATTGTGGCCGCGTTCCATTTTTTGTGTGCTTCGGAAAGGAGTTCTGCAGCGTTGGTGTAATCAGATTTTTCTTCGTAACTTGGATCACAAAGAATTGCACCGCGTTTTATTGCAGGCGGAATATTTTTTTTAAGGACGTTCCAGCCAGAATCGTTTAAAACATTCACAAAACATGACGGTTTTAAAAATTCAACATTTTTTTTAAGAGAACTAAATTCAGTCTTGTGCAGTTCCGTTAGATTTATGTAAGAGCCTTTTTTTGAAAGAGAAAGTTCAAACGCTGGACTTCCAGGATAAAATCCATTTTTTAGTGATTTTTTCACAAATTCAATATAGTGCAGAAGTTCCGCCGGAATTGCGGAAGGATTTTTTTTATATTCAGAAAGAAGTTTTTCAATTCCGAGTTTTGCCTCGCCGGTTTTTAGTGCATTTTCATTTTTTAAATTATAAAGTCCAGAACCTGCGTGTGTGTCAAAAAACGAGTACGGTTTTTCCTTTTTGTTCAGATATTCAAGGACATAAAGCAATGAAACGTGCTTTAAGATGTCTGCGTGGTTTCCCGCATGAAAACTGTGTAAATACGAAAGCATTTTTTCTCCAGATTTATTCCAATTTATTTCAAGCGGTCAATTTCTTCTAGCCAGATTGCCACACTTGCATCGCTTGGCATACGCCAGTCTCCGCGTGGAGAAAGATTTACCGTTCCAACTTTTGCTCCATCTGGCATACAACTTCGTTTAAATTGCTGGCTGAAAAATCTTCTGTAAAAAATTCTAAGCCACTTTAACTTAAAATCATGTGAATACGGAAGTTCAGAATTATCTGCAAGGTACAAAATTTTTGCCGGACTGAATCCAAAGCGCAAAAGATAATAAAGAAAAAAGTCGTGAAGCTCGTAGGGACCGACCAAATCTTCTGTTTTTTGCGCGATATTTCCGTCTTTTGGAGGCAAAAGTTCCGGGCTTACAGGAGTATCAAGAATATCCTTTAGGACAGCGGACAACTCACTATCTTTAGAATCTTCCGCAAACCATTCAACAAGAAAGCGAACTAATGTTTTTGGAACAGAAGAATTTACACCGTACATACTCATCTGGTCGCCGTTGTAAGTACACCAGCCAAGTGCGAGCTCACTCAAATCGCCAGTTCCGATTACAATTCCGTTTGTTTTGTTGGCAATATCCATAAGAACCTGAGTCCGCTCGCGTGCCTGAGAATTTTCGTAAGTTATGTCGTGGTTTTGCTCGTTTTGCCCAATATCCTTAAAATGCTGGCGTACAGCATCCGCAATAGGAATTTCAATCAGTTCTGCACCACATTTTTCTGCAAGAACGCAGGCATTTTTATAAGTTCTGTCTGTTGTTCCAAAACAAGGCATTGTAACCGCTTTGATTCCAGAACGATTCATTCCGCAAAGGTCAAAGGCACGGCACGTTACCAGCAAAGCCAACGTTGAATCAAGTCCTCCAGAAAGTCCGATTACGCAGGAAGAAGAACGAATGTGCCGCAAACGTTTTGCAAGACCTTCTGCCTGAAGTTGAATTACAGAAAAACAGCGTTCCGCACGTTCATTTTTTCCGCTTGGAACAAAAGGATGGGCATCGACAAAGCGAATCAAGCCTTTTTCGCGCGACATTTTCTGGGTGAGTTCAACAAATATTTTTCGGTATTTGGAATTACCAGAATTTTTGGAATTTTCTGTGCATTGTGCAAAAGTCATTGTCTTTCTTCGTTCCTGCAAAATTCGCTCAATGTCAATGTCTGCATAAAGAATTTCGTTTTCAAAAAGTTTTGATTCCGCAAGAACAGAACCGTTTTCAGCAATCAAAGAATGACCGGAAAAAACCAAATCCTGAGTTGACTCACCACAACCGGCGTTCGCATACAAATACGCAGAAACTGTGTGCGCCGACTGCATCTTCACAAGATTTTTTCGATATTCAGACTTTCCTATAATTTCATTTGAACCGCTCAAATTCGCAATAACAGTTGCCCCAGCAAGAACCTGCGTTGAAGAGGGCGGAATCGGAACCCACAAATCCTCGCAAAGTTCAACGCCCAAAACAAAGCCAGAACCGCACGAATCGCTGATTAAAATATCTGTACCAAACGGAACTTCGGGATTTTTTTCAGAAACAAAAATAGACTTAGGAAGATTTTCTGACGCAGGCGAAAACCAGCGCCGTTCATAAAATTCACTGTAA
Source organism: Paratractidigestivibacter sp. (assembly GCA_963644915.1). GTDB lineage: Bacteria > Spirochaetota > Spirochaetia > Treponematales > Treponemataceae > Treponema_D. Next base: position 15,313 of record CAVIQW010000004.1, read on the forward strand.
TTCGGAATAAAAGTTTTTGGAACAAAAGCCAGAATCTTTCCTTTGTGCAAAATTGCCGCGCAGTTGTACAAAGCGTTATCCACAGCAACCGGAAGTCCGACTAAAACTATGCAGTCACAAGATGAAGTTTTTTTTGCAATGCGTTCAAGATTTTCTACGGCAGAAAGTTGAAGTTTGCGTTGAAGGAACAAATCTCCACAAGTATAGCCTGTTACACAAAGTTCTGGAAAAACCAGAAGCCTTGCATTTAACTCGCAGGCGGAACGAACTGAATCAATAATTTTATCCGCATTAAAATTGCAATCAGCAACAATCAAATCTGGCGAAGCACAAGCCGCCCTAAAAAAACCGTAACTCATGCAAAAAGTCTATCATTTTTTTTACTTAGTTTCACCAGTTTTTACAGGCGGAGTTGACTCTTTTTTCACTTTACAGAAATATCCGCCGTCTTCAAGGTAGCGTCTGCGTGTCATTATAAGCCCAATCAGTTCCTGATACATATTGAAATCAATTTCAAGAGCCATAGGAAGCAAAAAATATTCTGTTTCATCGCAATAACGCTCGATAAATTTTGGATCGGTAACATAACCAAGCGAAATCATATTTGAAATTCTGTCCGCACATTTCAAGATTTTCGCACGCTGGCTTCCTGTGTCAAGAATCCGCTTAAGGAACTGGCGTTTATCTTCATCCTCACGGCGCGTAACTTCCAGAACAAGCTCAAGAACCTGCTGACCTTCATCGTCCGCCTCGATTATAAGTTTTTTGTCAAATCCTGGAATATCTTCAACTGTGTCGTGTATTATAGAAGCCTTAAGAAGAACTGAATCGATGTATCCGTAATCGATAAGAATTGCCAAAGTGTCCATCTGGTGACGGAACATATTTCCGCCGGCATGCCGAGCCTTTCCAATAAGACCCGTAGCCAACTGCATAAAAGGGGCAAGATGCATATCGCTCAGTTTTTGCATTTCACTAGTTTTCATATTTTGTGAACGTTCAATTTTCATCTCATACTTAACTTTTTTCATGAACTTGCTCCTTTTATGTTATTTTAAATTTCAGACTTAAAGACTTTTTAGATAAGAACGAAGTTTTTCAATTGCCCTAAGACTTTCATTCATTCTGTCGCGTTCCTGCTGAACAATTTCTGGTTTTGCGTGCTGGGCAAAACTTCCGTTCAACTTGGCTTCACTGCGGCGAACATATTCAGATTCAGTGTCAATCTGCTTCTGAAATCTTGTTTTTAACGATTCTTTGTCAATATTTTCGTCAACAATGATGAACGCTTCAAATCCTGTTCCTACAGCACCGATTGCCTTTTCTGGTTTTGAAGCAACAAATTCAGTTTTTGAAGCGCCAACAAGAAGTTCAATCATATCAACTTTTTCTTTTGTAACTTCCGCAGGTGAATCTGGTGTTACAAGAATCGCGATATGGATTTTACTTGCTGGATCCAGTCCACATTCCACGCGCAACGCTCGAACTTTTCCAATCAAATCCTTTAGAACTTCAAAACGGGCGATTACGTCCTTGTTTTCACGTTCCGCAGAATATTCAGGGTACGGAGCATTTATAATCATTCCAGTATATTCAGAATTAGAAACAATCTTGTTGTTTCCAGCCTGTTTTCGCGCCGCAACAATTTCTTCAACAGGAAGTTTTGAATAAATTTCTTCTGTAACAAATGGCAAATATGGATGTAAAAGCCTTAAACTTTCTTCAAGCAAATTCAAAAGAACAGAAGCCTGTCGGTCTTTTTCCGCATTGTCGCCGTTTTTAAATGAAAGTTTAGACGCTTCAACGTACCAGTCGCAGAATTCGTTCCAGAAATATTCCATTATCGCACTTGCAGCGTCATTGTAGCGGTAAGACTCAAGAGCCTCGCGTGCATTTTTAGCGGCTTTATTAAGACAAGAATAAATCCACACATCAAGTTCTGTAAGATCAGAATCTTTTACAGGAACAATATTTCTTCCGTCAAGGTTGCCCAAAAGATAGCGACTTGCGTTCCAAACTTTGTTGCAGAATCTAGAACCAAGTTTAAAGGAATCCTTGTCAATAAGAATATCCTGCCCCTGAGCACACATAAACGCAAGAGTAAATTTCAACGCATCCGAACCGTAAATGTCGATAATTTCAAGGGGGTCAATTCCGTTGCCCAAAGATTTTGACATTTTTCTACCCTGCTTGTCACGAACAAGACCGTGAATATAAATATCGTGGAACGGAACTTTTCCAGTAAATTCAAGGGAAGCCATAATCATTCGGCTGACCCAGAAGAAAATAATGTCGTATGCTGTAACCAACGCGGAAGTCGGAAAGAAATTCCTAAAATCTTCAGTTTCCTGTGGCCAGCCAAGCGTAGAAAACGGCCAAAGCCAAGAAGAGAACCAAGTGTCAAGGACATCTGGATCCTGTTCAAGTTTTTCTTTTGCGGCATGACATTTTGGACATTCGCAAGGGTCTGTGCGGCTTACAATAGTTTCTCCACAAGACTGACAGTACCATACAGGAATTCTGTGTCCCCACCAAAGCTGACGCGAAATACACCAGTCGCGGATTGTTGTAAGCCAATGTTCATAAGTGTTTTCCCATTTTTTAGGGAAGAACTGGATTTCTCCATCTTTCCAAGCCTTTAACGCCTTGTCTGCAAGCGGCTGCATTTTTACAAACCACTGATAAGAAAGATAAGGTTCAACAACCGTATTGCAGCGGTAACAATGCCCTACCGAGTGAGTAATTTTGTCCTCACCTTTAAAAAGTCCAGCATCAGTCAAATCCTGAAGAATAATCGCACGAGCCTTTTCGCAAGTCAATCCGCGGTATTTTTCAGGGCAGTTTTCGTTTAAAGTTCCATCAGGATTCAAAAGATTTATAACTTCAAGATTATTTCTTTGGGCAACCTGCCAGTCGTTCGGGTCATGGGCTGGAGTGATTTTTACCATACCAGTTCCAAATTCCTTGTCAACGTAATTATCCGCAATGATTGGAATAACACGGTCAGTCAAAGGAAGCTTTAATTTTTTCCCTACAATATCCTTGTATCGTTCATCAGAAGGATTTACCGCAACCGCCGTATCTCCAAGCAAAGTTTCTGGTCGGGTTGTGGCAACTTCAATTTTTGTAGAACCATCAGGAGCCGGACCGTCCGCATATTCATACCAAATGTGATACATCGCTCCGGCAGTATCCTTGTGGTCAACCTCATCATCGGCAAGGGCTGTTCCACAACGCGGACACCAGTTCACAAGATAATGACCTTTATAGATAAGACCACGTTCGTACAAAGTTACAAAAACCTCGCGAACAGCCTTAGAAAGCCCCTCGTCCATCGTAAAACGCTCGCGTTCCCAATCAGTAGAATTTCCAAGTTTTCGCTGCTGTTTTACGATTATATCGTGATGTTCTTTTTTAACCTGCCAAGTTCTCTCCAGAAAAGCGTCACGCCCCAAATCATTGCGCGATTTTCCATCTTTTTTTAGCTGACGTTCAACAACGTTCTGAGTTGCAATTCCTGCATGGTCAGTTCCAGTAATCCACAATGTGTTGTCGCCTTTCATTCGGTGATAGCGCACAACAATATCCTGCAAAGTGTTGTTCAAACCGTGTCCCATATGCAGAACACCAGTAACATTCGGCGGAGGAATCACCACAGAATAAACGCCAGTTTTTCCACCGCAATTTCTGCAACCACATTTTTCAAAATTTTCATGTACAGGCGACTCTTTATCGCTTGCCGGCTTAAAATAGCCACTTTTTTCCCATTCGTTATAAATTCGGTCTTCAAAATCTTTCGGATTATAAGCTTTTTCTAATTCAATTGCTTTCATAAGGAACTATTTTAATGAATTAGACCGTTATTTTCAATTCGTTTTTTTATGAAGGGTTCCCACCCTACGTCTCAACCCTTCGGTTTTCGCAAGTTTCACGCAAGCGTTCAACATCTCAAACCTCGGTTTTCGACTACCCTCCCGACACAGGACCGCGCTTCGCTGGTCGGATTTTTTATTCGCTCAAACTGTTCCCTGTATAAAGACTGTAATATCGCCCTTTTTGTGCCATCAGCGTTTCGTGGTTTCCGCGCTCAATTATTTTTCCCTGCTCAAGCACTAGAATTTCGTCCGCATTCCTGATTGTGGAAAGTCTGTGTGCAATCACAAAAACAGTTCTTCCGTGCATAAGGTGATCCATTCCATCCTGAATAAGTTTTTCAGTCCTTGTGTCAACAGAACTTGTCGCTTCATCCAAAATCAGAACTGGCGGATTTGCAACTGCCGCACGCGCAATCGAAAGAAGCTGCCTTTGCCCCTGGCTCAAGTTTCCGCCGTCGCCGGTAATCACAGTGTCGTAGCCGTTTTCAAGGTGATTTATAAAAGTATCGGCGTTTGCAAGTTTTGCGGCATCTTCAACCTGTTTTCTGCTCGCCTCAAGGTTTCCGTATTTTATGTTCTCTAAAATTGTTCCTGTAAAAAGATGTGTGTCCTGCAGAACCATTCCCAAAGATTTTCGCAAATCATTTTTTGCAATTTCATTCAGTGGAATTCCATCAAAAAAGATTTTTCCGTTTCCATCAGAAATATCATAAAAACGTGTCAAAAGATTTGTAATTGTGGTTTTTCCAGAACCAGTTGAACCAACAAGCGCAATTTTTTGCCCAGGCTTTGCATGAATCGAAATATCGTGAAGAACAGTTTTTTCAGATGTGTAGCCAAAATTAACGTGTTCAAAAACAACATCGCCTTTCATCGGAATAAGATGATTGTCCGCGTTGTCTTTCCACGACCATTCGCCAGTGTACGCAAAACTCTGGTGGTTCTTGAACGAATTTACAAGCGTGATTCTACCTTCGTTTGTTTCTGGGATTTCATCAATTATATTAAAAATCCGTTCCGCACCTGCAAGCGCATTCAAAATCGAGTTAAAAAACTGGCTTATCATTGTTACAGGTCTGCTGAAATTTCTTGTGTACTGCAAAAACGCCGCAATCGTTCCAATATCGTGAAGTCCAAAAATCACAAAAAAAGCGCCAAAAACAGAAACAAGCGCATACTGAAAATGCCCAAGATTTCCCATTATCGGACCAAGAATGTTTCCGTAAGTGTTCGCACGCGTTCCTGCCACGCAAAGCTGGTCGTTCAGAAAGTTGAATTTTTCAATTGATTCCTGCTCGTGGTTAAAAATTTTTACAACTTTCTGTCCTTCAATAAGTTCTTCTATGTAACCGTTTATTTTTCCAATATTTTTTTGCTGTTCCCTAAAAGATTCCGCAGATTTTTTTCCGATTTTTGTGGCAAAGACCATCATCAACGCCAATGTCACAACCACAATAACCGTAAGAAGAGGCGAAAGAACCAGCATCATCACAAAAACGCCTACGACCGTAAGCAAAGACGACATAAGCTGCGGCACAGTCTGGTTCAGCATATCGCGCAAAGTGTCTGTGTCATTTGTAAAACGGCTCATCAGCTCGCCGTGAGTGTGCGAATCGTAAAAATTTATCGGAAGCGACTCAAGTTTTTTAAACAAATCCGTGCGGATGCGGCACAAAAGATTTGAACTTATGTGAAGCATAAGCCGTGCGTTCAGCCAGCTTGCAAAAACTCCGCAACAAAAAATTACGGCAACTTTTACCAAAAGACTAAAAAATTCACTAAAATCAGGCGTTTCCTGACTAATCAGAGGAATTATGTAATTGTTCAGAATTGGTTTTATTATGTAAGAACTTAAAATATCTGCAAACGCGGCAATTATAACGCACGCAAAGACCAAAAGCCACAACGCTTTAAAGCTTCCCATATATTTTAAGATTCGTTTTATTGTTTTTTTTGTATTTTTTGGCTTTTGAAGCCCTTTTACTTTTACTGGTGGCATTTTTTCCTCTTTAGTTTATGTCCGCATCGCCCATACTGGACTGACTTTCAAAGACTTCCCTGTAAATTTTGCAGGTATTTAAAAGTTCTTCGTGTGTTCCAGAGGCACTAAGCTTTCCGTCATCAAGCACAAAAATCTCATCCGCCTCTTTTACAGAAGAAATTCTTTGCGCAATTATTATTTTTGTAATTTCCGGATGCAACGAACGCAACGCTTCGCGGATTCTTTTTTCTGTAGCCGTGTCAACCGCGCTTGTAGAATCATCTAGAATCAGGATTTTTGGATTTTTTAGAAGTGCGCGTGCAATGCAGAGCCTTTGTTTTTGTCCGCCGGAAAGATTTACTCCGCCCTGTCCAAGTTCTGTTTCGTAACCCTCCGGAAGATTTTTTATAAAACTGTCCGCATCACTGGCCATGCAGGCAGAAACTATTTCTTCATCAGTTGCGTTCTTGTTTCCCCATTTAAGGTTTTCCTTTATAGTTCCGCTAAAAAGCACATTCTTTTGAAGTACAACCGCAACATTGTCACGCAAAGACTGCAAGTCATATTCTTTTACATCAACACCGCCAACTTTTACAGTTCCAAAAGTCGCATCATAAAGCCTTGGAATCAAGGAAATCAGCGTTGTTTTTGAAGAACCTGTTCCACCGATAATTCCAACGACATCACCACTTTTTATGTGCAGATTTATTCCAGAAAGCACAAGATTTTCTTTTTTTCTGCTGTAACTGAAACTTACATCTTCAAAATCAACAGAACCGTCTTTAACAGTTTTTTCAGCGTTTTCTGGCTGTGCAATATCTGGCCTTTCATCAAGAACCTGACAGATTCTGCTTATACTTGCCCGGGAAAGAACAAGATTCACAAAAATCATTCCGAGCATCATCAGCGACATAAGAATCTGAGTAACATACGTTAAAAAACTAACAAGTTCCCCAGATTTCATTGAGCCAAAAACTATCATTTTTCCACCGAACCAAAGCACAAAAATAATGCAGGCATAAACGACAAACTGCATAATCGGCATTAAAGTGATGACAATTTTTTCTGCCCGAACCTGCGCCTTTTTTACATTTTCAGCGGCATTCTGAAACTTCTCGTTTTCAAAATCGCCCCGGACAAACGCTTTTACAACACGGATTGCAATAAGGTTTTCCTGAACAATATTGTTCATTTTGTCATATTTTTTTAACATTTCAGAAAAACGCGAGTACGCAAGCGAAGAAAGAGCCACAACAGCAAAAGCCAAAAGCGGAATTGCAATAATAAAAACCAGTGCGAGCCTTGAATTAATCTTGAAAGCCATAATTGTTCCGGCAAAAAGCATAAACGGCGCGCGAAAACAAATTCTGCACAACATCTGGTAGACATTCTGAACATTTGTAACATCAGTTGTAAGCCGCGTAACTAGACTTGCAGAAGAAAAATGATCCACGTTCGCAAAGGAAAAATCCTGAATCTTGCAAAAAAGCCGCCTGCGCAAATTTCTTGCAAATCCAAGAGCCGCAACTGCCCCGAACCGAGCACCGCAAGCGCCAAAGAAAAGCGAAACAAACGCGCAAAGAACCATAACCGAACCTGCGCGCAAAACGTAAGAAAGATTGTGTTCAGCAATTCCCACGTCAATAATTTTTGCCATAAGAAAAGGAATCAGAGTTTCCATCACAACT
>CAVIQW010000004.1:22866-51347 GCA_963644915.1 Paratractidigestivibacter sp.
TCACAACTTCTCCAATCATCACAAGAGGAGAAAGAAAAGTGTTTAGCCAATATTTTTTTTCAAGACCAGCAGTAATTTTTTTTATTATGTTCATTTTTTTTATTATTCTATCAAATTTTTCAAAAAATCGTTCCACATTTTTTCGTTCCAGTGGAATTCCTTCATAAATTTATTGTCCAACATTCCAAAACCGTGCTTTCCCCATTCGTACACAGCAAGTTTTGAAGGAATTTCTTTAGCCTGAAGTGCCTCGTAAAGTGCAAAACTGTTTCTGTAGTCAACAACAGGGTCGTCAAGACAAACAACAATGTAGGTCGGCGGCATATTTTCCGGAATTTGCAGTTCCAAAGAAAATTCATTCTTGCGTTCTTCCAACTGATTTTTTCCCAGAAGACTTTTTCTGCTCCAGCGGTGGCCAATTTCGTCGTTCATACTTACAACGGGATAAACCGGAACACAAAAATTCGGCCGCAAACTGACTTTATGTTCAATTCCAAGATTTTTAAGTTCATCGTGAGATTCAAAAAATGCGCCAGCCATTGCAACAAGATGCCCACCGGCAGAAAAACCGATTACACCAACTTTATTTTCGTCAATTGAATAAAATTCAGCATTTTCACGCACAATCTGAATCGCACGCTGAATGTCCTGAAGCATTGCCGGATGATGAAAACCATTTTCTGCGGTACGGTAACGCAAAGTAAATGCCACAACTCCTTTAGAGGCAAACCATTCCGCTGTCTTAAAGCCTTCATTGTAAAGCCCAAGATGATGGTAACTTCCTCCAGGACAAATAATTACAGCCGCTCCGGTAGATTTTCCCTGAGCCGGGTGAACATACATTGTTGAATTATATTTTTTCATCTTTGGAATGTCTTTCCAGAGCCGGACAGGTGTTCCGCTTTTTGCAAAGACAACTGATGAAACGCAAAGAAAAGCAATAGTCAAAAAAAACTTTTTCACGCGCTAATTGTAACAGATTTGTCAAAAAATGATAAATAGGCTTGTTTTTATTTTTTCTGAAAGAAATTTAAGTCACCAGAAAAAGCGAAATCTGCGTTAGCGCTAGGAGTGGTAAAAAACGGAGTTTTTTATTGCGAAACAAGGTGAAGCAATGAAGTGAGCCGGGCGAACGGAACCACGGATATAGCGACCTGTCGTATGGCAGGAAACGCCCGAATTCTAATAAGGAATTTTTAAAAGCGTAAGTTCAGCAAGAATTTTTTCCATAAGCAAAAAACTTTCTTCGGTGAGAGAGGAAAAATTGTCGTGCGGCGTGTGGAACTTTTGCCATGTGGGAGGAATCATCTTTTGAAGAAAAGATTTTTCTATGGTCGGCGGAATTTTGTGGTTCAGAATAAAATCTTCTAACTGCGGAAAGCGAACAAGATTGAACATATAGTCATTCGCCTCGTTCACTGGAAGCATTGTTACCGCAACAGCCGCAATTCCATGCGCCAAAAAACCGGCATTATCGCTGTAAGGAACCGGTAGCGAAACAAATTTTCCATTGCTGGCAGAACGCAAAATCTGGGAAATGCGCGACTCCAACGAAAAAAAACTTTTCTTGAACTTTTGCCCCGCATTTTTTGGAACAAAACTCTTTGAAAGAACTGGAACTGTGCCGCGACCAACGCAGTCAAAAACGTAAACATCGTCGTCAGTTATGTCCAGACGCTTAAAAACGTTCGCAAGCCCAAAAGCCCCCTGTCCGGAAACAGAAGCAGCCTTCGATGCGGAAAAATCCTGTTTTTCTGATGCAATTTCTTCGCCGTCGGTAAAAATAAGCCGGACATTGTGCTGAACCCCACTTTTAAAAAGCCAGACCGCCCAGTTCATAAGGCAAAAAACCGAAGAAGTGTTGTCGTTTGCACCGGGACTTCCCGAAAAAATATCGTAGTGGGCAATCACCGTCTTTATCTTAAACAGAGGACTGTAAGATTCTTTTGGAAAAACAACGTAAATATGCTCGTGTCCGTCAATCGGCATAACGGCAGTTTTTACGCCACGCACGGAAAGCCAGTCAATAATAAAATCGCGGCGGTTTGTCTGCGGCTCAAGGAATTTTTTGTAGTCTTCTCCCAGATACATAGCAAAATTATATCACAAATGCAAAAAAAAATTGACTACAAACTAGCCTTGATTTATACAAATCAACTCATTATCTTTTTTATATGTCATTATTTTTAGTTTTAGCTTTCTTGTTTTGTGTGGGTAGTATGATTGGCTGGTCAATCGAGGTAATTTACAGACGTTTTTCACCATTGAAAGGCGTTGAAAAAAAATGGGTAAATCCTGGATTTTTAACAGGTCCGTATCTTCCAATCTATGGGCTTTCGCTGATTGTACTGTTTCTTCTTTCACAGATAAATGTTTCGTTTATACAAAATCCTACTTTGCAGAAAATTGTTCTTTTTGCACTGATGGCGCTTGCAATCACCGCCTTTGAATATGTTGCAGGTCTGATTTTTATAAAAGGAATGAAAATTATGCTCTGGGATTACAGAAGCCGCTGGGGAAACATACAAGGAATTGTCTGCCCTTTATATACTTTTTTCTGGTGGATTTTAAGCGCAGTTTACTATTTTCTTATTCATCCGCATATTGAGGCATGGCTTTACTGGTTCACAAACCACATCTCATTTTCTTTTGTAATTGGATTTTTTTACGGAATTTTTGCAATTGACCTTTTCAGCTCATTTCAGGTTATGGCAAAAATCAGAAAATTTGCAAAAGAAAACAAGGTTATATTCAGAATCGAAAACTACAAGAATCACCTTCAGCAAAAGCAGGAAGAACGAAAGGAAAAAATCCGTTACCTTCTTACATACAAGGCGGAAAAAAATCTTGCAGAAAGCTTGAAAGAATATCTTGAAAAAGTCCGCAACCAGAAAAACAAATAATTTTGCCTGGCTATTTTGCCGAAAGTGCCTGAACGATTGCATATACGCAGTCACCGGCACGTTCGATTTTTCTTACAATATCCATATACTGAAGTTCGGTTTTTACATCACCGCCAGCTTCAATCCTCTTTCGGCTTGCCTTTTGAAGTTCTTTCTTGTTTTTATCGATTTTATCTTCAATTTCGGCAGACATATTTCTTTCGTCGTCTGAAATTCCAAGAGCAATAAAAGTACACGCCTGCTCGTAAAAGATTCTTACCTGCTCCAAATACGAAAGAAGTTTTCTAACTCGTCCAGAACCTTGCGGAATATTTTTTTCGGAAATATATTTTGCAACCGTATGCATCATTGAGCAACATTCATCGCTAAGATCTTCTATGCTTTGTGTCACGTGGATAAGGCGCGAATAGTTGTGCCTGTCATTGTGGTTCGCATTTTCAAGCCGCGAGCAAACCTGCAAAAAGTGCGAAATCGCCTCGTTCATCTCGTCAACATAGGCTTCGTCTGCGTTAATTTTTTCTGCCAAAACCTGAATTTCATCGTTGTCGCTTGTTACGCTTTGGGCAATCAAATCGACCATTTCCATAACACGGCCGGACATTTTTGTAATTTCTTTTTGCATCTGGAACGAATAAACATCCGCAGAAATATGATTTTTAGGCAGAATAACAGGAAGTTTGTAGTGCAAATCCTCTTCTTTTTGGGAAGACTTTATAAATTTCTGTGCAAGAAAAGCAATCTGGTTTACAAAAGGCAAGAAAAGCAACGTTGCACAAAGATTGAAAATTGTGTGAAGCATTGCAATATGCGTTGTAATATTTGAAGCAGGAGTTCCTGGAATCAAGAAATCAACAAACCGAAGGAACGGATCAAAGAACAAAAGTGCCAACAAAGTTCCGGTAACATTAAAGGCAACGTGAACAGCAGCAGTTCGTTTTGCATTTATATTTGCATTCAGGGAAGACATAACCGCATCAATTGTAGAGCCAATATTGCTTCCAAGAACAATTGCCGCCGAAAGTTTCCACGTAAGAGAACCGTTCGCCGCCATCGCAAGCACAATCGCCGTCATTGCGGAAGAAGAATGAATCAGCGCCGTAAAAAAGATCCCAATCAGAACGCCGACCAAAAGTCCAACAATTCCAAGACCAGTAAGTTTCTGGATAAAATTTATTGCGGCAGGACCAAGTTGTATTGAATCTTTTAAAAGCCCAAGCCCCATAAAAAGAACGGCAAAGCCCATAAAACAGTACGCAAAATTGTGAACTTTCAGCTTTTTAAAATACTGAAGGATAAATCCAATACCAAAGAGCGGAACTGCCGCCGCTTCCATACTGAACGAAAATCCAAAGAAAGAAACGATCCACGCCGTAATTGTTGTTCCGATATTCGCGCCAAAAATGATTCCAATAGCCTGTGTCAAAGAAAGAATCTCGGCATTCACAAAACTTACGACCATTACGGTTGTTGCACCAGAAGACTGGATTATCGCCGTAACAGCAAATCCTGTTAAAACTGCGGAAAACCTGTTTCCTGTAATTTTTCCAAGAAGAGTCTGTAGACTGCTTCCAGCCCCTTTTTGAATACCGTTAGAAAGCATGTCCATTCCGTAAAGAAGAAGACAAAGCGCACCGGCAAAACTTAAAATTTGTCCAATAAAATTTAAAACCAATTGATTAACCTTAAAAAATTCAGCAAAGTTTTTATATGAAAAGAATATACATAGGTAACCTTAATTTCAAGACCTCAGAAGAAAATCTTACAGAAAAATTTTCACAATTTGGCGAAGTAACTTCGGCAACCATCATAAAAGACAAGACAAGCGGACTTTCAAAAGGTTTCGGCTTTGTTGAAATGCCAAACGACGATGATGCGGAAAAAGCAATCGCTGGATTAAAGGGAAAAGACATTGACGGGCGGAAAGTACGAGTTTCAATCGCGGAAGACAAGCCAAAAAGACAGTCATCTTATTGAAAAAAGCATTTTTTAAAAGTAAACTTGACTATCTAAAAAATTAATTAATATGGAGTTTATATGTCAACACCACTGGAAGAATACCTTTCGTCATGCAACGGAAAACCGAATGCGGCAATGTGTTCTTATGTAGCAAACCTTCAGCAGGTTGCCGCAATAGGACCGGAAATCGCAGCATCTATTGTAAATGAACTTGAAAACCAAAGAAGCCACTTGAAACTTGTTGCTTCTGAAAACTACTGTTCACTCAACGTTCAGGCGGCAATGGGAAACCTTTTAACAGACAAATACGCAGAAGGATACCCGGAACACCGTTACTACGGCGGATGCGTTAATATCGATGCAGTTGAAAATACAGCCGCACGCGAAGCCGAAAAACTTTTTGGCGCGGAATATGCTTACGTTCAGCCTCACTCTGGAGCAGACACAAACCTTGTTGCATACTGGTCAATTCTTTCAGCAAAAGTTGAAACTCCAACCCTGGAAGAACTTGGTGTAAAATCATTGAACGACTTGACCGCTGAACAGTTTGATATGCTCAGAAAGCGTTTTGGAAACCAGCGGCTTATGGGACTTGACTATTCTTGTGGCGGACATCTTACACACGGCTACAGAATGAATGTTTCTGCCCGGATGTTTGAAAGTCATCCTTACGGAGTTGAAAAAGACACAGGACTTCTTGACTACGACAAAATTGAAAAACAGGCAATGGAAGTAAAACCACTTATTTTGCTTGCAGGATATTCGGCTTATCCAAGAAAGATCAACTTTAAACGGTTCCGGGAAATCGCAGACAAATGCGGAGCTGTACTGATGGTTGATATGGCGCACTTTGCAGGTCTTGTTGCAGGAAAAGTTCTTACAGACGATTACGATCCTGTAAAATGGGCTGACATTGTAACCACAACAACGCACAAAACTTTACGCGGTCCTCGCGGTGCTCTGATTCTTTGCAAAAAAGAATACGCTGATTATGTGAACAAGGGTTGTCCTATGGTTTTAGGCGGACCTTTAGGACACGTTATGGCAGCAAAGGCAATCGCCCTAAAAGAAGCAAACACACCGGCATATCAGGAATATGCAAAAAATGTTGTAAAAAATGCACAGGCACTTGCAGAAGCATGTATGGCACACGGAATGCCGCTCCAGACTGGCGGAACAGACAATCACCTTATGCTTGTTGATGTTACAGTTTACGGTCTTACAGGAAAACAGGCGGAAGCCGCTTTGTTCAACTGCGGAATCACTGCAAACGCAAATGCACTCCCTTACGACAAGAACGGCGCGTGGTGGACTTCTGGAATCAGAATTGGAACTCCAGGACTTACAACACTGGGCTTTAACACTGATGATATGAAGGAAGTTGCTTCAATCATTGACTTTGTACTTAAAGGCACAAAACCTGGACTTACAAAAGACGGAAAACCTGCAAAAGGTAAAATCAGCCTTGATCCAAAAGTTCAGGAAGAAGCAAAAAGCCGCGTAAACAAACTGCTTTCTGCCCATGTCCTTTATCCAGAACTTGATTTGAACTTCTTAAAGAAAGAATTTGTAAAATAACCCAAAAAAAACTGCCGGTGATAAGAAAAATCGTATTGTTTTACACATTTTTGTCAGCCGGCAGTTTTTTTATTAGGACAAAGGTCAAGTCTTATAAATTCAACAAAGAAATTGAATAAAAAACTCTGCACCTGGTCTATTATTTTTCAACAATTGCAAGATTTACAAGCCAACGTTCTTTTTTCAGCCAGAAAAAACCTATCAAAGCCTTTATAACATCGCTTAGTTTTACAATCGCATACATTTCAATCGGTCCCAGTTTTGTAAAGAATGTAAGAAGCAACATTCCTCCGATGAACAGAATATTTGCGGCAGTATCGCAAACAACACCCATAGTCGTGTCGCCACCTGTCCTTGAAATCGAATACTGACCATTCAAGAAAGCCCACAACGGAAGATATGCCGCCGCAACAATTATAAGATGTTTTGCAATTCTCTGGGCTTCAAAAGTAAGATTATTGAACACAAATGGAACTATCCAAGTTGTGCCGAAACCTAACAGCATAAAAACCACGCCAAAAATAGTTGCTCCAGTCAAAACCCAATTTTTGCATTTTCGGGCTTCCTCAATTTTTCCAGCGCCAAGTTCCTGCCCCAATATAACACTTGCGGCCGTAACAATTCCGCTAAAACAGATAAAAAACAGATTTGCAACAACAAAACCGCCGGCCATTCCGCTTACAACTTCCGCGCCGCCACGTGTATTATACAAAGCATTTGAAATAGTTTCAGAAAAAGCCCAAAAAAGTTCAGAATACAAAATCATAAGAGATTTTGCAAAAATGTTTCCAAAAAGTTTAATCTTAATAAAGAAAATTCTAAACGGATTAAACATAAACGGCGGCCGTTTTACAACGCAATAGAAAATAAATAGCAAAAGTTCAACACCACGGGCAATTACAGTCGCATATCCAGCACCAGCAACTTCAAGACGTGGCGCACCAAGGTTTCCATAAATCAACATCCAGTTAAAAAATGTGTTCACCAAAGTCGCAATGGAAGAAATTACCAGAGGAACTTTTACAATCTCAATATCTCGCAGGGAAGAAGCAAATGACTGCGAAAAAACCATAAAAAACCATGAAAGGGCAACTGCACGCGAATAAATCTGTGCCTGATCAAGAATCTGAGGGGCATCAGTGTTGAGCGTAACCATTACGCCAAAAAGTTTTCTTGGTGCTATAAACGAAACAATCGTGTATGCAAGTCCAAAAATTCCTGTAACAAGAATCTTGAACCGCAACGTCTGCTGCATTCCCTCTTTGTCATTTGCGCCTTTAAACTGGCTCATAAAAATTCCAGCAGAAAGACAAATCGTGTTCACTAAAATAAGAAAAAGAAAATTAATCTGACCGGAAACATTTACGCCGCTCATCTTAACATCGCCTAGACCAGCAACCATAAAGTTATCAATCAAAGAAACAAGATTTTGAATCAAAAGCTGGAGCATTACCGGAATCGCAATTTTTATCGCACGCTTATAAAATTCCGCAGTTCCTAAATATTTATGTCCAATGGTTTTCATAAAAGAAATCCTCCGCGATTTCACTTTATGGTGGATTCTATCAACAAATAAAATAGTATTTCAACGTGTACTACTATTTATAACTAAAAATTATAACCTTTCTTTGTATTTTACACAAAATCTAGGCATCAATTTCAGAGGCAAGATGATGAACAATAAAATCCCTGCGTTCCGGCGTATTTTTTCCCATATAGAATTCAAGGACTTTTGGAACATTTTTTAACGCTTGAACAGTAACTGGAGTCAGGTGCATTCCAACATCCTCGCTCTCGCCTTCTTTTCGTTCCCGGATGAACATTCCAAATTCATCGCCATTTATTTCTCCAAGACCTTTAAACCTGGTTGTTTCAGAATCTTTTCCAAGCTCCTTTTGGGCCTTGTCGCGGCTTTCCTCTGAATAGCAATAAATCGTTTTCTTCTTATTTCGGACGCGGAAAAGCGGAGTTTCCAGAATAAACACGTGTCCTGTAAGCACAAGTTCCTCAAAATAAAGCAAAAGATACGTCATCACAAGATTTCTGATGTGAAATCCATCGTTATCGGCATCGGTTGCAATGATTATTTTGTTGTAGCGCAAGTCTTCAACATCTTTCTGAACTCCAAGACTTAACGTAAGATTTTTTAATTCTTCATTTTCAAAAAGAGCAGTCTTCTTTCGCCCGAACATATTTTCTGGCTTTCCTCGCAAACTGAAAATTGCCTGCACAGAAACATCGCGGGAATTAACCATTGAACCAGTCGCAGAATCTCCTTCCGTTATAAAAATCATTGAATTCGCACCTTTTTCACCATCCTGAAGGTGGTAGCGACAATCTAAAAGCTTGTGAATCTTCAACGTGGCAGAACGTTCCGCCTCGCGGATTTGCTTTGCGGTAACATTATTTATCTCATCACGGGCTTTCATATTGCGGATGATTTTTTCTTCAAGAGAACTTGCAATTTCTGGATTATGGCGAAGCCAGTCATCAACGGCAAGCTGAACTTCCTGAATTATTGGCTGGCGGATTTCAACGTTTCCAAGCTTATTTTTCGTCTGGCTTGTGAACATCGGGTTATCAATTCCAATCTTTAAAGCGACAATCAGCCCGGAAGAAACATCTTTTTCATCATATTCTTTCTTAAAAAATGAATTAACACCTCGCGTAAAACCATCTAAAAACGAAGTAACGTGAGTTCCTCCGTCCTCGGTAACCTGACCGTTTACAAAAGAATAAATCACCTTGTCAAGGCTTGCCGTATGGGTAAGAACAAAATCAATATTTTTGCCTTTATAACTGAAAAACTTGTAAAGCGATTTTTCCGCACCGTCCATCTCGTGTGCAATCAAGTCTTCAAGACCTTTTTCGCTTACAAAAACCTTGCCGTTGCAATAAATCTGCAGCCTCGGATTCAAATAGGCATAGTACCAAAGGCGTTTTTCAACCATTTCCATATTGTATGAAAATTTTCCAAACATTTCGTGGTCAGGAACAAATTCAAGATAGGTTCCATTTTTTACGCCCGGTTTTGCGGCTCCAGTCTTAGAAGATTTTTTTACGCCACGCTCATATTCAACAACTGCCATTTTTCCGTCACGGATTGAAGCCGCCCTAAAATATGAAGACAACGCATTTGTCGCCTTGATTCCAACGCCGTTCATACCGATTGCCTGCTTAAAAACAGAATTATTGTATTTTGCACCAGTATTAACGTCGCTTACGCACTGCTCAAGTTTTCCAAGCGGAATTCCACGACCATAATCACGGATTTTTACACGTCCTTCGTCTGTAATCTGAATATCAATTCTGTCGCCAAACCCCTGAGAAAATTCGTCAACAGCATTATCAATTCCTTCTTTTAAAAGGATATAAATTCCATCATTTTCATTAGTTCCGTCGCCCAAAGAACCAATATACATTCCTGGTCTAAGCCTGATATGCTCAAGACCTTCCAAATGAAGAATGCTGTTCTCATCATAAACAGCGGCGTTTTTCTTTACAGCAGATTTTTTTGTCTTAGTTTCCTCACCCATAGTGTATAGTATAAAGGCAGACAAGAAGTTTTACAAGAACATAAAAAAGGCGAACACCTTTTAAGCGTCCGCCCTTTAATCAGAAAAATTATTTATTTACTGTTTTACTTTGCAAAAGTCGCAATAAATACACCTGCCGCAATTGCCGTTCCGATTACACCTGAAACATTAGGTCCCATAGCGTGCATCAAAAGGAAGTTCATAGGATCGTATTCCTGACCAAGTTTGTTTGAAACACGAGCCGCCATTGGAACGGCAGAAACACCAGCCGAACCGATAAGCGGATTGATTTTCTTTCCTTTTGGCAGGAAAAGATTCATAAGTTTTGCCATAAGAACACCACCGGCAGTTGCAACAGCAAAAGCAACAAGACCAAGAATGATAATTCCAATAGAACGACCGTTAATAATCTTTTCTGGAGTCATCTGGCTTCCAACACCAAGAGAAAGGAGAATTGAAACAATATTCATCATCTCGTTTTCCATTGTCTTAGAAAGTCGTTCCACAGCCCCGCACTGCTTTACAAAGTTTCCGAACGCAAACATACCGATTAGTGGGGCAGCCGCTGGAAGCAAAAGAATTGTTACAGTCAAAAGAACAAGTGGGAACAAAAGTTTTTCCGCCTTTGAAACAGGACGAAGCTGCTCCATACGGATTTCGCGTTCACGCTTTGTTGTTAAGGCACGCATAATCGGTGGCTGAATCATAGGAACAAGCGCCATATATGAATAAGCCGCAACTGCAATTACTGCCATAAGCTCTGGAGCAAGTTTTCCAGAAACGTAAATTGAAGTAGGACCGTCTGCACCGCCAATAATTGCGATTGCGCAAGCCTGAAGAATATTATAGTCAAAAACGCCAGGAATAAGGTTCAACAAAGAAACGCCAAACAACGTAAAGAACACACCGAACTGCGCCGCGCCGCCAAGCAAAGCCATTTTAGGATTAGCAATAAGCGGACCAAAGTCGGTCATTGCACCAATTCCCATAAAAATTAGCATCGGAAAGAATTCGTTTCCAACACCAGCACTGTAGATAATGTTCAACATTCCATCTGGAGCATCTCCCATTCCAGCACCAGGAATATTCACAAGAATTGTACCAAATCCAATCGGAATAAGAAGAAGAGGCTCAAATCCTTTCCCTGCTCCAAGGTAAACAATAAGAAATCCTATTGCTATCATCAAAAGATATTGCCAGCCAGGAGCGTTTTCAGCAAAAACACTGTTGCTTTCACTTTTTTTAGCTTCCTCAACAGCTTTCTCTGCCTGAGCCGCCGCAATTTCTTCCGGAGTTTCTGTGTGAATCATCTTGTAGATACCAGTTGTATGCCACAAATTACTAAAAAACGAGCCGATAGAAATATCATATTTTCCGTTCCAGTTCTCTGTTCCTGGAATAACTCTTTCAATGCCTGCTGGCTCTTCTAAAACCGTCGTATCCTGAGCAAAAACTTTTGTTCCAACAGACACAACGGAAGCAGCCGCCATAATCACAAGCATGATAAAAGCAATTTTTCTTGTATCAGTTTTTGTATTATTAAGCATTATGTTCCTCAAAAAATAACTTTAGCGATTCCCGACCTTACTGAACTTCAGCAAGAGTCTGACCACTTGCAACCTGAGAACCTGTTGCAGCCACAAAATGAACTTTTCCAGACACAGGAGATTTTACTTCAAGTTCCATTTTCATAGATTCAAGAATAACAACTGTATCGCCCTTGTTTACCGAAGCACCTTCCGCAACAGCATATTTTAGCAAAGTTCCGGCAACAGGAGAAGCAACTGGAGTTCCAGAACCAGAAGCGACAGGCGCAGCCACAGGAGTCGGCTCTGCCTTTGCGGCAGGCTTAGCAGGAGCCGCTGGAGCAACAGGAGCAGAAACTCCACCGATTGAACCAAGCGACTGGCCAGCGGCAACCTGACTTCCTGGCTGAACAGAGAATGACACAACGCCATCAGCAGGAGCTTTTACTTCAAGTTCCATTTTCATAGATTCAAGAATAATTACAGTGTCTCCGCGTTTTACAGAAGCACCAGAATCAACAGCATATCTTAAAAGAGTTCCTGCAACAGGGGAAGGAATTTCTGTTCCGCCAGTTACAACAGGAGCGGCAGCCGGTGCTGGAGTTGCTACAGGAGCAGCACCAGGTTTTCCGAACGCAACGTTGTAAGCAGTTCCGTTTACATTGATATTTCCTTTTCCGTCAGAAGTTACATTATAAGAAGTTCCATTTACAGTGATTGAATAAGAACCGCCGTTAGAAGCCGCCTTTGGAGCAGATTCTTCTTTTTTTGCACCAAACGCAGTTTCTGCATCAACAGGTCCTTTTGAACGTTCAGCAAAGAATTTTGGAGCGACATTCGGGAACATTGCATAAGTAAGAGCATCCTCATCAGAACCGTCACCACCGTTTTTCTTTGATTCCTCAAGCATTTTGTCCCATTCTGGTTCAAGAAGATCCGCTGGGCGGCAAGTAACAATCTTCTCCATCTTGTTCTGTTCAAGTGCTTTTTTTACCAAATCAGGATTTGGATCTGCAGGAAGTTTTCCAAAGCGGCCAACAAGAAGATTTC
This sequence comes from Paratractidigestivibacter sp., assembly GCA_963644915.1. GTDB lineage: Bacteria > Spirochaetota > Spirochaetia > Treponematales > Treponemataceae > Treponema_D. The sequence goes on from CAVIQW010000004.1 coordinate 35,416, forward strand.
TAAAATCCTGAGTCATTGTTGTATAGCGCCCCATAAGAACGTTCATTACAGCCTGAGTACCAACAATCTGCGAAGTCGGAGTTACAAGAGGAACATAACCTGCATCCTTGTGAACAAGCGGAAGTTCAGCCAAAACATCATCCATCTTGTCGCCTGCACCCTGCTGCTTAAGCTGACTCTCAAGGTTAGAAAGCATTCCGCCTGGAACCTGAGAAACAAGAATACGTGTGTCAGCACCAAGGAATTTTGATTCAAGGGAAGCATAGTGTTTTCTGATTTCGCGGAAGTAAGCCGCAATTTCAAGAAGAGCTTTTGTGTCAAGTTCGGTATCCATATTTGTACCCTTGAGCATTTCTACAACAGTTTCTGTAGGAGAATGGGAAGTTCCCATAGACATAGAAGAAATTGCAGTGTCAAGAATATCCGCACCAGCTTCCGCAGCCTTAAGCAGTGTTGCAACAGAAAGTCCAGTTGTGGCGTGAGAGTGGATTTCCACAGGAAGATCAACTTTTGCCTTGATAGCCTTAACCAAATCATAAGCAACATAAGGCTTTAAAAGACCAGACATATCCTTGATACAAATTGAGTCCGCACCAAAATCCGCATAAGTTTTTGCAAGTTCTGCATATTTTTCAATTGTATGGTAAGGAGTTACAGCATAAGAAATTGCCATCTGAACATCTACGCCAGACTTTTTTGCGGCTTTTGTGGCACGCTCCATATTGCGAGGGTCATTGCAGGCATCAAAAATGCGAAAACATCCAATACCGTTCTTTGCAGCGGTTTCAACAAATTTGTCAACAACATCATCTGCATAATGCTTGTAGCCAAGAAGATTCTGCGCACGAAGCAACATCATGATTTTGTTGTTTGGAAGAGCTGCATGAAGTTTTCTTAGGCGTTCCCAAGGATCTTCATTCAAAAAGCGGATACAAGAATCATATGTAGCACCGCCCCATCCTTCAATATATTTATATCCGATTTTATCAAGCATTGGACATGCAGGAAGCATATCTGCCGTTGTCATACGAGTAGCGTGAAGCGACTGGTGCGCGTCACGGATTGCAAGTTCTGTAATTCCTACTTTAGCCATTTTAATTTTTACCTCTTATAGATTAGATGTTTTCTTTTTCACGAATCGCCATAGCGATTGCCGCAATCACTGCTTTTTTGTCAACAGCGTTAGTTGCAGCCGGAGAAACTGATTTTACAACAGTCTTCGCAGCCGCTTTTGCAGCAGGTTTAACTTCGTCTTTATCAAGCTTGAGCGCATGAACAACACAATGAAGAACATTCATGCATACAACCAAGATGATTATAAAAGCGAATACAACAGCCATACCCAGCAAAGTCAAAAGACCGCTCTGCCCGAGCATCTGAGAAATTGTCATATATCCTCCTGAAATTAGGACTATTTTGAAAAACAAAATATTGGTCAAATTATAAAATAATACAACCTATTTTTCAATAAACCGTGATATAATCAATTACTAAATTATGAGCATTTTTAATATTTTATTTTTGGTTTTTACAACACTTTTTATAGCAAGCGCGATACTTGAAATTATCGGTTACCACAAAAAAATCAATTTGATGGAATACATTGCAAATCCTTGCCTGTATGTTTTTCTGCTTGCCGCATGGCTTATGGTTCTTGTTCCGCTGATTCCAGATTCCCTGAACATTATAATCTTTGTTTCCGCCGCAGTTCTTTTTGGTCTGACGGGAGCTTGTCTTCAGTTTTTGCCAAAGAAAAAAAGAATAGTAATAACAAGCGCAATATGCTTTATCGTAAGTTTTTTGTGCTACATAATACTTATCCGTCCATCGTTCAGACTTTTTAGCCTGCCAATCTGGGTTTCCGCAATAATTTTTGCAGTTTATGCGGCAATGCTTGTTCTATACTATATTTTCGTAACAGGAAAAAGGTCGCCAGCAAAAACCGTTGGGATTGCAATTTTTATGATTCCGCTGATGGTTCTGCATTACGGCTCGATTCTTACACTTTGCGGACAGCCACGGCTTTATTCGGCAATGCTACTTGCTGGTTGCACAATTTTTATTGCCGCACAGGCATTAATAGTAAAAGGATTTTTTATAAAAGCCAGTGCAAGAGACCGGCTTCTTAGGATGATTCTATACATTGCCGGACAATTTTTTGTAATCGCAGGATTTTCTCTGATGGTAGTCTGAATTTTAGGGATAAAAACAGAAGTTGAAAAATTCGCCTGCGCGGGATTGTAACCGCTTGCCAAAGGCAAGTTGCGGAGCGCAAGCGCAGCAATGGAGATAGCACGAAGTGCGTACGTAACGGTGAAAAGCCCGTTACGGTGGTATTTTGCGCCCTAAAAAAGAAGATTAGAACAAATCGTTCATTGTGTAGAGTGCGCCTTTTTTAAGAGCACCAGTTTTTACTGCATCTGAAAGTTTTTCCAGCGCGTGTACTGCTCCAACGGCAAAACCTTCGCGGCTGCGTGCGCGGTGAGTAATTTCAATCGTATCCGCCTTGCTGTCAAAAAATACAGTGTGCGTGCCGGGAATTGAGCCACATCTTGTTGAAGAAACGTGCAACTGCTCTGGCTTTGGTTTTTCGTGGAATGCATCTGTTACAATTTCTGTTTTCTTTTTTGTGTTTGCAAGAATTGTTTCCGCAATTGTAATCGCTGTCCCAGATGGGCTGTCCGCCTTCTGGTTGTGGTGTGCTTCCCAAGTGGCAATGTCGTATTCAGGCCACTGCTCCATAATTTTTACGGCTTCCGCAACAATCTTAAAAAGCATATTCACGCCAATCGAAAAATTCGAGGAAGTCATTATTGTTCCACCGCAGTTTGCGGCAAGTTTATTAACCTCGTCGTACTTGTCGTTCCAGCCAGTTGTTCCAACAACAACAGGAAGTCCAAGCGGCAAAAGAGCCTTTATATTTCCCATTACAGCAGTCGGATGGCTGAATTCAATAACGCCTTCCGCACCGCTTGATTTTACTGCACGGGCAACAGAATCGTAGTCGCCGGGCTGAACTTTTACAGTCGCGTCATCAGAAACAACATCAACAGTTGCAACAATTTCGTGTCCAAGATTTTTAGCACACTCAGCAATCATGCGTCCCATTTTTCCATATCCAACAAGTGCAATTTTCATATAAAATCCTTTTTTTTAAGTTGCTTTTGATTGAATGAAATTTTAAGTTTTTTTTGATTGAGAAAAAGCGCTTTTGTTGCATCTCCTAAAAACTCAAAATTTCATTTAAATAAAAAATCCAGTCTAACCAAAATATGCCTTGTGCAGAATCTGCACGGTTCGGTCGGCTTCGTCATCGTTCACAATAAAACTGATGTTCACTTTTGAAGCGCCTTGGCTTATCATCTGAACATTGATTCCTTCGTCTGCCAACGCCTCAAAACCGCTTGCAAGAATCGCAGAAGAATGTTCAACATCGCAGATAACAGTTATAATCGCACGTTCACGTCGAACAGAAACATCGCACGCTTTGCTCAAATCCTGCACCAAGCCTTCAAGTTTTTCTTTTCCGCTTACAGTGCATGAAACAGAAACCTCAGAAGTCGCAATCACATCAATACACACATTCCACTTTAAGAAATTATTAAAAATGTGCGCTAAAAAACCAGCCGCCCCAAGCATACGGTTAGAAACCATATCAATCAACTGCACATGCTTTACAGAAGTAATCGCGCATACAGGAGGAACTTTTCCGCTGTGTTTTTCAACAATTATTGTGCCTTTGCTTTCTATATTATACGAATTCTTTACCCGAACCGGCGTTCCACTCTTTCTAACTGGAACCATCGAGCGCGGATGCAAAACTTGCGAACCGAACATTGCAAGTTCCTGCGCCTCTTCATAAGTAACTTCCGAAACAGGCTTTGCCTCTTTTACAACACGCGGATCAGTAGTTAAAATTCCGTCAACATCTTTCCAAGTCTGAACTTCCTCCGCATTCATCGCCGCGCCAATCATAGTTGCGGTCAAATCTGAACCGCCACGGCCAAGCGTTGTGATAATCCCACGTTTATCTTTTGCGATAAAACCAGTCACAATCGGAATTGCGTTGGTCGCACCCTTGTCGTAATCGCCCAAATGCTGCGGAATATTTTCCCAGACTTCATCCAAAAGTTCCGCCGCCATATAATTTGAATCGCTAACAAAACCAATATCCCACGCATCATAGAATTTTGCGTCAATTCCCTGACTGTTCAAGTAAGCTGCCATCATTCTTACGGACATACGCTCGCCAAAAGAAACAAGATAATCGCGCGACCTTTTGCTGATTTCCTTCAACATAGAAATTCCAGTCAAAAGTTGCTTCAACTCTGCCAAAAGCGACTCAATCGTTTCAATATTTATTCCAAGCTCTTTTGCAGTTTCCTCGTGAAGTTTTGCAACTCCAGCAACATCAACAGTTCCAGTAACCGCCAAATCCGCCGCCGCCAAAAGATGGTCTGTTGTATCGCCCATCGCGCTAAGAACAACAACCGGACGTTTTTCCCTATAAGCCTTGATAATCGAGGCAACATGCTTAATTCTTTCTGCATTGGCAACTGAAGAGCCGCCGAATTTCATAACTATCATATAGATAAAATACACATTTTTGTATATTTATGCAATTTCATTTTAAGATTAAGGGCGCAAATTCCATCAGTAACGGGCTTTCCACCGTTCCGTACGCACTTCGTGCTATCTCCATTGCTACGCTTTCGCTCCGCAACTTGCCACGGCAAGCGGTTCCAATTCCGCGCAAAAGGCTCCGCCAACCCACCGCGGCTCCGCAAGAAATTAATTGGTAAAATGTCGAATTTTTCTATTAAAACAATATTTTTTCTGCTATATTTTATTTATGTTCAAAAAAGACTTTCCTGTTTTGTATAAAAAAAATTGTGCCGTAATCCAAGAATTTGATGGCGACAAAATCGTTGTAAAATTTCAGGTTTCACCAGCAACTCCAACCGGAAAAAAAGCCCAGTACGCAACGCAAAAAGTCCGCGAAAAAGATATAATCGCACTTTCAGAAGAACCTTGCACCTCGCTAGAAAAACTTCTGGCTTTTTCAGACGAAAAAATCCACGAACAGATAAAAGAAGTGCACGAACTGCTTTTAAGTGACGAATCAACGGCCACGGCAGAAATAAGTTTTTCAGAACTTGCAGAAATAATCCACGGAACTTGCACCCCGGACGAAAACTGGTTTTTGTTCAACGAACTGAACTCCTCGGTAGAATTTGCACTTTCAGAAGAGGCATTAAAATCAGGAAAAATAATTTTTGTTCCACGGACACCAGAACAAATCAACGCAATAAATCAAAAAAATTACGAAAAGGAACACGAACAGGAAATCCACGACGCATTCATAGAACGCCTTAAGCAACGAAAACTCAATCTGCCGAAAGATGCAAAATTTATGGCGGAAGTGGAAAACTTGGCGCTATGCAAAGCCGAAAAATCAAAAATTATGGTGGAAGCAGGCGTTACGCAAAGCCCGGAAAAGGCACACAAACTTTTAATCGACACAGGAATCTGGGATATTACAAAAAATCCATATCCAACGCGCTACGGACTTTCAATGGTAAGCGCAAAAGAAGGTCTTGGAACTCCTCCGCAGGAAGAACGCCTTGAGCTGGAACAAGTTGCCTACGCAATTGACAACGCCTGGTCAGCAGACCCGGACGATGCAGTTGCATGGGACGGAAAATATCTTTGGGTTCACATTGCAGATCCGGCCTGCTTTGTTCTTCCAGACAGTTCAATTGATAAAGTTGCCAGAAACAAAGGCACAACGCTTTACCTTCCAGAAGGCGCAGTCCGTATGCTAGCAGAAGAAAGCCTTGCCGACTATGCTCTTGGACTTCAGCAAAAAAGCAACGCACTTTCGTTTAGAATTCTTCTGAACGAGGACAACACAATCAACGAATGTCAGATTTTTAAGACAAAAGTCAACGTAAAACGGCTCACTTACGAACAGGCTACTGAACAAAAAAATTCTCCGGAACTAAAACCGCTTTTTGATATTGCAGAAAAAAATATCGCACGGCGAAAAAAATCCGGTGCCACAAACATCGACCTTCCAGAAGTCCACATGAGCGTTGACCCGGAAACAAAAAAAGTCTCAATTTCACCGCTCGTCCGCTACGAGGCAGATTCTATGGTCTGCGAGATGATGCTTTTGGCCGGAGAAGGGGCCGCAAATTTCGCATTCAAAAATAAAATTCCATTCCCTTATGTAAGTCAGGAAGCGCCAACTTTTCCAGAAAAAGTCCTATCAGGGCTTGCTGGACAGTTTCAGCTTTTAAGGTGTATGCACAAAAGAAGCGTTGGAATCACGCCTGCAATGCACGCTGGGCTTGGAATTGCAATCTACAGTCAAGTTACAAGCCCGCTCCGCCGCTACAGCGATTTGGTTGCACACCAGCAGTTACGTGCGTTCTTGGCAGGACAAAAATTAATAGACAAAGATTCTATGCTTGAACGCATAAGTCAAGGAGATGCCGCAAGCGTCGCGGCAAGAAAAGCAAGCCGGCTTAGCGAAACGCACTGGAAGCTCATCTATCTAATCCAGAACCCAGAATGGCAGGGCGAAGCAATTTGCGTTGACAAAAAATTTGATGACCCTCTTTTTATGATTCCAAGCCTTGCAATGCAGGCAACAATAAAAGGCGTTCAAAATACAGAACTTAACGAAAAAATCAATGTTAAAGTAAACAGCCTGGATATTACTACCCAAGCCGTTGAATTTGTAAAAGTCTGAACTACCTAAATGCGAACAAAACTAACGTCTTCCAGTTCTTCTAGAAGCCGCAGTGTTCAACTTGTATGTCCAGTATGCACCAGTTGACCAGCACCAGCGTGATTTTCCGTCGAATGACTCGCGGTGCTCAGTGTTCAAATATGCGTTGATTGAGTGATGTTCTGTCAAAGAAATCTTAAAATCCGGGCGAACTGTAAAGATGTTTCCAGTTCCCCAGTCTTCAGTTTCGCCATAATCATCCCAGTGTTTGTCCTTTGAACCGATTGCAAAAGATGAATAAACATCCAATGCGAATTTGTCATTGATATTCCAAAGGAATGTGCATCCTGCGTACCAAGCCGGAGTGTAGTCAGTATTTTCAAACCAGTTGAAAGAAGATTCTGGTATAAGGGAAATTCCAGCATTTTCTAAATTGATTGTCATTGTCGCACCTGCACTGAACGACATATCCTCGTAATTAGAAGAATTTTTGTCATCATCAGTGTCGATTGAATCCCATGCAAAATAAACATCAAAGAAGAACTGTCTTACACCAAATTCTGCACCGGCATAAAAGTTTCCGTCTTTCTGGAAAAGCCCTTCGTAAGCAACAGCAAGCGCAAATTTTTCAAACTGGAACTGAGCGCCAAAATTTGAACGGAAACTGTCTGTATTAGTTCCGCTTGGAATCGCGCCACCAATCTGGAAAATAAAATCACCTTCGTGCAAATAGCGCACACCAATAGCTTTTTTTGCATATTTATTTGCATACGGAACAAAACCTACAACATCAGCAGAACCTGGTGCATCTGGAGTAAATTTGTAATTATCCACATCACCATGTCTGTCATCATAAGCAGTAGAAAAACCGCCCTGACGAACATGAGCATCTGCTTCCCAGAGCCAAGCACCAAAATGTGGAGCCGGACCAACCTGCCAGTTAAGCTTTGTACCCATTCCAACATCAAGACCAGCAAGTGGATGCCACAAAAAGTTCACATAATAATCGTCTGTCGTTGTCTGACCTTGATTGTAACCGTTGAAATGTTTTGCTCCAAATTTTGAAACAGCTTTAGGGTCTGTTATAGTTACAGTATCTCCACCGTGCCCATAATGATAATAAAGTGGATTATTGGTTGTATGTCCAAAAGTAAAGTTGTCAAGATTACCTTCGTCATCAACATTTGCCATTGAACCCCAGTTCAACATTCCTTCAACTGTAAACTGTCCAACATCAATGCGAGCCTGAATAGTATCCAAAAAACCGTAATAAATCGGATCGCCAACAAGCGGTGAACCAAAACCAGAATACAAAGTATTTTCAACACCAGGATTTTTCATAACCTGTGCGCTAGCCGCTCCAGCAACAAAAAAAGCAGCCACAGAAGCAATTAATAATTTTTTCATAAAAACCTCTTTTTTTTATTTTCTATAGTTAATGGCAATTCGGATTTGAACAAGACGCACATTTTTCGTTTGTCTTGAACATTTCTCGCATTGTACGCCAGCCTAAAACCGCACATTTTACACGCGCAGGCATTTTTGAAATATCCTGCAAAGCGGCAGCCTCATCCAGTTTTTCAATATTTTCCTCAGAAGCCTCGCCTCGAATCATCTCCATAAAAATATCATCAAGTTTTCTAGCCTCGTCAGTTGTTTTTCCAATCACCAAATCCAGCATCATATCGCAACTCGCCTGGCTAACAGCACAACCGCTACCTGTAAAAGAGCCGTCCACAATAACACCGTTTTCAACCTTAAGATTCAAGGTAATGTTGTCGCCACAACTCGGATTTACACCGTTAAGCTGCATATTTGCGCCTTCCAATTCAGTTTTGTGTACAGGATTTATATTGTGTTCGTTTAAAATTTCCCGGTATAACTCTTTTGTATCCATAAAAACCTCAAAATTTAAAATCTTTCGCTAATTATTGTTTGTTAAAATCATTTGCCGCAACGGTTTTAATAAATTCTAATCTTTATATCCGCTCATTTTTCGGATGTTGCACAAAACCGAATAAAATCTTTCAACTTCCTCTTCATCATTGTAAAAATACAAACTTGCCCTAGCGGTTGCAGGAACTCCAAGATAAGCACCAAGTGGCTGGGCACAATGATGACCGGCACGAATTGCTATTTTTTCTGTATCCAAAAGAGAAGCCACATCGTGCGGATGAACGCCTTCAACGGTAAAAGTAACAATTCCGCAATGTTTTTTAGGGTCAGGATTTCCAATAACCTTTATGTACGGATTATTCTTCATTTTTTCCATCAAAAGCAAAGCAAGATTATCGCAATGCTCCTCGATTTTTTCAAAACCTATTGGCTGAATATATTTTATCGCCGCCGCAAGTCCAACAGCCCCGCTTGCGTTCACAGTTCCTGCCTCAAATTTGTGCGGAAGTTCCGCCCATGTAGCATCCTCGCGGGTAACATATTCAATCATTTCTCCGCCACGCAAAAATGGCGGCATCTGCTCAAGGAGTTCCTTTTTTCCGTAAAGAACGCCAATTCCCATTGGACCGCAAAGTTTGTGACCGCTAAAAGCAAAAAAGTCAGCGTCAATTTCCTTTACGTCAACTTTTAAATGAGGAACAGACTGCGCACCGTCAACAACGCAGACAGCCCCAAGTTTATGTGCAAGCGCGGCAATTTTTTTTACAGGATTTGTAATTCCAAGAACGTTTGAAACATGACCCACCGCCACAATTTTTGTTTTTACATTTATTTTTGCAAATTCAGTTTCTGGAAGTTCCCCCGAAATCTTATCTGGTTCAAGAAAAACAAGTTTTGCGCCTTTTGCCTTGCATACCATCTGCCACGGAAGAATATTTGAATGATGCTCTGAAACAGAAACGACAATCTCATCTCCAGCATTAACATTTGCCATTCCATAAGAATAGGCAACAAGATTCAGGCTTTCAGAAGCATTCCGTGTAAAAACAATCTCGCAGTCTTTTGCATTCAAAAACTGCGCAACAGTATGTCTGGCATTCTCGTAATCTTCTGTTGCCCTTCCGCTCAAATCATAAAGACCACGCAAAGGATTGGCATTGTTGTGCGTATAAAAATCAGAAATCGCATTGATAACACAATCAGGGCGTTGCGTTGTAGCCGCATTGTCAAAATAAATCAGCCCTTTGTTTTCCGGAGTTCTAAAAATTGAAAAATCTTTCTTAAAAATGTTTGCCATTTTAAAACCTTGCCTTTATTCTTCTATTTCTCTACTCTTCGCCAAAAATTAAATTCATCTCATCATTTATTTTTTCAACAGTTTCCTCATCATTTATTGTAGAAGAAACCGCCTGAACCTTTGCCCGCGCAATAATTTTTTCAGCATTTTCCCTGCTGATTCCACGCGCTTCCATATAAAAAAGAATTTCGTCGCTCAAACGACCGATAGTAGCACCGTGTTCGCCAGAAATATCTTCCTCTGTGCATAAAATTATCGGCATAGAGTTGTTCACAACATCAGGACTAAGCAGAAGCGTTTCTTCCTGCTCATCACCGTCAGAACCTGCACTTCCAGTCTTAAAGTCAATTGTGCCACGGTAAGTTTTTTTTGCGTTATCGTTCAAAGAACCGGCAACTTTCATTCTGCACAAAGTTTTTTTGCCAAAATGATTCACAATAAAATTCATATCAAGGAACTGCTCATCCTTTAGATAATATCCAAGGTCAGACTTAAACGAACCTTTATATTCCTTTAAATTACAGCCCGCACCAACGTAAACTTTTGAAGCGCCAAGTTCAACATGGGTAAGTTCGATTTCTGAATTTTCCGCCGCATAAGTCGCAGTGTCATCAACCTGAACAAATTCACCGCCCAGCAGCTGAACTTTCACAATCCGTATTTTTGAATTGGGTTTTGCATAAACTTCTGTCCGCAACGCCTGAAAACCTGCCGCATTTCTTTCAGAAGAATTTACAATTATCACCGTTGACTCAGAATTTTCACCTGCAACAACAACTTGTCTGGTAAGAGCATATTTTTTTTCTGAAAAATCATAGTTCAAGACAAGAGGTTTTTCAATTTTCGTATTTTCCGGAACAGAAATTCCAAGCGAAACAGATTTATTTTCAGAATCATTTTCAAAAATTGAATCAGAAGATTTTCCAGTTCCAGATAAAAGTTCAGGTAATTCCTTTTTCAACTCATCACCGTTTTCGCAAAATACAAATTTTTCCCCATTTTTTGTTTTTGGAAGAACATTTTCCAGCGAAAAATCGAAATTCAGTTCAGCATCATTTATTTTAAGCCAGCTCCAAGACGGAGAAACAAGCCTGTTTATTCTCAAAGATTCAGCCATCACATTGTCCCCTTCATTTCAAGCCGAATAAGATTGTTCATCTCAACCGCATACTCAAGCGGAAGCTCCTTTGAAACAGGATTTGCAAAACCACTGACAATCATACTTCGTGCCTCTTCCTCGCTGATTCCGCGACTCATCAGATAAAAAACCGCATCGTTTGAAATCCGCCCGATTTTTGCCTCGTGTCCCACATCCGCCTTGTCCGTAAGAACAATATTCGCAGGAATTGTATCACTTCGGCTTTCGCTGTCCAACATAAGAGAAGCACAAGAAACGCTTGCCTTAGAACCAACCGCCTCTTTTGCAATATAAACCGCAGAACGGTAGATTGAAGCCCCACCGCCTTTTGAAATCGACTTTGTTGTAATAACGCTGGTTGTGTTCGGTGCAAGGTGAACCATTTTCGCGCCAGTATCAAGTTCCTGCCCTGCACCGGCAAAAGTTACGCCAGTAAATTCCGCTCGGGCATTTCTTCCCACCAAATCGCTTTCCGGATAAAGGCATCCAACATGGCTTCCAAAAGAACCGGAAATCCATTCAATAGAACCGCCTTCCTCAACTTTTGCACGTTTTGTGTTCAAGTTGTACATATTTTTTGACCAGTTTTCAATTGTCGAATAGCGAAGATGAGCGTTTTTCTTTACAAAAAGTTCAACCGCACCAGCATGAAGATTCGCTACATTGTATTTTGGTGCTGAACAACCCTCAATAAAATGCAAATCCGCTCCTTCATCAACAATGATAAGCGTATGCTCAAACTGCCCCGCACCTTTTGCATTCAACCTAAAATACGACTGCAACGGAAACGAAAGTTTTACGCCTTTTGGAACATACACAAATGAACCGCCAGACCAAACAGCACCGTGCAGAGCCGCAAATTTATGGTCTTTAGGCGTAATCAGCGTCATAAAATATTCTTTTACCATCGGTCCCCATTCAGGACTTTTCAAGGCACTCTCAAAATCAAGGTAAACAACGCCCTGCTTTGCAACTTCATCCTGAATATTGTGGTAAACCAGTTCAGAATCATACTGTGCTCCAACACCGGCAAGACTTTTTCGTTCCGCCTCGGGAATTCCCAGTTTTTCAAAAGTATTTTTTATGTCATCAGGAACTTCTTCCCACGTTCCAGCCATTTTTGTCTTTGGCCGCACATACGTTGAAATATCTTCTATATGAAGCCCTTCGATATTAGGCATCCAGCTCACAGAAACGCCCATTCTATTGTACTGTTCAAGCGATTTAAGCCGGAATTCGCGCATCCATTCGGGGTCGCCCTTTTCCTCGCTAAGTTTTTTTACAATCTCAGGATTCAGCCCAGCCTCAATGCGGTAAAATTCCTTTTCAGACTCCTCGTAGCGAAAGTTATAAAAATCCTGATTTATATCGTGAATATTTGTTTTTTCGTCAGCCATAATATTCCTTTGTCAATTCCTGGCTATTGCTTTAGGCGGGGAAAGTCTTCCCGACGTTCAGACGCTTTGCTGTCTGAACTTACCAGAAATTGCCAAAGTCAATTTCTGGCATCGGCTCCAGTCGGGGAAAGTCTTCCCCTCGGCTCAAACCTTCCGGTTTTCGCCTACCCCTTCTAGCGGGAGGTCCCGCAACGCCCCTCAGCCATTGATATATTTATCAAATCCGTTTTTATTTATCTCTTCAACAAGAGAACCATCGCCAGTCTTTACAATCTGCCCTTTTACAAGAACATGAGTGTAATCAACGTGCAGACTTTCCAAAATCCGCGTAGAATGAGTAATAATCAAAAGTCCGCCGTTCTGGTTTTTCTGATATTCCTCAACACCCTTAGAAACCGTGCGTACAGCATCAACGTCAAGCCCAGAATCTGTTTCGTCAAGAATTGCAAATTTCGGTTTTAACATCAAAAGCTGCAAAATTTCGCTTTTTTTGCGCTCACCGCCAGAAAATCCAACGTTCAAATCACGCTTTGCGTAACTTTCATCCATATTTAAAAGCTGCATATTTTTCTGGAGTTCCTTCTGAAACTGAAAGAGCTTCACGCGTTCACCAGTTTTTTGCTGAATGCTCGAGCGAATAAATGATTCAAGAGAAATTCCAGGCACTTCAAGCGGATTCTGAAACGAAAGAAACATTCCGGCTTTTGCACGCTTATCCGTAGATTCATCAGTCAAATCCTGACCATCAAAAATAATCTTTCCACCGTCAAGTCTATAAACAGGATTTCCCATCAGAGCATTTCCAAGAGTCGATTTTCCAGCTCCGTTCGGTCCCATCAAAACATGAGTTTCACCTTCGCCAATCTTAAGATTCAAATTCTTAAGAACAGTCTTTTCGTCAACACTGACTGAAATATTTTGCACGTCAAGCAATATCATATTCGCCCCTTAAAGGAAGTCGAGAATTTAATTTTAATATACTGAATTTACTGTAAAACGGCAAAGTAAACAATGCACGATAGTTAGCAAATGATAACTCTTCTCAAAACGAAATGATTTTATAATTTTTACGGATTTTATTCCATTCTTGTAATTTCCATAATTTCAGAAACCTTAAGAGTTTTCAGATTCCGTTTGTGAATATCCTCAAGAATTTCCGGGCGGCAATCATCCTCAACAACAATTGTTCCGTTTGACTTTAGGCTTTTCTGAAGGATTCCGCCGTGCTTATAAATCAGTTCGGCAATTTTCAAACTAAAATCCGCATCATTTTTGGTTTTAAATCCAAGAGCAAAATTTCCGTTCAGCCTCTGAGACAAAAATGCCTTTGCCTTTTTTCCGTAAAGCGCAGAAATTTTCCCCATAATCTCCTTGTTGTGCCGGCTTATCTCTCGTTGCTCAAGAAATTTTTCTACACTCAACTTGTTTCCCTTGTTTTTTTCCGCCAAAGAATCCATAGTTTCATTTTTTGACTCACAAAATGCCTTAAAAAGAAGCATCGTCATTTTCGCATCGTCGCTTGATTTGTGAGAAATCATGTTTTCGCAAGAAACGTTGTATATTTTGCACCATTCATCAAGACCTTTTCCATTTTTTAAGCCGTTTGCACTGTCAATAATTTTCGCCACGTCATAAGCCGCATAATTTATAGAAGGCAAATTGTAGCGTTCGCAGGCACTCTGAAGAAATCCCATGTCATTCTTTACAGAAAAACCAAAAATCTTTCGACCGCTTGCTTCCATCAGCTTTTTTATGCCGCTGTAATAACTTTCAAAATTATGCTGTGCCCTAAAATAATCCTTTGAATACGCAAGTTTACACCCATGTTTTGAATCAAAAAGATACCAGTCAAATTCAGTTTCTGGATTCATCACAACATCATCCTCGTCAAGAATTGTCCAGTCCTGGTTTACAACAACATACCCAAACGAACACATTTTTCCAACGCCACCAAAGCAATTGGCACATTCAATATCAAAAAAAAGATAAGTCTTATCCATAAAAAAATCCCCCTAGTTTCTTGTTAATTGTTACAATCACACAAAGTCTTCATAAATTGTAAATCCACCTACGCTTTTATTTCTCCCATTAAAAAACTCAACATTCTTTCTATTTATATATTGCAAAAATCGCAGGTACTTTTTTCAAGTCTGGAAATCCAGATTTTTTCCACTGGGAAACTGTTTTTGTCTTTATATACTCAAGTTCAGTTGTTATTCCAGCCGCGATGCAAAGTCTTGTTTCAGGGCGACAAGTTTTTATCACTGTTTCAAAAAGCTGTACATTTCTATACGGAGTTTCTATAAAAAGTTGAGTCTGCCCTTCCTTGTAGGCACGATTTTCAAAAAATTTCAGTTTGTTCGCACGCTCATTCGGCTTTACAGGAAGATAACCATTAAAAGCAAAACTTTGTCCGCTAAAACCGCTTCCCATCACCGCCATAATTATAGAATTCGGACCGACAAGCGGCACAACCTTCATGTTTTTTTTCTGCGCCAAAGCCACAATGTCCGCACCCGGATCCGCAACCGCCGGGCAACCAGCCTCACTTATAACTCCAACTGGCTCGCCTTTTTCCAAAGAATCCAGATAATGCAAAATATCTTTTGAATCAGTATGCTCACTCAGCTCAACAAAATCGCCATCATCAACATGACTTCCTTCAATTTTAGCCAAAAATCTTTTCGCTGATTTTATATTTTCAACAATAAAATGCTTTATCTGCCTTACAATTTCAATATTGTACGCTGGAAAAACCTTGGAATATTCAGTTTCACCCAAAGTCACAGGAATTAAATACAAAGCCGCTTCCATTCTTCCGTAACGCCCCCTTTCAGCCAAATTGCAAGATTTTTACGCAATTCTTCCGCATTCTTAAAATTATAAGTTTTTATCCCAAGAGCAGCGGCCGAATCACAGTTTTCTTTTTTGTCATCTGTAAAAAACGAGTTTTCCGGAGTTTCGTTCTCACATTCAAGAATCAAATTCCAAAATTCAAGCTCAGGTTTTCTGACCCCCATATGAATTGAAGCATAAGTCATATCAAAAATTTCGTAATCACCCCGGCACTTGTGATTATCATAATGACTTTCAATCGTATTTGTACCGCAAACAACCCTATGACCTTTTTCCCTTAACGCAAGCACAATTTTTTTAGTTTCTTCATTTAACACAGGATGAAAAAGCAACCTGAACCAGTCGCAGCAAACTTTTATCCCAGAACGTTCCTCAAAAATCTTCCACCATTCCGCAACAGAAAGAGTTCCTTTTTCAAGCTCAAAAAAAAGATTGTTTTTTGTGTTCCACCCCATCAAAAAAAGAAACTTTTCCAGTGAAACTCCAAGTTTCTCGCTAACCTTTTCATACAAATCCTGTCCGGCAGTGCTTGTTACAACTCCGCCCATATCAAAAATAAAAAGCATAACCCAATTCTAGCCAAAAAAACAATAAAAAAAAAGACATTAGAAA
>CAVIQW010000004.1:51357-75289 GCA_963644915.1 Paratractidigestivibacter sp.
AAAGTATTCTTTGATTTTATTTACCGAGTGAACAAAATTAAAATCTGTGATAGAATGACCCCAAGCCATTTGAAAGAGGTGTTATAATGAAAAAAAATAGTTTTGGAATTCTTTCTTTTTTTGTCTGTGCTTTTGTTGTTTTATCCTTGTCATCGTGTGTAAAGAAACAGTCATCTGATAATTACAGACTTTACGTTGGAACAAATGACAAAGATACCTACAAAATCGAAAAGCCTTTAGAAGAACAAAAATCAATTCTTTTAAAAATCATCACAAATTATACTGATGGCGTTACAATTTATGAGGCAGACGGTTACTGGAAAGACGAAAAAGGTGAAATCACCGTTGAAAAAACATTTGTATGCGAATTTTTTGACATTGAACCAGAAACACTAAAAAAGATTTCCTCCGATGTTCTTGCCGAGTTGAACCAGAATTCCGTTATGTGCGTTCAGAGCAACTGCCAGACAACGTTTTTATCGCAAGGCAATATGAATTTTTAAAAACTTCCTGTACAATCTCTTTTAGTAAAATGATTTAATTCCATTTAAAAGTCTTTTGCATAGGTAAAAAAAATCATGTTGAAAGCCACAGGCGGCTGCATTTTTTTTGATTTTCGTTTACATTTTCTGTATGAAATCAGAATCAAAAAAAAATAACCTGTGCCTCTTTTTTTGCTGGTGTCGGCGGAATCGACTTAGGGTTTGAAAATACAGGTGTTTTTAAAACAGTTTATGCAAATGAATTTGACCTATATCCTGCAAGAACTTATGAAGCAAATTCCTGCATAAAAGTTGATGTCCGTGACATTCATAAAGTCCAACCAAACGAAATTCCTGATTTTCAAGTTTTGCTTGGAGGATTTCCCTGTCAGGCATTTTCCATCGCAGGAGAAAGAAAGGGTTTTGACGATGAAAAAGGACGCGGTACATTATTTTTTGAACTGATTAGAATTATAAAAGGAAAAAAAACCAGAAATCATCTTTTTGGAAAATGTCAAAAACCTTGTTACACACGACGCTGGCAATACATTCAAGGTAATTCTAGCGGAACTTGAAAAAGCTGGCTACAAAAACCCAAAGTACAAAGTCCTTAACGCAATGGAATACGGAAATATTCCTCAAAACCGGGAACGCATTTACATCGTTGCCTTTAAAGACAGTTCACGTACGGAAAAATCAAAACCACGTTGTTCCAACGCTCACAGCTAATCAGGGCGAAGGCGGACACAACGTATGTCTTGTAAAAACAAAATTCGGAATCAGAAAGATGACACCGCATGAATGTTTTAACACTCAGGGATTTCCACAAAACTTTGTATTGCCCTCTGATATGGCAGAATCTCGTCTTTACAAACAAGCTGGAAATTCCGTATGTGTTTCTGTAATCCAAAGAATCGCAGAAAAAATCATTGAAATTCTTTAGCAAAAAAAATCATTCGGCTTGTTATCTTTATTAATCCAAATAAACTCAATATGAATATCGTCAGAACCCGAAATTTTGTAAAGCCGGAGTGCATTAATTCCAATTTCATTCAAACGTTTTCTTGTAAGCGGTTCATAGTCTTCAAGTTGAAATACTTTCTTTAAAATCCACTCGCCAAGTATTGATTGTTTTTCTTTTGCTACAACTTTATCCGCAAGCCCAGAAAAAATTGAATAGGCATCTTCAGCATAGACGACTTCCCATTCTTCCTTAATAATTTTTTTGTTTTCAAAATCCATCAAAAGCTGGCTGTCTGCAGCAGTAAATCGGTATCTATGCTTTCCGTCTGTAAAATCAAAATTTGTAGGATTTTTATCAGAAGTACATCCTGTAACCTTAATATTTTTCAAATCTATGCGGTTGTAAGGAGTTTCACCAACGTAAATCGCCGGCTTTTCACCTTTTTTAGATGGCATCAGAACATGATAAACGGCTTGAACATTCTCAGTTTCAAGGGAAACCGTAAAGCCCTGCAACTGAGCTTCTGACGAAGCAATTCTTTTGTTTCTTAGTTCTGCAATATTCAAAGCAAGCCGACAATACAAATCTCTATTTACGGAATCAATCTCATCTTTGGTTTTTCCTTTTGAATTGTTTTTTATCTGATTTATAATTTCCGACCATTCATTATGGTTTGCTTTAAATTGTGCAATTTTCTGTTCTCCAGAAGCAATTCCAAAAGTCTTTATTCCCACAAGATACTTTGTTTCCGTTCCATCCGCATTTTGAACATAAAAAAACAGATGCCCATTCCGAAAAAGTATGGAACATCTGTTTTATTACTTAATGGACTCAAGCACCCCTAGGCACTAGTCCAAACCTTCTATTTCTCAATCGCATCAATGTAAGAAAGGTTCAGCCTTCCCATTTTGTCAACTTCCAAAAGTTTTACAGGAATAACCTGACCTTCCTTAAGCACATCGCTCACCTTTTCTACACGCTGCTTAGAAAGTTTAGAGATATGGCAAAGACCTTCTTTTCCAGGAAGAATTTCAACAAAAGCACCAAAATCCATAATGCGTTTTACAGTTCCCTGATAAATAGCGCCAACTTCCGGATCTTCTGTTATTCCCTTTACAGCCTTTTTAGCCTTTTCAGCGGATTCACCATTCTTTCCGTAGATTGTAACAGTCCCGTCATCATCAGTGTTGATAGTAACATCATACTGAGAGCAAAGAGCTTTTACATTCTTTCCGCCAGGTCCAATCAAAGCACCAATTTTGTCTACCGGAATTTTCATTGTAATAATCTGTGGAGCACGTGGACAAAGAGGAGCTGGCTTATCAATTGCCTTTTCCATTATAGAAAGAATGTGAAGACGACCAAGACGAGCCTGTTCCAACGCATTCTTCATAATTTCTGTTGTTACACCGGCAATCTTAATATCCATCTGGAATCCAGTAATACCATCTTTTGTTCCGGCAACCTTAAAGTCCATATCGCCAAGGTGATCTTCTTCACCAAGAATATCAGAAAGAATCTTGTAACGGCCATAAGGATTGTCTCCCTCAGGTTCTGTAATAAGACCCATTGCAATTCCGGCAACCATTTTCTTCATCGGAACGCCAGCGGCAAGCATCGCAAGACATCCACCGCAAGTAGAAGCCTGTGAAGAAGAACCGTTAGATTCCATAATTTCAGAAACTACACGAACTGTATAAGGGAATTCCTCTCGGCTTGGAACCATGGCAGCCAAAGAACGGCGTGCCAAATTTCCGTGTCCGATTTCGCGGCGTCCAGTTGTAAGTTTTCCTGTTTCACCAACAGAATATGGTGGGAAATTGTAGTGAAGAATAAAATGTTCAGACCTATTTCCATCAATATCATCATAAGACTGTTCATCCATTGCAGTTCCAAGAGTACAAACCGCCAAAGACTGAGTTTCACCTCGGGTAAACAAAGCAGAACCATGTGGAGTTGGAAGAACATTCACCTCACAAGTAATCGGGCGGATTTCATCAGTTTTGCGTCCGTCAATACGAACACCTTCATCAAGAATAGATTTTCTTAACAATTTGTACTGAATTTCATCCATCAAATTTGCGTAAAGTTTTGCCTGAACTGGATCTTCAAGCTGCTCTGCGTGATTTGCTCCAACTTCCTGAATAACCTTTGCAATAGCCTTGCCTCTGTTCATTTTTCCATCCTGGAAGCAAGCTGTCTTCAGAAGAGGCGTTGCCTCTGCCTCAATCTGCTCTGCATTTGCAAGAGTTACATCAAGAGGATTCAAAGGAAGCTTTTCTTTTCCACACTTTGCAACAAGTTCTTCCTGAAGTTTACACATTTCCTTGATAAATTTTTCTGCTTCGGCAAGCGCACCCAGCATAACTTCTTCAGAAACTTCTTTTGCGCCACCCTCAACCATTGTAAAACCGTCTTTTGTTCCGGCAACAACGATTTCCATATCCGCTTCTTCAATTTCCTTAAAAGTAGGGTTGATTACATATTTTCCATTCAAGAAACCTACACGGCAAGCCGCAACTGGTCCATGGAATGGAATATCAGAAATGCAAGTTGCAGCAGAAGCCGCGATTACTGCAAGAATATCCTGAGTATGAACACCATCACAAGAAACACAAGTCGGAACAATCTGAAGTTCATGTCCGAATGATGGTTCAAAAAGAGGTCGCATAGGACGGTCAATAAGACGGCTTACCAAAATTTCCTTGTCTTTTGGACGACCTTCACGTTTTACAAATCCGCCTGGAATTTTTCCAGCCGCATAGAACTTTTCGTTATATTCAACTGTTACAGGAACAAAATCCTGACCTTCTGTTACTGAGCTAGAAGCACAGATTGTTGCAATAATGGCTGCCCCGCCCCACTGAGCATAGACACAACCATTTGCCTGTTTACCGATTTTTCCTGATTCAATGATTAAATCAGCATCTCCGAGTCTGTAAGTTACTCTTGTTACTTCTGACATCTTTTTCCTTTCCTTATGTCGTATTCTTTCTTTTACATCGCGCCGTATTCCTAGGAAACTTTGCGATGCACCGTGATATGTACAAAAAAGCCTGCGCCACCACGATGTATGGCAACAGGCTTTTACTACAGGACGAGAACTACTTGCGAAGTCCAAGTTCCTTGATGAATGCACGGTAACCTTCAAGGTTTGTGCGTTCAAAGTATCTCAACATCTTGCGACGCTGACCAACAACTTTAAGAAGAGCACGTTTTGCTCCAGCATCTTTTGGAAATCTTTTTGCGTGAGCAGTAAGCTGCTTTGTTCTTTCTGTAAGAAGAGCAATCTGAACTTTTACGTTACCTGTGTCGCCTTCTTTTGCACCGTATTTTGATACGAGTGACTGTGTTGTTTCTTTTGCAAGTGCCATTGTTGGAACCCCTTAAAATAATTTTTTCTGAATAGGCGGAATAAATGCAGGTCAAATTCCGGGTTGAGGGAAATTAATCACAAAAATTCCGTAAAAACAGATAGTTAAAAGTTTATAGAAAACCTAAGCATTAATCAATAACCCAAAAGTCTTTCTACCTTGTCAATATTTTTTTCGGCAAGAAGTTCGCGAATCATTGTGCTGCTGATTCTTTTTCCATTCTCTTTTACAAGTTCTACAAAAAAAGAATCGATATTGTTTTCCGCACAAAAAGCTTGAATCTGAGGCTTTGCAAACGCACCGTTGTGTCCGCAACAAAAATCCACGCCCTCAACGATACACTTTAGATTCAGTTTTTCTTTTAAAATGCGAAAAAAATCCTTTCCTTCAATCCGCTTGAATTCTTCATCAAAATGAATAACAAGAACAAAATCAAACCCAAGTTTTTTAAAAATCTCAAGGCGTTCTTCCAAAGTCGAAATGTCACCTTTGTAACAATTCCCCTGCTTTATAGAAGAAACTGGTTTTTCAAATGTAACAAGCCCGCTCAAAGTTCCATTTTGGCGCGAAAAATCCAAAATTTTATCGAAAATCGCAAAATGCCCTTTGTGGGGACCATCAAACGAACCGATTGAAGCGGCAGAACCTTTTTCAAAAAAAAACTGATATTCTTTGTTCTGTAAGTCAGACCAAGCAATGATTTTCAAGAATTATTTTTCCCACAAATTTTCAGGATAATATCCGTCAGCAATTTTTTTTGCAATTTCTTTTTTTACGTTCTCGCGGTCTTCCGGATAAGTCATCCCGAACCAACTTTCTTCAGAAGTGTAAACTTTTACAGTGCCTTTTTTATCTTTGATAATATCGCTTGCTACAACCGGCAAAAGTGCCTCTGTTTTTTCCGCAGTAACGTTATTTTTAATAAAATTTTCCCAATAAAAGTTGAATTCTTCAAACGCCTTTGGACTGAAACCAAAAAGATTCATACTTACAGTTTCTTTACCTGTAAGAATTTCTTTTCTGTCGCCCATATCTGAAACAACCTTTTCGCCTTCAAAATAAATTTTCAGGTTTTCTACAATTGAAACAAGATTTCCGTCTTTTACAGTGCAGACTCCGCGGCTTACAGAGCCATTGCGACTCATCGTTTTTTCAAGAACATAACCAACCATCGCATGTTCAACAGAATCATTACTTATAGAAGAAAGATGTTTTCCCAAAGTTTCAAATGCACTTCTGCCATAATAATCATCGGAATTGATTACCGCAAAAGGCTCGTGAATTGATTTTTCCGCACACAAAACAGCATGTGCA
This sequence comes from Paratractidigestivibacter sp., assembly GCA_963644915.1. Taxonomy (GTDB): domain Bacteria; phylum Spirochaetota; class Spirochaetia; order Treponematales; family Treponemataceae; genus Treponema_D. The sequence continues at coordinate 57,492 of CAVIQW010000004.1, forward strand.
GTTCCCCACGGCTTTGTTCGATTTTCAGAAAGTTTAATCTGTTCCGGCGTTAAAAGACTTTCATGCGACTGGAACACATATTCCGCATCCATATTTCGTGCAACACGGTCAAAAAGACGCTCCCTAAAATCTTTTTCTATATCTTTTCTGATTATATAAACCACTTTGCCAAAACCGGTTTTTTTTGCGTCAAAAGCCGCAAAATCAAGAAGACATTCACCATTCTTGCCGACAGCATCAATCTGCTTTACTCCACCGTAACGGCTGCCCATTCCTGCTGCAAGAACTAAAAGTGTAGGTTTCATATTTTTCTTCTCCATCAAAGTATTTTTTGTAATTCTTACATTATTCCACAATTATTGTTTCAAGTGCAAGTATCATCATATCTTTAAAAGTTTTTTCACGTTCTTCCGCGGTTGTCTGTCCGCCTTTTACAATATGGTCGCTTACTGTAAAAATAGAAAGCGCTTTTCTGTGAAATTCCGCCGCCAGCGTAAAAAGTTCCGCAGATTCCATCTCAATTCCGACAGCACCATACTTTTGCCAAAGTTTCCAGTTCTGGTTGTCATCATAAAAACGGTCACTAGAAACAACCGGACCGACCTTTACATTGATTCCAAGTTCGTTTGCCTTGTTGTACGCGTTATAAAGAAGTCCAAAGTCTGATGTAGGGGCATAATGCAAACCGCCAAAACGCTGGTTCATCAGATAAGAGTCAGAAAAAGCCGCATTCGCAATGACCGTATCCTTTAAATTTACATCATCCTGGACAGAACCTATTGTTCCAACCCGAATCGCCTTTTGAACATCATAAAAACGAAAAAGTTCATTCACATAAATCGAAAGCGACGGCTGCCCCATTCCAGTTCCCTGCACAGAAACTTTTACGCCTTTGTAAGTTCCAGTAAATCCAAACATTCCACGAACCTGATTATAGCATTTTGGATTTTCAAGGAAATTTTCCGCAATAAATTTTGCCCTAAGCGGGTCACCAGGAAGAAGAACTCTGTCTGCAATTGCACCTTTCGGCGCGTTAATATGTGTACTCATATTTTTATTATACCACAGATTTTAAAATATGCTGAAAGCGATTTTTCACAATTTATCTATTCAGACTAAAAACTAAAATTTCAGGCTAAACTAAAAAAATACTACGCCAGCAAGAGCACCAACGCAGACAACAAAAAAAGGATGAAGCTTAAATTTCGTTCTGAGCCAAAGGAAAACAAAATACATAGAAAGATTCATCCAGTTAAAAAGTTCCTTCCAGCCAGATGCAGAAAGCAAAACCCTGTAATCCTGCGGAAGAACAACAAGAATATTCAGACACATATTTACCGCAATCACAAAAATCATTCCAGTCGCGGCAGGACGCAAAAAAGTAAAAACTTGCTGAAGACATTTATTTTCTCGGAATTTTATAATTATCCGGGCGATAATCAGAATTGTAATCAGAGATGGCAGAACTTCTCCAAGCGAAGTTATAATTGCCCCAGGAATTCCATAGAACTTGTAACCCAAAAAAGTCGCCATATTAACCCCAATCGGGCCTGGCGTACTTTCTGAAATTGCAATCATATTATAGAACTGTTCAACGGAGATAAGTCCTCTGTCAACAATTGTCTGTTGCATCAAAGTAATGGCAACAAGACCACCGCCAATTGTAAAAAGTCCAATATAAAAAAAGACACAAAACAGCCATAAAAGGCTTACATCACTAGTCATTTGAATCCGCCTTGTTTTCTAAAGATTTTTTTTCATCATTTTTTTTGATTTTCTTTTCTATGAAATAAGCGGAAACCGCAACAAACGCCGCCCCAAGAATAATGATGTACGATTTAACGTTAAAAAAGAAAATCAGGCAGAACGAAAGCAACATTATAACAATGCTGACTACACCTTTAGAAGTTTTTTTAGCAAAGTTGATTGTAGCATCCGTAATAAGAGCGCAGACAGCAACATTTATTCCTTTTAAGGCCTTCTGAACATTCGGATAATGGTCGATTGAATCAATAAGATTTGCAAGAAGAGTGATAAGGACAATACAAGGTGTAATCACGCCAAGAGTAGCAATAATTCCACCAAGAATTCCAGCCTTTTTATAGCCTACAAAAGTAGCCACATTTACGGCAATAATCCCTGGTGTAGACTGACCAATTGCATAATAGTCAAGGATTTCATTTTCAGAAACCCATTGTTTTCTTTCTATTAGTTCATTTTGCATCATTGGAAGCATTGCGATTCCCCCACCAAAAGTAAGGGAACCGATTTTTGCAAAAGTGATGTAAAGATCCAGATAAATGTTTTTCATATAAAAAACATTAACCTTTTACCGCTCCTGCCGCAATACCTTTTATGATGTATTTTTGAAGTCCAAGATAGAAAGCAATAATCGGAATAGAAGAAATTGTAAGAGAAGCACACATCGGACCGTATTCCTTCATAAACTGACCATTAAACCGCATCTGCGCAAGCTGAATTGTTCCCTGCTTTGCAACAATCAAAGGCAAAAGAAAATCGTTCCAAATCCACAGCGCATCGATAACGGCAACAGTAGCGATAATTGTTTTTATAAGAGGAAGAACTATCCTAAAAAAGATATAAAATCTTCCGGCACCGTCCATTGCGGCAGATTCTTCAAGTTCAAGCGGAACAGATTTTATAAATCCGTGAAACATAAAAATCGCTGTAGGACAACCCAATCCCCAATACATCGGAACCAGTCCTGGAACAGACATAAGATGAAGGTCGGCGGCAAGAACTCCAATCGGAACCATAATAATCTGAAATGGAATTACAAGCGAGAACGAGAAGAATCCGTACAAAATCCAGGAAATTTTTGACTTTGAGCGAGCCAAACCATAGGCACACATCGCAGAAGTAATAATAATTCCGCCAGTACCAAGAACGGTAACCAGAAGTGTATTCATAAAAACACGCGGAAATTTCATCTGCGTCCAAGCCTGCACATAATTTCCAAAAAAAAGTTTTGCAGGAACTCCTGTAGGATTTATGATAATATCAGCATTCGGCCTAAACGAATTTATAACCACAAATATAAGCGGATAAATAAAAAACAAGGCAAAAATAATCATGCAAGTCGTAAGCACAGTCTCTTTTGCAGTCTGCTCTTTTATGTTCAATTTTGAAAAATTCATTATGCCTCAACCTCCTTGCGTTTCATCAGGTAAAGCTGAATTCCTGTGATAGCCACAATCGCCAAGAACAAAACCATCGCCTTTGCCGTAGCAAGTCCAGCCTGCTTTAACGAGAATGCATCAAAATAAATATCCATAACAAAAGGAACTGTACCTGTTGCGTAACCAGTCTGACCAATCATTGCATAAATAAGGTCAAAACTCTTTAACGCATTTGCAATTGTAAGGAAAAGAGATATTGTCAAAGACGGAATCATAAGCGGCAATGTGATATATTTAAAACGCTGCCAGCCAGTTGCTCCATCAATTTTTGCAGCCTCAATAACTTCCGGAGAAATATTCTGAAGCCCCGCAAGGTAAACAATCATATAGTAACCGCACCCCTGCCAGACCGCAACAAGAACCAAAAGCCAAGGAGTCTTGTTTGAATCTGAAATCCATTTTTCAATTCCTGTGATTGCCGGCAAAAGCTGAACAAACAGCATTGACCAGATAAGCGCAACAATAATCATAGAAAGAACATTCGGCAAAAAGAAAATTGTACGCAGAACTTTTTGTCCTCGGATTCCAGTATCAAGGGCAAGCGCAAGCCCAAACGCCAAAACGTTGATTCCTATAACAGAAAAGACCGCAAAAAACAGGGTAAACCCAATAACACCCATATTGTGCTGTGTAACCACCCAATTTTTTGCAAGAACTTTCTTTATTTTTGAAACCTTTAATATTTCATTTGAAAGTTCTATCAATTCACCTTTGTTTTTGTCAGAAAGTCCATTTTCATTCGCAAAATCAATTGCTACATTGTGAATGTCATAGGCATTCTGCTTTAATCCAAAAGTTTTCAAGTTTCTTATCAAAGAATCAATTTTAGATTCCGAAATTGATTCTCCAACACCAGGCAAATCCCAAAGAAAACCGCTAAGAACAAATTCATCATATTTTGAATCAAGTCTAAAGGCATTCGTTTTTTCATCAAACTTATATGCATCTGTAAGAAGTCTGTAATCCTCGGAATCTTTTGCAAGCCCCTTTAAGACTTCAGTCTGAAACTCTTTTTTTTGAATTATTCTAGGCAATTCAGAACTTTCCGTAAATTTTTCAATTCGTTGTGTATGTGGATAAAAATCTTTATCAATTTTTCCTGTAAAGATTTTTTTGTAATTTTCCAATCCGACAAATTTATAACGTTCAGGCTCATAACCTGTTTTTTTTACAATTCGTTCAAGTTTTTTTCGAGTAATACCTCCAAGACTTTTTCGTTTGTAGGAATTATCAACCGAATCGTATTCATAAATAGACTGAATATAATTTCTTTCTTTTTGATTTAATTTTCCGCTGTATAAAATTTTAGATTCAAATTCATTTTTATCAAGAATGATAGGTGTCTTTGGAGTAAGACCATCCCAGTTTGTAAGCGAAATTCCTATTCCTCTGAAAAAAGGAGTAATAAAGAAAATCAAATAAAGAACAAGACAAGGAATAATGAAAGCCGTAAAATAAAATGCTTTCCTTGATTTAGCTTCAACCATAAAAACTGGTTCCTCTCAATTTTTTGTTTGGCTCTGAAAAATTCAGAAGTCCATAATAGAAAAAGTCCGCGACCGCAGCCACGGACTTTTTATTCAATTAAAATTATTTATTAACCGAAGAAGCCCACTGAGCATCGATTGCTTTGATAACGTCACCAGCAGAACGCTTGTGCATCATGTACTGCTGAGCACCATTTTTACAAGAATCTTCGAATACATCTGTAGGATACTGAGAGAATGCCCATGGAGAAGAGCCTTTAGCTTCTACAGAAGCCATAAGATCTACATAAGGACCACCGAATGCAGAAACATCAACACCCTTGAACGGTGGAATGAGCTTGTATTCATCCATCCAAAGTTTCTGACCTTCATCAGAAGTAAGCCAGTTAAGGAACTTAACAGCAACTGCCTGTTTTTCTGCACTAGACTGAGAAGAAACACCGAAAGTTGAGTCTACATCAGCATAGAATGTGTTCATTTTTGCATCGTTGTAAACTGGGAAAGGAATGAATCCTGCGTTCAAGTTTGGATTAAGTTTAAGAGCGTCTACATATGCCCAAAGTCCCTGAACCATCATTGCTGATTCGCCTTTAGCAAATGACTGCTGCTGTTCACCGCCACCCATTTCTGCCGCATTTGTATTCATATTGTCACGGTAGAAATCAAGAATGCTGAACAATTTTGCTGTATCAACATTTCCATAAGAAGACTTTCCAGCGTTCATATCAGAGATGAATTTTTCTACTTCAGTTCCTTTTTCCTTAAGAAGTGCTGTATGAACCATTGTAATAAAATGACCCATTGACCAGTTTTCCTTTAAAAGACCAGAGAACGGAACAATGTTGTTTTCTTTTAAAGTACGGCAAGCCTGCTCAAGTTCGCGGTAAGTTGTAGGTGCTTTGATTCCGTATTTGTCAAAAATATCTTTGTTGTAGATAATTCCGATTCCTGCGTAATCCATCGGAACCGCATACTGTTTTCCGTTCCAGGAAACTGCCGGAAGTGAGCTTGGAAGAACTTTTCCCATAGCCTCTTCTTTTGACAAATCCAAAAGGAATCCCTTAGAAGCATATTCTTTAATACGAGAATATGACTGCATCTGAAGAATATCCGGCAAATCACCCTGAGCCGCACGAGCAGACATTGCAGAGTCAGCATCATTAGGAATGATAAGCATATCAATAGTAACGCCTGGATTCTGTTTCTCAAATGCCTTTACAATTTTCTTTAGGCCTTCCTGATTTTCCTGCTTGTAATAGTACATTTCAAGCTTTACTGTACCAGCTGCCGAAACATTTTTTGCCTCTTTCTTTGAACAGCTCGTAAACATTCCTGCCACCATAGCAAGTGCGGCAAGAGAAAATATTACCTTTTTCATTAAATCCTCCGTTTAAAAGATAATGTCATATACAATAATTTTAAGTCCACAACTTTGATTTGTCAAAGCAAATATAAAAATCTTAAAAATTTCTTAAAAGCAAAAAAAACGGATTTTGGAACAAGATTCTTTCTGTCCCAAAATCCATCAATTTTCAACAAAAATATTTTTCAGCAGATTCCGGCTATTTTTTTATATTTCTTCCATACAAGTCAGAAATAAAAGCAAGGAATTCTGCATCCTCTTTCTTTAATCCGTCCGCAGGGATTCGCCAGCCCCAGTTTGTTCCACCCAAAGTGTTCGGAGTGTTCATTCTGGCTTCCGCACCAAGATCAAGAATATCCTGCATTGGAATAACCGCATAATCCGCTGTTGAGGCAATCGCAAGCTTAATTATCGCACGGCAAAGCTCACCATTGTCAGAAAGTGCTCTTGCCTCTGATTCAGACATCTTGCGTCCAAAAGCATATTCTGCGGCAATTTTTACCGCAGCGTCAGAAGCACTGTTCAACCAGCCCTGCATTGTATCATTGTCGTGAGTTCCTGTGTAAACAACAGAATTCTGCGGATACATATGTGGCAAGAACGCATTAACCATTCCCTGACTACCAGCCTCGTTCGGGTCAAACGCAAACTGAAGAACTTTCATTCCCGGGAAACCAGCGTCATCGCGAAGTTTTCTAACACCGTCTGTAATCACGCCCAAATCTTCCGCAATAATCGGCAAAGTTCCAAGAGCCTTTTTAATTGCGTCAAAAAGTTCAATATTCGGGCCAGGAATCCACTTTCCATTTACAGCAGTCGGGTCTCCATACGGAATTGACCAGTAAGCCTCAAATCCACGGAAATGGTCAATTCGCACAACATCAACAAGTTCTGTCATTCTTTTTGTGCGCTTTACCCACCACGAATAATTGTCCTTTTTCATAGCATCCCAGTCATACAGAGGATTTCCCCAAAGCTGACCAGTTGCAGAAAAATAATCTGGCGGAACACCGGCAACCTTTAACGGAATGCCTTTTTTATCCAGCTGGAAAAATTTCTGGTTTGCCCAGACATCAGCAGAATCAGCCGCAACAAAAATCGGAATATCACCAATTAACAAAATTCCCTTTTCATTCGCATAGTTTTTTACCGCAAACCACTGTTCAGCAAAGAAGAACTGAATCGTCTTGATTTGCTCAATATTTTCTGTGTTTTCAGAATTCCACTTTGAAACCGCAGTAGGCTCGCAGGCAGCCAAATCCTTCGGCCAGTAAGCGTTCCACATCTGCGCGATTCCGCTTACACCCTCTTTTTCAGCCTTTGCATCATAAAACTGCTTAATGCTTGTAAAATTTGCATAGTTATCAAGCCAGTCGGCATTGTCATTCTTAAAAGCCTCGTAAGCAATCCTATCCTGTTTTGAACAGTTTTTCTGAAAATACGAAGCGCATTTAGCCAAAACTGGCATTTTCCACCAAACAACAGAACCGTATTCAACAGGTCCGTCATTTTTTATGTAATCAGCAGGAATAATATCATTCTTGTCTGCCCAGCCCTTTTCAACAAGACGGTCAAGATCAATCAACAAAGGATTTCCTGCGTGTGTTGAAAAGGATGCATAAGGAGAATCTCCGTATCCTGTAGGACCAATAGGAAGAATCTGCCACAAAGTCTGATGTGCAGATTCAAGCCAATCAATAAATTCATAGGCAGCCTTTCCAAGCGTACCAATACCAGGCGTTCCCGCAAAAGATGTCGGGTGCATCAAAATACCACTGCTTCTTTTCATAATCTAAAATATTAAACCAGGTAAGCAAAAATGTAAAATGAATTTTTTATAAGGGCGGACGACCGTCCTGCTGGCTTGTCCCGATAGTGTAACGTACAATGCCTGCTCAATCGTTTCGCTTTACAAAAGCCGCCTGAACTGTAAAAGTTTCGCCAACGCTAGTTTCACGCCTGTTTGAACCAAATTCCAGATTGTGACACGTGCAGTCTTTTGCCACAACAATATTTTCATCGCGGATTCCAGCCTGTGCAAGAACACAAAGATTCGCTTTTTCCAGCGAAAGCCTAAAAAGAGGCCCAGTGCCACTGTTCCAGTTCAACGCAGTACCTCTGCAAGGAATTTCGCCATCTTTTAAAGGCTCAACACATTCCGCTGTAAAATTCTTTGCAAAATATTCAGCACGCTCCTTGTTCACTATGTAACAGCAATTTCTTATGTGCGCGCCAATAGCGACTGCAATATTTTCTTTTCTTGCACCATATTTCTTTACCGCAAGCGAAACAGCCTCCGTGGCAATTCCAGTTCCTTTCCATCCGGAATGTACAACTCCAAAGAATCCAGTTTCGCTATCAGAAAAATAAATCGGCATACAGTCGGCAACTGTAACAACAGGCATAAGATTTTTGTTCCGAGTAAGAATTCCATCACCGATTCTTTGAAAAGTTTCTTCTTTTTCTTCTATTAAATAAACAATTTTTGTATGATCAAGCTGAACTGGAACTGCAGTGCAAGGTGCCGCAATTTCAGCAAGAATTTTTTCGCGTGCAGGATTTTCTTCGTTCCAGCGAAGGCGCATAGAACCGGCAGAACGGACTGTCATTCCCCAAACGGAAGGTTCTTCAGCAGTTTTTCCGTTACGCACAAAATGCGAAGTTACAAACTTTTTGCCTAAAATCAAAGTTCTTAAATCCAAAAATGTCATTTTTTCTTTTCAACCTTAGGAAGATCAAGTGGCTCTATTTCCGCAAGAATGTTCCGGGCTTCCAACAGAAGTTCGCGTTTTTCCTGCAAACTGTCCCGGTAGGCACGGTTTTCTCTTCCTTTTATTGTCATAAGGTTTTGGATTGACTCATAGTTTTTGTCAGTTTTTTTATCATCAAGAATTCCGCTAAGAATACATTCAATAACACGGCAACATTCGCAAAAAGTTCTTTCCCAGTTTCGGACAGAAGTTTCTGCGTTCAAAATTATGGAATTTACCATATTCTGACCTTTCATCGTGCGGACGTGTTCAGCAATCAACTTTGCAAAAACGCTTCCGACAGAACCTTTTTCGCCCAGCGATTCGCCAAAAAGTTGAACCTGATGATTTATTTCCGCAAAACGGTTCAACGCTTCTGAAAATTCTGCCCGGTTCTCGTTGTTCAAAAAAACACCCTCAAGGACAATAACATTCAGAATTCCCATCACTTCATCATATTTAGAAGCCGCAAACCAATAAAGAAAACCGCCTGTCATCTCGCAACGGAACGGAACTCCGCCCCAAAGTTTAGTCCAAGGACGGTACGGCAGCTCAGGAAATTCTGAAATTCCAAATTTTTCGTGCAGAACATCAGCAAGCTGACTTTTTTTTCTATCCCTTAACCAAGATTCCCAGCGTTCATCAAAAACGACTTTCCATTCTTCCTTGAATTTTACAAACCAGTCCTCTGCCCCACCAGAATTGTCAAGCTGCCAGTCATAATCAGAAAAAATAACTTTTCCAACAGCCAAAAGCGGAACTGTAGAAATAAACATCTGAACCATAGAAATACTAGCCGCAGACTTTGTAAGAAAATCCCGCATTGACTTTTCCGTATCCTGATCAAGTTCAACAGAAGCACCACCCTTTCTTTGTGGAAACAGAAAAAGTGCCTCCAACGCCTCGTTGGGAATCGACCGTGCCTCGCTCAAAACATCTGCCAACGCAGAAAAATCAGTCTGTGCATTTACAAAAGGGCAAGTATAATCTTCTGAAACAATCGCCGTAAACTGAGCCAAAAAATGAGTGTAAGGGATTTCTGTAAAACGTTTAAGCCAGTTCAGGGATTTTACAGAATCGTACATAACAGTCCGGCTTTTCTGCGGAATATCCTTTAAAATTCCATCAAGTTTTTTTAGAAGCGAAGAGCGAACTTCTTTAGTTCCATCTTTTTCAAACGGCACTGTATACGGATCTGCGTCTGAATTTATTGAAGAAGCAATTTCCGGGGCAATAAAAGTACTCATAAAAACATAGAATTTTCCTGGATTTTCATTAAAAACTGCAAAATACGGCTTAAAAAAATCAGCGGCATTTTTTAGTTCCTTCAATTTTTCAAAAAAAAGAGAAAGAAGCAGGCTATTCGGCATATCAATAATTCCAGGATGATTTTTGTTGATTTTACGTGCAAGACTTCCGACCAAATCATCGTTGTAAATTTCAATTTTTTGCTTTTTAGAAATCAAGGAACGAAGCCAAAGAAAAAATTTATAAAAAATTGATTCCGAATTAAGTTTTACATCAAGCGTAAAATTGTCTGTTTCTTCTCGCAATGGATGCAACAATGGAAAAGACTGTTCCCGGTTGTTATTTAGTTTTGCAAGCAAATATTTTCGTTCATCCGAGCTTATTCCTGCCACAAGCTCGTCAAATGAACCTCTATGCTGATCATCATTCATAAAATTACCTAACACAAAAATTATAAATTAATAACGATGTTAATTCAAACTTTTTTAGCAATTTGATATAATTAAAATTATTAGGCGGAATTTATAGTTATAATCAATGTGAAAGAAATTAAAAAAGCTTACATTCAGCCTAATAATTTTGATTAGAGGAATACAAAATGGAACAGGCTTCTAACAGTGAAATTGTGCTTCAAATTCTTGTATCAGTTGGAATTATTGTGATTGCGGCAAAGTACCTTGGAACTTTGGCAAAAAAAATCGGTTTTCCGCAAGTTGCCGGTATGATTGTTGCTGGTCTTCTGCTTAGATTTTTACCGTGGTTCAACAACTTTGGATTAAACCCTTCCGGCTCGTTGTTCGGCGAAACAGACCGTTTTATCTCTTTTGTTTCAGAAATTGGCGTTGTTATGATAATGTTCAGCGCAGGGCTTGGAACAAATTTAAAGTCGCTTGCAAAATCCGGAATAAAGTCAACAATCATCGCGCTTTGCGGTGTACTTATTCCGCTTGCACTGGGAACTGTAATGGCGTTGTGCTTCTGGGGCTTTGACGGTTTTGGAACTCCTCAGTTCTACAAGGCAATGTTTATCGGAACAATTTTAACTGCGACTTCTGTAAGCATTTCTGTTGCAACCCTAAAAGAACTTGGACATTTAAAGACAGACCTTGGACAGACAATTGTAAGCGCCGCAATAATTGACGATGTTTTTGGAATCATCGCTCTTACTGTTGTTCTTGGAATAAGCACTGGAACAGGCGGAATTTTAATCACTCTAGGAAAAACAATACTGTTCTTTGTTGCGGCAATTATTTTTGGCTTTATTGTATTCAGAGTTTTTAAGTGGTACGACAAACGACATCCACATTCAAGAAGAATTCCGATTTATGGCCTTGGAATTGCGCTTATTTTTGCTTATGCGGCAGAAAAATTCTTTGGAATCGCAGACATTACAGGCGCATATATTGCCGGAGTTGTGTTCTGCTCATTAACAGACGCTCCTTATATGGAACAAAAAATCGACATAAATTCATATATGATTTTTAGCCCAATCTTCTTTGCAGGGATTGGATTAAAAACAGATCTTTCTGGAATGAATTTTTCGCTTTTATGGTTCAGCCTAGCATTTGTAATAGTCGGATGTGTTTCAAAATTTATAGGATGTGGATGCACTTCAAGGCTTTTAGGATTCAGCTGGAAAGACTCTTACAAAATCGGGCTTGGTATGATGGTTCGTGGCGAAGTCGCATTGATTGTGGCTCAAAAAGGACTTTCTGTTGGAATAATTGAATCAAAATACTTTGCGCCGGTAATTCTTTTAATAATTATTTCTTCTATGGTTGTTCCGGTTCTGCTGAAAAAAGCGTTCCACGGCGAAACCCCAGTTTTACTAGACGGAACAAACTGAATGGGTTTTTAAGGGCAGCGCCCTTAGGAGAAGGGGTAGTCCGCAACAAAGTGCGGACGAGGGGGAGACATCCCCCTTTTCCTTTATATTGTGAAAAAATGGAAAATTTATTATAGTTTTGTAATCCGATTGATTAGGATTGAACATTTAAAATAAAAGAGGCTTATAAAAATGGCTACATGGGCAAATGCTGACACACTTTCTTCTTGGAAGAAGTTGTTTTCCCTAAAGGGAATGGTTTCTGTTGCGGATGAACTTTCCTCTGCAGATGCGGTAAAACGCATTCAGGAATATTCAATACCAATGGCAGAAGGTTTGACTTATAATTACGCCGCAAAGCAGGTTAATGAGCAGATTCTTAAGACATTGCAGGATTTGTCTGATGAAGCCCAGCTTCTTGAAAAATTTGAAGCACTCTACAATGGTGAAGTTGTAAACACCGGAGAAAAACGTATGGTTCTGCACCAGCTTACTCGCGGTCAGCTTGGAAAAGATGTTTTTGCGGACGGGCAGAACAAACGTGATTTTTATATCAACGAGCAGAAAAAAATTGCGGATTTTGCTGAAAAAGTTCATTCTGGAAAAATCGTGAACGAAAAAGGCGAAAAATATACTCAGGTTTGTCAGATTGGTATTGGCGGTTCAGACTTGGGACCACGTGCAATGTATCTGGCTTTGGAAAACTGGGCCAAGGCAAACAACACGTTCAAAATGGAAGCGCACTTTATTTCCAATGTTGACCCTGATGACGGTGCGGCTGTTGTTGCTTCTTTGGATTTGGCGCACACAATTTTTATTCTTGTTTCAAAATCGGGAACAACTCTTGAAACCCTTACAAACGAAAGTTTTGTAAAAGACTTCCTAAAAAAAGAAGGTCTTGATGTTTCAAAGCACATGATTGCCGTTACTTCTGAAACATCCCCATTGGCTCACAATCCGGATTATATGCAGGCGTTTTATATGGACGACTACATTGGCGGACGCTACTCTTCTACTTCTGGTGTTGGTGGTGCTGTGCTTTCGCTTGCTTTTGGACCAAAAGTTTTTGCAGAATTCCTTGACGGTGCGGCCGCAGAAGACAAAACCGCAACTGAAAAAGATGTACGCAAAAATCCGGCTCTTATGGACGCTTTGATTGGAATCTACGAAAGAAACGTTCAGGAATATCCGGCAACAGCAATTCTTCCGTATTCACAGGCACTTTCAAGATTCCCAGCTCATCTTCAGCAGCTTGATATGGAATCAAACGGAAAATCTGTAAACCGCGACGGTGGAAAAATTGATTATGTTACAGGTCCGGTTATTTTTGGTGAGCCGGGAACAAACGGCCAACATTCGTTCTACCAGCTTTTGCATCAGGGAACAAATGTTACTCCTCTTCAGTTTATTGCCTTTAGCGAAAACCAGACAGGAAAAGATGTTGTAATTGAAGGTTCAACAAGCCAGACAAAACTTTGCGCAAACGTAGTGGCTCAGATTGTTGCTTTTGCGTGCGGTAAAAAAGACGCTGACCCGAATAAATCTTTTGCAGGAAACCGTCCTTCAAGCCTGATTTACGGAAAACAGCTTACACCAAAAACTCTTGGCGCGCTTCTTGCCCATTTTGAAAACAAAGTTATGTTCCAGGGTTTTGTATGGAACATCAACAGTTTTGACCAGGAAGGCGTTCAGCTTGGTAAAAAACTTGCAAAAGCAGTTCTTTCAAACAACATGGAAGCAGCTTTGGCAAAATATGCAAGTCTGCTGATAAAATAAATTTTCAGCAAAAAGACTGTTGATATAAAAGATAAAGTAAAGGCCAGCATAACGATTTTTGTATTGCTGGCTTTTTTGTAATCTTTGCACGGAGAAAACAATGGCTCAAGATGACAATTATGGTTCAGGTCCGTGGTACAACCCAGAAAACCTGAATTTCAAAACAGAAAACTACAGTGACGAAAATCAGAACTTCAGCAAAAACCAACAAGAAAGCAGAAAAAGCGATGATGGCGGATTGGTTTCTGAATTAGAAGACAATGCCTTGGTATTCGGTGCAATTTCAATGGTCCTAGGAATTTTTTCTTTATTGGGCGAAAAACTTGTCTTTGGAATTCTGGGTTTAATCTTTGGGAAAATCTCAAACGAAAAAAAACGCAACACTTACGCAAGAATAGGAATAATCTGCTCAATAATCAGTCTTGTGATTGTAGGTATTACATTAATTGTCATTCTGACGATTTGTGTCCTTTATGGAACAGTTGCTTTCGAAGTTTTTAAAGATGCGGTTGAAATTTCTATTTAAGGCTGTGGATATTTAAAAAGAAAAAACACAGCGATTAATATGAATTTTACATTCCATTTTAGAAAAATTTTAGTTTTTTTTAGTAAAATCCAAATCAATCGTATACAAATTTTTGGAGGCATATATGCTTAGAAAAAAGATCGCTGCTTTGGTTGCAGCAGGAATGCTTGCTGTTTCAACTTCAGCATTCGCAGGAAATGTAGGACCTGGTCTTGGCTATCTTCTTGTAAATGACAAAGAAGGAATGGGTTGGGACTTGCTCGGTGCTTTCCTCAATGGTATCTGGTACAACCAGTTCTTTGCTATCTCTTCTGGAACATGGGGATATGACAAGGCTGAAGTTGCAATGACAGAAACAAACCAGTTCATCTCTGACAACATGGATGCACTTGCAAACGACATTGCTAAGGGTGAAGGCGAATACATCGACACACTTTCTACAATGCTCAACGTATCTGATTCAGTTGCTTTCAAGGCTTCTCTTCAGAACAATTTTGATGAAATCTTCTCTTCTTCAGAAGTTTCAGCACAGGAAGTTGCAAGCAAAATTTATTCTCTTGTAGGATAATGTGATTTTCTTTTTTAAAAAGGCAGGATGCAATTTTGGTTTCACAAGAACAAAGATTGCGTCCTGTTTCTTCTTTATAACCATATTCTTCATCTCAGTATTGCCAATTTCTTCCGCTGAACTAAATTCTGACTCTTATTCAGAAAAGGTTGAAGTTTTAATAGAAAAAGCAGAAGAGTTAAAATTATACAAAGATTCTTATTGGCACACACTTTTACACTATAAACCAGCATTGTTCAGCCGCTACAAAAGTCTTGTTGATGACCCGAAATTCTTTTGCGCAAAAAATGGAAAAACAAATCCAAAAGCAGAATTGAACGCAACTCTTAGAGCTTTTTTTGAGCCTGCACCACAACCGGGCGCAGAAAAAAAACACGCAATTGAAAGATTTCCAGGGCGCTACAAATGGCTTTGTGAAAAACTTGAGCTTTCTGAAAATGATTTTCCTTACAATGGCGACGTTGCCTTTCAAAATGTCTTAAAGCAAGTAAATCCAGGAAACGTATTTCTTGTTTTTCCTTCAATTTATTTAAAACGTCCGGCTTCTGTTTTTGGGCACACATTTCTTCTTATTGAAACAAAAGATAAACCTAGGCTTACCTCAAATTCTATAAATTATGGAGCCGTTACAAAAATTACTGGAGGTCCGCTTTACGCGATTCTTGGACTTGTGGGCGGATTCAAAGGTTACTATGGATTTGAAACTTATTATGAAAAAATAAAACAGTATTCCGATATGGATATGCGTGATATGTGGGAATACAAGCTGAATCTAAATGATGAAGAAAAAGAAAAAATGCTGCGACATGCATTTGATTTGGCTGGAATATATTCAAGATATTATTTTACAAGCGAAAACTGTTCATACAATCTTCTGTTTCTGATTGAAGCCGCAAGACCTTCCACTCAGGCGACAGAAAAACTTTTTGGAATTGTAGAACCGCTCGCAACTGTAAAACTTGCATATAATCTTGGATTAACGGAAGAAACAGAATATCGTCCGTCCGCCTATTCAAAAGTTGAAAATGGAAAAAAGAATCTTACCTTAAAACAGCAAAAATATATAAAAGATGTCTGTTTTGGTAAAAAAACTGTTCAAGACTTTCCTTTTTCAGAACTCCCTTCCGAAAAACAGGCGCAAATTTGGAACACAGCATCCGATTATCTTAGCTCTCTTTTAAACAACCGAAAAATCACTTCAGATGAATACAGAGCAAGATTTATTTCTGTTTTGTCCGCAAGACGCAAACTTGGCAAAATTGAAGAAGAGAATTTCGAAATGCCTGAAGATCCAAAAAAAGCCCATGGTTCAAAAAAACTTGCATTGACAGGCGGAAATGATGTGAATGGCGGTTACTGTGGAATGGAATTCCGCTTGTGCTCGCATGAACAGCTTGAATCCCCTGCCGGTTTTTCTGAAAATTCAGAACTCGCATTTGCAGATGTGGAAGTACGCTACAATCCTGAAAAAAATGACTTCTATTTAAAAAAAGCCACACTGCTTTCAATTCTTTCGTTACCGGCTTCTGATATGTTTTTCTTGAATGGAGCAAGTCAATTATTAACAGGACTTGAACAAAATCCTAATAAAGATGAAAAACAGGATTTAGCATGGCGATTTAAATTTTTATACGGAGCGAGCGTTCGGCCGGCAGAATGGCTTCAGATTTATCTTATGGGCGGCGCAGACACTTATTTTTCTCCGGCATACAGATATGGAACAGATTTTCTTTTAGGTGGCGAAGCAGGTTTCATAGCTGGAAACAATATATGGAAAAATAAAATTTCTGCAAGTGTAATGCAGTCACCGCTCGATATAGAGCACTTCAGAACGCAATTTGCCGCGGACACCTGCATTTTTCTATCACAGAATATGGCTCTCAAGGGAAATTATTCGTTCAATATGGATTATGGAAAATACCGCCACGAATGGTCATTTTCGGTAAACGCATATTTTTAAAAGTATAGAAAAAATACGAATTCAAGTGTATATTTTGACAACATCAGGAATGCAAACAGATGAAAAAAATTGAAAAGACGACCACACAGAACGATGCAAAAATAAATTTCTCCGATTCTCTATTGAATGAAATAAATAGCCCACTTCAAATTATTCAGGCATCTGCAAAACTCCTTGAAAATCCTGTTGACGAAAAAACACAACTTCTTACATCAAATTCAGTTCATGAAGGGTCAGAAAACAGGCGAATTAAATATTCTGGAAAATACAAATTCCACCAAAGACGACAATTTTTCAGAAAGCAATATTTCTTTTGAAAACCAGAATATTTCCATTCAAAAAGAAATCCCTGAAAAAATCTCAATTGGAATTTTCAGTAAAAAAGATTCAGACAATTCAAATCTTCGGCTTGTTCTTCAGTCTTATGGTTTTTTTGTGCGAATTATAAAAAATCAGAGCGAGGTCCTTGCCGCAATCCAGGAAAATCTTATCCAGATGCTGATAATTTCGCCGGAAAACGAAAATGACAAAGTTTTTTCACTTTGCGCAGAAATCCGAAACCACAATTCACCACAGGATTTTGCGATTTTGATGATTGTGAACAAGTTCAACTCTTTTCTTATCGAAAAACTTTTTGAGCTAAAAATAAATGACTATCTTCTCCGCCCTTTTGACGTTTCCGCGTTGATTTTCCGTATTCAAGAAATTGAAAATTACAGAAATTTAAACCAAGAAAAACAGGAACTCCTAAAATCTGAACAGGAAAAAAATACATTTTTATATTTTGTAACGCACAATGTGAATACGCCGCTTACACTTTTATTAAATGAAATCCAGAATCTTTCAGAATTGTACAAAAATATTCCAGAAGAAAACAAAAAAAATTCAGATTTTGAAAACACAATCCAAAATATTCAAAAAAATGCGCGGGCTATAAATATTATCATTCAAAATGTTTTGGATTCTTATAAAATTTCAGACAGAAAATATATTATAAACCCAAAAATCCTGAATCTTGAAAATTCTCTAAAAAAAGAGACTGAATTTCTTTCAAAAAAAGCGGAAAACAAAAATCAGAATTTCATATTTAAATGC
>CAVIQW010000005.1:0-51157 GCA_963644915.1 Paratractidigestivibacter sp.
ATTTTCAGAACATAATTTACATCGTTTTTATTCTGATGGGGCAGTTTGTGGGCGTTGAGCAGCATTATTCACAAGGACGCGCGGACTGCGTTGTTCAGGCGGACAACTTTATTTATCTTTTTGAGTTCAAACGCGATAAATCCGCAGACGAAGCCTTGGCTCAAATTGAAGAAAAAAATTATGCCGCTCCATTTGCAAGCGACAAACGAAAACTTTTTAAAGTCGGCGTAAATTTTGATTCAAAAGAAAAAAATATTAATGAGTGGAAGGTAAAGTAGTTGCCGCTTTCTTTTTATTCCTGCTAGTTCAATAAAAAACTCGACTTTTTTACCTATTAGATTATTGAGCCAGGGCGAAGATTTTCTGCGTTTCGGGCGGCGCACCAGGTTCCTTTTGCAAGTGCGGACTGAAAATCATTTGTTTTTAAATATTCGTGGATAAAACCGGCGTTAAATGAGTCGCCACAGGCAGTTGTGTTTAGGGGTTTTATTTTTTCAGCAGGGAATTCTGTGAAAATTCCATTCTGAGCGGCAAAAGTTGGTTTTGTTCCGCGAGTTACAATTATTATATTGTTCAATTCTTTGCTTTTTAACGAAATAATTTTTTTTAGCTCTTTTTCTTGGAAAAATGACGGAAAATCGAATGTTTTTAAAAATTCTTCCTCGTTTATTTTTATTATGTCTGGAGCGCAAATTGCAAGAGTTTCTGTTAGGTCTTTTCCGCAGAAATCGGCTAAAAAGATTTTTCCGGCGTTTTTTGTAATTTTTGCAATTAGCGGATAAAGTTCTTTTGACCAGATTTCTGGGCGGCTTCCGGCAAGAATTACGGCTTGGGCTTGTTCAATTTCTTTGCGTACAAGAAAAAGCAGTTTTTCTTCATTGACTGAATAGTCTTCCTGAGATTTTGGTTCAGAAACAACAAGTTCTGTGGTTGTGTGCTTTTTTCTATCAAGAAGAGTTAGGCATTCGCGCGTGAATCCTGGAATTTTTATAGCGGCAAGATTTATGGAATCTTTTTCGGCAAGTTCTATGAATTCGTTTGCATTTTGTGTCCCTAGCGGACAAACGGCGGTCGCGCTTTCGGGTTCAAGCTGGTTTAATACGCGTGCGGAATTTACGGCTTTTCCTGATGCGTCTTTTATGTAACTTTTGGAGCGGTTTACGTTTTCTAACTGAAGATTTTCAAATTGAATTGTTTTTTGAATTGTTGCGCTAAGGCAGATGCAAACGACTTTAGACATATTTTTATTTTACTGAAAATACAAAGATTTGTGCAAATGATTGTGGTTTTTCCTCTACTTGCAGATTTTTTGTTTTTACATTATGTTTTACGTTATAAATCCATCCGTTGATTTATCCAAATTGCAAGCGGATTTAGGCTTTGCCTAGAAAATTTTGCTAAAAAGGAGAGTCTTATGGGACTTTTTTCTTCAAAACAATCACATTATCTTTTTACTTCTGAATCAGTTGGCGAGGGACATCCTGATAAACTTTGTGATCAGATTTCTGATGCAATTCTGGATGCTTGTCTTGAACTTGACCCAGATGCCCATGTTGCCTGCGAAACTTTTGCAACAACGAATTTTGTTCTTGTTGGCGGTGAAATTTCTTTTACAAAAAATGCAAAGGAAAATATCAAATTTATAAAAAAGAATGCTGAAAAAATTGCGCGTTCTGTCGCTGCGGAAATTGGCTATGTAAATAAGGATTTTGGGCTGGACGCAAAGAAATTTAAGTTTGAAAACAGAATTCACGCGCAGTCTGCGGATATAAATCAGGGTGTTGTTGGCGAAGGTCTTGCAGAATATGAAGGTTTGCAGGGGGCAGGAGACCAGGGAATGATGTTTGGCTATGCTTGCAACGAAACTCCTGAACTTATGCCGGCACCGGTTATGTTTGCACATAAAATTCTGCTTGCGGCTACGGCGTTAAGAAAATCTGGTAAAATAAAGTGGCTTCGTCCGGATGCAAAGAGTCAGGTTACAATTGAATATAAGGACGGAAAACCGGCACGGATTGACACGGTTGTAGTTTCGCATCAGCACGACCCGGAAATTTCACACGAAGAAATTGAAAAAACAATAATAAACGAGATTATAAAACCAGTTCTTGAACCGACAGGGCTTCTTGATGAAAATACTAAGTATCACATTAATCCTACTGGAAGATTTGTAACAGGCGGTCCTGATGGGGATGCTGGTCTTACTGGAAGAAAAATCATTGTTGATACTTACGGTGGAATGGGGCGGCACGGTGGCGGTGCGTTCAGCGGAAAAGACCCTTCTAAGGTTGACCGTTCTGCGGCTTACATGGCACGCTACATTGCAAAAAATATTGTTGCGGCGGAACTGGCGGATAGAGCGGAAGTTCAGCTTGCGTATGCGATAGGAGTTCCATTCCCTGTTTCTATTCTTGTTGACACATTTGGAACTGAAAAAGTTCCTGTTGAAAAAATTGAAGCGGCTGTAAAAACTGTTTTTGACTGCACTCCGGCTGGAATCTGCAAGACATTGGATTTAAGGCGACCAATCTACCGGCCTACTGCAAGTTATGGTCATTTTGGAAGAAACGAATTTCCGTGGGAAAAAACTGATAAGGCCGAAGCTTTGAAGGCTGTTATAAAATAAATTTGAAGAATGTTTCTTTCAGAATCAGAAATAATTACTGTTTTTGAACGTTTTAAATCTGAAAATCCAGAGCCAAAACCTGAACTGAATTATTATTCTGCGTTCACGCTTTTGGTGGCGGTGGTTCTTTCGGCTCAGACTTCGGATAAAAGCGTGAACAAGGTTACCGAGCCACTTTTTAGGCTTGCGGATACTCCAGAAAAAATGTGTTCATTGTCGCAGGAACAGATTATTTCTGTTATAAAACCGATTGGGCTTAGCAATGCGAAAAGCAAAAATATTCTTGGGTTGAGCAAAAAATTGTTGGAAGATTTTGGTGGCGTTGTGCCAGATTCCCGAGAGACTTTGATGAGTTTGCCAGGCGTTGGAAGAAAAACTGCGAATGTTGTTCTGAATGTAATTTTCAAGAAACATACAATGCCGGTTGATACTCATCTTTTGCGGATTTGCCCAAAAATCGGTCTTGCCCAAGGAAATACGCCAGAATCAGTGGAAAAAAGTCTTGTTGATCGTATTCCCGACAAATATATGGAACATGCGCACCATTGGCTTATTTTGCACGGAAGATATGTCTGCACGGCAAAAAATCCAAAATGCAACGAATGTATCATAAACGACATCTGTAAGCACAATCTGTCAGGCGTGTAATTCAAAAAATTATTCACCGGCAAGGGCTACAACTGGATCAAGTTTTGCGGCTCTTGCGGCTGGGTTTAAGCCAAAAAATATTCCGATTGCAACTGAAAAAACAAAACTGATTATGCAGGCCCTTGGGCTGATTGAAAATCCTGTGTTTTTTACGTATTCAATCGCAAGGCTTACAACAATTCCGATGATGATTCCCAAAGTTCCGCCGATTAATGTTATGGATGCTGATTCTACAAGAAACTGTCTGCGTATGTCTGCTGGTGTTGCTCCCAAGGCTTTTCTGATTCCGATTTCCTGTTTTCGTTCGGTTACTGTAACAATCATTATGTTCATAATTCCTATTCCGCCTACAAAAAGTGAAATTGCAGCGATTGCGCTTAACATAAGGCTTAGCGTTTTTGTTATGGAATTCATTTGTTCAATCATTGTCTGCATTGAAAAAACGTTTACTGAATATTCAGTTCCTGTAAGTTCTTGGCAATAATTTTCGATGCTTTTTACAAGAGCCACTGCTGCATTTGCGGAAATTGCCTGAACCATCATTGTTCCGGCGGTCTTGTCCGGTTTTATCTTTTTTGAATAAAATCCACGTGGGATGTACGCTGAATTCGTTGAATCTTCCATACCTGAATTTTGTTCCTTTAAAATTCCCACAACTTGAAAGTTAAAAGAAATTTTGTCTGTGGTTACGATAACGTATTTTCCGATTCCATCACCGTCTGGAAAAAGTGCTTCTGAAATAGTGCTTCCCAAAATGATTTTTTGATTTCCTTCGTAGTCGTCTGTTACGCTAAGGTAACGACCTTTTTCAAGCTGTAGACCGTACATTTCAAGATAACCGGCTTCTACTGCGTTGCAGGAAACTGTTGAGCTTGTGGTTGAATATGATATTGTTGCGTTGAGGGAATTTTTGTACCAAATTTTTTTGATGTTTTCGACATTTTCAAATAAATTTTCGCGGAAAGATTCGTCAAAAGTTATTGTTACAGCATCTCGCTTTTTTCGCATAAATCCGTTGCTTACGCTTACAACATCTAGCCCAGAAGAGCCGAACGTGTCTTTTATTTGTTTTGCAGAAACGCTTCCCATACTGGTGATTATGATTACAGAGGCAACGCCGATTATTACGCCCAAAAGAGATAAAAAAGTTCTTGTTTTGCTTCTGCGGAAATTTTGTAGTGCTTCAATAAAATCTTCAAACATTAAAAGCCTCTGAAAAGTTTTTTTCAAAATCTGCGTTTTTTGTGTCTGACTGGATTTTTCCATCTAAAATTCTGATACACCGTCTTGCACTTTCGCCAATCTTTAGGTCGTGTGTTACAATAACAATCGTTGTGCCGTCCTTGTTGATTTCGCGGAAAAGTCGCATTATCGCTTTTCCTGTGTTGCTATCCAACGCTCCAGTCGGTTCGTCCGCAAGGATAATGTTCGGTTCTGTAACAATTGCTCTTGCGATTGCAACCCTCTGTTTTTGTCCGCCGGAAAGTTCATTCGGCCGGTGCAAGAATCTTTCTTCAAGCCCGACTTTTTCGAGCGCGGCTTTTGCTTTTTTTATCCTTGCTGATTTTTCAACCTTTTGGTAGCGGAGCGGAAGCATTACGTTTTCCAGAATATTCAGATTTGTTAAAAGGTGATATTGCTGAAAAACAAATCCGATTGTCTTGTTTCTTAGGGAGGCCAGCTCTTTTTCTGACATTTTTGCGGTTTCTTTTCCGTTGATTTCCACAATTCCGCCTGTTGGACGGTCAAGGCAGCCAATCATATTCATACAGGTTGATTTTCCAGAGCCAGAGGGTCCCATTATTGAAAGAAATTCACCTTGTTCAACGCTAAAACTTATATTGTCAAGCGCACGGATTTCGTTTTCTCCCATTTTGTAGATTCTGGAAACATTTTGCATTCGGATAATATTTTCTGTCATTTTTAAATCCTTACGGTCTTCCTGGAGGTGGTCCGCCTGCACCTGGATTTTTGTTGGCGCCACCACGTCTGTTCCATCCGCTTTGCATTGGAACGCTTTGTGCTTTTAAAATTTCGCCTCCAGTCAAGCCATGAACTATTTTTACATATTCGTTTCCATAAGGCTGAACTTTAACATCGATTTTTTTGCCAGTTCTAAAAAGTTCAACATAGGCGTTTTTGTTTTCGTAGGCGATTGCGTAGCGTTCGACAATAAGATTTTCTTGTGGTTCGGTGATTTGGATTTTTCCTGTAAAAGAAAAATTCGGCAGGATTTCTTTTGGATATTCATCAATTCTAACTTTTGCCTTTACAATTGTTGCACCTCGGCTTGTTACTTCACCAATTGCGGGCCAGCTTACAACGTATCCGTAAATTGAATCTTGTTTGTACGCTGGAAATGAAAATTCAACTTTTTGCCCTACTGAAAGTTTTGAAACATCTGTTTCTGGAATTTCAACATCCGCTGTAAGATAGTCCACGTTTACAATTGTTCCGACCGCATCTTTTGCTTCAAGTGAATCGTTTACGGAAACGTCAAAATCTGCGATAATTCCATCAAAAGTTGCTACGATTTTTCTATCTGAAATTTTTTGAAGAAGGGAAAGCCTCTGTGTCTGCATAAGTTTGTATTCTTTTTCAGAGCCGTTCGCTTTTGTGATTTGCATATCGTAATCGTGTTTTTCAAGGTTGTACTGCTCGGTTGTGTCATCGAGCTGAATCAAAATTTGTCCTTTTTTTACTTTATCGCCAGCTTTTACAAAAACTCCTGTTACAGTTCCATCGCTTAAAGCCTGAAGTTTTTGTTCTTCTGCGGCAGAAACAGTTCCCGCAATTTCTATGCAGTTTTCCAAGGTTTCTTTTCGGACTGAATAAAATGTTGAGTCCAGTGTATTTTTGTTAATCAGTCTTTTTGCGATTACAAGGCCAAGAATTATTAAAGCAAGAAATATTGTGCAGAAAAATATAATTTTGAATTTTAAGGGAATATTTTTTATGTTGATTTTTTTCATTTTCAGTCCTGAATTTCTGCATCACGGCAGAATAAAAGTTTTGTTGAATTATTGTAGATTATCAAATCTATGTCGTTCATCAGAAGTTTAAATTTGTACAGTTCCTTGTTGGCAAGCGCGTCCAGATATTCTGTTTCACGGACAATTCCTTGCGCAAAAAGTTTTTCCATGTCATCCGTAAGATTTTTGTACATATCGAAAGTTTTTGTGTTTGTCTGTTTTGACCATTTTATGTCGTTCAGTTCTGTCTGTTTGTCTACGATGTCTGTTTCGTAGTCTTTTTCTGCGGATTTTATGGCAAGAAGTTCTTCTTCGTTGTTGTAGGAATTTGTCTTGTTTTTTATTTTTGCGGTTTTAAAAGAATTTGGTTTTACCGTTGCACCTGCTGAGTACGTTGGGGCTGAACCGTCTGATGGAATGTGAATTCCTGTTTCCACGCTGATTCCTTTGAAAGTTGCGGAAATTCCTGCGTCAATTGTGTCTGAGCCAGAAGAATTGTCCGAAAAACTTGTGTTTGAATTTTTAAAAGTGTAGCCGCCACTTGCGGATAGAGAAAAATCTTTTTCCGCCGCACGTTCCATTTCTGCAATTTTATGTTCGTACACCGCATTTTCTATTTTTGTGTAAAATTGTTTTTCAAAAGATAATATGTCAATCGCTTCTGTTATTGGAATTGTCTGCGGCAAAAAATCCGTTGAATTTGTTTCTTTTGAGTTTTGCGTGTTTTGTGCGGAAAAAAAACTTGTTCCACATTCAGAGGCGAAAACCGCGCAGTCGTGTTCAAAATCGTGGATTTTTGTTTCAACATCGTGAGTGTCGGAAAGAACTTTTAATTCTGCCTGACGATATTTTGCGGAAGTTTTTGAATATCCTTTTGCTTTTACTTCTTCAAAAGTTACTGTGTCCTCGTAAAGGGTGTTTTTTGCACTTGAAATTTCGCTTGCAGTTTGAAAAAGTTGCTTCAGTTTTGTGTAATATTCTTTTTCTGCTTCAAGTGCACGGTTTTGAAGTTTTCGTTTTGCTTCTAAAAATGCCCGTTCTGCTTTTATAAGAGAAACTTTTCGTTCAAGTGTAGCTCCAGAAATCAAGTCAACTCCAAAAGAAATCGATGTGTCTGCGGAATTGTTGCTACCATCTGTGATTTTGATTTTTGAAGAGGCGGAAACTGAAAGGTTTGCGGCTTGAGGAACAGAAAATTTTGCCGAAGGATTGAATGAAACGCTTGTGTTTTGCCCATTGAACCGGAAATTTGCTGTTCCCGTAGAAAGAGAAACGTCAATTCCGTTTTCAATGGAAGTTTTTTCTTGTTCGAGTGCGGATTTTTTTACTTCAAGTGCAAGTTTTTTTAGTTCAAGGTCGTTTTCTAAAAATCCAGAAAGCGACGGTTCTGCAAAAGAAATTGCTAAAAAAAGAAAAAATGTGCTGAAATAAAAAATGCCACGTTTCATATTAATAAAACATATCTGAAAAAAAACTGTAACAAAAAATTTTTCAGGCTAGTTAAAAATTCCAGAGAAAGCGGCGATTATGTCTGCTCCAGCTACAAATGTTCCGATTGAACTTCCGATAGACGAAAGCAGGAAAACTAGAAGCACCCGGAGAATTTTGTTTTTGTAAAAGCCTTTTACGCTTCCTGCGCTATCTGCGATGTTTTCCAAATCTTTTACTTGTGGCTTGCACAAAAAGGCCTGGACAATACCTGAAATAACTCCAACGCCAATAAACGGACATAGGGAAGTGATTGGTGCTCCTGCAAAAGAAACTAAAATCGCAACTGGATGCGCCGCGGCAATCAATGCACCGAATGCCGCAAGTCCTCCGTTCCACAGAATCCAGCTTAAAGTCATTCCTGAGCCAACATCTTTTCCGCCAATTACAAATCCTGCTGCAATTAAGGCGACAATCAGCACAGGGATAATCCACATTGCAATTTTTGAGCCAAGTTTTTTTTCTGGAATTGAATTTATTTCGGTTGTGTCCGTTGATTCTTCGTTTTTTACAATTTTTTCAATATGTTCTGCAACGCCATTTAAATGTCCGGCTCCAAGAACAGCAACAACATCGCTTCCTTTTGATTCCCAGATATGTGAGGCAAGAAATTTGTCGCGCTCATCAATAAGAACTTCTTTTACAATCGGAAGGTATTCTGCAAGTTCTTTCATCATTGAATCCATTTCTGAGGATTTCTTTAAATCTTCTATTTCTGTTTCAGAGATTTGCTCTTTGCTGAATCCGCTTGCAATCAGCGCGGAAAGCAGTTTTATTTTTCCCATAAACGAACTTTTTGCCCACGCGCGTTTTAGGGTTGTCTGAATCGGGCGGTCTACCATTTCTGTTGGAATTCCAAGTTCGGTTGCGGTGTTCATTGCGGCAAGCATTTCGTCTCCTGGTTTTACGCCCACGTTTTTGCCCATTCGTTTTTGGAAAGCACCAAGCACAAGATTTGCAAGCAGAAGAAATCCTTCTTTTCGCTTTAGAACCTTGATTATGTCGAGTTTTTGCCAGTTGTCAGGATTTTTTATTGATTCACAGCGTTTTTCGTCAAGTTCGATGGCAACGCAGTCCGGCTTGTTTTGTTTTATGTATTCTGTAACTTCGGCAATGCTTTCTGCAGAAACGTGCGCAGTTCCAATCAAAGTGATTTTTTTTCCGTTGAATTCTAAAACTCTTTGTGTCTGATTCATAGTTATTTCCTTACTTTTTTAAATCTGCGGGAAGTGCCCATTCTGCAAGTCTGTATTCAAAGAACATTGGTGTCTGCATTTTGGTAATCTGATTGTAGTATTCCGCGGCAACTGATTTAGAGCCTTTCATATCGTAGTAAAGGGCAAGGTAATACTTCATTTTTCCTCTTTTATTTTTGTTTGTTTCTTTTTCAATCTCTTTTATGATTGCGTTTTCTGCGTTCATCGGTCCCTGGTCGTGGTAAAGGCGAATCATTTTGTATTCAAGGGAATTTCTGTCCAGCGGTTTCATGTATTTTTCAGAAAGTTGTTTCGTTTCAAACATTTTGTTCTGCTTGATGTACGTTGCCAAAATCATAAGTTTGTACGCATACGAATCGCTAATTTCGTTCGCTTTTGCAAAATATTTTCGGGCTTCTTCCCAGTTTTCCATATGGAATTCCAGAATTCCGATTTCTTCAAATGCAAAATAATATTTTGGGTTCGTTTTCACAACCATTTTGTAGTCGGCAAGGGCTTCTGGAATTTTATTCTGCTCGTCGTAAAGTCCGGCTCGGTATGTGTAGCCAAGAAAATAATCTGGCGCAAGATTTATCGCTTTTGTCCAGGCTTTTTCTGCATCTGCGTAGCGACCAAGATTTCGGGAATAATTTCCCAAATCAATGTAATAGTCAGAATTTTCTGGGTTTAACGCTATTGCTTTCTGAATGTTTTCAATTGCGACTTTGTAATTTTCTGCTTCTGCGGCAAGTTTTCCAAGGTACTGAAAAGCAATGTCGCTGTGCGGATTTACTTCTATCAGTTTTTCAAAAGAATTTTTAGATTCCTTTAAATTTCCAAGATAATAGTTCATCTGACCGTAGCCAAAAAGTCCGTCCTCGTTGTCGCTCTCTTTTAAAATGACTTTTTTATAGTATTCGCCGGCAAGTTTATATTTCTTTTTTAAAGCCCAGCGGTTTCCCAAGATAAGGTTTGCGGTAACGTTTGTAGGGTCGGCTTTTAGCAGCGCGTTTGTTGCATTTTGTATATCCGCAAATTTTCCAGACGCGTTTGCTATTTCTGCATCAACTTCCATTACTTCTATTGTGTTGTGTCCTGAATTTTTTAGTTGGTTCACAATTGTTTTTGCTTCATTCGGTCTGTTTGCAGAAAGAAGAAGGGACGCTTCCAGAATTTTAAGGTCAACATCGTCTTTTAGGTTTTCTGGCATATCTTTGTAAAGCAGGAGAGCTCCGTTTATATCTCCATTTATAAGAGATTTTTGAAGTTCTTCGGCAAAATTTATGGTTTCTGCGCTGACCGACCACAATCCAAGATTCATAGAAAGAAAAATTGAAAGTGAAATAAAAAATAGTTTTAATTTCATTGAATTCTCCAAAATCAAAGGACTGAAAATGGTTGTTGAAATTCATCTGTCCTTTAGTTAAAATTAGTAAAATGTTTGCACAATTTTTAAGAAAGGCTTTTACACTTTTAGTAGTTTATGCTGTTTTAATCATCGGAATTTTCATTCTTCAGTTTAAGAATGATTCTATTATTTCAGAAAAATTAGGAAACCTCCATATAACACTTTTGGAATCTGCACAGGATGATAACAGTATTTCATTAAAAAATAAATTCTCTGTAAAATTCAATGGGTTGAATTTCAGTGGAACTGACGACGATCCTGTCCGCGCGATGATTAACGGTGCTGATAGGCCAGTGACTTTAAAGACTTGGAAAGTGATTTCGCCTCTTTCGTGTGAACTTTCTTTTTCAAATGATATTTCGTTACGTTTTTCTGTGAGCGATGAAAGTTCAAAGGCGTACCTTTCTGTTGAAGGAAGATTGCCGGAAAATGTTTCCCGCGTTTTTGTTCCGTATAACTTTGCGGTTGGAACATCGGTTGCTTCAAGAACGGAAGAGCAGGTTCAAATTGAAAACAAGAAAAATTCGTGGGAACTGAATGCACCAACTATTCAGCGTGATTACATCATTCTTACGAAAAATGAAAAAGTTGCTTCCTATTCATACTTTGATAAAACCCATTCTTTTACGTTTGAGGATGCGATTGCGTTCGAGGGTTCTTCCGAGGAAAATTATAAAAATAGCGTTGAAAATTTAAAACAGAATCTTATTGACGTGTTTATGCAGGTTCCGGCAGATTCTCAGACTGTTGCTGAACAGGATGCGGTTTCTTTTGTTGCCGCAATGGCTGAAAAAGGAAGGTATAACGAGGCGTTGGATTCTGTTCCGCAGAATTTCAAAAGGAGCGCATTGCGTACGTTCCTTTCTGCTCCGTATTTTGACACTTTGGCTCGTATTAATGAGCCGCTTCAGGCGCAACTTAAAAATTATGGAGAAATGATTGCGCGTGCGGCTGAAACTTCTAGTTTTGACATATTCAATGTGCGTTTCATTTCTGATTATATGTGTATGCATCCTGGTTCTGGCTCTGTAAGAAAACTCTTGGAAAATGCTTCTGTGGCGGAGATTTCCGAAAAGACTCTTCAGCAGGCGGTTGGAATTCTGACGGTTTACAATGAACTTTGCGGCAAAAACCCTGAACTTGCAAATATTCTTGCGTCTGGAGCGGCAAAGGCGATTGAAAAAGTTTCTTCGCACTGTTTGATTGACGAAAATTCAATTACAATTGCAGAAAATGGAATTTTTCTTTCGGTTGTTCAGGCTGTTCAGGCTGGCGATGCGGTTCTTCGTTACGGTGAAACTGTAAAAAATGCCTCAATGATTGCTGGTGGCCGTTTGATTATAAGTTCGTACCTAAAAGAAAGTTCTTCGTTTGATTTAAAAACTCTTGGTGAACTTTATCCGATTGTGGTTCATGACAATTATTTCTATCCTCATTTTGAAATTTTGGCATTTGATGGTGGTCGTTCAGTTTGGGCTTGGACTTGTGCGAAAAATATTTCTTACGAGAACGACAATCAAGGCACGATTACTTTGAATATCGACTTCCCGCTTTCTTACACGCATTATGTAATCATAAACGGAATTGAACGTTTCCAGACAATTTATATTTACGAGCTGGCGTTCCGTACAGATGCACGATTTGAAACTTATAATTCTTCCGGTTATGTTTACCAGAATGATTCAAAATCGCTTCTGTTAAAGTCAAGGCATAAGAGTCAGGTTGAGCAGATTAGACTTGTTTATCCGCAGACCACTGAGATCGAATAGTTTTTTTTGAGTGTAGGCAGATTGTTCCTTTTAATTTGAGTACAGTGCGGCGTAACTTTCCATCATTTCGTCTAGTTCTGCATCGCTGTCTGCACAAAGGGAACACGCAAAGTAAAGTGCAATTGCGGATTCTGTTGTAAGGTAACCCATTGGAACGGCTCCTTCGCGCCAAATACCGTGAGCTGTTATGTATTGAGAAAAGTCTAGGTTTATTTTTTGCTGAGACGTGCAGTAAAAGCGCATTCCGCGGCGGTTTCCGGTTAAAAGCATCGGTTTTAGTGAATAATCGCTGTCATTCATATTTCCAGAGCCGATTCCGTACATTTCTATAAAGATTGAATGAACAGAAGAGTATTTGAGCATTCCGTTGTAAAGGTCGCTTCTGAATCCTGGATAAAGTCGGCACATAAACATTTTCCGGCTGGCTTCTGCAAGAATCCGCGAAACAACATCTCTATCCAAGTCCGCAATTCCGTTGAACTGAGTTGCAACCGGACCGCTTTCTCGGAATTTCTGCGAAGTTAAGTTCCAGTTTGAAAAAATTCCAGGCCGTTCAAAATGCAGGTTCAAAGGAGAAAGAACTTTTCCGCCATAAACTACAAAAACTCCACTTTTTTCTTTTGAGGCGGTTTCAATCGCGAGTCTAAGATTTATTTCCGCTTCTGTGCTTTCTAAAGGCAATGTTGAGGATGCCGTGATTACAATTGGAACTTCGGAATCAGAAAAAAGCCAGTATAAAAGTGCGGCCGTGTAGCTTAATGTGTAAGTTCCGTGCGTTGCCACAATTCCGCTTGCAGTTCCAGCGTTGATTCTTGAGTTGATTTCTGTGATAAGTTCAGCCCAGTCAGAAGGCTCTAGTTCCTCGCTTAAATATTGACCTGCGGAAATAACCTGTAGCGGTGTGTCCGGGGCAATTTGTTCAGCAATGTTTTTAAGAACAGAAGAATCTCCTGCGGAAACTGTTCCGTCTTTGTGCCTTACTGCGGAAATTGCTCCTCCAGTTGTAATCATGTAAATCACGCTTATGTTCAATTCTTTTTTGATAAGAGATTTTACAACTTGAGGAACGGCTCTTCCCTCTGTTTCTTTCATCACAATTCCAGTTAAGAATTCCAATGGCTGCATCTGTCCGTTCTGAAGAGTTTTGCATTGCTCAGGATTTTCTTTTATTGCTTTTAAAACGTACGGAAGTAAATCTTTTTCGTTTGCAAGTTCCGTAATGTTCAGGGATTTCATGAGTTTGTCAGGCGAATGACCGTTTTCAAAAGTTGAACGCAGCAGTTTTTTTGCCGTAAAACTGTGGATTTCGTTCGAATCAAGTTTTTTTATAATCCACGCAAAATGTGCTGGTGTGATTTTTGATTTTGAAAGCGTTGTGTTGTCTTTGTTCAGAAGTCGTGCAAGTTCGCTTGCCATCCAATGTGCTGTGTTGACTGGATTTGCTCCAAGGGCGGCAACTGATTCAAAAAAATCGGCTTTTTCTTTTGTGTCGCAAAGAAATTCTGAACGTAGACGAGAAACTCCGTACTGTTGCTTAAAACGCTGTCGTCTGGCTTCTGGCAGTTCGATTTTTATTTCTGCGGAAAGTTTTTCTTCTGCACTTTCAAGGTTTATTGTCTGTGGAGTATTTAAATGTTCAAAACGGTTTTTTGTTAATGTCCGTTCCTTGTAAAATTCTGTGCAGGATTTTGCTTCATTCCATAGCCGGCTTTCGCTGTGGATTTTTTCCCCGGCAGAAAGCATATTTTCTTGGCGTGTAAGTTCGTGGTTTACGGCTTTTCGTGCAAAGTTAAAGGAATTCAGATTTCTTAGTTTTACGTAATAATCAGGAAACTGCGGATATTTTGAAAGCGCAACGTAGGCATTGCAACGGATATAAGTGTCTTTTTGCTCTGTATTTTCGATGTTTAAATATTGGGTAAGGCGACGTAATTCTTCCAAAAAAATATGGACTTCTTCTCCCAGTTCAAACGATGGCGCGGTTTTTATTCGGATACTTGGATTTCCTGCAAAGGAGTAGTCCATTCTGGTTTTTCCGTTCGCGTGTGTAAGGCGGCCCAAATCTTCTTCAATTCGCACTTCTTCAATCTTGATTGTTTTTCGGTGGCTGTGGAACATTAGGTTCATCGTGCCTTTTTCTGCAATTTTTACTGAATATCCGTTGATTATTTTTCCGTTTTGAATTTCTGGAATTTGGGCGGCAATTTTTTCAATGTCAGAAATTATTGAAATCTGGCATCCTAATGCTTTTGCGAGAGTATATACGCTTTGCAAAACTAGTGGTTCAATAGAAATTTTGCCAGTTTTATGGTCAGTAATGAATACAGAATTTACCGCGGCAAGCTGAATTCTTGTTTCAACGTACACAAATGATTGATACACGCTAAAAACTCCTAAAATAATTGAAAATTATACCGTTTTGCTAAAATTTGTGATATACTTCATACCAAATGAATAAACACGATTTTCCAAAAATCCATTTTTATGATCAGGATTTTGTAGACATTTACAATAAGACTTGGACAATGCTTTCCGATTATTGGATTGATCCAAAAACTGGGGAAAAGTCCTCTGATGGTTACTTTATTTATCCGCGCGGTGAAAAACTTGTTATTGACCAGCTAGAAAGTATTTTTTCGTCATTTTTTCTGGTGTATTCAAACCGAAATTATGATGCAAATAGAAATATCGATTATTTTTATTCAAAACAGGAAGAAAATGGTGCAATCCGCTGGCGTTATGATGTAAAAACCGGAAAGCCGTTGCTGGATGATTCAAATCCGCAGGGTGTTGGACTTCCTCTTTTTGCGTGGGCAGAATTTAATCTTTACCATAAATCAGCAAACAAAAAACGTATAAAAGAAGTTATGCCGATTCTGCAAAAATATATGAGTTGGATTGACGAAAATTTTAAGCAGGAAAATGGACTTTACGCAGTTCCGGCATCGGCCAGCACAATGTTCAATTCTCCGCGCGAAAATGTTTTTTATCCGATTGACTTTAATGCGGCGGTTGCAATTAACTGTGCCCATATGTCTGTTTTGGGCGACATTCTTAACGACAAAGATTTAAGTTTTCAGTACAGAAGAAATTATTTTTCTATAAAGACAAGAATCAATTCAATGATGTGGGATTCTTCCGCAGGATTCTATATGGATTTGGACAAAGACGGAAACAGATTGCCGGAAAAAACAATCGCTGGCTTTTGGCCGCTTTTGGCCGAAATTCCTAGTGCTGATAAGTCTGAGCTGCTTGTTGCTCATTTCAGCAATCCTGCAACATTCGGGCTGGATCATCCGTTTCCATCGCTTTCTGCGGACAGTTTTAATTTTAAGGAATCTGGCCAGGGCTATTGCGGAAGCGTTTTCCCGATGTTCAATTTTATGGTTATCAAGGGGCTTGAAAAATACCAGCGTTATGAACTTGCCCGTGAATGTTCAATCCGGCACTTGTATTATGTTCTTGACGGTCTTATGCCGGCGGACGAAAACCAGAAAGGCGATTTTTATGAGGCGTACAAACCGCTCAGTTCTCAAAAGGCTGAACTTGAAGGTTCTGACTGGTTTCCAAGAAATCGCTATATGATTGGAACTGGACTTTCTACAATTGCACTGATGATTGAAAACGTTATCGGACTTTCAATAAGTTTGCCGCGAAAAACTGTAGACTGGATTATCCCGAACCTTGAGATTATGGGAATTGAAAATCTTTCCCTAAAGCGAAATCTTATTACTATTTTAAGCAATAAAAGTCCTCGCGGTTGGGAAATTCAAATGGAAAGCGAAAAACTTTACTATTTTACAATAAATATTTTGGATCAAAAGAAAAAGACTTTGCCGATTCCGTCTGGCAAATGTTCAATGCTTATTGATAAACTTTAAATATTTGTAAAATTTTAGTTTTTTCAGACTTTGTTCTGTAAAAATCTGTTATTGTTAAGTTAGACTGAAAAACTCGTTGATGTAAAAATTGAATGTAGGTTTTCAGTCTATTTATTATTTTCGGGGTCTATATGTCAACACCAGAAGCAGTCATTGAAATCGGCTCAACGGGTGTGCGCCTGTTGGTTGCAGAATTTACGCAGGAACGAAAACGGAATATTCTTGACCGTTCAGAAATGCCGGTATCTCTTGGAAGAGACGTTTTTACGTCTGGTTCAATTTCCCGAGAAACGCAGACGCAGATTCTTCATATTTTGCAGCGTTTTAAAGAACAACTTGTTGCATGGGCAATAAATCCTTCTGAAACAGCAGTTATTGCCACATCTGCATTCCGCGAGGCAAAGAACAAAGATCCTGTTATGGACAAAATTCTTTTGGCAACAGGTTTCCGTGTAAAAGTTATTGACGGAATCGAAGAAAACCGTTTGATGTATCTTGCGGTTACTGAATGTCTAAAAGAAGAGGCTTCTAAGGTTCGGGCGGAAGATTCTGTTATTCTTGAAGTTGGCGGAAGTTCAACAGAAATTATGCTGATGAAAAAGGGAAAAATTGCCGGCGCGCACAGTTTACGGCTTGGAACTACGCGGCTTGAATTAAAAACGCGCAGGCAGACTTCATCTTCCCATGATGATGTTCAGCGTTATATTGAAGAATATGCCTTGAACGCAAAAAGTCTTTTGGAAAGCGAACTTAATCTTTCTGAAGTAAAACAGTTTTTGGCGGTTGGGGCGGATGCTACTCTTGCGGCAATAAATGCTGGAAAACCGATTTCTACTTTTTTGTGGTCAATTGAGCGAGAAGATTTTGACCGTTTTGTTGATGAAATTCAGGAATATTCGATTGATGAATGTGTTGCACGCTTTAAAATTTCATACAACGATGCCCAGACGCTTTGTGTAAGCCTTTTGATTTACAAGATGTTTGTTCATCACACAAATTGTAAAAAGATTATTGTTCCGGAAACAAATATTCGCGAAGGCGTGATTTTAAGCCACGCTGATACAGCAGGTGATGAGCTTCAGGAGGAATTCCACCAGCAGATTACAGCTTCTGCGGTTTCCCTTTTGCGAAAATACCACGGCGACCAAGGTCATGCAGAAAGAGTCCGTGAAAATGCCATGAAAATTTACCGTTGCCTTGAAAAAGAAATTGCTTTGGAGGAACGTTCTGTAATTCTACTGGAAGTTGCATCGATTCTTCACGATATTGGAATTTTTATCCGCATGGATGACCACAACTTGCACAGTGAATATATCATCAGACATTCCGAGATTTTTGGTCTTACAAGAACTGAAAATCTGATTGTAAGCCTGATTGCACGCTATCACCGGGGAAAGCAGATGCCACAAGACAACGAGCAGTTTCCGGTTTTTGCAAGAAGCGACCGTATGACAATTTTAAAATTGACTGCAATTTTACGTATTGCGGATGCACTGGATAGAAGTCACGGTTATTCATTAAAAGATATAACTGCCCAAATAAAAAATGATTCTTTGATTATAAAGGCAAAAGGAAGCCAGAATCTTTCTCTGGAACGAATTGCACTTGAAGAAAAAGGCGATTTGTTTGAGTCGGTTTTTGGCTACAAAGTTGTTTTGCTTTAAGGATAGATAGGAGGAACATTCTATGGAACCAAGATTTTTTAACCGGGAGCTTTCGTGGATTGAATTTAACGGCAGGGTTCTTCATCAGGCATTGCGTACAGAATTACCTTTGCTGGAACGACTTCAGTTTCTTTCTATTATATCAAGCAATTTTGACGAATTTTTTATGGTTCGTGTTGCAAGCGTAAAGCGTCAGTTTTTTTCAAATCCTGAATTTGTTGATATTTCGGGTTTAACACCAGAACTTGTGCTTCATCAGATTTCTGCACGTGCCCACCAGATTATCCGTGAACAGCACGCTTGCCTTAACAATGATGTTCTTCCGGGACTTTCTAAAAAACATATAACTTACGTTAAACCGGAAAATTTTTCTCCAACACAAAATGAATATGCACTCAATTTTTTTAGAAATGATGTATATCCGCTTTTGACTCCGCTTAGAACTGATACAGAAGTTTTTCCGCACATTGGAAACCTTGCAAAATATGCGGCGTTTCTTTTAAAACCAATTTCTGGAATCCGAAGTGCTGATTCAAATTTTAAGGGTGACGAAAATGCTCCGCGAATTGCACTTGTTCAGATTCCGACAGGGATTCAGCAGGTTGTGTGGCTTCCTAGCGAAAGCAACGAAAAGCAGTTTACGTTGGCAGAAGAGATTATAACTCAGTATGGAACGCATCTTTTTCCGGGCTTTAATGTTGAAGAAACAATGATTTTTAAGGTTGCACGGGATGCGGATTTTGCGGTTGATGAAGATTCTGGAAGAAATTTTATTCACGAGATGGAAAAAGTTCTTGTAAAGCGCCAGTCGTCTTTTCCTGTAGAGATTACTTGCAACAACACAAGTGAAAAAATCTTGAAATTTCTTGCTGAAAAACTTGAACTTTCGGATGATGACGTTTATTGCGTTGACGGAATTATTGACCCGAATGTTCTTGGCGGTTTGCGCGATGTTGAAGGTGCTGAAAAATTGTGTTTCCCAGAATGGCAGCATTTTTATCCTTCGGAATTGCCGCAGGATGAGCCTTATTGGGATATTATAAAACAGCAGGATGTTCTTCTTCATGTTCCTTACGAGTCTTACGAGCCGGTTGTAAAATTTATTTCAGATGCGGCGGATGACCCGAACGTTCAGGCAATAAAAATGACGCTTTACAGAACTGGAAAAGATTCTCCGATTATAAGCGCATTGGAGCGTGCCGCCCAAAAAGGAAAGCAGGTTGTTGTTCTTGTTGAATTAAAAGCCCGTTTTGATGAAGAGCGGAATATAGGTTGGGCAAAAGAGCTTGAAAATGCAGGCGTAACAGTAATCTATGGTCTTGTGAACCTAAAAGTTCATGCAAAAATTATTATGGTTATGCGCCGCGAAAACGATACAATCAGGCGGTATGCTCATCTTGCAACCGGAAACTACAACCCGAAAACAGCAAAAATTTATTCAGATTTGTCTTTGTTTACTGCAAATTACGAAATTGTAAACGATGCGACACTGTTTTTTAATCTTGTTACAGGCTATTCGACTTTGCAGAATATGGATCAGCTTGCAATGGCGCCGGTAACTTTAAAGTCAAAATTGCTTTCTATGATTCAGCGTGAAATTGACAGAAGTGATTCTGAACATCCTGGACTGATTGTGGCAAAAATGAACAGCCTTACACACGAAGAAATTATTCAGGCGTTGTACAAGGCAAGTCAGGCTGGTGTAAAAGTTATGCTGAATGTTCGCGGAATCTGTATGCTTGTTCCAGGCGTAAAAGGGCTTAGCGAAAATATTCGGGTTGTTTCGATTGTTGACCGTTATCTTGAACATTCAAGAATTTTCTACTTTCAAAATGGTGGCGATTCGGAACTTTATCTTTCTAGTGCGGACTGGATGCCTAGAAATTTGGATCGAAGAATTGAGCTTATGTTCCCAGTCTTGGATTCAGCAGTCTTTAAAGAAGTAAAAAATATTTTGGAAACTTATTTTGAAGACAGGGTGAATGCCCTTGAACTTTCAGAAAGTGGGCAGTGGAAAGAAATTTCTTGTAAAAATGATGAAATGAAAAAACGCGCACAGGAAATTCTTTACAAAAAATATAAGCGAAGAGATGAAACTGCCGCAAAAAAGCCTAAAGTTGGGTTTGAAGTTCGCCGCAAGGACTGAAAATATGATTACCGTTGAAACAAAAGTCAGAATTCCCTTTCTTTGGGGAAAAGCGGCGTTTAAAAAATCAAAATGGAATCAGGTAAATTTGATTGTGGGACCGAACGGTTCTGGAAAAACTTTGCTTGCGGAAGAAATTTCTTCTCAATTTGAAAAAAAAGGCTACAAAGTTGATTTTTTGCGCTCAGAACGTTCAAATCAGAACGAACTTTTGGAAAAATTAAAGACGGATTCAGAACTCTGTAAAAAAATTGAAACAGTTATTTCCTGTATGTTTGGAAAAACTATTAAATTTAAAGAGAATTCAGACGGAAACGTAATTCCTGTTGTTGTGAACAAGGCTTGGGATATTGAATATGGGCTGCAGGAAGGCGAGTGCCACGGTCTAAAAGAAATTCTTACTCTTTTGATTGCTCTTTACGGTTTAAAATCTTCGGTTTTGATTTTTGACGAGCCAGAGTTGCATCTGCATCCTCAGTTTCAGCTTTTTTTTATGAATGAAATTCGCAAAGTTGCAAAAAATGACAGCGGCAGGATTTTTTTTCTGATTACACATTCTCCGTATTTTATTGATTTGCGTTTTGCCGAGGATATTCTGGGAGTTGTGGTTTGTCACGTAAACCGTGTTCCAACTTACATTGATTTTCTTGATAAAAACGCAGAAGCTTTGTTGCGTCGGTTTTTGCCAAGATTTAACACCTACCACAAGCAGTTTTTCTTTAGCGACAACCAGATTTTTGTTGAAGGTTACACAGATCAGCAGATGTTCACGATTTTGCTGAATTGCATGGAAAATTTGCCAGGCGTTGTTGGAACTAGCGTAATCGATGTTGGCGGAAAAGATGAGCTTGGCGTATTTTTTATGGTTTGCTCGTTGCTTGGAACTGATGGGCGGATTGTAACGGATATGGATTCACTTTTTGCCGGAAAACTTAGGGATGTTGTGTGCGCGGATTTGAGGCCCAAGGTTTGGCTCGAAAAACAGTACGAAAAGCAACTTCCTTTTTATCGTTTGTTGTTTACTCGGCACGGAGTTCCAGAAAAAGTTTCGCTTGAAAAACTTATTTATCGGCTCGAAAGTTATCTTGTTGAAATTGGAAAATCTGTTGTCCAGATTGATTTTTCTATAAATCCAGAAATGGATATTTTTGTTCAAAAATTAAAGGCACTTTACGAAAAATATGAAAAGCCGGAAGGTCTGGATACTTTTAAGACAGTTGTTCTTATGGGAGTGATTCTTTTGGAGGAAAAATTAAAAGACATTCTACCTATTCCTTTGGCACGGACAATTCCTCTTGTTTTTAATTTGAGCAACCTGATATTTGCCGCTTTTGAAACAGCCCGCGTTTATGTGCTTCCTTATGGTTGTATTGAACATTTTTATACTCAGTCTAAAGTTGAATATATGCCAGTTTCAGGAAAAGACAAACTTTTTCATGCAGAATTTGAAGCGATGATGAATATGACGTCAGAAGAGCTTAGCAAAAATTACCCGGAACTTGTCTGGATTTTGACAAAAGCCTGCGCACCAAATTAAGCTGAAAATAGCAAAAACCTTTACGCTTGACAAATTCTCTTATTCTGTTAGACTTAATATTGATGACAAAAAATAAAAAAATGTCATTTTGAAAAAATAAATGAGGTAATTATGTCTAAGAAATTTGCATTTTTATTTCCTGGTCAGGGTGCTCAGGAACCTGGAATGTTAAAGGATATTTGCGAGGCTTTTCCAGAAGCACGCAGGGTTGTTGATGAGGTTTCAAGAATAACTGGCGTGGATATGCCAAAACTCATGTGGGAATCAGAAAAGGAAGTTCTTAGTCGTTCAGATAATAGTCAACTTGCAATAACAACAGCTTCTTTGGCAATAATGAAAGTGCTTGAAGGCAAAGGAATTGTTCCTTCAGCTTCTATGGGATTTTCGCTCGGAGAATTTCCTGCTTTGTATGCTGCTGGAGTTTTTTCTTTTGAGGATGTAATTAAAGTTGTTCAGAAACGTGGTCAGATTATGCAGAAGGTTTGTGATGAAATTGCCGCTGAAAACGCAGGTCATGCTCCTGGAATGACAGCTGTAATCGGACTTTCTCCAGAAAAAGTTGAAGAAATTGCTTCTGGAATCAAAGATGCTTATGCCGCAAACTTTAACAGTTCGGTTCAGACTGTAGTTTCTGGCACTTTTGACGCTTTGACAGAAGTTGAGGCAAAGGCAAAAGAGGCTGGGGCTCGCCGTGCACTTCGTCTTGCAGTTGCAGGGCCGTTCCATTCACCGCTTATGCAGAAAGCGGCAGATGAATTTGAAAAAGCAATTGCCGATGTAACATTCAATGACCCGAAAATCGATTTGTTCAGCAATGTTACTGGTAAAAAAGTAACAAGCGGAGCGGAAATCAAAAAGAATGCGGTTTTTCACCTTACAAATCCTGTTCGATGGACTTCTGAAGAGGCGGTTCTTGCTTCTGTTCTTAGAGATGACTGGCAGATTCTTGAAGTTGGTCCTGGAAAAGTTCTTTCTGGTCTTTGGGCAAAAACTGAATTCGGTGAAAAGTTTAAAGTTCCATCTGTCAATACTGTTGAATCTATAAACGAACTTTAATTTGAGGTTAAGATGTTAAAAAATAAAAAAGCGCTTGTTACCGGTTCTAGCCGTGGGATTGGCCGTAAGATTGTAGAAACATTTTTGGCTAATGGTGCGGAAGTCTGGGGATTGTGTTCAAAGCCTTCTGCGGCAAAAGCGGAACTTGAATCATTTGCAAAAGAAAACGGAACTGTTTTTCATGAAATTTGTGCAAATGTTGGTGATGCGGCGGTTCTTTCAGAAGTTGTGAAGGCTGCTCTTGCAGAGGCTGGAAATTTTGATGTTCTTGTGAACAACGCAGGAATTACACGCGACGGTCTTTCTTTCAGAATGAAGATGGAAGACTGGCAGAACGTTTTGAACGTAAATCTTACAGGAACTTTTGTGGTTACCCAGATTGTTTCTAATGCTATGCTCAGGGCTCGTGCCGGCTCAATTATCAATATGAGTTCGATTGTCGGTATTCACGGTCAGGGCGGACAGGTGAATTATGCCGCTTCTAAAGGCGGTTTGATTGCCTACAGCAAATCTCTTGCAAAAGAAGTTGGCGCACGTGGAATCCGTGTAAACTGCATTGCTCCAGGATTTATAGAAACTGATATGACTGCTGTTTTAAATGAAGATTTGAAAAAATCTATGATAGATTCAGTTCCATTAAAACGTGCCGGAAAACCAGAAGACATAGCGAATGCCGCATTGTTCCTTGCAAGCGATTTGTCCACATATATCACAGGACAAGTTCTCGGTATAGACGGAGGAATGGGCTGCTAAGGAAGGGGTTCAAACAGGGATGTTTGCCTATTGCGGAGCAAGCCGCCTGCCTAGCATGGGATGTCTAATATGCTCAAAATGTGGTGGTTGTGCTTGTTGAAACCACGGAGTTTTGTTATTTAGGCAAATTTAATGGCCGCAAAAACTAGAATGTTGTTTTAGAGATAAAAAACTATAAAAAGGAATTAAAAATGGAAAAAAGACGTGTTGTTATTACTGGATTGGGAGCGATTACTCCGCTTGGAAATACTGTTGCTGAATTTTGGAGCGGAATCAAAGCAGGAAAGAGCGGAATTGGACCAATCACAAAGTTTGATGCATCAATAAACAAAGTTCATTATGCCGCAGAAGTAAAAAACTTTAACGTGGCTGATTATATGGATCCAAAAGAAGCAAGAAAAATGGCTCGATTTTCTCAGTATGCGGTTGCGGCTGCAAAACAGGCTTTGGAAGATTCAAAATTGATGGGAAATGCAGAGGTTCTTGATGAAACTGGTTGTATTCTTGGTGTAGGAATCGGTGGTTTTGAAGTAACAGAGGCTTCTGCAAAAGGATATTTTAATTCT
This sequence comes from Paratractidigestivibacter sp., assembly GCA_963644915.1. Taxonomy (GTDB): domain Bacteria; phylum Spirochaetota; class Spirochaetia; order Treponematales; family Treponemataceae; genus Treponema_D. Next base: position 23,711 of record CAVIQW010000005.1, read on the forward strand.
GGATGTACAAAAACTGCTCCGATGACTATTCCTGAACTTATTCCGAACGAGGCTGGTGGGAATATTGCTATGCAGTTCGGTTGCCATGGACCGGTTCAGGCTGTTTCTACGGCCTGCTCTTCTGGAACAGATGCGATGGGCGTTGCTTTTGATATGGTTCGTTCTGGTCGTTTGGATGTTTGTCTTACTGGTGGTGCTGAATCTACAATCAATGGTTATGCGATTGTTTCTTTTGAAGTTCTGCACGCACTTTCTACAGGATTTGACGAAGATCCTACTAAAGCGAGCCGTCCTTTTGACAAGAAAAGAAATGGATTTGTAATGGGCGAGGGTGCAGGCGTTCTTGTTTTTGAAGAATATGAACACGCAAAAGCTCGTGGTGCAAAGATTTATGCTGAAGTGGCGGGTTACGGTTCTTCTTGTGATGGTTACCACCTTACTTCGCCAAATCCAGATGGAATTTGTGGTTCAAAGTGTATGACCCGTGCCTTGAAAGATGCTGGAATGGATGCTTCTGAGATTCAGTATTACAATGCACACGGAACTTCTACACACATCAATGACCCTTCTGAAACAAATATGATTAAGATTGCTTTTGGCGAAGAAAATGCACGAAAACTTAAGATTTCTTCCACAAAATCAATGCACGGTCACTGTCTTGGAGCAACTGGAGCAATTGAAGCAATCGCTTGTATTGAAGCAATCAATAACAGTTTTGTTCCTCCTACAATCAATCTTGAGGAGCAGGATGTTGAAGGTGGCTGCGACCTTGACTACGTTCCAAACAAAGGAATTGAAATGAATGTTGACGCTGCGATGAGTGCCACATTCGGCTTTGGCGGACACAACGGTGCAATCATCTTGAAGAAGGTAAAATAAGTTTTTTGGGAAAGAAACTCGTTGATGATTTCTAGCAGATTTCTGACTGGATTTACTGCGTGAACGTCGAGGTTTCGTAGCATGGTAATGATATTTAAATTACTGTTCTTGTCAAAACTCGACATTCAGAATTTATGGGAGATAAAATGCTGACTACTGATATAAAATCTTTGTTACCGCATAGAGAGCCTTTTTTGTTTGTTGACGCAATTTTGAGTGCGGATGAAAAAGGTGCTGTGTGCGAGCATACTTTTACTGAAAATGAATTCTTTTTTAAAGGTCATTTTCCAGAATACCCTGTTGTGCCTGGCGTAATTCTTTGCGAAACAATGGCTCAGGCAGGCGGAGCGGCTTTGCGTTATCAGGGAATTGTTCCAGGAAACAGTTTGTTCTTTTTTGCGACTTTGGACAAAGTAAAGTTCAGAAATCAGGTTCGCCCTGGTGACAAGGCTCGTATGGAAATTACATATTTGCGTACAAGTCCAAAGATGATAAAACAAGCCGGCAAACTCTACGTTGGCGACACCCTCTGCTGCGAAGCCGAGTGGATGTGCTTAGTTGGATCGGCACAGTAGTGGGAAGTCCCTGGGCTTTTTCCAAGTAGTGAGTGGCGGAGGCACGAAAGGTGTTGTCCGCCATTTTTTATTTAACTTTCCAAATTTCCCAAGTCGTATGGTGTTTCCTGGTAGACGTAGTAGTTTATCCAGTTGCTGAAAAATAGGTGTGCTGTGCTTCGCCATGTTGAGGTTGGGAACGTTGTGCAGTCGTTGTCTTTAAAGTAGTGTTGTGGCAGTTCAATCGGCAGATTTTTGTTTTTGTCGCGCCAATATTCGTTTGCCAGTGTGTTTGTGTCGTATTCAAGGTGGCCGGTCATAAAGATTTCGCGGTCGTTGTTTGATTTTATAAGGGTTACTCCAGCTTCTTGAGATTTTGCAAGAATTGTAAGTTCTGGATGCGCTAGAATGTCGTTTTCGCTTACTGTTGTGTGGCGGCTCTGTGGAATCGGAAAATTGTCGTCTAGTCCGCGCAGAAGGGAGTCATTCATTGTTGTGCGTTGGTTCTGGAAAATGCCAAAAAGTTTTTTGTTCAGCGGATTTTTTTGTATGTTGTGAAGGTGATAAAGGCCTGCGAATGCTCCCCAGCACAAATATAGCGTTGAAAATACATTTGTTTTTGCGTAATCCATTATTTTGCAGAGTTCGTTCCAGTAGTCAACTTGTTCAAATGGAAGCTGTTCAACTGGTGCGCCAGTTATAATCATTCCGTCATATTTGTTTTTAAATATTTCTCTTGAAGGAATGTAGTATTTTTCTAGATATTCTTTGCCGGTGTGTTTGTAGGTATGGTTTTCCATTCTGATAAGAGAAATTTCAATCTGAAGAGGTGTGTTTCCTAGGAGGCGTAGTAACTGGACTTCTGTGACTTCGCGCGTTGGCATAAGGTTTACGATTGCAACTTTTAGCGGTCGGATTTCCTGGGTTTCGGCGCGTTGCTCTGTCATTACGAATATATTTTCTTGTTCCAGCGTGTTTACGGCTGGCAAATCAGCATTAATTTTAATTGGCATAATTAAAGAATAGCAAAAAAAATAGTGATTTGCTATACTTTTAGATATGGCAGAAAGTGATAACAGAAAGGTGGCGTTGAAAAAATTAAGGCTTTTGTCTTACAGTTCAAGGTTGAATATAAATTCCTTTAGAAAAAAAATTGAAGATGCTTTTTATTGTCCGATTCTTCCGAATCATGTTGAGCGGCAGGAGCATAGTTATGGTGGCGTGAACTGCGACGTGCTTTCACCAGAACTGTATTCTTCTAAAAGAGTTATGTTTTATATTCACGGTGGCTCGTTTGTTGGAGGTTCCAGGGCGAGTTACAGAAGTTTTTGTTCAATTTTGGCGAACCGGACTTTTAGCCGTGTTGTTGTGCCGGAATATCGTCTTGCTCCGACTTATGCTTTTCCTTCTGCCATAGAAGATATTCAGACGGTTTTTCGTGCTTTGTTTACAGAAGAGCAGATTGCACGTTCGCTGGATTCTTCTGTTGGTGCGGACGGAAAAAGACAGGATGCTTTGCCGGAATTTATAATTGCCGCTGATGGAGCTGGTGCTTCAATTGCAATGGCTTTGCTTTTGAATTTGCGTGAACGTTACAGAAATTGCATCAAAAAAGTTGTGCTTCTTTCTCCGTGGTTAAATTTAAGCCCTAATTCTTCGTTGCTTACACAAAAAAAGGCTCAGGACGAGGTTATTTCAAAAGATGTGATTAAGCAAAGTGCGGATGTTTACACTTATGCTTCTAATCTTGAAAATCCGCTGGTTTCGCCGTTGCTTGCTTCTTCTGAACAGTTTGTGGGATTTCCTTCAACTTATATTCAGGTTGGCGAAAAAGAGATTCTTGTTGAAGATGCAAAGAAGCTTGATTCAATTTTAAAAGGTTGCGGCGTTGAGTCATCGGTGGAAATTTTCCCGGATATGATGCATTTGTTTCAACTTGCCGAAGGTTATCTTGAAGCGAGCCATATTGCACTTTCAAAAATTGCAGATCAGGTTACTGGAACTTCTGAAAATTTGGAACGTCAGACTTATGAAAACAAGCCTAGACTTGAACAGAGCTTAAAGGCGGAATCATGATAGAATTACTTTCTCCGGCTGGAAATGTTGAAAAACTTTACTATGCGTATGCGTATGGTGCTGATGCTGCGTATATCGGGCTAAAAAGATTTTCGCTCCGTGTAAAGGCTGATAATTTTTACGAGGATGAATATAAAAAAGTTATTGCGTTGAAGGAGCAGTTTCCGGGGCGAAGGTTGCATTGTGCGTTGAATATTTCGTTTCACAACCGCGATATAGACAATTTTTTGCAGAATATTGATTATTTTAAGGCGTATCCGATAGATGCGTTTATTGTTCAGGATATTGGAATTGTTCCGATTCTGCAGAAATATTTTCCCGATGTTGAACTGCATGTAAGCACTCAGGCTAGTTGCGTGAACCGCGAAGCGGTAAAAATGTATAAATCTATGGGATTTAAGCGCGTTGTTCTTGGCCGCGAGGTTACTTTAAAGGAAATCCGAGAGATAAAGGATGCTGTTCCGGATATGGAACTTGAGGCATTTGCGCACGGAGCGATGTGCATTGCGTATGCTGGGCGTTGCTTGATGAGTGCATATCTTACTGCACGGAGCGCGCAGGCTGGGGCTTGTAGCCACACTTGCAGATGGAATTTTAAACTTTTGTCGGAGGCGGACAAGGCAAAGCAACTTGCGGAATCAGGCTTGCTTTCGATTGAAGAGGAAAAACGTCCAGGCGAATATTTTCCAGTTTTTGAGGGGGACGATTTTACGGCAATTCTTTCTAGCAAAGATTTGCGTATGGTTGAACACCTTGATGATATGAAAAAAGCCGGCGTTGATTCAATAAAAATTGAAGGTCGGATGAAGAGCGTTTATTATGTTGCGCTTGTGACTCGTGCTTACAGAAAAGCTTTGGACGCTCTTGATGGAAAAATTTCTTCTGAGGAAGCGAAACCTTTTATTGATGAACTTGAAAATGTAAGCCACCGCGAAAGTGGAACTGGTTTTTACTATAATCCTGCGGATGCAAATAAAACTGTAAGCGGGGCAACTGACAGCCGTTATATTCTTGCGGCTGAAATTGGAGAGGAACTTTCTGCGGAAGAAACGGAAAAAATTTTTATCGCAGGAAAAGATTTTAAAGCCCAAAAGCAAAAAGAACTTGATGAAATGCACCCCAAGGCACGCGAGGCTCGGCTAAAGGACTATGAAATTCATCCAGAAAAAAATCCAGATGTTGCTGAACACAAAGACGGTTGGCATATTTACAAAATGCTTCCGTTGAATATGATAAAAACTGGCGATGAAATTGAATTTGTTGCGCCTGATATTGTTGCAAAAAAAACAGAAAAAGATGAATGGTGTCTGGTTGATCCGGAATCTGGAACTTTGCGTAACTGGGTTTGCGACGGACACAATTGCGTTCTTTATACAAAAATTCCGCTTCAGGCTGGGGCATTGATTAGAATTGAAGATTCTGACTATGTTCCGGGAAAAATCCGTGATACAGGAAGATAAAGTTTGAAGAAAATATTTCGATCTGTTTTTGTTTTTGGAATTTTTTTCATTTTTTCGACTTTTTCTTATGCTGAAATTGTGAATTTTTTTACGCTGCAAAAAAAATGGGGTGTTACAACAGGCTTGAGTTTTGAAAACGGTGCGGATTTTGCTCCGTTGACTTCTGCGGTTGATATTTCTGTTGATTTGAATATGCAGGAAATTTGTGCGAACGCTGGAATTTTTGTTCAGCCTAGCCAATTTGATTTTTCTACGGAAGTTGTTTATTGGCCGACTTTTTTTAATTGTTTTAATGCTGGAGCTGGAACAATTTTGCATTTTGTGAGTTGCAACGATATTTTTGTTGAATTTGACTATCTGAGCGGTGGATATTTTTCTTTTCATACACCAAAAAAGTTTGATTGTATGGTAAATTTTCTTTATCACGGAAAAGCCGCTCGTATTTTTGCGATAAAAGATGATGTTCCGTGGTTAAAAAATAATTCGATTGCCTTTAAAACTGAATTCAATTTTCGCCCAATTTCTCAGTTGAACTTGAATCTTTCAATTTCTTCCTATTCAATGTACCGTTATATGCTTTGGTTTGCGCCGGATTTTTCTTTTTCTGTGGATTATAAATTTTTTGATATGTTTGCCATTGGCGGTCAAGTTGAAATTCAGTATATCGATATGCTTACATTGAGTTCAAATTTGAATAGCGTTGATTTAAGAATTTATGGAAGGATTGAATTTTGATGAATTTGCTAAAAAAATTTGTTTTTAAGATTTTTTCTCCGTTTTTTTTGGTGATTTTTAATTTCCTTTTTTTTGCCTGCAAATATTATTCTTATGGGCTGGATGAATTTTTGTACCGCGATGATTCTATCAGAAACCGTTCTTCAAAATTGAAGTGTCTTGATGAAGGGCTGGAAAAGTCTGTTTCTGGTTCTTACGATATTCTTGTGATTACAGATGTTCATTTTGGTGGCGAAGGAATCGGTCATAATGGCGAACGCCGGGATGATGATTTTTTTGACTGGATTTCTGAAAATTTTAAGAAAACTGGTAAAGAAATGCCAAAATTCTGCGTTTGTCTTGGCGATGTTGCGGAACACGGTTTGGAATCAGAATTCAGTGATTTTAAAAAATTTTCAGAAAGGCTCAAGGCGGAATTTGGAATAAAAACATACAATGTTATTGGAAACCACGACTTGTACAATGCAGGCTGGAAGCAATATGAAAAGTATAGTTTTCCATATTGTTCTTTTTATAAATTCAGGACAAAAAATCTTACATATTATTTTTTGGATTCAGCGAGCGGTTCTTTGGGTGACGAGCAGCTTACAGCGTTTAAACGTGATATGGAATACAACGAACGCGGACGTAAAAAACTTGTGTTTATGCACGTTCCAGCGTATGCAGGCGGACTTTTTTATTTCGTAATGCAGAATTCTATTGAGCGGAACAAATTTATTTCTTGTTGTGCGGATAATGATGTTATTGCCCTTATTGACGGACACACGCACAAGGAAATTACGAGCAATCTTGGCTTTATGGAATATAATTTGCCGGGTTATCTGGAAAAGCGGGCGTGGACAATTATTTCTGTTGATGAGAATACTAAAAAAGTGGTATCAAAATGTTATTACTTGGATAACTGATTTTCGTCCCATTCTACAGGAACGGTCTTTTTTTCGTGGTTTGGAATTCTAAGGTAGGTCAGGCAGTCCGCACGGTGAATCATTACGCCGTTTGACATTGAAACATAACCTACAATTGGATTTGGGTAAACTGGCTTACAGCATTGGGCAAAATTGTAGATAAAATTTGAAGAGCCAGCAACTTTTACCTTTGTGATGTTTTTTTGAATCTCTGCTGGTCCGGTTCCTTTTTTGTGTCCTCTTCTTTTTTCATCTTGAATTGCGTGGCTTTGTGCCTCGTGTTCGGCTTTTGCAGATTCTAGTTTTTCTGTTGCAATTTTATCAACAAAGTTCGGGTCATTTGCAACAAGCCATGCATGAATTTTTTGACGAGCCTTTGAGGTTTTTGCAAATTTCAGCTGGTTTTCTGTTGGGTGAGCCTGCGGATTTGTTAGAATTTCAATTATTTGTGTATTTTTTAGTTTCTGAGTAATCGGAATGATTTTTCCGTCCGCTTTTGCACCAATAATTTTTTCTCCGATTCCAGAATGGACTGCGTAAGCAAAATCAAGTGCCGTTGAGCCTTCTGGAAGATGTTTTACATCACCGTTTGGAGTGAATACATAAATTTCATCGCCTAGCAAATCGCTTTTTAGGCTTGAAAAGAAATTTTCGTTTGTAACCTGTTTTTCACGAAGTTCCTGAAGCTGGTTAAAAATCGTAAGCTGGTTTGAATCGACTAAATCGTGGCTTTTGCCTTTTTTATAAAGCCAATGCGAGGCAACTCCGCGTTCTGCGATGTCGTGCATTTTTTGCGTTCGGATTTGAATTTCCAGAGGGCGGTCTTCGCACATAACTGTTGTGTGCAGCGACTGATAGCCGTTTGATTTTGGCATTGCGATATAATCTTTGAACCGTCCTTCCAGTGGCTTCCAAAGGCTATGTACGATTCCAACGAGCGTGTAACATTCCTGTTTTTTTTGACAGATTATTCTTAACGCAAGCAAGTCGTAAAGTTCACCGGGTTCTTTGTTTCTTTTTCGCATTTTTTGGTAAATTGAATAAAAATGTTTTGCCCGGCTTGTGATTGTAACTTTTATTCCGAGTTTTTCTGCTTCAACCTGAATTTTTTTTACAGCGTTGGCCAGATATTCAGAACGTTCATCTTTTTTTAAGTTGATTACAGATTTTATCTGCTGATATGCGTCTGGATTTGTATATTTAAGGCTTAAATCTTCAAATTCGTTTTTTGCGGTAGACATACCAAGACGGTCGGCAAGCGGTGCCCAAATATCAAGGGCTTCTGCGGCAATTTGGCGTTGCTTTGCGGTTTCAACGTTTTTTATGTTGCGGATTCGGTCCAGACGGTCAGCTATTTTTACAAAAATAACCCTAACATCATCAACCATTGCAAAAAGCATTTTTCTAATTGCGTCGGCCTGCTGAAGCGTTTTTGATTGTATCTGAACATTTGTGATTCGGCTTATTCCGTCAATTATTGTTGCTACATCTTTCCCAAAATTCTGCTCAATTTCTTCGTGAGTTGCGCCTAAAGTTGGTGTGCTGTGAATAATTCCTGCCGCAATACAGTCTGTGTCAAATTCGTCCTGTGCAAGAATGAATGCAATCCGCATTGGATGAAGATAGTAAGGTTTTCCACAGGAGCGTAAAATTCCGTCACTTTTTTTTAGAAGAAAATTCCACGCATCGGAAATTTTCTTTTTTGAGTCATCTGAATTGAACTGCGGAAAAGTTTCAAAAAATTCGGCGAGCAAACCTGCTGCATCATTTTCTGGCGACTTAAAAATAATATCCTTACTCACTCTTAAAAAGATACCGAAAATCTGATTAAGTGGCAAATATTAATTGAATTGAATTCTGAGTTTTTACAAATTGTAAATCCGACTGCGCTTTTATTCCTTCTGCTTAAAAACTAAGAATTCAAAAAAATTAAAATTTAGTCTATTTTTAAAGTAACTTTTCAACTTTTTATATGGTTAATTATTTGTTGATGGTTTAAAAATGTGGAGGATTCTGTTATGAATCTAAAAAGTATTTTTGTGCTTCTTCTTTCATTTTTTTTGATGAACGGATTGTTTGCACAGACAAAAAAACTTACGATTGAAGATGCGGTTCAGCTGGCAAAAGAAAACAATATTTCTTAAAAACTGCGGAAAACACGTTGAACAACTTGGCACTTCAGAATAAATATTCCTGGAACAGTGTGAGTCCAACTGCAACCGTAAAAGGAAATTTTTCAGACAACCTTGATAATGATTCAACAATATTCAGTCTTTCGGGAACGGTGAACCTTAATTTAAGGACAAATCTTTATTCAGAAATCAAAAGTGCAAAACTGAATTACGAAAAGGGGCTTCTGACATACAAAGAGGCTGTGCGTCAGATTGAACTTTCTGTACGCAAGAGTTTTTACAATCTTATTTATCAAAAAGAAAATCTTGTTCTGCAAAAAAGAAGCCTTGAAACAAGCAAAACTCAATATCTTAACAATCAGGAAAAATTTAAAAACGGAAAAATAAGCGAACTGGATGCGTTTACGAGCCGGGTGAACTACGAGTCAAAAAAGCCGGTTGTAGACTCTGCGGAAATCAATTTTCAAAACGATCTGGCAAGTTTTAAGCAGCTTTTGGGAATCCCTCAGCAGACTGAAATTGAACTTGACGGTTCTTTGGACGAAATTTTAGATTTAAAGGAAATTTCGTTTGATTTATTTCCAGAAGTAAAAGAGCCTGCACCAAACGTAAAATCTGCGGAATATGATGTTGAAATTGCAAAGAATTCACTTTTGGATTCGCGTTTTTCAGCGTATGCGCCAACGGTTTCTGGTTCTTACAGTTACGGAAAATCAAAAAACTCAAATTTGGATGACTGGTCAACTACAAATGATCTTTCTGTGGGGGTTTCTGTTCCCTTGGATGGAATTTTGCCTTGGTCAACGAGTGCTGTAAAAATCAAAACTAACAAAAATTCTCTTGATACGGCCGAAAAAAAACTTGAGGACGCAAAAACTACGGTTGCGGTGCAGACTGAAAGCTACATCAGAAAAATTAATCAGGCGGTAAAGCAACTTGATTCCTTAAAAGCAACTGAAGAACTTGCGAACCAGACATATCAGATGACACTTACGGCATATAATTACGGAAAAACAGATTTTCTTTCGCTTCAGAATGCAAACGATTCTGTTTTGAGTGCAGGAGTAAACTTAAAAAGTCAGGCCTACACTTTGATAAGCACAATTCTTGATTTGGAAAGTGTGCTTGGAATAGATTTTGGAACTTTAGAAAATAAAGAATAGGAAGAATATATGGAAAATAAAACAAAAAAAACAATTATTATTATCGGAATTGCGGTTGCGGTTCTTGTTGCGGCTTTGGTGGCTATTGCTGTTTCTAAAAAAACTGGTGCGGCTGGCGGCGCGATGCCACCTGGAGCAAGAATGGGAAATGCGGGTGGAAATACTGTTTTTACTGTTCGGTCAGTTGAAGCAAAAAATGCAGTTCTTTCTGATTATGTAATGACAAATGGCGAAGTTGAAAGTCAGACGGCTGTAGAAGTTTTTCCTTCAATGAGCGGAAAAATTGCACAGATAAACGTAATGCTTGGTTCTCACGTAAACCGTGGTGATGTTATTGCAAAAGTTGACCCAAGCGAACCAGGTACAAAATATGCGTTAAGTCCAGTTGAGGCTCCAATTAGCGGAAGCATTGTTTCTTCTCCATTAAAAATTGGAACAACAGTAACAACAAATTCTGCTGTAACGATGATTGGCGATATCGAAAATCTTCAGATTACTTGCCCAATTCCAGAGCGTTATGTTGCTGAACTAAAAACAGGATTAAAGGCGGAAGTTTCACTTGAAGCGTATCCTGGAATTTTGTTTTCTGCAACGGTAAGCCGCGTAAGTCCAGTTGTTGATTCTTCTTCGCGAACAAAAGAAATCATTCTTAATTTTGACAAAAAAGATTCACGCGTAAATGCCGGAATGTTTGCAAAAGTAAAACTGTTCACAACAAAATATTCGGGGCAACTTGTAGTTCCAGCCGATGCGGTTGTTTTGAACGATGATGGCACTGCATATCTTTTTGTTGTGAATGATAACAGTACTGTAAGCCGCCGTGAGGTAAAAACTGGAAAATCTGTTGATTCAATGATTCAGATTACAGACAACCTGATGGCAGGCGAAAAAGTTGTTTATGAAGGAATGTTAAGTTTGAGCGAGGGTGCAAAAGTCAATGACCTTAGCAGTCAGAATTTAACTGTGCAAGCAGAAACAAAAAAAGAGGCTGAATAATGAGCGTTTCCAGACAAACTTTGAATCATCCGGTTTTAGCTCTGATTGTTTTTACGCTTTTGGGTTTTGTGGGAATTTTTACCTTGAAGAATGTTGCAATCGGACTTTTTCCAGAAGTTGACTCGCCTTACATAATGATTTCGACTACGTATTCAAACGCAGGACCGGAATCCGTTGAAAAAACTGTTACAAAAGTTCTTGAAAGTTCGCTTGTAAGCGTAAGCGGACTAAAAAATATGACTTCAACATCCAACGAAGGTTCTTCCCGAATTTCGCTGGAATTTAACTATGGTACAGACATTGATGAAGCGGTAAACGATGTGCGCGATAAACTTGACCGTGTTTCAAGAAATTTGCCAGATAATGCTGGTTCTCCAACGATTTTCAAGATGGATTCAAACTCAATGCCGATTTTGCGAATTGCGGTAAAAGGAAATCGTTCTGCGAGCGACTTAAAGCAAATTGCAGAGGACAGTATTGTTGATATTCTTGAACAGGCGGATGGCGTTGCGCAGGCTAGCGTTAATGGTGGAAAAACAAAAATTGTGCGCGTTGAACTTGAACAGAATCGTCTTGCGGCTTATGGACTTACGGTAAGTGCAGTTTCTTCCGCCCTTGCAAAGCAGAATCTGGAACTTGGCGGCGGCAAAATGAATGAAGGTCAGAAAGATTATGTTGTGCGCACAACCGGAGAATTTAATTCAATAGAAGAAATTAACAATACGGTAATTACTTCAATAAATGGCTACGATGTAAAACTCAGCGACATTGGAAACGCTTTTTTTGGATACGAAGATTCCAGCACCGAAGTTTATATCAATGGCGAATCGGGCGTTTATGTTTCTGTAACAAAGCAGTCGGGTTCAAATTCTGTAACAGTTGCAAATAATGTTTATGAAAAAATGGCGGAACTTGAAAAAAGTCTTCCTGCGGATATTTCGATGACAATTTTGCAGGATGACACAGATTCAATCCGCGAAACAATAAATACTCTTGTTGAGTCTGCGATTGAAGGTCTTATTCTTGCAGTTATCGTTCTTTTTGTATTTCTTCAGAATTTTAAATCAACGATTATAATTGCAATCTCAATTCCTCTTTCAATCATTATTACTTTGCTTGCAATGAGTTTTGCTGGAATCACATTGAATATGATGACTCTTACAGGACTTATTCTTGGCGTTGGAATGATTGTAGATGCTTCAATTGTAATGATTGACAATATTTACAGTTACCGAATGCGCGGGGCAAAACCAAAAATTGCGGCGATTCTTGGCTCTCAGGAAATGATGGCGTCGGTAATTTCTGGTAACCTTACGACAATCTGCGTTTTTGTTCCGTTCCTTTTGTATATGAAAGAACTTGGAATGATGGGACAGATGTTCAAGGGAATTATTTTTACAATCGTAATTGCACTTATTTCTTCATTGTTGGTTGCAATTTTCCTTGTTCCAGTTCTTGCCGGAGTGTTTTTGCCTCTTACAAACCGTGCGGAAAAACCTGTAAAGTCAAAATTCTTTAAGATTCTTTATGGGGCGTTTGAAAAATCAATTCAGGCAGTTACAAATGTTTACTCAAAACTTTTAAAGACCGCACTTGAATACCGGGCAGTGACACTTGTGGTCGCAGTGTGCCTTTTGATTGTTTCGGTTGCGCTTATTCCGACAATGCGTGTGAATATGATGCCAAACGGAAACGATGATTCTGTGACGCTGAATATTACAATGCCGATTGGAACTCCCTTAAAGGACACAAAAACAGTTGCCCTTGATTTTGAAAAAATAATAAAAGATGAAATAAAGGGCTACAAATATCTTACAACAACAATTGGTTCTGGCGGCCGTGGATTTGGAAATTCTGCGACATACAAGGCAAATATTCAGATTCGTCTTCCAGAATCTTCTGCACAAATTGATGATGCCCAGACGATTCAGCAAAAATTGCGTTCCCATTTCAATGACTTTGCAGGGGCTTCATTCAGTTTTAATGCCGGAATGCGTGGCCAGATGACTGGAGACGATTTGGATATTGCAATCCGTTCAGATGACTTGAATGCGGCTCTTGACATTGCGGATAAAGTAAAGGCTGTAATGGAAACAATTCCAGATATTGGTGAGCCTTCAATTGATACAGAACGCGGACTTCCGCAGGTTGAAGTAGACATTGACCGCGACCGAGCGTACGCCTTTGGAGTAGATGTTACTTCAGTCGCGCGCGAGATTAATTATGCAATCAACGGCGTTACAAGCACAGAATACAGAAGCAACGGAAAAGAATATGATGTTGTTGTTATGTACAAGCCAGAAGACAGAAAAAATGTAATCGATTTGGAGTCAATGTACGTAAACGGAAGCAACGGAAAAGTTGCGGTTTCCAATTTTGCGTCATTAAAACGAGGACTTGGACCTGTTTCAATCCGCCGTGAAAATCAGACACGAATTGTACACGTGACGGCTTCAATTATTTCAGAAAAAAATGCGAACCTTGTAGAAGACTCAATCCGCGAAGGAATTGCAAATTCTTTCATCATTCCAGAAGGTGTTACGCTAAGTTACGAAGGTTCTTGGGCTGACGTTTCCGACCAGATGAAAATGTATATGGCAATCATCGTCCTTGCAATTATTCTTGTATTCGGTGTAATGGCGGCAACTTACGAATCTTTCAAAGCACCGTTAATAAACCTTGCCACAATTCCGTTTATGATAATCGGTGTTGTGTTCTTCTATAAAATAATAAACCAGCCACTTTCAATTATGTCGATGGTCGGTGTGATTATGCTTGTAGGAATTGTTGTAAACAACGGAATTATTCTTGTTGACTATACAAATCTTTTGCGTGGACGTGATATTCCGCTTATGGAGGCGTGTCTTCAGGCAGGAACAAGCCGTTTGCGCCCTGTTTTGATGACAACCCTTACCACAATCCTTGGAATGGTGCCAATGTGTTTTGCCACAGAAGGAATGTCAGCAATGGTTCAGCCAATCGGAATCGCAGTTGTTGGAGGTTTAACTTCCTCAACATTTGTAACGCTGCTTGTAATTCCGGTTTTGTATTCAATAGTTATGAAAAATCAGAAAAAATGTGCTCGTGCAAAAATAAAAATTGAATACGATGAATAAAAAAATGGAGTTCTTATGCCAGAAGAAACAAATTATCGAATAGAAATTATTGCAAACCAGTCTGTTCAGGAAGATATTACTGAACTTCTTGAAGAAGAAATTCCAGAAATCCAGTATACGGTGATTCCTACTGTGCAAGGTCGTGGAACTCACAGCAAAAAACTTGGTTCAACAACTTGGCCGGAACAAAATTTTGTGCTTTTTGCATATCTTTCAAAAAATGACGCAAAAAAAGCAAAGGCAATAATTGCCGCCGTAAAACAAAAATTTGCTGGTGAAGGAATAACGTTCTTTTGCGTTCAGGAAGCAGCGTTTTAAAACTATCTTATTCCGTAAACATTGCGTTCTTGTCCTTCTAGGTCATTAAATATTTTTGTGCAGCGAAAATTATTCTGCATAAAAATATTCTTTGTGGCTTTTGCGTTGTATTCTCCGGTTTCCATTATCAGGACCCCGTTGTATGCAAGATGCTCGTAACTTTCAGGAACAAGGCGGCGGATTATTCCAAGTCCGTCGTTTTGTTCTGTTGGTTCACCAAAAATTCCAACATCACCGTCAAGTGCAAGCCGAGGCTCGTTTCTTCCGTCTCTTAAAAGTTCTGTAACCATTTTTGCAGGAATATACGGCGGATTTGTAAGAATCAAGTCAAAAGTGAATGGCACTTCTGAAAATAAATTTGTCTGGATGAATCTTAGTTCTTCAAATTCTTTTGGCGGAAGAAGTTTTTTTGCGTTTTGTTTTGTAATGTTCAAGGCTTCTTCGCTAATGTCCGCAAAAGTGAATTTTGGAAGTTTTTCAGAAGGAATTTTATATTCTTCAATAAGATTTTTTAAAACTGAAATTCCGATGCAACCGCTTCCTGCGCACATATCGCAGACAGAAAGAATAATTTCCGGCTGAAATTCAATTTTCGCTATAATTTCGTCAATTGCATTTTCCACAAGAATTTCTGTGTCTGGTTTTGGAATTAAGACGCTTGGTGAAACAATAAAATCGTAGCCGTAGAATTCCTTGTGTCCGCTTATGTATGCAACAGGAAGCCCAGTTTTGCGCTTTGCAACTGCTTCTGTAAGCCACGAAAATTGTTTCGCACTCAGTTCTTCTTCTGAATGAACTAAAAGCCAAGTTTTATTCTGTTTTAAGCAATGTTCTAGAAATACATTTACGTCTAGGCTTGCACTTGGTGAATCTTTTAAGGTCTTTACTGAAAGGTTTTTAAATTCTTGAATTGTCATAAAAAAGGGTTTTAGGGATTTTTCCCTAGGAGAGAGGGGAGGTCGCAACAGCGTGCGACCGAGGGAGAGGCTTCTCCCCTTTTTCCTCGTGTCATCTAGTCGTTTCCGAGCGTTGTAATGTCCGCCTTGAGCTGCTCTTCTTTTGCGTAAACGTTCAAGGCATCCAACATTCCGTCCATATCGCCCATCATAAATGCCGGCAAATTGTGCTGGCTGTAGTTGATTCGGTGGTCGGTAACGCGGTCCTGCGGATAATTGTAAGTTCTGATTTTTTCTGAACGCGCACCAGAACCAACCATGCTTGAGCGTGCTGCGGCTCGTTCTGCCTGTTTTTTGCTTTCTTCAAGGTCAAAAAGTCGGGCACGCAATACGCGGAAGGCCTTTTCCTTATTCTTAATCTGGGATTTTTCGTCCTGCTGGATAACAACAATTCCTGTTGGGATATGCGTAAGTCGAACTGCGGAGTCGGTTGTGTTAACGCACTGTCCGCCTGGACCACCGGCACGCATAACATCGATTCGCACATCGCCTGGTTTTATCTCAATTTCTGTTTCTTCTGCTTCTGGAAGAACCGCTACAGTTGCAGTTGAAGTCTGAAGCCGTCCTTGCGATTCTGTTGCAGGAACTCGCTGTACGCGGTGAACACCTGATTCCCAGCGCAATGTTCCGTAAACGAATTTTCCGCTTATTGAAGTTACGATTTTGTTAAAGCCGCCGACTTCTGTTTCCTGCTGTTCCATGACTTCATATTTCCAGCCTTTTCTGTCGGCAAGATGGCAGTACATTTCCCAAAGGTCGCGTACAAAAAGGGTTGCCTCGTCGCCGCCGGCTGCGGAACGTATTTCAAGGATAATATTTTTTTCGTCAAGCGGGTCTGGAGGAACAAGTTTTAATTTGATTTCTTCTTCAAGTTTTGGCTGCTCTTCTTCAAGCGATTTAAGTTCTTCTCGGGCCATTTCTTTCATTTCTACGTCGTCTTCGGCAGTAATCATTTCTTTTGCGTCTTTGATTCCCTGCAAAACTTTTTTGTATTGTGCGTAAAGTTCGCTCAGTTCTGAAAGATAGCCATTTTCACGCATTGTGTCCTTGTATTTTTTTTGGTCTTTTACAAGGTTTGGGTCTAAAACCATTTCCTGAACAACCTTGTATCGATTTTCACATTCTTCAAGTTTTTTTAATAAGTCCATAGAAAAGAATATAATGAATTTGCCGTGCTTTTTCAATTCACTTGTAAATTCTGACTTTTTGGACTATTTTTATATTATGAAGAAAATTTTTGGAATATTTTTTGCTGTAACTTTGTTTGTTTTTGCCGGATGTTCAAAAAAATCGATAACTTATGATTCTGCGGTGGAGTCTGCCCCTATGTATGCGGATTCTGTTGGTGCTCCTAGACTTGCGATGTCAAAAAAGATGATGGCCACAAGCAATTCTGTTGAAAGAAATTTTTCTGGAAATGCAGATGATTTTACTTCTGGTGCAACGGTGGATTCTGGTGTTGAGCGAAAACTTATACGAAACGGTGATATTTCCATTGAAGTTTCAGATTTGCAGAAAACTCATGTTGCGGTTGAAGAGTGGGTAAAGGAATTTGGCGGTTATATTTCCAGTTCAAACAATGGTGAAAAAAGTTCGAGTTATACTGTAAGAATTCCTTCTGAAAAATTCGATTCTGCAATGGATGCCGCCGGTTCTTTGGGAACGTTGAAAAATAAAAATATTTCTACACAAGATGTTTCTGAACAGTTCTATGATTTGCAGTCGCGTCTTGAAACAAAAAAAGTTCTTCGCGACAAATTGAACGGCTATTTTCGACAGGCAAATTCTATGCAGGATATTTTAAAGGTTGAGTCTGAATTGAATTCCGTTCAGTCTGATATTGAATCAATGGAAGGAAGGTTAAAAAGGCTTGTTTCGCAGGTTGATTTTTCAACAATTTCAATTTATGTTTCGTTGCCGTATAAAGCGGTTCAGGGCGGTGGGTTTGAACTCCCAAGTTTAGGTGATGGATTCCGCCACTTTGTTTCAAATATTGTTTCGTATTTTGGCGGATTTGTCGCGGTGATTTTTTACGTGATTATTTGTGGAATTCCGTTGGTTGCGGTTCTTTCGTTCTTTTTCTGGCTTTTGTTTGGAAAAATCGGTTTGCTGATAAGACTTTATAATAAGTTGAAGAAATAAGGATTTTTATTTGGAGGAAAATATGAAAGCACAGATTAGTTTGTGTATTGCGATTGTTCTTGCGGCGGTCGTAATGGCTTCTGGAATGACAAAAATTGTAAAGCAGGATCGTTCTGTAACAGTTCGAGGTCTTGCGGAACGCGAGGTTGATGCAGATTTGGCGATTTGGCCGATAACTTTTACAGTTGGAAACAACGATTTGCTCAGAATTCAGTCTGAAACTGTAAAAAAAACAGAGATAATCACTAAATTTCTTGAAAACTATGGATTGACTGCGGAAGATTACACTGTCCAGGCTCCAAGAATAACAGACAACACTGTAAATCCGTATTTGGACCACGACAAGATGGTTTTTAATTATCTTGCGCAGGAAACAGTTCTTGTAAGAACTTCAAAAGTTGCACTTGTAAAAAAAGCCCAGGCGGATTCCTTAAAATTGACAACTGAAGGAGTTGCGATTCAGCAGGATTATGGTTCTCAGGTTGTTTATGAATTTACAGGTCTGAACGAAATAAAACCAGAAATGATTGCACAGGCCACAGAAAATGCACGTCTTGCGGCAGAACAGTTTGCCCGCGACTCAAAAAGCAAAGTTGGAAAAATCAAAAAAGCAACTCAGGGACTTTTTTCAATCGATGACGCAGCAGTTGGTCTAGAAGAAAAAAAGAACATCCGCGTTGTAACAACTGTTGAATATTCGTTGAAGTAAAACTCAAATTATGAAAACACTTCGGATTTTTTTGTGTATTGTAATTCTTTTTTTGAGTTTTTTTGCATATCCAGAAAATCCGGTGCAAAAGGAGCATGACAAGCAGCTTTTTGAATTTGAATCAAATTTTTGGGATGCTTTTATCAATGGATGGGTGCTGCAGAATTTAAAGATTAAAAACAGCGCCTATCCATATCAATTTTATGACGGCAAATTTTATTTTTCAGAAAAAGCAAACAAATTCAAGGCTTGCAAAGACTGGTCGCTTGTTCTGGATTTTTCTTTGCTTGGAAACGAAAATTTTAATTCTTTAGGAACTGAAGCGAAACTTAATTTTTCATTTTTTAAGTTTTTTGGCATAAAAATAGAAAATTTTATGTTCCCTGGCTCTGAATGTGATTATTATGGAAATTTAAAGCTCGGCGGATATATTCAGCTTTTTAAATACAATCCTTTTTCTTGTGATTTTTTTACGGCTTGGTCTTTAAAATATGACGAGAATTATCTAAATGGGCTTGTTTTTGGCGGAACAGTAAAATCTTATCCTTTAAAGCCGGTCAAGCTGGAATTTGGAGCTGCGGGGCACATTTTTACAAACGATGAATGTTTTCTGGAATTTACCGGGCATATTGGTTGTCTTATAAAATCTGTGGAAATTTTTGCGCAATACAAATATTTCCAGGAGCATATTTTTGGTGTTGGAGTAAGCCGGTATTTCTAAAACGTTGTTCTGCCCCTAAAACTTCGGGCGAGCGTTAGTTTGTCGGCGTATTCCAAATCTCCGCCAACTGGAATTCCTGTTGCAAGCCGAGTTACTTTTACGTCTGAATGTTCGTTCAGAAGTTTTTGCAGATACATCGCGGTAGCGTCGCCTTCAAAAGTTGGATTTGTCGCGATTATTATTTCTTTTACGTCGCCAGTTTGGATTCGGTTCATAAGGCTTGCAATATTCAGTTGGTCTGGACCGATTCCTTCTAGTGGTGCAATTACTCCGCCTAGAACATGGTAAAGTCCTGAAAAATTTCCGGCGCTTTCAATTGTCTGCACATCTTGTGGTTGTTCTACAACGCAAATCGTATTTTTTTCGCGTAGCGGATTTGAACATATTGGACAAGGGTCTGTTTCTGTCCAGAATCCGCAGATTGAGCAAGGTTTTATTTTTTGCTGAAGCTCGCCAAGTTGCCGGGAAAAATTCTGAATGTACATAGAATCAGCCTTTAAAAGATGGTTCACAATTCTTGAGGCGCTTTTTTTGCCAATTCCAGGAAGCCTTGAAAAACTTGATGTCAAATCGTCGATTACGCTCATTTTAAAATCCCATTCCAGGAATATTTAAGCCGCCCAGCAAAGAAGTTGAGTGTTCCTTTAGTTTTTCCTGTATATTTGAAATTGCATCGCGGTGTGCCGCTAATATAAGGTCTTCTAGCATTTTGATGTCGCGGTTGTCAACGCAAAGCGGATCAAGATGGATTTCGAGCATTTCAAATTTTCCGTTCAGTTTTACGGTTACCATTTTTCCGCCGGCAGAACCTTCTGCGGTAAGTGACGCCATTTCTGCTTGAATTTTTTCAGCCTGTTCCTTTAATGCCGCTGAATTTTTTAGTAAATCAAATGGATTCATCATTTTTTTTCCTTTTTTTTATTTTTTTCCGCCCACAACGCTTCCCTTAAAAGCATTCACAAGGATTTGCACTTGTGGAGGTATTTCAATTTGTTCAGTTTGAATTTCTTCCTGTTTTTCCAAGTTGACTTCAAAGTCAATGTCCGCATGGCAAAATGTTTTCAGTACAGATTTTAATTGTGTAACGCCATCTTGGATTATTTTTTTCTGAAATTCCGATTTGATTGTTGTGGAAATCTTGTTTCCGTTCAATTTCCAGACTCCAGTCTGCATTAACGCAGAACTTAACATTGGATTTGTTGTTGAAAGTTCAGCAATTGCGGTGTTAAAAAGTTTTCCAACTGTAATCGAAAATCCATCTGGTGCGGTAAAAAGTTCATCGCTCTGGTGTATTTCCTGAGAAGAATCTTGTTCCGCCCCATCATTTTGAATTTCATCCTGTTCATCGTAAGAATTCGCAATATATTCTTCCTGCGCTTCTGGTGAAAAGTCTGATTCATTTTCAGAAGTTTCACTGTCGTCAGAAAAATTAGTTGAATTTTCATTGTCGTAATATTCAGAATTAAAATCACCGCTAAAAGAATTTTGCGTGTTCTGTGGCTGCTCTGATTCTTTAGGCGGCAGAGCTCCGCCATTATGAAAAGGGTTTGTGTTTTGCTCTTGTTGCTGAATCAGCCCGGAAAGAATTTTCATTCCGCTTGGTGCTGTCTGCGGTTTTTGTTGCTGAAAATTCGTGGGTTGCGCATTGTTTTCATTGTGCGTTGAATTTTGATTCGTTCCCAAAAGCAAGTTTTTTGCCTGATCAATTGCGGTTTTTACTTCGCTTGGAGAAACATATTGCGTAAGCCAGCATAATCTTGAAAATGCGAGTTCCAGTTCATATCGTGGCGAAAGGGAATATCGAATATCTCTGTATAACTGCAAAAAGATTGAAAGGGCTCGTTCTGTCTGGATAGAATTCCATGCGTTCAAAACGTTTCCGCTGTATCGTTCCGGTGATTGCCCAAGAAGGCTTTCTTTTTTTATTCCATTTTTTAAAAGCAAAAGGCTTCTTAGATATTCTGTGCTGTTGGAAATCAGCTGCTCGATTGAAATTCCAGATTGAAGAAAATCGTCTAGCTGGGCTAAAACTTCTTCGGATTTTCCTTGTACGCAGGCTTCAAAAATTGAATTTAAACGGTCAACACCTAAAAGCCCAAGTTTGTCGCGGATTTTGTCGTAAGTTATGTGGTTTTCGCTGAACGCGACAATCTGGTCAAAAAGCGTGTAGCAATCGCGGACAGAACCA
The DNA here is from genome assembly GCA_963644915.1 of Paratractidigestivibacter sp. Lineage (GTDB taxonomy): Bacteria > Spirochaetota > Spirochaetia > Treponematales > Treponemataceae > Treponema_D. The sequence goes on from CAVIQW010000005.1 coordinate 44,761, forward strand.
CCAGATTCTTTTGCAATCCAGTAAAGTGCTTCGTCGTCAGCCTGAATATTCATTTCTTTGCAGGCATCGGAAAGAAGATTTTTTAGCCGTTCTGTGGAAACAAGCCTAAAGTTGTACTGCTGGCATCGGGATTTTATGGTTGCAGGAACTTTCTGGAGTTCTGTTGTTGCAAAAATAAAAATAACGTGGGCAGGAGGCTCTTCAATTGTCTTTAAAAGTGCGTTGAAAGCACCAGTTGAAAGCATATGAACTTCGTCGATGATGTAAATTTTGTAGCGTGAGCTTGTTGGCGGAAACATAAGTTCATCCCGAATCTGGCGGATGTCGTTTACAGAGTTTGTTGAAGCGCCGTCAATCTCAATTACGTCCATACTTGAACTGTTCGTGATTGATTTGCAGGATTCGCAAGTTCCGCATGGAGTGCAGGTTGGACCTGTGGAATTCTGGCAGTTCAGCGATTTTGCAAGAATTCTTGCGGTTGAAGTTTTTCCGCATCCGCGTGGACCTGTAAAAAGATATGCGTGTGCAATCTGTCCTGTCTTTATAGAATTTTTAAGTGTTTCTGCAACGAATTCCTGTCCGGCTAAATCTTCAAATTTCTGCGGACGTCGACGTGTCGCTGTTACTTCGTAAGCCATTGTTTAACCTCTGGATGAATTTCTTTTTCTTGCAATCAAAAATGTTGCAATTCCGTAAAAAATTCCGCCTAAAATCATAATAAAGCAAAGAATTTGCCCTGTTGAAAAATTTAAAAGCGATGTGTTTGTATAAATCGGAGCAGAAGCGTCTGCGGCAATTCTGAATCCCAAATCGGCATCAGGCTCGCGGAAATATTCTATTATAAATCTGAAAAAACCGTAACCCGAAAGATAGATTGCACCCATCATTCCATCCCATTTTTTATGTTTGCGCAAAAACCATAAAATCAGCCAAAGTACAATTCCTTCAAGGAATGCTTCGTAAAGCTGGCTTGGGTGCCGCGGAAGATTTACCAGAGAGCCTGTTATTGTAAGCCCGATTTTTTCTGCGAAAGCCTGAACCCATTCAAGAGAGCCAGAAAATCGTTCTGCATCTGGAAAAATCATTCCCCAAGGCATTGTTGTTATTCGTCCGTAGAGTTCTCCGTTTAAAAAATTTCCAAGACGACCGAACGTGTAGCCTAAAGGAATTGCGGTGACCATTGCGTCGCTCCACTTTGCAAAAGATTTTTTTGTCTTTAGGCACCAGAAAACCATTCCAAGAATTCCGCCGATTACACCGCCGTGGTAGCTCATTCCGGCAAGACCTGTGAATTGACCGCTTGAATTGAACGGCCAGAAAATAAGCCACGGTTTTTGTCTGTAAATTCCGCTTGTGTCATAGACAAATGCGGAAAAAACTCTTGCGCCAATCAAAAGAAAAATGATTCCAGTTGTAATAAAACTGAAAATATCATCTTCAGAAGCCTTGTAATCTTCTGAATCTAAAAGGCCTTCTTTTAGTTGTTTTTTTAGAACTGCGAACGCTGTTGCAAACGCAAAAATATACATAAGTCCATACCAGCGCAAAAGTCCAAGAATCGGAACTCCAGGGAAAATTTCAGGATGAATCCAAGACGGATAGTTGATAAATAAAAACATTTTTTTGTCCTTAAAGTTTAAAGCCTTGTTGGGCGGCTTTTACTATTTTTGATTTTAAAAGAATATTTTCTTTTTTAAGCTGTGTGATTTCATAGTTTTGGGTTTTAATCATTTCGATTAACTCTCCAGTTGAAAGTTGCCCGCTTCCAATAAGATCGTCAATCCCCGAAAGTTTCAACGCGAAATCTTCTGTGGCTTCATCGTTTATTTTATCAAATGAGCCGGCTGTATCAATCTCTGTTGAAAACGCTTTGTCAAAGTACCGTGGTTCGGCCGCGCATATTTTTTCTGCAATCCTATAAATTGCCTGCGAAAGAACGCTTTTCGGTTTGTAAATTATTACAGGTAGCCTTGAAGAAAGCGCTTTTTCCTGAAGCTGGTCGCGGAACATCAGCCCAAGGTAGTCAATATCAAGCCCAAGATACTGTTTGCACGAATTTCTGATTCTGTTTGCACTCGCCGCATCTTTTGGGTCTTCAATCATATTTAGTACAAGTCTAGGACAGAACTGTTTCATTCTTGCTTTAAACAGAGTTGTGCTTTCCGGGTCAGTTTTTTCTAAGGCTTGTGTAATCTGCGGAATGTAAAGACTTTTCATCTGCTGGGAATTTTTTCGCACTTGTTCAAGAAAATCGTGTCCGGCAGTTCCTTTTTTGTAAGTTGTATACATCAGCCTGAAAACACAATTTTTTAGAAAAAGATAACCGTCCAAAGTTGCCGTTACAGTTGGAGCGGTGATAAGAATTCCCTGCGGCGACTGAAGAAACATATCCAAAATAATCTGGTGCGTTCCCGCTCCCAAATCAAGAATCAAAAAATCTGCGTCAATACTGCGGAAATTCCTTAAAAGTTTTGCTTTTTGAGCCGCCTTTAAACTTGTAAGTCCCGGAATTTGGCTGTCTCCGGCAATAAAACTCACGTTTTCATATTCAGTCGGTTCAATTATGTCTTTAAATTCAGTTTTATCAGTAAGATAAGTTCCAATACTTTTGCTTTTTACGTTTTGCCCAATTGCAAGATGAAGGTTTGACGCTCCAAGATCCAAATCGCACAGAACAACTTTTTTACCTGCCTGGCCAAGTGCAATAGCCAGATTTGCTGATAAAAGGCTTTTTCCAACTCCGCCTTTTCCACTCGCTATAGGAAGAATTTGCATATTTCTATTATAACACATAAGACTTGTGTTTTTAAACATTTTAAGCGTTTTGTTCGGAAACATTTAAAAGATTGTCAAAGTTGCTTTTTTGGATTCCAGCGATATAAAAATAAGTTTTTTTGTGATATACTGTTTTTATGAAGTTAACAGTGCATAATTTAAAACGTAAATTCAATTTGTTTGTTTCATTTTTGGCAATTTCGATTTTTTCTTCGCAGTGTTTTGCCCAGTCGTCAACAAATTCCAGCAGTTCAAAAAAATTTACTTATCTAAATAAATTTGACTCAATGTTTCAGTTTGTCTTGCAAAATTACGTTGATGAGGTAGACCCTAAAGTTCTTTATGAAGGCGCGATGAAGGGAATGATGGATTCGCTTGGTGATCCTTATACTTCTTATCTTGATGAAGACACAATGCGAGATTTGTCTGACACAACGAACGGTTCTTTTGGCGGCGTAGGACTTTCGATTTCCAAACCTATTGAATCAAAACCGAACAAACCTGCCTATGTTGAGGTTGCCGCCCCGATTGAAGACACTCCAGGTGCAAAGGCTGGAATTCTTGCCGGCGACTACATTATCGAAATTGATGGCGAGCCTACAGAATCTATGACAATGGACGAGGTGCTTGGGCATTTACGCGGAAAAGTTGGGGAATCTGTTAAAGTTACTGTGCTTCGCGGTAAAAATTTAAAGTTTTCAGTGGAACTGGTGCGCGCGTTGATAGAAATTCCTACAGTAAAATACGGAATGATAGGAAATACTGGTTATATGCGCCTTATTCAGTTTACTCCGGACATTACGGAACGTGTTCAGGATGCAATTGATTCTTTTAAGAAAGACAAGAATTTTAAGAATCTTATAATTGATTTGCGCGATAATCCTGGTGGTCTTATTACAAGTGCTGTTGCAGTTGCGGACAAATTTATTGACGAAGGTCCGATTGTTACAACAAAAAGCCGTCTTGATTTTGAAAATGCGGTTTACAAAGCAAGTAAAAATAAAACTGAATTACGCGGAATTCCAATTGTTGTTCTTATAAATCAAGGTTCTGCCAGTGCGTCTGAGATTGTGGCAGGTGCGTTAAAGGATAATCATCTTGCATATCTTGTTGGTGTAAAAAGTTACGGAAAAGGCTCTGTTCAGCAGGTTATTCCTCTTGGTGCAAATGAAGAAGTTAAAATGACTGTTGCACGCTATTACACACCGAGCGACACAAATATCGATAAAGTTGGAATTCAGCCTGATAAAGAGGTTTTGTATCCAAAACTTACAGAGGATGATGAAAAAAATTATTCAGCGTTGCTAGATGCGAATGTGATTGTTGATTATGTAGAGGGACATCCTGCAATGACAGAGGCGGAAATCGCTTCTTATGCGAAAGAACTTAAAAAAGAATATAATCTTGATGAGCGGCTTTTGCGTCGTATTATACGTATTCAAGTAAATAGAACAAAACCGACTGCACTTTACGACCTTGATTACGACATTCAGCTTAAGGCGGCACTTGAATTATTGGGTACAACAAAAGATTTTGAAAAACTTCTTCGGTCAACAAAAACACTGAAAGAACTTCAGGTTGAGGCGGAGGCAAAAAAGGCTGCGGAAGAAGCCGCGGAATCTGAAAATTCAAAAAAGGCTGAATAAATGCGTCAGTTTATTTCCAGGGAATTGCCAGATAAAAAAGGTTTGCTTCGTATCTGCGGAAAAGATTTTCGTTATCTTAGGCAGGTTCTTCGTCTAAAATCCGGGGATATGCTTTCTGTTCGGTTTTCGGACGGAACTTTGCAGAATACAACGGTTTGCACTGTGGACGAAAATTCCAAGGAAATTGTGGTTCAGGTTTGCGGAAAATCAGAAAATTCTGAAAATCTTGACGTTACGCGTGGCACAAAAGCGGATGAAATTCAAAATTCTTGTTCGCAGATTGAATATTTTCTTTTTCAATACATTGCTAAACCTGTAAAAATGGAGCAAATAATCCGGCAGGCAACGGAATGTGGCGTAAAGTATATAATTCCGATTTGCGGTGAATTTTCCCAAAAGCAAAATATTCTTGCAATGCAACATTCAAAAAAAGAGCGGATAGAACGGATTGTGCGAGAGGCTCGTCAGCAAAGTGGTTCTCCTGTTGAAACTGAAATTCTTGAACCGGTTTCTACAGAAAGCGCAATTTCTTTTTGGCAGGAAAAAAAATCTTCTCTTTCAGCGGATTCGTTGGAAGAAAAATCTGTTGCTGTTGTGCTTTGGGAGCGAAATGAAAAAACAGTTTCACTAAAAAAAATCTTTCAGACAGAATCTGAAAATTCTGAAAAAACGTCTGATGCCAAAATAAAAAAAATCGCTATTGTTGTTGGATGCGAAGGCGGAATCAGCCCCTCAGAGATTGATTTACTTTTGTCCGCTGGTTTTAACGCGGTTCATTTTCCAGGAAATATTTTAAGATGCGAAACTGCCGCTTTGTACGGAATTGCCGCAGTTCAGTCTGCACTAAACCAATAAATTGTGTATAATTATTTAATGTAGAGGAAATTATGGGAATCCAAAGAATCAAGATTTTAGATGTGCCAGTTGACATTCTTCGTCCGGAAGATTTAGAAATTGAAATCTTAGAACTTTTGGCAAAACCTGGAACAAAGCAGATTGTATTTCTTTCTATTTGGGATTTGTTAAAAGCACGTCGTCGTGGCGAATTTCAGGACTGCATTAATAATGCTGATTTGATAATTCCGATTTCAAAAAGTATTATCAACGGTGCAAATTTTTTGAAAAAGGAAATTCCTGTAAGGTACAATCCTTTTTCTGCGGTGATAAATATTCTTTCTGTGTTGGATTCTCATTATAAGACTCTGTATCTGCTTGGTTCGCGTGGTCAGACATTACATTCTGCGGAAAAAAATCTTCATGCGACTTATCCAAATTTGCGGATTGTGGGGCGTTACGTTGGCTACTATCCAAAAAGTATGGAAAACGATATAGTTCAGTCAATTTACAAATCTTCGCCTTCTCTTGTTCTTGTGAGTGAAGGAATAAAAGACAAGAATTGTTGGGCATATAAACGACGAAATCAATTTTCTTCAAGCATTTTTATCTACTACCGTGATGCGTTTGGAATTTTTTCAAAACGTATAAAGCGTGTGGATGAAAAAACGTTTGAGCGTGGACACGAAATTTTTCATGAAATCATTAAAAATCCGTTTAAAATTTTTCTTGTTCTTCCATTTTTTAAATATGTACTTACTTTGTGCATCTATAAAATTTTAAAAAAGTAAAGGGTAATTGTTTTTTCTGGGGGAAAAGGCATTGCCAAGGGAGGGGCAACTTGATTTCGGTCGGTTTGTCGCAAATCTCTTTGATTTCAAAGAGGCCGGAGATTATTGTTTTTTTTGAAAGATTATTGAGCAGTAAAAATCCGGCAAAAATTTATTCAAGCATAGGTTTGTTCATTGAATGTGTTCAACAGGATGAACAAGTCCAAAATTGTGTGGTTATTGTTGACGGTTCGGTGATTGGTTCATCGGATGAAATTGAATTTTTTGTCAGCGGAAAAAATATTTCATTACAAAAAGTTTTTTTTATTGAATCATCTCAGTCTGATTTTAAAGTCTTTTTAGAATTTGAAA
>CAVIQW010000005.1:51167-60868 GCA_963644915.1 Paratractidigestivibacter sp.
ATGCTGCCGTTTCCATGTGATTACATTGTCGCTCAGAGTTTGTTAAAGGATTTTCTTTTGGATTTGGCTGGTGAAAATTCTCAAAAATCATCTGAAATTTTGCCTCCGACGTTGAAGCGGTTTGCCGGAACTTCATTTTCTACAAAATCTTTGCGAAATAATTTTTACACATTTGGAAAAACGGATTTGCCTCTAATTATTGAAGGCGAGTCTGGAACAGGAAAGACTTTGGCCGCGGAGTTGATTCATTCAATTTCCTTGCGGAAAAGCAAGCGTTTCAGAAGAATAAATATGCCTTGCATTCAGCCTGAAATTGCAGAGGCAGAGTTGTTCGGTTCGGTTTCCGGGGCATTTACAGGAGCAAAAGATAAAAAGGGAATTCTGCAGGAACTGGATGGAGGAACGGTTCTTTTTGATGAGGTTTCTGAAATTCCGCTTCCAGTGCAGGCAAAACTTTTAAAATTTCTTGATTCGGGCTGTTTTTGCAGGGTTGGTTCTACAAAAGAATCTTATTCCGATGTGCGGATTATAAGCGCAACTAACGTTAATCTAGAGGAACGCGTAAAGCGTGGACTTTTTCGCCGTGATTTTTACGAAAGGCTGAAAGGAAAAGTTATATCAATTCCTTCGCTGAATTCCAGAAAAGAAGATATTGATGCTCTTGTTTCAAATTTTCTTTTGGAAAACGGATTTGATTCAGTTGTTTTTACAAAAGAGGCAATTGATGTCTTAAAAGAAAAAAACTGGACAGGAAATGTCCGCGAACTGGAATATTGCCTGTCTTTAACGTGTTCAGTCCGCGCTGCAAGCAAAAAAATAATCGGTCCTGAAGATTTAATTTTTGCCAGCTAAACCTGCCGCTTTGTTGAAAATTTTTTCGATGTACTTGGCTTCGCTTTCAGATAATGCGGCTCTGGAAAGAATGCTTCTCCAGAAAGTTTCCATATCTTGTCGGCCGGTAATTTTGAAAAATCCGATTTTCTGCAAATCGTCAGCAATTGTTGAAACTGTCTTATCGAGTCTTTCAAGCGTGAGTGGTGTGTAACCGCTGAGCCCTGCGTTTTTTGCCCTAAAAAGATGGTAGGAAATAATCTGGACTGCGTGAGAAAGATTCAGCGAGCCGAATTCTTCGCTTGAAGGAATCGTAACCCCCAGAGTACATTCCTTTAGTTGAGAATCGGTCAGTCCGGTGCGTTCATTGCCAAAGACAACAGCGATGTTCGCACCGTTATCTTCTGTTTTTCCTGTATGAGTTTTTGCGATTTCAGCAAATTCTTCTGGCAAAAGAAGTTTTCCTTTTCGGTTTTGTCCGCGTCTTCTTGTTGTTCCTGCCGCAATTGAGCAATCTTTTGTGGCTTCGGTAATTGAATCAAAAAATTCCGCGTTATCGTAAATGTATGCGGCATGAATTGCCAGAACATGGACTTTTTCTGTGTCGTAATTTTCTTTTTTTCCCACAATTCTAAGATGTTTTATGTCATTATTCGCCATTGCTCGGCACGCTGAGCCAATATTTCTACATTCATCCGGGTGGTCTAAAACTATATAAACTTTGTCTAAATTCATAATTTTAGTATATTGATTGGTGTAAATTAATTCCATTCCAATTTGACCTAACATATAAATTGCTGTAAACTAAACGCTAGATAAAATGCAACTAATGGAGTCTGCAAGGTATGAGTGATAACAATAACAATATAGTTCCTGGTTTTGATAACGAAAAGGACGACAGCTTGAAGATTTCTTTGGAAAAAATTGATTCTGTTCCAAACGGTCTTCTCGTTTATTTGAATGGATATATTGATACTTACAATTCAAGTTTTTTTCAGAAGAAGATAACAAAGGTTGTTGAGTCAGGTTTTATTAATTTGATTTTTAACTGTTCTGCCTTGAATTATGTTTCTTCAACAGGAATCGGTTCGTTTACTTCTTTTTTGAAGATGTTAAAGCCAAAGGGTGGCGATATTGTTCTTCTTGAAATTCAGCCTAAGGTTTATGAAGTATTCCAGCTTTTGGGATTTGCACAGTTTTTTAACATTAAAGATACTACAGAAGACGCTGTAAATTATTTCCATCAAGGTGCTCAGCCTGTTGAAAGTGTTTTTCCAAAAGTTTTTGCTTGTCCAATGTGTAACAAGCATTTGCGGGCTACTAGGGCTGGACGTTTTCGTTGCTCGGAGTGTAAATCGATTCTTGCAATCAATGAGCAGGGGTCAGTTTCTTTAGGATAAGAACAGGTTTTCAACGGGACAAACACACATTGTACACAAGTTATCCACCGCAATGTGTGTTAATTTTTTGTTATTTTCTATTTCTTGATATTATAAAAAAATAAAAAAATTGAATTAATTAAAATTAATTCCTTATAATATAAGAAAATAAAAAATTTTGTAAACTTCGATTTGATAAAAAATTATAATTTTTAATGAAAAATCTATTGACAAAAAGTTATCCACATTTTTTCCACAAAACAGAAGTGGCTCGAGGATAACGGCATGCCTGCGGTTCTGGTAAACAATTTATTTTTCTCTTATGAAAATGCAGAAAAAGCGGCGGTTAATAACGTTAGTTTTGAGTTAAAGCATGGTTCTTATACAGTTTTGGCAGGCAAAAACGGAAGTGGAAAAAGTACAGTTGCAAAAATTGTTGCAGGACTTTTTGAGCCGCAGAAAGGTTCGGTAAAAATAGAAGAAAATCTTCGTGTTGGAATTATTTTTCAGTCGCCAAAAGATCAGATTATTTGCGGAATTGTTTTTCACGATACAGAATTTGGTCCGAAAAATCTTGGTTTTTCAAAATCAGAAGTAGAGTTGAACGCAATTGAAAGTTTGAGTGCGACTGGAATGTTGGATTTTGCAAACCAAAAGACAATGAATCTTTCTTTGGGGCAGACTCAAAAAGTGGCTTTGAGTGGAATTCTTGCAATGGATCCAGATATTCTTGTGCTGGATGAAGCTTTTTCTATGTTGGACCCAAAATCTCACGATGAAATTTACAGTTTTATAGATGCAGTCAATAACAAGGGCGTTACAGTTCTTCATATAAGTCACGATTTGGAGGCGGTTTGCCACGCCCGTGATGTTATTTTTATGAGTGATGGAAAAATTGATTGGACTGGAACTTCAGAGGATTTTCTTGCGGACAAAAATTTGGTTGAAAAGTTGTCCGGAAAAAAACTTCCGGTTAATTCTGGAACATGGAGTTCCCAAGGAAAAGATGTTGTTCTTTCTGTTCGGGATATAAATTTTTCTTATAAAAAAAATTTTCCACTTTTAAAGAATATTTCGTTTGATTTGTACAAAAGCTCTTTGACTGCGCTGATTGGTCCTTCCGGCTGCGGAAAAACCACGCTTTTGGAAATTCTTTCTGGTTTAAGGACAGCTGGTTCTGGAAAAATTTGTTGCGTTGAACGCCCGGTGATTGCCCAGCAGAACAGCAACTCTGCTCTTTTTGAAAATTTTGCGGCGGATGACGTTGCCTTTGGACCACGAAATAAAGGAATTCATGGAAAAGCGTTAAAGGAACTTGTAAAAAAATCAATGAATCAATGCAATCTTGATTTTGAAAAATTTGCTAACCGGCAGATTTTTTGTCTTTCTGGAGGAGAAAAAAAACGTCTTGCGGTTGCTGGCATTGTTGCGTTGGATGCTGATATAATTTTATTTGATGAACCTACAGCCGCTTTGGATGGAGAGTCTCGCAGAAAAGTTATGAATTTGATGAGGGAACTTTCTTCGCAAGGAAAAACTGTGCTTTTCAGTACACATCAACGTGATGAGGCGGCTTTTGCAGATCGTGTGATAAATCTTTCTGCGGAAAATGTCTTTGCGGCTGAAAAGTTAAATGATTCTGAATTGCCGGAAATGCAGCGGATTCCAGCCCTGTCAGTTTTGGAAAGAATCCAGAAGTTCAATTTTGAGGAAAATAGAAAAAATGACGGAATTTTTGAAAAACTTCCGCCTGTTTTAAAATGCCTTTTGTTTTTTGGGCTTTTTTGTTCCGCTCTTGTTGTTCGTCCGGTTGTTGCCTGTGGAATTTTTCTTTTATTGGGGATTGTTTACGCTCTTCTTGCAAAGTATCCGGCAAAAAAACTTTTTTCCGCCGCAATAAAGATTGTTCCGCTGCTTTTGTTTTTCTGTTTGTTTCAAATGGTTTTTGCACCAGCGCTTTCGGGGGAAATTCGTTATTGCGATTTTAGATTTTTTACGGTTACGCCTTCTAAAATTCAAAATTGCTTAAAAGTTTTGGTTCGGACTGAATGTGCAATGTGTCTGATTTGCGGATTTGTTCATTCAATCGATGAAATCCAGCTTGTAAAAGGGGTTTCCGATTTGCTTTCACCGTTGCGTTTTTTTCGTGTTCCGACAAAATATATTCTTGTTACGATAGAAATTATTTTTCGTTTTCTTCCGTTGCTTTTGGATGAGGCGTGTAGCATTGTAAAAACTCAGCTTGTTCGTGGTGGACTTGGTAAATCAAAAGGTTTTTTTGGAAAAATTCGCGCAATTATACCTCTGATTTCGCCATTGATTGTTCAGTCCTTAAAAAGAGCAGAATCTTTGTCTTATGCGCTTACCGCAAGAGGTTTTAAATGATTGGAAATAAATTTAATTTTTGCCCTGAATGTGGCGGAAAAAACATTGAATACCTGGAAAATAAAAAATGGTTTTGCGTTGATTGCGGTTTTGATTTGTACAATAATGTTGCAAGTGCGGTGGGGGCAATTATTTCAGACAGTGAAAACAATGTTCTTTTTGAAATTCGGGCAAAAGAGCCACGGAAAGGATTTTTGGCATTGCCTGGGGGATTTATTGACCAAGACGAAACTGCAGAAAATGCGGTTGTGCGTGAATGTCTGGAAGAAACTGGAGTTCAACCCGAAAAGGTAAAATATCTTTGCAGTTTTCCAAACGATTATTTGTATAAAAATATTGCGTACAAGACTTGTGACTTGTTTTTTAAGGCTTCAATTCCAGCCGGTGCAGGAAATATTTCTGAATTGCTGAAAAAATTGCATGGACAGGATTCTGAAGTTTCGGGATTTGTAGCAAAAAAAATCAGTTCAAAAGAAGATATTGAAAAACTTCCGCTAGCATTTGAGTCTGCTAAAAAAGCGTTGAATTTTTGGCTTTTGAATTCTTGATTTCAATTTGAATATTTGGAGAAATTTGTGGTTTTTAATGATTTTCGTGTGATTTGTGTGTTTTTGGGCGTAGCGTTGTATTTATTAAATTTTATTTTTGTACCAATAAAGATAAAATTTATGCTAAAAAAATCTGGAAAAAAAATAATTTCGGTTAGAAAAAAGAATATTTTTCTGCAGGTGCTTATACTGATTTTTTCTGCACTCTTGATTCTGATGGTTTGGCTTAGGGATTTGGGAAGTCTTACAGATATTGTTGTCTGTCTTGTTGCTGTTCTTGGTTGCACAATGAGCCTGAATGAAATTTTTATGAACAGATTTTGCGGACTTTATGAAAAAGGACTTGTTGGAAACGGACGTTTTTTGCCTTTTGAAAAAATTCTTGCGGTAAAAAACCTGTCGTTTTCAGAACAGGCGGCACAGGAGATTGCCCCTAGGATTTTGATTCTAGCAACGGAGAAAAATCCTTCTGAGCAGTTCATTTTTTCTTCAAAAGAAGAAAGACTGTCCATTCAAAATGAGATTTTAAAGCGAAATCCTGAAATTTCTTGCTAGACAAAGTTTTTTATTTGTGATAGCATTGTAGAACATTTGGTGTGGTACCCAAGCGGTAAGGGATCGGTCTGCAAAACCGTCATTGGTTGGTTCAACTCCAATCCACACCTTAAAAGGATTGCTCAAAAGGCGGTCCTTTTTTTTTCGGGTTGGTCATGGCAAAGCCGCAGCCCGTTTACATATAGCCGTCAGGAAACTGGCGGTATTTTTATTTCTTTTATGCGTTTTCTTTGATTATTCGTAGCACTTGACTTCCGATTTTTTCGGCTTTTATAGTTCCAATTCCAAAAATAGAAAGAAGTTCTTTTTCGTTTTGAGGTTTTTTTTCAACGAGTTCTTCGATTGTTTTGTCGCCAAAAATCATGTAAGGTGCAATATTTTCTTTTTCTGCCGTAGAATTTCGCCATTGTTTTATTGTGTTGTAAAGTTCAGTGTCATTTTCAGAAAGATTTTTTAAGAATTCATTCTTTTTGTGAAGAATAAACGACGGTTTTGGTTTTGGAGCATTGATAAGATGCTTGAAATTTAGTTGTACAGGAAGTTTTATCTGTGTTCTGTTGGTTAAAGCTAACGCCCCCATTTTTGAAACGGCAAGAACATTGTATTCTCCGACTTTTAGGATATAGCCACTTTCAATGAGCAGGTCTGTAAGTTCAAACCAGTCTGATTTTTCAAGTTCTTTTCCGATTCCCCATGTGGAAAGTTCATTATGGTGGTTTTCAATGATTCGTTTTTGCTTTGAGCCAAGCAGAACATCAATAACGTAGGTTGCACCAAATCGTTGTTTTAGGCGGAAAATGCAGCACATAAGTTTTTGGGCTGGAATTGTCACATCGGTAAGACTGACTGGCCCGGCTACGCAAATATCGCAACATTCGTCCGGAGCGGTATTTGTGTCTGAAAATTCTTCGCCAAAATATCTGAGCAACATTCGTCTTCTGCACGTTCTGGATTTTGCGTAATTTATCATACCTTGCAGAAGTTTTTCAGATTTTTCTGGATCTGCCGCTTCATTAAAGAAATATCTGATTTTATGGATGTCCGCAGGGCTGTATAAAAGTAATGCGTGTGATTCTAGTCCATCTCGGCCTGCACGTCCAATCTCCTGATAATATTCTTCCAAAGATTTTGCCATATCATAATGGATTACAAAACGGACATTAGGTTTGTTGATTCCCATTCCAAAGGCAACTGTTGCAACAATAATCCGTACTTTATCTTTTATGAAAAGATTTTGGTTTTCTGTCCGCTGCTTGTCAGAAAGTCCTGCGTGATAATTTAAAACAGAATAGCCTTCGTCCTGAAGTTTTTGGGTGAGTTCATCAACGGATTTCCTTGAAAAACAATAAATTATGCCACTTTCATCTTTGTGCTTTTCAATACATTCAATAACTTGTGAAAGTGCATTTTTTTTTGGTTTTACTTCAAGAAAAATATTTTTTCGGTTAAAACTTGCGGTAAAAAGTGTTGGCTTGTAAAGTTGAAGATTTTTTATAATGTCCTGCTGAGCAGAAGCGGTTGCTGTCGCTGTAAGGGCAAGGCAAACCGCATTTGGAAAATGTCGTCTTACATTTGAGATTGAAAGATAATCCGGGCGGAAGTCGTGCCCCCATTCGCTGACGCAGTGAGCCTCGTCAATTGTTATGCAGTTGATTGGTGTTGAACATTCGTGAAAAATATTCATCATCTTGTCGGAGGCAAGACCTTCCGGGGAAACGTAGACGAGTTTTATTTCTCCATTTTTCAGTTTTTTTACAGTTTCAAGATATTCGGAAAATTCAAGGGAACTGTTCAGAAATTCTGCAGGAACACCATTTTCTTTTAAGGCTGAAACCTGATCCTGCATAAGTGAAATCAGTGGAGAAACAACAATTGTAATTCCCTTAAAAATCAGTGCAGGAATTTGGTAGCACAGGGATTTTCCACCGCCAGTCGGCATTATAGCAAGGGTGTCTTTTCCAGCAAGGAGGTTTTTTATTATTTCAAGTTGAAGCGGACGGAACGAATCGTAGCCAAATACATTTTTTAGAATTTCTTCCGCACATTTTGTAATATCATCCATAAAATTTTCCTAAAAAAAATTATATCAAAGCATTAACACTTGAAAAAGAGTTTTAAATCTGATAGTATAAATCCACTTGCCGGAGTGGTGGAATGGTAGACACGAAAGACTCAAAATCTTTTGTCAGCGATGGCGTAAGAGTTCAAGTCTCTTCTCCGGTATAAGGTCTTGTTTGAAGCAAGACCTTTTTTATTTTAACGTGGTACTCTTCTTTTTTTTTCTAAAACTCGTTCGTATAAATTATTCAGTTTCCATAAAATTGTTGAACGGTTTTCTTAGTTCAATCGCTTCTTTTATGTGGGGAGCCCCGATGTTTTGGGAGCCGTCCATATCTGCGATTGTTCTTGCTAGTTTTAGGCAACTTGCATTTGCTCGTGGTGAAAAACTGAGTTTTTCTGCTGATTTGTTTAAGATTCCTTGTGATTCTGGGGTAATTTTGCAGAATTCGATTATTTCGGATGGTGTCAAATGTGCATTTTTCTTTCCTTGTCGTTTGCGTTGTGTTAAGACTGCTTTAGCAATTTCGTGTCTTAGGAATTCTGTTGAAAGTTGTTTTGGGCTGGCTTGATTTTCGTTTTTTGATTCAATTTCGTTCATTACAGAAACTCTGATGTCAACTCGGTCTAGCAAAGGTGCAGAAATTTTTTTCCAGTACATTTCAACAGAACGCATACTGCACAGGCAAAGTTTTGTTTCAGAGCCGAAATTTCCGCATGGGCAAGGGTTTGTTGCCATCAATAACTGGAACGACGCAGGAAAAACTGTTGAGCGGCCGGCACGTGAAATTGTTATTTTTCCAGATTCCAACGGAACGCGAAGCATTTGAAGAACACTTGTGCGGAACTCTGCCGCTTCATCCAAAAATAAAACTCCGTTGTGGGCCAATGAAATCTCGCCTGGCCGACATAATGGACCGCCACCGCAAATTCCTTCAATTGTTGCTGTTTGATGAGGAATTCTGAACGGCGGAATTTGCACAAGCGATTGTTTTGGCGAAAGAAGTCCTGCTAATGATAGAATCCGTGTTACTGGCTGAGCTTCTTCACCAGTAAGGGCTGGTAAAAGCGCAGGAAATTTCTGAAGGCAGAGCGTTTTTCCGCATCCTGGAGCTCCGACAGCAATCAGGTTGTGTCCGCCAGCAGCCGCGATTTGTAATGCACGGATTAACTTTTGTTGTCTGTTTATGTTTGCAAATTCTAGTTCTGGAGTGATTTTTTGAAAAACAACTCCATCCACGATTTCACAGTTTTCAGGAATCTCGTTTTCCATATTTGTTGCGTTTGATTTTCTTTCTGTAAAGACTTCTGGATTTGAAACTGCGGCAAAGGCTTCTGCAAGGGAGTCTGCTCCAAAAACTTTCATTCCGGGAACTTCTCGGGCTTCATTTGCGTTTGCGGCTGGAACGATACATCGCATAATTCCTCCGCTTGCTGCTGTTGATGCGGCCGCATGGACTCCACGGACTGGGCGAATTTTTCCGCTTAATTCAAGTTCTCCCATAATCAAGATTGGTGTGCTGTCGTTGGTGGAATTTTCAGTTTCGGAACTTTCTTGCTTTGCGCTAAGAACTGCAAGGGCAATTGGTAAATCAAAACCTGCACCTTCTTTTTTTAAGTCTGCCGGGGAAAGACTGATAAGAATTCTTTCTGGTGGAAAATCGAATCCTGAATTTCGGATTGCGGCCTGCATCCTTTCCCGGGCTTCTTTTACAGCACCGTCGGCAAGTCCTACCAAATCAATGGCTGGAATTCCACGTCGCAAATCAACTTCTACAGTTACAAGAGAACCTTCGTATCCGAATGGAGAAAATGAATAAATCTGCATAAAAACCTTCTTTTTGAATTTTGACTGTCATTAAATTCATAGTCGGTTTTTTACAAATTCTGAAACGAATCGCAAAAAATTTTTAAAATTTTATGCTAAATTAGCCCAAAACTCGAG
>CAVIQW010000005.1:60878-66553 GCA_963644915.1 Paratractidigestivibacter sp.
AAACTCGAGTTTTATACAGAATTTATAAAACTTTATGTTCAGAATATTTATTTTGTCTGATGAAGTTTTTCCAAAAATGGTTTTAATTCTTCAAAATAATATTTATCTTCTATTACTTTTTCTCCGCAAGTGTGTCCTGGACGGCGGTCTGCCCGGACTTTTTCACCGTGAAAATCACTTCCGGCAGTAACAAAAAATCCCAGTTTTCTGGCAATTTCTTGAAGCCTTAGACATTCAGTAACTCTTGCACCTGGATGAAAACATTCCATTCCTTTTACGCCACGTTCAAAGAAATCTGCTAAAACCGGCTCGATTTTTGACCATGAAAGATAAAGCGAAAGCGGATGAGCAATTACAGGAACGCCACCAGATTCATAAATTGCGTTTACGGATTCATCAAGGTCTGCACCAACTCTTTCCGCATACCAAGGTCTGTCGCGTGCCAAAAATTTATCGAATGCGGCCTGCCGATTTTTTACATACTTGTGGCTCGCAAGCCAACTTGCAAAATGAGGTCTTCCTAAAACTTGATTTGGAAATTCCGCCTGAATTGCCTCAACTGTTGTTTCAATTCCAAAATCACGCATTTTTGAAACGATAAATTCGTTTCGTGTATGACGGCTTTCTATAAGGTCTTTGATGATTTTATTCAGGCTTTCGGAAATTCCGTTCAGATTCAATCCAAGCCCCAAAAGATGAAATTCACAGTTGGGACGCTGAATATTAATTTCAATTCCTGGAACAAAAGTTATTCCTTTTTCTTTGCATGCTTCTGCACCTTCTTTTAATCCTGCTATTGTGTCGTGGTCAGTAATTGCAAGAACAGACATATTTTTTTCTGCAACTTTATAAACAAGTTCTTTTGGTGAATATTGTCCGTCCGAGGCGGTTGTGTGAGTATGCAAATCAATCATAAATTGAGCATAGCACAAAATGGTTTGTTATGATACAATTTGAGAAATTATCTGTTTTGGAGTGCATATGCCAAAATTAGTAAATTTTTCAAAAGGCTCTATTGTTTATTTTGAAGATGACAAAGATGACAAAATTTATATTCTTCAGAGTGGAACTATAATTCTTGCTAGCATTGATCCTGAAACAAAAGTAACGGTTACAAATCAGGTAAAGCCAGGTGAATTTTTTGGCGTAAAATCTGCATTGGGGCGATTTCCGCGCGAAGAAACAGCGACTGTTCTCTTGGATAGTCAAGTTATTGCGCTTACCGTTCCAGAATTTGAAAAAAATTTTAGCGGCAACAAACAGATTATTATGAAGATGCTGCGGGTTTTTTCTGCACAGTTAAGGCAAATCCACAAAAGAATCGAGCAGATTCTTGATGCAAATCCAGAAAGTCCGCAGAATGGGATGCTTTCTGTTGCAAAAAGTTTTTTTGAGGATGAAGAATTTGTTTCGTGTAACGATGTCTGTCTGAAATACTTAAAGCGTTTTCCGCAGTCAGCAAACGTTGAGCAGGTAAAAAAACTTCTTTCTGAATGTAAAGTTGTTCTTGAAAAGAGAGGAAGGCCAGAATATGAGGCTCCTGCTGATAATGGACTTGGTGCGCTTAAACAATTTGAACTTCCTGCTTTTGAACGTTTTGCAAAAAAATATGGACCAGGACAGGTTATTATCTCTGAATTTGAGCCGGGAGACACTTTTTATCTGATTCAGCGAGGTTCTGTTCAATTGATGAAATACGTGAATGGAACTGAAAAAAATCTTGATATTTTAAAGCCAGGTGAATTTTTTGGCGAGATGGCTATTCTTGATAATTCTCCACGTTCGGCAACTTGTATGGCAAAAACTTCTGTAAAATGTCTTGAATTCAGCAAGGAAAATTTTGAGTCAATTGTTACAGGAAATTCTGTTCTTGCCATAAATCTGTTAAAACTGTTCTGCAAACGAATTTACGACCAGCGACGACGTTTTAAGATTCTTGTAATAAAAGATTTGCAGGCTAGAATTGCGGATGTTTTTATTTTGCTTAACGAAATGAATCCGCCAGCCAACCCAAATGACCGTTCCCGAAAATTCCATGTGAATGTGGGGGATGTTGCGCATTGGGCAGGTTTGTCCGCTGAAATAACCAGAGAAGAAATCAACAGATTTATTGAAAAACGTAAGATAGAAGTGTATAATGACTGCATTGTTGTTTCAAATATTTCTGATATGCAGAGAATCGTAGACACTCGTGGCTCAATGGGCGACCGAGCCTTGAACAACAACAAATAATCGCCAACTTAGCTCACCTGGTAGAGCAACGCACTCGTAACGCGTAGGTACTCGGTTCAAGTCCGGGAGTTGGCTGATTTATATTTTAAATCCACGCTATTTAAGTGTGGATTTTTTTTATGTCAAACAATTTGAACCGAGTAGCGAAGCGAACGCCGACCGGATAGGGAGGAAAAGGCGGCAAGGATGCCGCCGGCAGTGAGTGCAGCCGCCTGGAAGGAGCAGGCAGGAAGCCTGCGAGTGGAAGGCCGGTTCAAGTCCGGGAGTTGGCTTAGATTTTTGAAGCATACTCGATTAGGGTATGCTTTTTTTTATGCCCAAAGAATTTGAACCGAGTAGCGAAGCGAACGCCGACCGGATAGGGAGGAAAAGGCGGCAAGGATGCCGCCGGCAGTGAGTGCAGCCGCCTGGAAGGAGCAGGCAGGAAGCCTGCGAGTGGAAGGCCGGTTCAAGTCCGGGAGTTGGCTTAGATTTTTGAAGCATACTCGATTAGGGTATGCTTTTTTTTTTGTGTACAAACAATTTGAACCGAGTAGCGAAGCGAACGCCGACCGAACAGGGAGGAAGAGGCGGCAAGGATGCCGCCGGCAGTGAGCACAGCCGCCTGGAAAGAGCAGGCAGGAAGCCTGCGAGAGAAAGGCCGGTTCAAGTCCGGGAGTTGGCTTTGTTTTTTTTTTGATGCGTTAGGTTATGGAGGCACGCCGAAGGCGGCCACCGCAGCGGAGTTTGCTTTGCAAATGTAGCGAGGAGGCTGAGCGTAGCGGAATGCCGGAACAACCGTTCAGACGCTTTTTGAAAGTTCACACGCACTTTTTAGTGCGTGAAAAGCTGGAAAAATTTGTATTTTCAGTAGTAACAAAAGTTTTTCTATGGAAACCGTCTGAAAACGCCCAAATTTAAAATATTTGTTAACTACAACTAACTTTATTTTTTTTGTATAATTTTTTTTATGAAGGAAATTTTGCTGTTATTTTTTACGGTTGCGGTTACGGATTTTTTTGCGGAAATGGGTGATAAAACTCAGTTTATGCTGATTGGGATGTCGTCTAAGTACAAATTGCGCGACATTATTTTGGGAACTTTGGCCGCGATTATAATTTTGAATGGTATTGCGGTTTTTGCTGGTGGAATTATCAGTGTTTTTGTGCCGGATTGGCTGATTAAATTTATTGCAGCGGCGGCATTTTTTTATTTTGGAATTACGTCTGTTTTACAGAAAGAGGATGATGAGGAAGAATCTGGCGGTGGAAAGTTTAAGTTTGCGGTAGTTGCGGTTTTCTGCACGTTTTTTATTGCGGAACTTGGGGATAAAACTCAGCTTACGGCGATTACTTTTGGTGCGAACGGTGGTATAAAAAAGGCATTCGTTATTTGGGCGGCTTGTGTTGTTGGTTTTTTTGCCGCGGATATGATTGGAATGTTGATTGGCCTTTTTTTGAAAAAGAAAATGCCGGAAGGTTTTTTGAATATTGTTTCGTTTGTTCTGTTCAGTTTTTTTGGATTTTTGACATTGACCGAAGGGCTTGGAATTTTGCAGAATTCTCTTGGCGAAAGTGCGGTTGTTCCAAAAGTTCTGGTGATTGTGCTTGTTTCTGTTGCTTTTGTTGTGCTAAGCGTTTTTGCCTTTGCGAAAAAATTGAAAGATTCGAAAGGCTCGGCGGAAAATTAATTTCTGAATACGCTTAGGCTTGGAAGTGCCTTGCCAGAAAAATCGAACATTGCCTGGTTTTCCCAGTTGTTTGGGATATTTTTTGCTGGAATCCAGTCGCCACCCCAGTAAAACACTCCGCGGCCACCAGAGTCTGAAACTGCGTTGAAAATTGCTCTGATTACAGCGGTTTGATTTTCTTGAGTTGCGTTGATTCCGATTTCCTTTGTTCCGTTTTCGTCTGTGTAAGTCGAGGTTTGAATATTCGTCTTTTTAATGTAATTTTTTAGATTTTCTGCGCCTTTGATTTTTTGAGCGTTCCCAAAAAGGTTTGGAGTTTGGTCGCTCCATTCGTCTGTCCATGCCCATGAAGTTTCTGCCACAAGAATTTCTTTATTGAAATTTTCTTTTAGGTTTTTGATATTTGTTTTTAATTCGTCCAAAGTGCCGTGTTCGTAAAAAGGATAATAGCTTAGCCCGATGTAGTCAAAATCGAGGTTCGGGAATTTTTTTAGCCACCATTCAAGGTTGTCGTCTTTTTGGCTTGAAAGATGAATCATGATTTTTATGTTTGGGTTGAATTTTCTGACGGATTCTGTGGCGGAAGTTAAAATTATGCCAAGATTTTTTGCGCTTTCATCTGATTGCCAGGAGGAGCAGGTCGGTTCGGCGTATTCTGTGATGGAATTTGCATTGCTGCAGGTTACTAACATTCCAGGATTTATTTCATTTCCGATTTGAACCATTTCTGGCTGAAAGGATTTTAAGGTTTCCAAGACCTGGGTTGTGTATTCAGAAACTTTTTCGCTCAATTCTTCGATTGTTGCGCATGAATCCCAGGCTGCCGGGCGTTTTTGATTTGCTGGGTCTGCCCAGGTGTCGCTGTAATGAATGTCCAGAAGAAATTTTAAGTTGTTCGCTTTGATTCTTTTTGCAATTTGCAAAGTGCGTTCCAGCGTGTTGTCGCCGGCAGATTTTGTTGCGTCCGGAGAATGCCAAAGTCGCAGACGAATCCAGTTTACGCCGTTTTCTTTTAAAATTTCAAAAATGTCTTTTTGGGAGCCTCTTTCTGTGCGGTAGATTCCGCCGTTTTCTTCGATTTGAGAAACTGTTGAGGCGTCAAATCCACACATAAAATCTTTTGGTAGCGGAGAATTTGCTTTTTCAGTTTTGTTTGGTTCTCCTGCTGAGCATGAAAGAAGTGATGAAAAAATGAAAATTATAAAAAAAATTGAAATTCTGCGCATTTTTTAATTTTTTGTTTGTGGAAACCTCTTTTTTATTTTACTTTCCATTCTTTGAAATTGCAAACAAACAGATTTTTTTTACGGCAGCTGGGGGGGCAAGGGCGTTATGATGACGTATGAGATTGAGTAAAAACTCCTTCCTATATTTATTTTAGAAAGGAGTTTTTAAAATAAACGATTTATTTTTTTTCCGTAAAAAGACTTAGGATGTCATGACACCCAAGTGTTTTTGCAAAATCGGGAAATTTTTCTAAAGCAGCTTTTCGAATGTCATTACGCATAGGTTTTCCATTCCCTGGTGTTGTGAACTCTAGTTTAGTTCCTTTGTTTAATCGTTTTCCGTTTTGGTATATGTCATTTCTTAAAAAGTATACTCAAAATATGTCTTTTTCAGAAAATCTAAGAGATTTATTGGATTACAAGGGAATTGAGCTAAAGGAACTTTCTGCAGGAACAGGAATAAGCAAAAATACTTTAGACAATTATCTTTCTGGACAAAAATCTCTTCCAAATATTGAAAATGGAGTAAAAATAGCTAAATTCTTAGG
>CAVIQW010000006.1:0-4149 GCA_963644915.1 Paratractidigestivibacter sp.
CCCGGATGCTCGGAAGTTACAAACAAGACTCTCATTTTTTAACCTCTGCATATTTAACGCAAAAAAAAATCAAAAAATGAAATGAATCACAAAAAAAAGTGAAAAAAATTTAATATTTTTGGATTTTTTTATTTATTGTGCTTTTTTTTGTTTAATTATATTATTCATAGCAAGTAGGAAAATTATGAAATCTGAAATTCAAGTTACAAATGGGTCGCTTTTAAAAAATATTTTTCTATTTAGTATTCCGCTGGTTTTTACAAATATTCTACAAATTCTCTTTAATATGGCGGACTCTTCGGTTGTTGGCCGATTCGCAGGAGCGTTGGCGCTTGGAGCAGTTGGCTCAGATGGACAGCTTTGTTTTCTTTGCTCAGGACTTTTGATTGGAATCAGTGGTGGCGTGAATGTTCTTGTTGCTTTTTACATTGGCCAGAACAATAAAAAAGAATTGAACGATATGATTCACACAGCGGCAGTTTTCTGTCTTACTGCAGGCATAATAATAATGATTCTTGGATGGATTTTTGCTCCGCTGATTTTAAAGGCAATGAAAACAAGACCTGAACTTTTGTCAGATGCCTTGCTTTATTTTAGAATTTACCTTATTTCCATGCCGGCAATGGCTTTGTATAATTTTGGAAACGCAGTTTTAAGCGCCCACGGAAACACAAAACTTCCGCTGATTTTTTTGGCACTTGCAGGAATTGCAAATGTCTTTTTGGATTTACTTTTAGTCATTGTTTTTAAGATGAGTGTCGCAGGTGTTGCGATTGCAACCGTTGTTGCCCAGTTTATTGCCTGTTTTCTTACTGTCCGTGCAACTTTTAAGGATATGGGAAATGTGCGGTTCAACAAGAGCAATCTAAAACTTAACATACACAAGACAATGCAGCTTGTAAAAATTGGAATTCCATCTGGACTTCAGAATGTTGTTTTTGCCGTGGCAAACCTTTTTATTCAGGCTGGAGTAAATTCTTTTGATGCGCTTATGGTTGCCGGAAACGCTGCCACCATGAACGGTGATAACCTTGTGTACAATATAATGGCGGCTTTTTACACAGGAGGAGCAACTTTTATAGGCCAGAATTATGGAGCGAGGAAAAAAGACAGAATCTTAAAATCATATTTTATCAGCACAGGTTATGCCGCAATGCTCGGAATTCTTTTGGGAGTCATTCTTTACATTTTTGGTCATCAATTTTTGGGACTTTTTACAACAGACAGCACGGTTGTTGACTACGCAATGAAAAAGTTCAAGATTATGACATTCAGTTTTGGAATTTCAGCATTTATGGATGGAACAATTGCCGCAAACCGTGGACTTGGAAAAACCCTTATTCCTTCTGTCTTTGTATTTATCGGCTCGTGCGTTTTTAGGGTAGTTTGGATTTACACGATTTTTGCACATTACCGCACAATCGAAAGTCTTTTCTTGCTGTATCCAGTAAGCTGGTTTGTTACGGCAGTTTTTGAAATAATTTATTTTGCAGTAATTTATAGAAAAGAAACAAAAAATCTAAATTGAATGTGCTTTCAGTCAAAAGTCTAGTTTTGGCTATGGTGAAGTGTTTTTTTAGAGATTGCCGCATCAAGCACGAAAACTCGTCACTTCAAGAACGCAAAACTTGCCTTTTTTCCTTACGCCCATTCAATTTATTTATTCAGAAAAAACTATTTGTTAAGATATTCAACAACAAGTTCGCCCATCTTCTTTGTTCCGACAAGTTTTCCTGCTGATTTTACTTCTGCGATATGTGAACCTGCAATATCACCAGTTCGCCAGCCGTCATCAAGAACAGCATTCACCGCATTTTCGATTGCCTTGGCTTCTGCTTCAAGCTTAAAACTGTAGCGCAAAAGCATAGCGGCAGAAAGAATTGTAGCCAACGGATTAGCCAAATCTTTTCCAGCGATGTCCGGTGCAGAACCGTGAATCGGCTCATACAATCCTGGACCTGTTCCGTCACCAAGAGAAGCAGATGCCAACATACCAATTGAACCTGTAATCTGGCTTGCCTCATCAGACATAATGTCTCCAAACATATTGCTTGTTGCAATTACGTCAAACTGTTTCGGATTTCGTACAAGCTGCATAGAAGCGTTGTCAATGTACAGATAAGAAAGTTCAACTTCTGGGTAATCTTTTTTAATATCTTCTGTTACACGACGCCACAACTGGCTTGAGTTTAAAATGTTTGCCTTGTCAACAACGCAAAGTTTTTTACGACGGCTCATAGCGTATTCAAAACCCATGCGGACAATGCGTTCAATTTCTGGACGTGTATATTTTTCTGTGTCCCATGCAGTGTTTCCGTCTGCAGAAGTGCCACGTTCACCAAAGTAAATACCGCCTGTCAATTCACGGACGATAAGAATATCAAGACCATCACCAACGATTTCGTCTTTTAACGGACAAGCGTCTTTAAGCTGCTTCCACATTACAGCAGGACGAAGGTTTGCAAAAACTTTCATTCCACCGCGAAGTCCAAGCAATGCTTTTTCCGGACGGATTTCAGAAGGCAGATTGTCCCATTTTGGACCGCCGACAGCACCAAGTAAAGCGGCATCTGATTTTAAACAAATGTCAAGCTGATCCTGCGGAAGCGGTTTACCGAATTTGTCGATTGCACAACCGCCAGCCATAACGTTAGTGTAATTCCACTTGTGACCGTATTTTTTTGCAACAGCGTCAAGCACATTTACCGCTTCTGCCACAACATCAGGACCAATTCCGTCCCCTGGAATCAAAGCAATAGTCTTTTCCATTTTTATCCTCTTTTTTTTAGCGGAAAACCACTAAAAATGACAAATTATTGTTTATACAGGTAAAATATTAATGAATTCAGTTTTATTATTCAACAATTAGGATTTTTTGGGGTTTTAGGGGCTAAGCCCCTAGGAGAGTGGGTAGGACGCAACCACGACCAAAGCAGGTGCGTATGGTCGTGTGCTGCGGACGCAGGGCGAGGCTTCGCCCTTATGTATTTAAATGTTATTTGCAGCTTTCGCTAAGTTCCTGATGTTTTCTAAGAAGTTCTGTTGTGAGAGTTTCTGGGAAGACTTTGCTGTTTGCCGCCCGATTTTCTGCGTCAACTGATTCGCCTTTGTATAAAACCACCGGATAATCTTTGATGATGTCCGCCCGGGCATTTTTGATGATACATTCTGCCATCTGCATTGCAAGAGGATTGTATTTTTTCTTGTTGATTACGGCAACCGACTCTGTTAACGAGAAATTTCCTTCTGTAGGGTCAACAAAATCAATAGGAAGTCCAGATTTTTTGTCCCGAACAGCCTGATGTCTTAGACCAAAACCAACTGCAACTTCGCCAGAACGGATTTTTTTAATAGGACCAGAGCCTGAAAGTTCAAGATGAGGTCCCGCATTTTTATAAATTGAAGTTAAAACTTCTTTAGCGCCATTTTCACCATACTCTGAAACCAGAGCCTGAACCATAAGCCATGCGGTTGTGCTTCCCATTGGGTCAACAACGCTTACAAGATTTTTATATTCAGGATTTCCTAAATCTTTTATGCTTTTTGGGCAAGGAATTTTGTCTTCTTTTAAAAGTTTTGTGTTTACAATCACCGCACCTTGAAGGGCAAGCAGCGGAGTGTAAAACGCAGGATGCTCAACAGTTGCACCTGACTCAAAAGTCAAACCCTTGAACATATTGTTCATCTGCTGGGCACTTTCAATGTAGAATGAACTCATTGTAACAAGGTCTGCTTCAATATCTGAACCTTCGGCAAAGAGTTTTCCGCCAAGTTCGCTTGTTCCAAACGACTGAAAAATATATTTTCCAGCAAAACCGTTTGAATCAAGAGCCTTTTTTACGGAAACAACCGCCTCGTCATCTGCATTTGAATAAATAATAACCTGCTTTTCCGCTGGATTCTTTTTTGAACAGCCAGAAAGCATCGCAACACACGCAAAAAGCGCGGCAAAAAGTCTGATTTTTTTCATATCAATATCCTAAAAATTAAGAATGATTTTATTATGTCATATATGCAGAACAATGAAAACAATGTAAAACCTGACGAAACAAGATTTTTCCAAAATTTTACAAAGATGGCATTTGGAGCAAAAGCCGAGTTTAATAAATTCAACAAAAAAATTGAATAAAATTGAATAAAAAACTCGAC
>CAVIQW010000006.1:4159-35124 GCA_963644915.1 Paratractidigestivibacter sp.
ATTTTTATCAGCAACGCCAGAAAATCTGGTTATACAAAAATTTATTCAAAATGAGTATATAAATAATATCAGATTTTATGTATTTTTACAGCAACCTTATAAAGGGAATCTGATAGACGAGGAATTTTTATGGACAAACGACTTCTTACAATTCAAGACATTTCATGCGTGGGGCAATGCTCTTTGACGGTTGCACTACCTGTGATTTCTGCCTGCGGAATAGAAACTGCGGTTCTTCCAAGTTCAGTTCTTTCAAACCATACTGCGTTCAGCTCCTGGACTTTTAACGATTTAACTTCTGATATGGAAAATATCTTAAATCAATGGAAGAATGAAAACATAACTTTCAGTGCGTTTTATACAGGATATGTTTCAGAAGCTCAAATTCCGATAATCAAAAAAATCATAAAAGAAACTTCAAGAAAAGATTCTCTTGTTGTAGTTGACCCTGTAATGGCTGATAATGGAAAAATGTATTCAGGATTTTCGCCGGATTTTCCAAAAAAAATGGCGGAACTTTGCAACGGAGCAGATGTAATTCTTCCAAATATCACGGAAGCTTCGTTTCTTTTGGGAACTGAATACCGCGCAGAAAATTACGGAAAAGATTATATAGAAAACATTTGTGCTGGTCTTTTAAAACTTGGCGCAAAAAATGTGGTTCTTACAGGCGTAAGTTTTGAAAAAGAAAAACTCGGAGTTGCTGTCTGCAATGGAAAATCTGTCGAATATTATTTTACAGAAAAACTTCCGGTTCAAATGCACGGAACAGGAGACGTTTTTGCCTCTGCTTTTACTGGTTCTCTTTGCAACGGAAAAACTCTGATGAAAGCCGCAGAAATCGCGGCAAATTATGTTGTTGAATCAATAAAAGCAACAATTGACGACAAAGACCACTGGTACGGCGTAAAATTTGAAAAAGCCATTCCGTATCTTGTGAAGTCTCTGGAAAAGTAAAGATTTCTTACACATTTCCGCCCACGCCTTTGAACTTTTCCACCAGAGCCGTTATCTTCTGAAAGACCGTATGCTTTTTTGTAAGATAATTCGGGTTCAGCGGACTCATTTTTGGAAGGATGAAATTCAGCTCCGTGCCGTTCTCGCTTGCAAATTCTTTTTTCAGGGAAACTGAGATGTAATGTCTTGCCTTTTCCGGATTCAGTTTTTCTTCCGCAATCAGTTCATCCACCTCGCGAAGCTGTTCTGCCTGTGCGTATTTGAAGAATGAATCTATAAGAGCCGCCTTGTCGCTGATTTCATCAAGATTTGTCTTGTTTATAAAATCCACGAGCAGACTTTCCTTTGCGCGGTTTCCAATGCTGGAGCGGATAAGACGGCGGGCGTCCTCAACAATCGTTTCCTTGTTCTGATTCTTTTTGTTGTTCTCAAAAATCAGCTCAAGAATGTAGTCAAGATTTATTTCCTGCGATTTCAACAAGTCAACTTCAAAAACAATGTCGTCCCAGTTGATTGTAAGAACGTCTTTCTTATCGGAATTCCTTTGATTGTGCAGCCAGTCGCGTATGTCATTATATGTTGACTTGTAGTTTTGAATCGCACGTTCAGAAGGAATTTTCACGTCCTTCATCGCCGCAACAGTCTCATCGCTCAGATAATATTTCGCCTTGAATTCCTCAACAGCTTTCTCATCGTTCTGGTCAATCTGCTGAAACACCTTCAGTCCTGCAAACTCGTCATAATTCTGAAGAACATTTTCTATGCGCAGATATTCGCCGAACAGTTTAGTAAATTCAATTTTCTGCTTTTCGGTTATGATTTCATCAGGATTCGGAAACTTCTCCTCAAGTTCCTTTACAACCTCAATATAGCCACGGCAAGTCTCGCCGGTTTCCTTGTCGCAGAAGCCTTCCATATATTCCGAATAGCTTTTTTCAAGGATTATATGGTTTGTAGCCCCGAACAGCTTGATTGCATCCACCGTCGCCTGTTCCAAATCCCTGAAAGTTACGATGTTTCCGAATGTCTTTGTCGAGTCAAAAATGCGGTTCGTGCGCGAGTAAGCCTGAATCAACCCATGATAGCGCAAATTTTTATCAACAAAAAGCGTGTTAAGGCGCGGCGCGTCAAAACCGGTAAGAAACATTCCCACAATGAGCAGCAAATCAACTTCCTGATTCTTTACGCGGTTTGAAAGGTCGCGGTAGTAATTCTGAAAACTTTTTCCTTCCGTGCTGAAATTTGTCTTGAAAAGTTTGTTGTAATCATAAATTGCGGAATCCAGAAATTCCTTTGAGCTTAAATCCATTGAATCGGGCTCAAAACTTTCGTCCTGAATCTCGCCGATTGCGTTCTGCTCCTCGTTCGCTGCAAATGAAAAAATCGTGACGACTTTAAGCGGCTTTTCACTGCCATTCTGCAGATTCTTGAATGACTCATAATACATTTTTGCGGCTTCAACGCTGCTCACGGCAAACATCGCGTTGAATCCGTTTGAGTTTCCGAAAGTCCTGTGGGTTTTCTGATTGAATTTATCCAGAATATACTGCGTGATTTCCTTGATTCTGTCCGGGTGAAGAAGAGCCTCCCTGTTTTCCGCCGCGGAAAGTTTCTTTTCGTCCTGTTCAGATTCTATTTCCTTGAATTTCGGGCGCACGCCATTGTAGTCAACTTTGAATTTAAGGACTTTCTCATCGCGGATTGCGTCTGTAATAATGTAGGAATGAAGCTGCCTTCCAAAAACGGAAGCCGTAGTTTCCGTGCCAAGCGCATTTTCAGGAAAAATCGGAGTTCCTGTAAATCCGAACTGATAATAAAATTTGAATTTCTTCTTCAGATTTTTTTGAGCCTCTCCGAACTGCGAGCGGTGGCACTCATCAAAAATAAATACAACCTGCTTACGGTAAACCGCAAGATTATCCTCGCTTTTCATCAGATTGTTTAGCTTTTGGATTGTTGTAACAATGATTTTGTTGTCGTCTTTTTCGATATTGCGTTTAAGCCCGGCGGTGCTTTCCGAACCGTTCACGCTGTCAGGAGAAAAACGCTGATATTCCTTCATCGTCTGGTAGTCCAAATCTTTGCGGTCAACAACAAAGAAAACCTTATCAATAAATTCAAGCCGCGTCGCAAGCTGGGCAGCCTTGAAACTTGTGAGCGTCTTGCCGGAACCGGTCGTGTGCCAGATATAACCGCCGCTTTCCGTGCAGCTCCATTTTTTTGCATTGTATGAACTTTTTATTTTCCACAAAAGGCGTTCTGTAGCCGCAATCTGATAAGGACGCATTACAAGAAGCGTGTTAGTCGTGTCAAAAACTGAATAAGTGAAAAGCACATTGAGCAAAGTGTTTTTCTGAAAGAAAGTCTGCGTAAAATCGGTCAAATCTTTTATAAGCGAATTGTCGGACTTTGCCCAGTTCATTGTAAAGTCAAAGCTGTTTTTGTTCCGTTTTGTCGTGTTCGCAAAATAGCGCGTGTCAGTTCCGTTGGAAATCACAAAAACCTGAAGATATTTGTAAAGCGAATGTTCAGAATTGAAACTTTCCTTGCTGTAGCGGTGAACCTGATTGAACGCCTCGCGGATTGCAACGCCTCGTTTTTTCAGCTCAACTTGAACCATAGGAATTCCGTTCACAAGAATCGTAACGTCGTAGCGGTTCTGATGAGTGCCAGTCTGCTCAAACTGGCGGATTACCTGAACCTTGTTCCGCAGCAGCTTATCCTTGTCCATAAGATAGATATTCTGAATATGTCCGTCATCAAAAACAAAGTCAAAAATATAATCATCATGAATCTTGCGTGCCTTGTCGTCCATTGTGTCGCTGGGCTTGTCAAGATAAGTCTGAACGTAGCGTTCCCATTCGCTGTCAAGAAAATGAATATTGTTCAATTCTTCAATCTGAATCCGCGCGTTTGAAAGCAAGGCCGCTGAATTTTTCACGTCCGGAAGATATTCGTAGCCAAGATTTTTCAAGTCGCTCACAAGCTCCTGCTCCAAGTCAAATTCCGACTGGTAGCCGTTCTCGCAGACCATAAGCGGCTTTTCGTATTTGTCCAAAACAATATAATTCGGAGACTCGGCGATTGTCTTGTATTCTGTCATTTTCGGGATTCCTTATTTATAAAATTTTATTTCCGAACCAAGATAATTTTTATAAAAATCAATGAAATCAAAATAATAAGCCTGCATTGCGGATAATATCCTAGTTAAATCTTTTTCTGGAATTTTTCCTTTATTATGAGCCAGCAAAAAAGAGCCATTTGCCAACAGCCATATTTTTGTATCATTTTCAGACGGATTTCCTTTTGTAACATGAAAATGAATCGGCTCATCTTTTTCATTAGACCAAATATAAACTTTATAGCCAAATGTCCGGATATAAATAGGCATTAAGCACTCTCCACTGAATCCAAAGTTCTATAAGTTGTAATCGCCGGATAAATCTGTTTAAGGTAAGCTATATAAAACTGATTTTTCTTATCATCATAGTTTGAATGTAAAATTTTTCCGTTATTTGAAAGCAAGATTGATTCCGCCGTATTCACATCTTCAAAACAGACATCATCATCTGTGTAAGTAATGAGTATTCCGTCTTTTTCACAAAATTCTTTTCGCATAGCCAGCCTCCATTTGAATATTATACCATTGTTTTAGTGTTTCAGATTATCGAAACTGCGATTTTTTATTCTATCATCAGTTTTATGTTATCCACGACAGAGTTTATTTCTTCTTCTGACACTTTTTCTATAAAGGTGCAGTTTCTCTGAGTCCAGTCAAGATTCTTTACTTGGTCGCTTAAAATACAGCCGTTGATTGAATGATTTTCCAGCACAATTTCAAAAGGATAGCCTTTTATATGGCTTGTAACCGGGCAAAACAATGCAAGTCCGATTTTCTGATTGTATTTTTTTTGCGAGACACATATTACCGGACGGCGGCCTTTCTGCTCGTGGCCAGTCTGCGGATCAAAATCAAGCCAGACCAAGTCGCCTTTTTCAGGAACATAATTCGATTTTACCATTCTTCCTTTCCTACAGCATAGCCCACTGAAATTTCCGAATGGATATTTTCTTCTGTTACCATTGAAAGCATATCATCAAGGGATTTTTTCTGCGGAACAATGGTTATTTTTCCCTTTTCGGCAATCACTTCAATTTTGCTGCCGCTTTTTACATTGTTGTCTTTTGCCCAAAGCGACGGAATCCTAAGACCAAGACTGTTTCCCCATTTCTGAACAACTGCCTGCATAGTGCGCCTCCATATCTACAGTATATACATTGTATATTACGTTTTGTCAAGAAAAACATGTCATTGCCTAGTAATTTCGACGAGCCCAATGACCACATTTTTGGAAGAGTGAATAATCAGTTTTTCCAATTGGTTGGTGAGCCTGCCGAACCAACCGTAAATCAATTTATTTTGCCCGAAAACTCAGCAGCCTATCCCTGTAAAACTCGTACTGTTTTTTACGCATTTTGATTTCTGTTGGAAGCCCTTCGGAAATGTCGTTGCACAGGTTTTCAAAGCGGTCTAGGATTTTTACGATTCGTTCCTGTTCGGCGAGCGGAGGAAGCCAGAATTTAAAATCATTGAATTTTGTCATATCCACGGAGGCAAAACTTGATTTTGTTGTGTTAGCCTTGCAAAAATCGTCAAGTTTGAATGCGTAATAGAAAATATATTTCATGTTGACTTTATCTTTGAATTCATCTTTGAGCGAAAGGCACGTAAAACGCTGATTGCACAAAAAGTCCATTGTAATCAAAGCGTGTTCTCCGATTGTCGCTGAAGTTGCAACAATAATTGAATTTGCAGAAAACAAGCCGGATTTTTTCACTGCGCTTTTTGTTATATGCTGGCTTGAATCAGAAAGAACACGTCCGTTTTTCCGTATGTCGTCCATCACAAACCAGGGAATTGTGCCGTTTTCCCAATATTCAGAATTTGATGTTGACGGAGTGTAGCCGTTTCTTGTATTGAACAAATTCTTCAAAGTTATGAACTCGGTCATTTCGACAGGCTCAATGACCGAATTTTCAAAAAGCTCAACGACCGGATTTTTTGCAGAATCATTTAACGAATGTTTTTGGTTGCTGAGCTTGTCGAAGCACCCAAAAACATACTGAAGCAGTTTTATCTCATCTGTTCTGTTCTGTTCTGTTCTGTTCTGTTCTGTTCTGTTCTGTTCTGTTCTGTTCTGAGAGGATTGTGTTGCCGCGTTCTGCGAATGTCAAGAGCAAATCACGGTAATATTCGTATTGTTTTTTGCGCGCCTCAATTTCCGCCGGAAGCCCGGTTTTCAGGTCGGAGCAGATTGCGTCAAAGTTGTCGAGAACATTTGCCCAGCGTTCCTGCACGTCAAGCGGCGGAAGCGGAATTTCTATTTCCTGAATTGACGGAATGCTTGAGTGAACGACCTTGCTTTTTACCTTGCCCTTGCCTTTTTGAATTCTCGCTTCTGTCGTGGCAAGAACGTGCGACAAATATCTTGGATTCTGGTTGTGCTTCATAACGACAATATCGCCGCCTGCAAGACATTTTTCGTTTCCTGTGTAGGCGACCGACTTTGCGATGTCCTCGATATTTTCGCCGGTGATTGCAAAAAGAATGTCACCGTGCTCAAAATATTTAGGCGACTGGACATATTCAAGTTTTGTATGAGAAACGCACTTTTCAAAGCTGATGTTGTAGGTCGTGTAGATTTCGCCGTAGCGCACGCATGGAACGCCTTCCGCAGTGATTTCATCACGCTTGATTCCGGAACCTCTGTAAAAGTCTGTTGCAATGTCCTTCAGTTTTACAACCGGGATTTTCGGTTTTGGCTTTAGAAGCTCGTCGCGGTAGTATTCATACTGAACGCGACGAGCTTCTAGCTCCGCTTCTAGCTCCGCTTCTAGCGACGTAAATTTGTCAAGAATCCGCACGATTTCTTCCTGAACAGGCAGAGGCGGCATGGGGATTTTTAATTGAGAATAAATTGTAATCCATAATCGTTTATGCTCATTAGATGAAAAATTCAAATTCTCCATACAATGAAAAACATATCTCAATAAAGCTTTGTTTTCGTCAGAAGTGATAATTTTTATTGCAGAAGACTTCACCTTAAATGAAAAATCAACCCATTTTAAAGCTCCTGTGAAATCATCAAAAATTATTACAGGTTTATTTTCTGTTGCTTTAAAAATGCCATCTGTTTCGTTTGTATAACCAAGAATAAATGTTTGACCCGCTGTCAAAACAGGAATTTCAAATTTATCATTATAATTCGTACTTTGAACTATATATTTTCCTGGCTGTTCATAATCACAGACTTCATCCAGCGATTTATATTCCACCCCATCAGGGCAAAGTTCATTTATCAGCTCGTTCAGTTTCGTCATACTTATACTCCTAGTATCGGTTCCTTCGACAAGCTCAGAAACCGAGCAGTGTTTCACTTCGGTTGTTTCGGCAAGCTCAACAACCAGGAATTTCAATTTTCGGTTTCTGAGTTTCCCGAAGAGGCCGAAGCACTCTTTGACAGGTCAGTGAGCCTGTCGAACTGGCCTGCAATTAAAGCCTCTTTCTTTTTTCGTGACCAGCCTTGAATTTGCTTTTCACGATAGAAAGCTTCGTCAATTCTCTGATATTCTTCTGAATATACAAGCTCAACAGGAAGCCTTGTCTTAGTATATTTTGCGCCCTCTCCATTTTTATGCTGCCACAACCGCCTTTCTAAGTCTGTCGTCGAGCCAGTGTAATAGCTGCCGTCACAGCACTTCAATATATACATATACCCTTTCAAAAATTCTCCTTGCCGGTTCCTTCGACAGGCTCAGGAACCGAGCAGTGTTATTCTTCTGTTGTTTCGACATGCTCAACAACCAGGAATTTCAATTTTCGGTTTCTGAGTTTCTCGAAGAGGCCGAAGCACTCTTCGGTCAGTGAGCCTGTCGAACTGGTCATTTGTCGGTTTCCTCTAACTCATTATCAAGCAAAAATTTCAGATGAGACTGCAAAACTTTTTTGTCCGGCAGATGCAGCTTGTATTCCGCAACCATTGCGGGGGAAAGACTTCTGCTGAGCGCATATTCTACAACATCATCGTCTTTATCACGGCATAAAAGAATTCCTATGCTGGGGTTTTCTTTGGGTTTTCTAGCATCTCGGTCTAGTGCTTCAAGATAAAAATTTAACTGCCCAAGATGCTCCGGCTTAAATTTTCCTGTTTTTAACTCAATAGCCACAAGGCACTGCAATTCCCGGTGATAGAACAATAAATCAATAAAAAAATCGGTATTTCCTACCTGAACACGATATTCTTCGTCGATAAAAATAAAATCTTTTCCAAGTTCCAAAATGAATCGCTTCATGTTACGAACAAGAGCTTTTCGCAAATCTTTTTCGTTGTGCTGAACTGGAATTCCTAAAAATTCCAATGTATAAGAATCCTTGAAAATTTTCTGTGCCTGCGGAACAATCTGTTTGACTTGCGGTGAAACTATCAGTTTATTCTGTTTGAATGATTCATAAAGATTAGAATCTATTTGCCGTTCAAGCTCGCGTTTTGAATATTTTTCTTCAAGAGTTTTTCTTATATAAAATTCACGCTCATCTTGAGATGTTGTACGTGAGAAAATAATAAGATTGTTTGTCCAAGACAATTCTCTCACCAGCGGTGAGAGTTTTTCATCATCTTTGTAAGTTTCATAGAACTGCTTCATCCGCCACAAATTTTTGTCAGAAAAGCCCTTTGCTTCCGGAGCTGTTTTTGAAATATATTCTGCAAGTTCTTTTACAACACCTTTGCCCCAATCTGAATTCTCAATTTTTTTGCTGATATATTGTCCTATAGTGAAATATAAAGTTATCAATTCCCGGTTTACCGATGAATATGCTTTCTGCTGCGACTGTTTTATTAAAGCTATGATGTCTTCAAACTCATTTTCTTTTATTGTTTTTATTTGTTTGGCCATTTGTCGGTTTCCTTTTCTAAATGTTTTGCAATATTGCTGGAATTATCGTCGGGGCAAGCACTTCAAATGCAAAGCATTTTTTTCCTAAGTCTTTTAAGCTTGCGCCGATATGATACAGAACCGTGCCGTCAATTATCATAAATCTGTCGTGCATTTTTGTCGTATGCCGCAATGTGAGGGTCGGATATTGAGCGTTGAATTTCTGTATATCCTGAGCAGTAAGCTTTGTTTTCGGGTCTGTATAAATTGTCACAGTTACTCCGTTATTCTTTTTTGAAAGCCGCTCAAGAACAGATAAATCCACATAGCTGTCAATTAAAATTATTTCTTTCTTTGCTGACTGGATAAAACTTTCAAATTTTGCATAAGCATCAAAAATCTGTCCCTGAAAGAAAATTCCCTGTGTTTCATCAACGTTGTATTTATCCATAAGATAAAAAAGCTGGTCAATTTTTTTGTCAGATTCTCTAAGATGAACATCCGTTTCAAGCTGATGCTGACGCATAAACTTCAACTCCGCAAAAATTTCAGCATTGCTCTGCAAAAAATGGCGCATAGAAACAAAGGCTTTTACAATCTGAACGCTTGCCTTTACTGCTGTTTCCGATTTCAAGACAGAGGCGAGCATTGTAACACCATGCTCTGAAAATGCGTAAGGCAATTTCCGCGTGCCGCCGTCTTGTCCTTCAAATATATTATTCCGTGAAGTCGCAAAATGCGACTTCACGAAGTCAACTTCTTCTCTTGTCAGCTGAAACATAAATTCTTCCGGAAACCGTTCAATATTACGCTTAACCTGTTCATTAAGACGCTTTGTTTCCACGCCGTATATGGCTGCAATATCACGGTCAATCATCACTTGCACGCCACGCAACACGACAATTTTATTTTCTATATTCGGTTGAACAGCTATCTCATTTTTCATTCGCTTTCTCCTATTATTACACTTCGGGTGCTGAGCCTGCCGAAGCACTCTTCGGTAAGTGAGCTTGTCGAACTGGTCATTTGTCGGTTTCCTCTGTCAGAAGTTTTTTGTCTTCTATGTTTTCAAGGACTTTCATCTGCTAGATTGCAATCTTATTTAGTTTTTCAAGACGTTCATTTTGCGGAAGTTTATCGTTTATAAAAACAGCGTTCAGATTTTCCATATTTGAAAGGCAAATCAGCTGATTTATTGTTGCATAATCCCGGATATTGCCTTTTAATTCCGGATTCTGTTCTTTCCATTCCTTCGCTGTCATTCCGAACATTGCCACATTCAGCATATCATCCTCATCTGCATAAATAAAAGACTTCTGTGCTGGAGTAATTTCTTTCGGAACAAGATTCTGCTTTATTGCGTCTGTGTGTATGCGGTAATTGATTTTTGAAAGCTCACGCTTTGCAGACCAGCCAAGAAACTTTTGCTCTTCTGATTTTAGCCGTTGATATTCTTTTACCAACAATAATTGAAATCTAGGACTTATCCACATTCCAAAATGATATGCAATATCTCTATGGGCATAAGTGCCTCCATAGCGTCCCGCTTTTGATACGATTCCAATTGCATTTGTTTTTTCTATCCAAGTTTTTACAGAAAGAACAAAATTATTGCTGCCTGCCATGTTTTTAATTGTACCGAATTCGGTGTAATTAAAATTGGGATTATAAAGCAACTCCCATTCTCCCAGATATTCAATCGTGCTTTTCAAGCTAAGCCAACGAAATATAATATGTTCCTGAAACTGGCTTTTAGCCATGTCGGTTAGGGAAATAAAATCATCATCATTTTGTCTTATAACTGTTATTTCCGCATTCTCTACTTTTATTTTTGACATACCTTCTCCCGTTTATATTCAATATTCTGATTTTCGTTATTCATCTATTCTGCCTCAATCTCCGAAACAATCTTGTCAATTTCGGTGCGGAGAACGTTTTCTTTTGCTACGATTTCCTTGATTTTTGCGTTCAGTTCCTTGATGTTGATTTTTTCGCGGGTGTCTTTGGCTTCAACGTAGCTTGAAACGGAAAGGTTGTAGTCATTCTTTGCGACTTCCCCAAGTTCCGCCGATTTTGCAAAATACTGAATGTCTTTTTTTGAATCAAACGCCTCTATAATCTTATTGATATGCTCATCTGTAAGTACGTTGTTGTTTGTTTCTTTTTTGTAAAGTTCGCCGGCTTCTATAAACTGGATTTTGCTGTCGGTTTTGTGCTTTGAAAGAACTAGAATATTCACGGCGATTGAAGTTCCGTAGAAAAGATTCGGAGCAAGCGAAATTACAGTTTCAACAAAGTTTGAGTCCACAAGATATTTTCTGATTTTCTGTTCAGCTCCCCCGCGGTAGAAAATTCCTGGAAAGCAGACGATTGCAGCACGTCCTTTGCTTGAAAGATAACTCAGAGAATGGAGAATAAACGCAAAGTCCGCCTTCGACTTTGGAGCCAAAACTCCGGCCGGAGCAAAACGCTCGTCATTTATCAATGTGGGGTCATCGCTTCCAATCCAGTTGATTGAATACGGAGGATTCGAAACAATCGCGTCAAAAGGCTTGTCGTCCTTGAACTGCGGATTTATCAATGTGTCGCCAAGTTTTATGTTGAATTTGTCGTAATTTATATTGTGAAGGAACATATTCATTCTAGCAAGGTTGTAAGTTGTATGGTTTATTTCCTGCCCGAAAAATCCGTCTTCTATTTTATTTTCCTCGAACTGTTTTTTCGCCTGCAAAAGGAGCGAGCCTGAACCGCAGGCAGGGTCATAAATTTTGTTCACATTTTCCTGCTTGTGCATTGCAAGGCGTGCGATAAGTTTTGAGACATTCTGCGGCGTAAAGAATTCTCCGCCGGATTTTCCTGCATTTGCCGCATAATTTGAAATCAAAAATTCGTAGGCATCGCCAAAAAGGTCAATCTGATTGTCGTGAAAATTCCCAAAATTTAAACCTGCAACGCCCTTTATTACTGCTGCAAGCCGCGTGTTCTTTTCCTTTACGGTGTTTCCAAGTCGGTTGCTTGTTGTGTCAAAATCGGCAAAAAGTCCCTTTATATCCTGCTCAGAATCATAGCCTACTGCGGATTTTTCAATCTCTGAAAAGATTTTCGCTAAGTCTGTGTTCAAAGATTCATTGTCATTCGCATTTTTTGCAATATTCACAAAAAGCTGGCTCGGATAGATGAAATATCCTTTTGTCTTTATTGCATCAACTTTAATTTCTGGAGTGATTATGGAATCGTCAAGGTCGGCATAGACAATGCTTTCGTCATCGGCTTCTATATAGGAAGAAAAATTTTCGCTTATAAATCTATAAAACAAAGTTCCCAAGACAAACTGCTTGAAATCCCAGCCGTCAACCGCTCCCCTAACCTCGTTTGCTATCTTCCAAATCTGAGCCTGTAATTCCGCTCTCTGCTGTATGCCAGACATAAAAAACTCCAAT
This sequence comes from Paratractidigestivibacter sp., assembly GCA_963644915.1. Lineage (GTDB taxonomy): Bacteria > Spirochaetota > Spirochaetia > Treponematales > Treponemataceae > Treponema_D. Next base: position 16,492 of record CAVIQW010000006.1, read on the forward strand.
AAAAAGAGAATAAATAAAACTGGTTTATTATAGAAGAAAAGTAAATCTTTATAAAGTTCAGCAGAGAAAGTCTAGAACACATCCGCTTTTTACTGTTTTTTGTTCACAATTCCCTTTACACTTTTTATTACAAGATTAACTACAAGAATCAAAAGTGAAAGAATGAAAATCTCGTTGAATTTTGCAAAATGCTGAAGTTCCTGGACTTTTGTGGTGATTACCATTGTTCTGGCTCCGGCAAGGAAAACCACCGCGCTTACGGTAACCATTCCGTTTATAAAAAGATAGCAGAAAATTTCAAGATGAGTCCGCATAACGTTTGGTGTAATAATCCGGGCAACCGTTTTTATCCAATTGTCGCCAAGAATACGTGCAGTTGTTTCCCAAGAAATGTTCATTTTGTCGAGCGACGCTTTCATCATAAGATATGGAGTCGCAAAAAAGTGGACTAAGTTACAGCACACAAGAATTGCAAGCGTGTTGTGGAGAGGAGTCTTTCTGAATGCAAGCAAAAAACTGATACCTAAAACCATTCCTGGAATTGTGTTTGAAACTTGGGCAATCGCCTCGATTATTTTTGTTCCGTGAATCAAGCCTTTATTCCGTGCAGAAACCAGCGCACTTGCATAAACAAGGATAGTCCCAAAAAATGCGGTAAAGAAACTCATCACAAGGGAATTCTTAAAGACGCGTACAAGGGATTTATCATTAAAGACTGAAACAAAATGGCTTAGCGTAAAAGTATTGTTGTACGGCCATTCCGCAACAAAAGGAGCAACAAAAACAACCACAAAAGACGAAAGAATCAAAACACAAATAACAACAGAAATAAACGTCCAAATGATGTCCCTAAGAAAATCCGGCTGATTGTCGTTTATTGCAATTTTATTGTAGCGAACGTTAAAGCGCTGCAGATAATTCAAAAGAAGAATACTTACAATGGAAGGAAAAAGCATACAAAGCGCAATAACAGAACCCTGATGAAAATCTGGCAAACTTCCAAGCATTGTGTTATACAAAAGCCCCGCAACAACCGTGTAGCGACCGCCAATTGAGGCAGGAATACCAAAATCAGTGAACGCAAGGAAAAAACTCTGCACAACAGAAACGGCAATCGTTCCTAAAAGCGGCTGAATTACCGCAGTAAAAAAACTACGCATACGGCCGTCGCCCATAAGCCGGCAGACAACGATGTATCTTCGGTCAATATAAGCCATTGTGTTTGTTAAAAGCGTAAACGAAATCGGGAAAGTATAAATAACGTAACCAAAAATCAGACCTTTAAAGCCGTAAAAATCAAAGAACTGCCTGCCAATAAGCCTTGTAAGAAGACCGTTTTTTCCAAATGAATAAATTATAGCAAATCCGTAAGTGATTGTTGGAATCAACATTGGAAAAACTGCAAGAGTCCGCAGAGTTTTTTTTGCCCAGACAGGAATATTTGTAAAATTAACTGTATACGCAAGAACAAAAGCAAGAACCGTTGTAATCAATGCGCTTAAAAGCGAAACATTAACGCTGTGTGCAAAAGCCGTCTGAAGTTTTCCGCTGGCAAAGACAGAAGCCACATTGTTAAAACTGAACGCCCCGGAATTCAGCGTGAATGCATTCTTAAAAAGCACGATTCCCGGAATAAAAATAAAAACAAAAAAGAAAAGAAGCACAACGTAAAAAGCCGCGCGCATCTGCTTGTTTCTTATTTCCTTGAACATATCTTTTATTTTTGTCATTGAAAATTCCTTTTTTTTAGTTCAAAATCCGCCGCACAAATCTCTACAGGCTAAAAAGTTTGTAGATGTTGTTCTTTTTTACTTCAAGCTGCTTTAAAATAAAGTCGTTCACAAACTGGCTTTTTGGATTCTTAATTATTTCAGAAGGCTCGGCAAACTGCTCGATTTTTCCCTTGTTAAGGATAAGAACTTTATCGCTGATTGTAAGGGCTTCTTCTGGGTCGTGGGTAACAATAATCGTTGTAAGATGGAATTCCTTTGCGATTGTAACAATTTTTTCTTTTATTGATTCCTTGATTACGCCATCTAAAGCGGAAAGCGGTTCGTCTAAAAGAAGAATTTTTGGTTTCATCACCATTGTTCTAGCAAGAGCGACACGCTGTTTTTGTCCGCCCGAAAGCTGGTCAATTTTTTTGTTCAGATGTTCACGCAAATCCAAAAGGTCAATCAACGCTTCGATTTCTTCTTTTGTTGAACGTTCCGGGTAATTCCGCAAACCGTAGACAATGTTCTTGTACGCAGTAAGGTTCGGAAAAAGCGCATAATCCTGAAAAACAATATTGAATCCGCGTCGTTCCATCGGTGTATTAGTGATGTCGCTTCCGTTAAAAAGAATTTTTCCAGAATCAGGCTGAAGAAGTCCAAGTATAATGTTCAAAAGCGTTGTTTTTCCGCCTCCAGAAGAGCCCAAAATTGAAACAATTTCAGAATCCCCGATTCCTAGAGAAATGTCGTCTAAAACTGTAGTTCCGTCAAAAGATTTTTTTATTCCGCTGATTTCTAACATCTTACGTCCTTTTTTTTATACATTATATGCACCGTCAACTGCCCTAAGTTCATTGTAAGTGTCAATTTCTGTAAAATCTTCAAAAGAGCAGTTACGCACAACCAAATTAAAATCCTTGTTACAATATGTTAAAGGAACTGAATCCCAATAACGTTCTTTTCCGCCCGGCATTTTGTATACTTTTTCAAGACATTCGCTGAGTTTTTTTCCGTCTTGTTCCGTCCAGTATGAAATCCCGACCATCCTGAAACCGTCTGTTCCCCCAACGCTTACGCCACTTATTCTGCCCTTTTCAACTGAAAGACACCAGTCATCTGTGCGTTCGCATGGAACTCCGCAGTAATTTGACTGATACTGATATTTTGAAACAAGCTGTGGATTTTTTAGGATTATGTCGGATTCAAGAATGTATGCGTTTTCCAGATAATTTTTTGCCGCCAAGAGTGAAGAAATATTGTTTCCTTCGTTATAGGCAGGATTTTCCACAAATTTTATGTTCGGGTATTTGTATTTTAACTGGTCGAACTGTGCGGAAAGATAGCCGCGAACAAGCACAATTTCTTCAATTCCAGCGGAAACAACCGCGTCCAATAGTGATTCGATTATCATTTTTCCGTGAACACGAATCAAAGGTTTTGGTGTGTTCAGCGTAATCGGCACAAGGCGCGAACCAAATCCCGCCGCCAAAAAAACCGCCCGCCGAACCTTGTATGGCTCCAACGCCTTTAAGCCTTCCTGAGTGATTTTTTCGCCATCAATAAAGTGCTTTTCCACAAGTTCCGAAAACGTTGTGTTTACAGTTCCGACTGAATATCCTGTCATTTTTGCAAGCTGCCGCTGAGAAAGTTTCTTTTTTTCCGCCTCGACAAGAGTTAGGATGTCGAATTCTTTTCTTGAAAGCACAAAAGCCACCGTTTTTTACAATTTTTGTTCAACAAATTCTGTTTTTGCAATAATTTTATACATTTTCTTTGCAGATTTTATATATTTCTGTTCAAATAATATACAAAAAAAATCATTTTTGAACAAGTTAACTTGACACTTTTTTATTAACAAATTATTTTGGAAAAATGCGGTAGCGATGAGAAGGGAAAGCCTCAAGGCTTTTTCCGAAACGAAGTTGAGGAATGAAACCCTGACCGTAGCGACCGAAAGTTGAGCAAAGGCGAAACTTTTGGGACCGCCCTTATTTTTATCAGTTTTAGAGGTATTTTATGCCAAAAACAGTTTATGTAGGAATCACAGGCGATATTATTCACCCTGGAATTATTAATATTATCAAGGAAGGGGCAAAACTTGGAGAGCTTACGGTTGGACTTTTGACTGACAGTGCGATTGCAAGCCACAAGAGGCTTCCGTATTTAACTTACGAGCAGCGAAAAGAGGTTGTTGAAGATATAAACGGTGTTGCAAAAGTTGTTCCACAGGATGACTGGAGTTATGTTCCGAACCTAAAAAAATACAAGCCTGATTTTATGATTCACGGCGACGACTGGAAAACAAATTATCTTTCTAAAATCCGCGAGGAATGTTTTAAGGTGATGAAAGAATGGAACGGGCAGATTGTGGAAATTCCGTACACTAGGGGAATTAATTCAACTGCGCTTGCTGAAAATGCAAAGGATATTGGAACTACTCCAGACATCAGGCGAGCCACTCTGCGCCGTCTTATTGCGGCAAAACCGATCGTTCGTATTCTGGAGGCACACTCAGGGCTTTCGGGTCTTATTGCGGAACACGCGAGCGTTACAAAAGAGGACGGAGTTCACCAGTTTGACGGAATGTGGTCTTCTTCGCTTACGGATTCAACCAGCAAAGGAAAGCCAGACATTGAGGCGGTTGACCTTACAACGAGAATGCAGAGCCTTACAGATATTCTGGAATGTACAACAAAACCGATTATTTACGATGGCGACACGGGTGGAATCCCGGAACATTTTGTTTTTACAGTCAGGACTTTGGAACGAAACGGCGTAAGCTCGGTAATCATTGAAGACAAAAAAGGTCTTAAAAAGAATTCGCTCTTTGGAACTGAAGCGAAGCAGGTTCTTGCCACGGAAGAGGAATTCTGCGAAAAAATCAGTGCAGGAAAACGCGCACAAGTTACAAAAGATTTTATGATTATCGCAAGAATCGAAGAAATAATCGCAGGGTATTCTGTTGACGAGGCACTTTCAAAAGCTTTTGCCGCAGTACGCGCTGGTGCGGATGGAATTATGATTCACTCGAAAGACAAGACTGGTGCGGACATCAAGGAATTCTGCCAGCGGTTCAGAAAAGAATACGACAAAATCCCGATTGTGCTTGTTCCAACAACTTACAACCAGTTCAAGGAAAAGGAACTTGCTGAATGGGGCGCAAACGTGATTATCTACGCAAACCACATGCTCCGCTCAGCGTATCCGGCAATGAAAAAATGCGCAGAAACAATCCTTGAAGCAGAACGCTCGCTTGAAACCGACGGAATGTGCATGCCGATAAAAGAAATTCTGGAACTGATTCCAGGAACAAAATAGAAATGATGGGAGAAAACATGATAAAACCTTCAACTTTATACAACGAACTTTTGAAAAACGGAACGGACTTTTTTGCAGGCGTTCCAGACTCACTTTTAAAATCTTTTTGCGCTTACGTTACAGACAATGCGCCTTCTGAAAAACACATAATTTCTGCGAACGAAGGAAGTGCCACCGCCCTTGCGGCTGGCTACCATTTTGCCACAGGAAAAATTCCTTTGATTTATATGCAGAATTCCGGCGAAGGAAACATGATAAATCCGCTTCTTTCGCTTGTTGACCCGGACGTTTATTCAGTTCCGCTCCTGATTCTTATCGGGTGGCGCGGAGAACCAGGCGTACACGATGAGCCACAGCACGTAAAACAGGGAAAAGTAACCTGCGCCCTGCTGGATGCAATGCAGATTCCCTACGAAATTATGGCAGAAGACGAGAAAAATCTTTCCGCGCAATTAAAAAAAGCATACGATTACATAAAAACAAACAACGCTCCTTATGCGCTTGTAATCCGCAAGGGAACTTTTGAAGAATATGCACTAAAAAACAATGTTCCAGTTTCCGCAGAAATAAAACGAGAGCAGGCAATTGAAAAAATAATGCTTTCCGCACCAGAAAACGCGGCTTTTGTTTCAACAACAGGAATGGCAAGCCGCGAACTTTACGAACTCCGCGAAAAACACGGAATGGGACACGAAAAAGATTTTCTTACGGTCGGCTCAATGGGACACGCCTCGCAGATTGCGCTTTCGATTGCGATGCAAAAACCTGAACGTCCGGTTTTCTGTATTGACGGTGACGGCGCTGCAATAATGCAGATGGGAGGAATGGCTACGGTCGGCACAAGAAGCCCGAAAAATATGGTTCATTTTGTGATGAACAACGGCGCACACGATTCTGTAGGCGGACAACCGACAGTTGGACTTGAAATCAACCTCCCGGGAATTGCAAAAGCCTGCTGCTACAAAAGAATTTATTCAGCAAAAAATGAAAAAGAATTGGGCGAAGTCCTTGCCAAAATCAAAAATTCCTTTGATGATAATACAAACGAGCTGACATTTGTTGAAGTAAAAGTCAGTAAAGGCGCGAGAAAAGATTTGGGGCGACCAAAATCAACTCCGCAGGAAAACAAAAAAGCATTTATGGAGTTTTTAAAATAATGATAAAACAAGCGGTTATAATGGCAGGCGGTTTAGGCTCAAGATTTGGTGGACGCACAAAGGCAATGCCAAAAGGATTTATTGAAATTGACGGAATTGCGATGGTGGAACGCTCGGTTCAGAAACTGATTGCCGCCGGCGTTGAAGAAATAATCATTGGAACCGGACACTGCTACGAATATTACGATGAACTTGCAGAAAAATATCACTGCATCCGCACTGTCAGAAACGAAAATTACCAGAACACGAGCAGCATGGGAACGCTTGAAGTCTGCGCGCCTTTTGTAAAAGACACAGCCCTTCTTCTTGAAAGCGACCTTGTATACGATTCAATCGGTCTTTTTGTCTTGGACAACGACAGCCGCAAAAACGTTATTCTTGCCTCTGGAAAGACAAACAGCGAAGACGAAGTTTACCTTGAAACAGATGAAAACGGTGTTCTTAGCGGAGTAAGCAAAAACAAGGCTGAAATAAAAAATGTCGCTGGCGAACTTGTAGGAATCTCAAAAGTTTCAAAAGAATTCTTGAACAAAATGGTTGATTTTTACGACAAGACACGCACAGAAAACGCAAAAATTGACTACGAAACAGTTTTTAAGAAAATTGCAAAGGAAGACCCGATTTACGTTCACAAGATTGAATTTTATGCGTGGACAGAAATTGATGACGAGGCAATGCTTGAACGCGCGAACACGCTGATTTATCCGCGAATCAAAGAAAACGAGGAACTACGAAAAGTCCAGCGCGAAGTTTTGTTAAATCCGGGTCCTTCCACAACAACAGACAGCGTAAAATATGCGCAGGTTGTAAAAGACATCTGCCCGCGCGAGCTTGAATTCGGAAACCTTATGGAAAAAGTTTCAGAAGATTTAACATCTTTTGTGGCTTCCCCAGAAAAATACACAACCGTAATGTTCGGGTGTTCCGGAACTGGCGCAGACGAAGCGATGATTTCAAGCTGCATTCCACCAGATGGAAAACTTCTTGTTGTAGATAACGGTTCTTACGGTGCGCGCCTTGCAAAAATCGCAAGCGTCTACGGAATTGAAACAGACGTTTTTAAGTCTTCAACATACGAGCCAATCGACCTTGAAGCCCTTGAAAACCAGATGAAGTCAAAAAAATACACGACATTCGCAATTGTTTACCACGAAACAACAACGGGACTTTTAAATCCGCTTGAAAAAATCTGCCCGATGGCAAAAAAATACGGAATGACAACAGTCTGCGACATTGTAAGCGCATACGCCGGAATGTCGATTGACCTTGAAAAACTCCAGATTGATTTTGCGGCCGCAACATCAAACAAGCACATTGGCGGAATGGCAGGAATTGGTTTTGTAATCTGCAAAAAAGACGAACTTTTAAAGCAAAAAGACTGGCCGATGCGAAATTACTACCTGAACCTTTTTGACCAGTACAAATATTTTCAGGAAACAAAACAGACAAGATTCACTCCGCCAGTTCAGACAGTTTACGCACTGCGTCAGGCAATAATTGAAACAAAACAGGAAACAATTGAAAACCGCTTTGCACGCTTTACCGAGTGCTGGAAAATTCTTGTGGACGCACTAAAAGAAATCGGTCTTAAAATGCTTGTAAAAGAAGAAAACCAGTCGCATTTTATCACCGCAATCCTGATTCCAGAAACGCCAAAATATGACTTTAACAAAATGCACGATTTTGCACGCGATCAGGGATTCACAATTTACCCAGGGAAACTGGGAAACATCGATACTTTCAGAATCGCGAACATGGGCGACATAAAACCCGAAGAAATGCAGCGTTTTGCTGAAATACTCAAAAAATACATGAAATCGATTGGCGTTTGCTAAAAAAAGTGTTAGGGATTGGAATGGTTGCGCAGCAAAAAAATAGCCGGTTAGTTCTAAGCGGCTATTTTTCGTAGGCGAAAGCCGTAGCCATGAAAAGCCCGACCCGAGCGGTTGTTGAGCCTGCCGAAACAAAAGCGAGGAAAACACCCAGAAACTTTTACGGCAAACTCGCACAATTATTCTACTGTAATATCGCGCCTTTGTCTGCGCTGCTTACAAGTTTAGCGTAACGGGCAAGATAGCCGGTTTTTACTTTTGGCTCTGGGGCAACCCATTTTGCTTTTCGTGCGGCAAGTTCTTCATCGCTTACTTCAAGATGGATTTTGTAGTTGTTTATGTCCAAAGTGATTTTGTCGCCTTCCTGAACAAGCGCAATCGGACCGCCAACAGCCGCTTCTGGTGAACAATGCCCAAGGGAAGCACCACGTGTAGCTCCGCTAAAACGACCATCTGTGATAAGCGCAACCTGCTTGTCCAAACCTTGACCTGCAAGAGCAGCAGTTACAGCAAGCATTTCGCGCATTCCAGGACCACCTTTTGGACCTTCGTAGCGGATTACAACAACATCACCCGGCTTAATCTGGGATTTCTGAACAGCTTCCATTGCCTCGCTTTCGTCGTTGAATACGCGGGCAGGACCTGTGTGGTGCATAAGTTCCGGAGCACAGGCAGAACGTTTTACAACAGTTCCGTTTGGTGCAAGATTTCCGAACAAAATCGCAATTCCGCCGTTGTCGCTGAACGGATTTTCAATCGGGCGCAGGATTTCAGGATTTCTATTTTTTACGCCTTTGATATTTTCCGCGATTGTTTTTCCTGTAGCGGTAATCAAAGATGTATTTATAAGATTCTTTTTTGCAAGTTCAGCAAGAACAGCCTGAACACCGCCGGCATCATCAAGCTCGCACATAAAAGTGTGTCCTGCCGGTGCAAGATGGCAAAGGTTCGGAGTTCTTTCAGAAATCGCATTCACTTCGTGCAAGTCAATGTCGATTCCGGCCTCGTGCGCAATTGCAGGAACGTGCAACATTGTGTTTGAAGAACAACCAAGCGCCATATCTGCGGCAAGCGCATTGCGGAAGTTTTCTGCAGTCATCATCTGGCGTGCAGTGATTCCTTTTTTGTACAGATTCATAACAGCCATACCAGCGTGCTTTGCAAGTGCGATTCTTTCACCAGTAACAGCAGGAATAGTTCCGTTTCCAGGAAGTCCAAGTCCCAAAACTTCTGTAAGACAGTTCATTGAGTTGGCAGTAAACATTCCGGAACAAGCACCGCAACCCGGGCAGGCACGATGTTCCATTTCCTTAAGCTGCTCTTCATTTATTTTTCCAACAGCAAGACCGCCTACGGCCTCAAACATATCTGTAAGCGAAAGATTTTTCCCAGAATAAGGATTTGAAGAATCATTTCCAGCAAGATGTCCCGGCATCATCGGACCGCCAGAAACAAAAACAGTCGGCAAATCAAGACGAGCGGCGGCCATAAGCATACCAGGAACAATCTTGTCGCAGTTTGGAATCATAACCAAAGCGTCAAACTGATGAGCCTTTGCAACACATTCAACGCTGTCAGCAATAAGCTCGCGTGTTACAAGTGAATATTTCATTCCCTCGTGGCCCATCGCAATTCCGTCACAAACGCCAATCGCCGGAAATTCAATCGGAGTTCCACCAGCCATTCTAACGCCGGCCTTAACAGCCTCCGCAATCCGGTCAAGCTCAATGTGTCCTGGAATAAGTTCATTTTTAGCGCAAATAACACCAACTAGCGGCTGCTCTAGTTCCTCATCAGTGTAACCAGAAGCGTAAAACAAAGAACGATGTGGCGCGCGTGCAACACCCTTACAAGCATTATCTGATTTTTTCATTTAAAACCCCAAAAATATAAATCAAAGTTAAAAGTTTCCTTCCGAAACCAATAAAAAAAGGATAATGCAAAAAACTTATTTTGAGTAGTGAAACCTTTTCAACCTTTAGTTTCCAAAAATGCAACATAAAAACAAGATTCGTGAGTTTTTTGCAATATTGTTTTATCCTAAATTGCATTTTTCGACCGAATAATGTGCCATCAACTGCATTTTTCAACCGAAAAATGCAAATACCCTTGCGTTTTTCGGTTGAAAAATGTTATCCTACAAAAGGGAAAATTTTATGAAAAGAAATATCATAAATCAATTTATAGAATGGAAAAACAAAAACAACCGGAAACCTCTTCTTGTACTGGGAGTCCGTCAGTGCGGAAAAACTTACCTTATAAAAGAATTCGGCAGAACAGAATTTAAAAATACCGCATATTTCAATTTCGACGGAAACAAAGGGCTTCAGTCAATTTTTGGCTATGATTTTGACACAAAAAGAATCATCAATGAACTTTCAACGGTTGTTTATGGCAAGGAAATAATTCCCTCAAAAACCCTTGTTGTGTTTGACGAAATTCAAGACTGCCCTCGAGCAATTCAGTCGCTTAAATATTTTTGCGAGGAAATTCCAGAACTTCATATTATTGCCGCAGGTTCTTTGCTGGGAGTTGCTTTACGAAAAGAAGAAATTTCGTTTACTGTAGGAAAAGTTGACAGAATCGAAATGTTCCCGATGAATTTTGAAGAATTTGTGATTGCCGACGGTGGAGAAAAATTTATCAAAGGAATAAAAAAACTGAACCTTGAGAGGGAAATTCCAGAACTCTACACAGTTCCGCTAGAAAAATACTTAAAAAACTATTATATCGTAGGCGGAATGCCCGAGGCGGTTCAAACTTGGATTGAAACCCACGATTATGCCCAAGTTGAAAAAATTCAGGAAAATATCCTAAAAGACTATGCAGACGATTTTGGAAAACACACCACGGCGGAAACTTCAACAAAAATCAACCTTGTATGGAATTCAATTCCTTCGCAGATTGCAAAAGAAAACAACAAATTCATTTTTTCACACGTAAAAAAAGGTGCACGCGCAAAAGATTTAGAAGACGCATTGGAATGGCTTGTAAACGCCGGAATTGTTTATAAATTAAAAATGGTTTCAACTCCGCAGATTCCACTTGCAGGAATGGCAGACAACACTTATTTCAAAGTTTATATGATGGATGTTGGACTTCTTCGTAAAAAATCAAATATAAACTACCGCACAATCTTAAACGGTGATGAAAATTTCATTCAATTCAAAGGTGCATTAACAGAAAACTACTGTATGACAGAATTAAAATCCTCTGGAATCGAAAACTATTTTTGGCGCACAAAAGCAGATGCCGAAATAGATTTTCTTACAGATTACGAAGGCGTTCTCCTTCCAATTGAAGTAAAATCCGCAGACAACACAAAAGCAAAAAGCCTTCATATTTTCTGTTCAAGATATAATCCAAAAATGGCGGTAAAAACTTCACTAAAAAATGTCGGACACAACCAAGATGGAAAAACAAACGTCTGGAACATACCGCTTTATGTGCTGTTCCAGCTGAAAGATTATGTAAAATTTCAGATGGGCTACTAACACCTCTGAAAACAAAAAGGTCAAAACTCAAGTTTTATTATATTCGGACTATAAGTTTCCCCACTACCTCAATGTAACATAAGTTTTGCCAAAACCGCCGTCTTCAGGATGGGCGAATGAAAATTCCTGAACGGTCGGGCAGTTTGAAAGGTAATCCTGAACGGTCTGGCGCAAAATGCCATTTCCGTTCCCGTGGATTATGCTAAAGTTTTTCAGGTTGTTCAAAGTGCAAAGGTCAATCTGGCGTTCAAGAGCCTTTACCGCTTCTTCCGCACGGAATCCCAAAAGCCTAAGCTCATACGCAGGACGGTTTTCCTTGCTGTCAGAAGCTAAATCAACAGTGTACGATGGCGTACGCACTTTTGGCGAAGATGTAAGCGTTAAGTCTTTTTGTTTCATCGTCATTTTTATTGAACCAAACTGAACTTCCCAAAGTCCTTTTCCGCGGCTTTTTGTGATTGTTCCCTGCTGCTTGCTTTTTCCGGCAAGAACATTCGCACCAACGGCAAACTGAGGAATCTCAAGAGTAACTTTCTTCGTCCCACTTTTCTCTTTTTCTTCCTGAGAAACTGCCATGCTTGTGGCAGATTTTAAAGCGTCGGCAAGCTTTGTCTTCTTCTTTTTGGTTTTATGGCTAACACGATTTTTTTCTTTTTTTAGAAGTTCTTCAGTTTTTTCATCAAGAATTTCTTCCTCTTTTAAAAGAGCCTCTTCATTTTCCGATACTTTTTCGGTTATGTCATTTATGAACGCTTTTACAGAAAGAGTTTTTTCGCGGTTCAGCTCGCCCTCTTTTACAATACGCACAAGATTTTCAAGTTTTTTTCGGCTTTCTTCCAGAAAAATCTGGCTTTCGCGCTGAATCCCCTGCTTTAACTCAAATTCTTTTTTTTCAAGTTCAAGTTTTTTCTGCTCGTGCAAAAACATTTTTTCTTCAAAATCAGACTGTTTTTCTTCAAGTTCAGAACGAAGCAAATCCAGTTCCGCGTGTTTTTGAGTAAGACCTTTTATCAGACTTGAAACATCCGCTTTTTCGTTCAGAATGTATTCCCGCGCGTTTTTTACAATTTCAGAAGGAAGCCCGGAACGTTTTGCAATATCCAACGCATGGCTTTCGCCTGGAATTCCCATTAAAAGTTTATATGTCGGGCTTAAAGTTTCTGTGTTGAACTCAACGCTGGCATTTATACATTCCGGATGCGTGTAACCGTAATTTTTTATTACGCCCTGATGCGTTGTTATCAGAACAAAGGCTTTTTTTTCAATAAGTTTGTCCAAAACCGCCATAGAAATTGCCGCGCCTTCCTGCGGATCTGTTCCGCTTCCAAGTTCATCCAGCAAAACCAAAGAGTTTTCGTTCACATTTCGAACTGCCTTTGCAATATTTTTCATATGCCCGCTAAAAGTTGAAAGACTTTCGTCCATACTCTGCTCGTCGCCAATATCCGCAAAAACATTTGAAAAAACAGGAAGAACCGTCCCCTCTTCCGCAGGAACTGGAAATCCGCTCTGATTCAAAAGCGCAAAAAGCGCAATTGTCTTTAGCGTTACGGTTTTTCCGCCTGTGTTCGGCCCAGTGATGATAAGAATTCTTTTTCCCGGCAAAAAACGAACGTCAATCGGAATCGCCTTTTCGCCAAGAAGAGGATGCCGTGCCTTTAGAATGCAAAGCGATTCAGTCTGCGATAAAGAATTTTTTGCAAAAACACAAGAATTCTGTTTTCCCCAAGCCGCCGCCGCATATGCAATATCCAGTTTTTCCATTATTTTGAGCGCGTTTTTTAAATCTTCCGCAAACGGACTGATTTTGGCCGCAAGTTCCACCAAAATTTTCCTGATTTCCGCCTGAAGTTCAAATTCCGCCTCAATAAGTTCATTCGACGCAATCACAGCCTCATCCGGCTCTATAAAAACGGTAAGCCCGGTCTGGCTAACTTCGTGAATAATTCCCGGAACACTATTTCTTCTGTTGGATTTTACTGCAAGCACCTGCCTGCCACCACGCAGAACAGGAACATTTGACTCAAGAACATCGGAATATTTTGAATTTGAAGTGAACGAATGCATTACGCCCTTGATTTTTGCATTCAAATTTGAAATTTTTGTACGGATTTCTCGCAAGGCCGGCAAATCGCGCATTTCTCCGTCGTTTGTGATTACCCGGAAAATTTCTTCACGGACAAAACTGATGTCTGGAATCAAACCAACACATTCCGAAAGATTTTTTAAGCCCAATTCCTTTTGTGCAGAACTAATCGACTGCCGCAACTTTTCAACGCAGTTACAAAAAGTTCCCAAATCATAAAAAGAAGCAAGCGGAACAGAAATCCCCTGAATCTTAAGCGATTTTATGATATTGAACACAGGATTCCAGCCACCAAGAGCAGAAGCACGAGTTGTACCCAGATATTTTAACCATTCGCGGCTTATTTCCTTTGATTTTTCAATTTCTTCCGCATCAGAAAGCGGTTCCAGACGTGCCATAATAAACCGGGATTCCTCTGCAACGCAAAAGCCAGAAATAGTTTCCCGGATTCGGTAATAATCAAGTTCAGTTAAAGTTTTTTTGTCCATTTTTAATTATGTAAAAAGTTAGTCCACCCAGGAACCGTCTTTTATCTGGTCACGGATTCTTTTCCAGCTTTCGTAACGCTTTTCAGTGATTTTGCCATCTTCAACAGCCTGCTTTATTGCACAACCCGGTTCACTTGTATGCGTGCAGTCCAGCCCAAACTTGCATTTTCCAACAAACGGCTTGAATTCCCTAAAATACAGGTGCAAATCGTTTGCCTCTATTCCGTGCAGCATAAAACGCCTGATTCCTGGAGTATCAATAATAGAAGCGACTTCACCGTGGATTCCGCCAGTGTACGCAGTATTCAACTTAAGCCTGTTCAAAGTTCCTTTTGTTGTTGTATGATTTCCTCTGCCATATTTTTTTGAAAGGCTTCCAGTTTTTAATACGCAAGTGTCATCCAGAACATTCACAAGACTCGACTTTCCAACTCCAGACTGACCAACAAACGCGCTTAATTTTTCACGGATAAGTTCTGTAAATTCCGTTATTCCTTCACCAGTTTTTGCAGAAATCCGCATTACCTTGTAGCCAAGTTCTTCCCAGATTTTTAACTGCTCTTCCACATCTGGATTATTTTCGATTAAATCGTATTTATTGCATACAATAACAGGTGTCAGCCCCAGCATTTCTGCCTGACAAAGCTCGCGGTCAATAAAACGAGGTCTAAAAGGCGGCTCATCCGGCGTTGTAACAAGAATCATATAGTCAACATTTGCCGCCATCAACTGCGGACAACGCCCCTTTACGTTCCAGCGCACAAATTCATTTTTTCGTGGAACAAGAGAAATCACCTGCCCTTTTTCTTCATCAATCTCATCAGGCTCAACTTGAACAACATCGCCCGGTGCAAGCGGATTATAATACTGCTTGTCCGACTTTAAGACTTTTCCTTTAATCGCACACGACCGGACAACACCATCGTCACATTCAACTTCAAAAACATTATTAGTTCCCGCAAGAACAGTTCCATTCATAGCGTCTACTATTATGAATGAGAATCCGCGGTTTTTCAAGAGTCAGGCAGGGCGTTCCCCCGGTGCTGATTTCGACAAGCTCAATCAGCACCGGGGTCGGGCGTTTGAACCGCAGGCATTTTTGCCCAATTATTTTTCGTACGTGCTGGATTTTCGTATTTTCAAAAGGAACTTAGCCCCGATTGCCACGGAAAGACCGCAATGAAGCCGTGCGGAATGAGGACTTGCAGTAAAAGCGGGTCGCGCACTGGTGGAATTTGCTCCTTTTTTATATTAGAATTGTTTTTATGGTTACACTGAACGATTATCTTTTTAACGGCGACACGGTTCTGAAAATTCTAAAAAAATATTCAAACGACTTAAGAATTTCTTCAATGCAGAGCAAAAATCCGATTGACATGGTTCACTGCAACTTTTTGATTCAGCTTACGGAACTTTTGGAACACAACGACTTTCTTACGGCGCAGTCGCAGCAACTCAGGGAATTCTACAAATTTATGGCGGAAAAATATCCGGAACTTGCGTTCACTTTTAAGGGAAGAATCAAAAGCCTTATCCGGGCGGAAGAAAAATTCAACGGAAAAATTGTTTCTTTTATTTACGAATATTTTATTGCACACGGAAATTTTCCTTCTGTTCCAGAGATAAAGACAAAACTTGAACGATTTCGAGACCTTATTGCCTACCGCATTGTAATCAGCATACCACGCTGCCACTTAAAAAATGAGGATGAACGCGAGGATGTGGAGCTTAAATATCTTTACGAAATTGCGAATATATTGCCTTCTTTTCTGGAGGAACGTGGATTCAGTGCGGAAGTGCTTCAAAAGAAGATGCAAGTTTCTTCGCCACTTTTAAGCGAAGATGTGCGTCCTTATTACAAGGATTACATTGCGAACAAAAGTCCTTACGGCTACCGTTCGCTGCACATAACTTTTTACGACAACACGGCTCGTTCTTATATTGAAGTTCAGCTGCGTACAAAAGAAATGGATGATTTTGCGGAAATCGGGCCGGCAAACCATTCGGGCTACGAGCACCGGCAGGAAACAGAACGAGCAAGGCGAGATGCAATCCCAGCCGGAAAGTGCATTTATTTTGACGAGGCTTATGAACGCGGAATAAAACTTCAGAACCTTGACCTTTCAAAAATCGACGTGAATATGTTTTCTGCGGTGAACAACACGCTTATAAACGACTGCTGCGGACTTTTTCGTGGCCGCCTGATTTTGCCGTACGAGCATCTTTCAAGATTCCAGAACGATATTATTGATTAGATTTTTGCGGGAAAAGCCTTTCCCTACGTTCGCAACAAAACACAACCGTACGGTTGTATTTTATTGCGCCCTACCCTTTCTCCTAGGGGCTTTCGCCCCTAAAACCCCGAATTTATTTTTCCACCCAAAGACCGTGCAGGTTGCAGTAAGCATAAGCGTTCAGAACTTCATCAGAATCGTTTAAGGCAAAAACCGCCTTTGGTTCGTCGCCAGGATTCAGCATCTTGAACTGGTTTGCATTTTTTGTTTCAAGCAAAATCCATTCAATATAATGTTTTTCTTCCATCGGATGAACAACTGAACCAACTTTTACTTCAACGGAATTTCCATTTTTTGAAACAACCGGAACGTGCTTTTCAACCGCAGCGTCTGTTGTGTTCGCCGTTAGCTCAACCATCTCTTCGTCACAACACATTGTGCCACACGCAGAAGCCTTTAAAACATTAACAACTTTTCCACATTTTTTGCATTTCAAAAATTTCATAGTTTCCTCCAAATCAGAAAGCTTATTCAATTTATTCCTAAATCAACACTTTCTTGCGTAATTATAAAGAAACCTAAAAAAAAGTAAATAGTAATAAGTCCTATTAGCATTTCTTTTCTAGATTTTATTTTCTTTTTTGTTTAAACTAAAAACTATGAACGAAATAACAATCTACACTGATGGCGGATGCTCTGGAAATCCCGGTCCTGGCGGCTGGGGCGTTGTTGTGATTTTTAACGGTGAAGCAAGACAACTTTCAGGCGGCGAAAAAAATACAACGAACAACAGGATGGAACTTACCGCGGCAATAAATGCACTTTCAGTAGTAAAAAATACAAAAGAATTCACAGGAATTCCGGTAACACTATACACTGACAGTCAATACGTAAAAAATGGAATAACTGTCTGGATAAAAAGCTGGAAACAAAAAGGCTGGAAAACCGCGGACAATAAACCAAGAAAAAATCAGGATTTGTGGATTCAGCTGGATGAACTGAACTCTTCTCTTAACGTAAACTGGAACTGGGTAAAAGGTCACGCAGGAATTGAATACAACGAAGTCTGCGACCAGCTTTGCCAAAAGGAAATTGCAAAGCACCGATAATTTTTTTTGTGTTTTATTTCCGTTTTTTGATTTTTTGCGCGATATAAAGTCATGCAGAAAACAAAAAAAAATCAGCACGCGCTTTTTACGCTTTTTTGTACAATTGTGGTTGCAGGAAATATTTCCTGCACGCAGCAATTTTCTTCCACAAAAGAAATTTCTTTACCGCAGTGGCCTCCAGAAAATTCAGCCGAACTGCCAAAACTAAACTCGTGGCTCATTACGGTAACAACGGCCGACGGTTCAGAAACGTTCAGCGTTGATGCGGACAGTCAAAAAATAACGCTTGAGCTCGGTGATTCAGCGCCGACTTCGATTCTTGCGTGGCCAAAAAATTCCGGTTTTCAGTTTTTCAAGCCGGCAGGAATGATTTTTCCGTTTGAAAAAGAATTTTCGTGGGAAAGCGGATTTGCCGCGGATTGCCTAAAAAAATTCTACCTTTCATCAACGCAGAACAATTCAAAAAATGCGGTAAAAAATTATTCATCGCGTTTTAACTGGCAAAAATTCGCACAGACAATAAAAGAAAAATCTGAAAAAAGTACAGTTTTTTACAATCCGTGGCTTTTAGACCAGCAAAATATTTTACTTTCAATTGAAAACGGTTGTTTTTCCGCAACAAAACTTTCGCAGAAAAAAACTTGTTCCATCAACGCTACGGAACTTTTTGCAGAGTTTTCTGAAAACAGGATTTTTTCCGATTATGCTCCCCAGAATTTTTCAACAAAAAATGAACTCTTTACCCTTTCAAAACAAAAAATCAACAAGTTTCTTCTTTATGAAAATTTAAAAATAATAACTGTTACCGCACAAAACAATTCTAGTTTTTCACTTGCGATAAATTCCTTACCGATATAAACTTTAAATATGAAGATGAACGCAAAAAAAATTGCCGCAATAACTGTTTTTTCCGCAATGCTTTTTTCATGCAGAAAAAACCAACAGAAATTTGATGAACAAAAAATCAGCGAAACAAAAGCGAAGCACACTTGGTATTATTTTTCAGACGGCAATTTAAAAAAGGCGGAAGAAATTTCTTCTGTTCCGCAAGTTCCTTTTAAACCGTGGACAGAAGCCACAAGAATTTCTGATATTTCTGTACAGGATTCAAAAAACGATTCCACACCAAAAGGATTTGCAGTTGTAAACCGCACTGGAATTCTTGTTTTTGAAGACAAAAAAATTGATTTTTACAAGGAT
>CAVIQW010000006.1:35134-62115 GCA_963644915.1 Paratractidigestivibacter sp.
AAGGATTCAGAGATTTTTTCAAATTCAACGCAGGGAAATCTTGTTTTTTACAATGACACGCCGATTTTTTCAGTTTACAGAAATTCTTTTTTTAACCGTCAAAATTTTTCAGGCAACCAGATGCACATTTTTCTTGTTCAATTCAACACGCAGCAAAATGTCTGCTATCCAGTTTTAACTGTGGAAAATTTCGGATTGCCTTCAACTGCGGAAATTACAGATTTTATCTGGGACGGACAATTTTGGACTTGCAGTGTAAAAGACTCTGGAAACGGAAGCGAAAAAATCAATTTTTCATATTTTACGTTCCAGCCAAAAACCGAACTAAGTTCAATTTCGCCAACAAACGCTGAAAATTCTATTTTTGTAACAAGCACAACTGAAAAAGAATTCAGAAATGCAAAGTTGCCGGAAAATTTTTCAAAAGCCCCGGAGCGAATAAAAAAACTGCTTTTTTCGCTTCCAAAAAATTTTTCGTATTCGGTAAAAGTAAAAACTGCATCTGGACACACCCCACGCATTTTTGAAAGCAACAAAACTTATGCGGAAACTCCAGTTCTTGAAGCGTCTGCAATTCTTAGTGACACTTGGGCAGCCTGCCTTTTTACAGACGGAACTTTTTATCTGAACGGTGCGCTTTTTGAAAACAGAATCTTAAACCACGGAAAAAATATCGCATTGAAATTGCCAAAATTGCCCTCCGGCTTTTTTTACAAGGAATTTGCGGTTTCTGGAACATATCTTTACGCCGCTTGGGAAGAAAATTCGTTTTACACGATTGCCAGGAGCGGTTTTATTTGTATAGACTTAAATGAAATTTTGTATAAAAATGAATTTAATTGGTAAAAACATGAAAAAAAACTTTCTATTTTGCTTTATTCTTTCACTTTTTTGCGTTTCGGTTTTTGCAAGACCAACAGATTTTACTTTGACTTTTGAACCAACTCTTATTGCAAACACTGACAACCCCAAGAACAGCGCGCCTGCCCCGATTGTCTATCCTTTGTCATTTGGTGTTATTTTTCCAAAAGAAACTTTTATTTCTTTTCAACCTAGAATTTCTTTTTTTACAAACTATTATCTTTGGAACAAGGATGGGGCGTATCCTGCAGAAATAGAAAACCGCACTGCAACAGTATTTTCTTTTCTTTTTGATTTTCCGGCGGCGTTAACTTTTACCCCAGGCGAAAAACATTCTATCGACATAGGAATTGGTCCTGCAATTTTGGCACGATTTGCAGTTCTTTCACATTCAGTTCACAAAAGCGATGCAGGTTTTAACGGAAACACAGCCGCAGATGACGTTTCTGAAATCAACAGTTATTTTTGGAAAGATGCAAATTTTCTTTTTATTGACACATATTTTTCATATCTATACAAGTTTACTGAAAAAATAAAAGCAGGTCCTGAACTAAAATTCTATCTTCCGTGCTCGGTTTTTTCCCGAAATGACCTGAACGCCACAATGATTTCGCTTGGAATGAAAGTCCGTTTTTAACAGAATTTTATAAAAACCTGTTTGAATTATTCAGTATAAAAAACTAGATTTTTCACAAAAATGCACGATAATATACATATGGCAGATTCCTTAAAATTCACTGAAAAACTAAAAGACGCAATAAAAGCAAAATCAGACTGGTTAAATTCTGAATCATTGCCAAAAATGCTTGACCATTACCGACTTCTTCACACTTGCGTAAGAAATATCTACGAAACTTTGGTAAAACGAAGTCTTATCACGCCTGATCCATACAAACTTGAAATAAAAATTTCAGAAATTGCCTGTCCGGATGATTCCCATTTTATTGAAAGTGAACGTTCTGTTGTTATGGGTTCACGGTTTTCAAATTATGAAAGTATGCTCGATTACGTCTGTACTTACGTTAAATTTTCAACTGACTACATAAATATCGCACGGATAAAAAAACTTCTTGACCTGAACAATGCGTTCCAATGGAACAATATGACAGTAAATAATTCCAGAACAAATTCTCGTATGCTTGCGACTTTGTTTCAGGAAATTCGACGCAATGCGCCGCAACTTACCATAAGCCTGATAAATGACTCCATCGCAAAAAGCGCAAAAGCAATTGACGACATCAACGTAATTTTAAAAGATTTAATGACTTTCCAGCGTGAAGCGTATAAAATCCGGATTCGGCACGATGTTATTGAGCATCCAAAATTCAATAAGGAAAAAGCGAGCAAATCTCAGGCCGATGAAGTTGCTGAAATCAAGAAAAATATTTCTTCAATTCTTGGAAAAATTCCTTATTACACAGAACTTATTCAGGAAATTGCAGAAGAAGATCTTGCACCAGACAGACTGAAACTTCAGGAACAGACGATTGGCCGGCTTGCAATAACTGTAAAAACTGAAAAAAGCAAAAAAGTCGCTGTGGATTACAAACAATATCTCTTGGAATGTCTGCACGTTCTTTCAGGGCTTGGAGAACTTTATTCAACAATCGCAGAAAAAATCCAGTCAAATGTCAGCATACTCGAGAACAAGAAAAATACAGTTTTCAGAAAAATCGTAAGAGCCGTCAGAAGAATGTTCAAACTTTCAGAGCCGCCGCTTGTATACGATTTTATAATCATCGACCAGAAAAAAGACACAAAATCCCATCGGAATGTTGATATGGGCATTTTCATTTCAACTTTGACACGAAAAGCGGCATTTTTTACACCGCTTTCAAACACGCACGGAGCGGAATTTTCAAAGATAAAAAATTATCCGGAGCAAAACATTCTGGATTACCTGAACAAAAGCATAACTGAAAATCAGGAAATTCTTACACTTCTAACCGCGGCGGACGAATTTTTTAAGCAAAATGCAGATTCCCACGACAGAAGCAAAATCAAAGGTCTAAAAATCGATCTTATTTCCGTAAAAAATATTATCGTAAAGTCAATCCAAAAACGTTCAGAATATGTTGGCTACATTGAAGAACAGGAACAGATGAAAAAACTTGGAATAAAAGATGAAATTTAATTTTTTTAATACAAAAAGAACTATTTTTGTGGCATTTCTGCTTGGTTCCGCCGTTTTATTTGCGCAGGAAGATTTCTTGCAGAACGATTTTCCAGAATATTTTTCGCAAAATGAAATTTCTGACGATTCTTCCACTGAAAAAGAATTTGTAATAATTGAAGCAAAACACAATTACAACTTAAATCCGCGTACGGCAAATTATTCTGCGGAAGCGCAGATTTTAACTGGTCTTTACGAAGGTCTTTTTTCATACGACCCGATAACTCTTGAACCGGTTTATGCAATGGCAAAAAACTACAAGATTTCCCGCGACAAAAAAAGATGGACGTTTGAGCTTAGGGAAGAATTAAAATTTAGCAACGGAGAGCCAATCACCGCAGAAACAGTTCGTTCCAGCTTCCTAAAACTTTTATCAACGCCGAACGCACCTTTTTCATCACTTTTAGACATTGTGCAGGGTGCACAGGAGTTCCGTACAAACAATGGAAACTCCGAAGATGTTGGAATTTATGTGCTTGATGAAAACACAATTTCAATTCACCTAAAAACTCCAGCTTCTCACCTTCCAAAAATTCTTTGTATGCCAAGTTTTTCTGTAACCGCAGATGACCTTTCCGTTTACAGCGGACCGTTTTACCTTGCAGAACGTGACGAAGACAGAATTATCCTGAAAAAAAACGAAAATTACTACGATTCAGAAAATACAAAAATGGATAAAATCACTGTAATTCTTTCAAATGATGAAAAAGAAAACGTTTTTGCATACAACGTAGGTTCCGCCGACTGGATTACAAGTTCTTTTGATGAAAAAACTCTTCTTTCAAAAGATTCAATTCACCTTAGCGCTGAATTTGCAACGCAGTACCTTTTCTTTAAATTTACCGAAAATTCGATTTTTAACAACCTGAGTTTACGCCGTGCATTGCTTGAGGCAACTCCTTGGGATGAACTGAGGGCAAACACTTATGTTCAGGCGCAAAGCCTAGTTTATGCGCTTAACGGCTATCCAAATGTAGAAGGTTATTCTTTTACCGATACTCTTGAGGCAAAAATTCTTATAAACGACGCCAGAACAGAACTTGAAATTCCGCAGGAACAGAAAATAAAAATCCGTTTTGCAATAACGGACACAGATTATATGAAAAAAAAGGCTGAAATTTTAAAAAATGCCTGGAAACCGCTAGGAATCGAGCTTGAAACAATTCTTTTTCCTGAGTACGAATATCTGGATAAAATTGAAGAAACTGATGCGGAACTTTTTAGTTACAACTGGATTGGCGATTTTGCAGACCCGCTTGCATTTCTGGAACTTTTCCGCGGAAATTCAACACTGAATGTAACTGGCTGGAACAACAAGGAGTTCAACGCGCTTTTAGACGAAGCCGCACTTTACACAGATGAAAACCACAACAGACTACTTGCAAAGGCAGAGCAACTTTTACTTGACGAGGCAGTAATTTTTCCAATTCAGCATCCGGTCAGCGTGAACATAATAGACCTTGACGAAGTTGGTGGCTGGGCAATAAACGCTTTTGACATACATCCGTTAAAATATCTTTTTAAGCGGGAAAACATAAAGCCTGAAATTCCGAATATTGTGCTTCTTACAAAATAATTTTGCCGTTTGAAATGTCTTTTATTTTCTGGGAAAACAAGTCAAATTCATCTGATTTTATTTTCCCTAAAACTTTTACGTCTGTTCCAAATTCTTCTGAAACATCAGAAACGCTAAAATTTACCAGAATTCGCTTTATCACTTGATACGAAGTATAATCCACCGCAAACGAAAACTCTTTTTTTTCAACATATTCCTCAAACGCAACCAGGTTTTCTGCCTCAAAAAGAACCTGCTTTGCACCATCGCCATACGCTTTTACAAGCCCCCCAGTTCCAAGCAAAGTTCCCCCGAACCATCTGGTAATTGTAAGAACAACGTTCGTGCATCCGTAGCCTTTTAGCACATCCAGAGCAGGTCGCCCAGCCGTTCCAGAAGGCTCGCCGTCATCGCTCATTCCTAAAATTTCACCAGAAAGCCCCAGCACAAATGCGTGAACAACGTGCGTAGAATCTGAATATTTTGTTTTTTGTGCTTTTACAATATTTCTTGCGTCCGACTGATTTTCACATGGAAAAAGTTCAGAAAGAAATCTTGAGCCTTTTACAATAAATTCCGATTCAACGTGTTTTGTAAGAATTTTCACTTATTTTTCCAGTTCAACAGACTGAACTTCTTTTGCGGCAACACGAACACCTTGAGATTTTACACCTTTTTCTGCAAAATCCGAAGCCTTGAACGACTCTTCTAAGATTTTCATCTTTGGCTTTTTAACATAATTCAAAGTGAATTTAAAATCTTTTTTTGTTTCAACAAAAAGAACTTCCATTCCATCAGGGGCAAAAAAATAATCGCGGTTCATTATGTAGCCACCGACCTTGCACCGTTTTGCATATACAAACTGAGTTTTTGGATCGCGGTAAATCACTGTAAAAAGAACTTTTGCAAGGCTTTCCTTGTCGGCAAAACCACAATAACGGAGTTCTGGACCGACAAAGACTTTTGAAGGCGCTTCTGAAACTGTGTAAATTCCACTTTTACGCACATAAATAATGCGGTCAAATGGAGTAATTTTCATAATTTCTTCACCACCAGGAACAGCCGTTCCCAAATAACCGGAATCAGCGTTGTATTTTAATGGAGTATCACGCCTAACGACTGATTTTACATCGACAGTCTTGATATTTGTAACAGTCGTGCGACGCTTTATACTCTTAGAGTCAAGTTTTCCTTCAATTCCGTCAAGATAAGCAACTGCGTAATCAACAAGATGCTTTAAAAGCCTGTTTATTTCTTTTATCCGCGCATTGATTGCCTGAACTTCTTTTCTATTTTTATTTATGTCATACAAAGAAATGCGGCGAATCGGAATTTTCAAAAGGTGGTCAACATCTTCGTCTGTAACATCGCGCAAAAGTTCTTCCTTAAACGGAACAAAACCTTTTTTTACCGCCTTTATTACAGTTTCCTCTGTTTTCATCTGCTCTATTTCTTTATAAATTCGCTCTTCAATAAAAATTCGTTCCAACGTTCTAAGATGAAGTTTTTCCAAAAGCTGCTGTTTTTCGTACTCAAGTTCTTCCTTTAAAACACGAACAAGTTGCTTTGCGTGAAATTTTATAACCTCAGTAACCGTCATTTGAACCGGCATATTGTCTTTTATAACAAGAAGATTGCAATACACAGTTTTTTCGCAGTCGGTGAACGCATAAAGCGAATCAATCACGTCTTTTGCATAGACTCCGCGCGGAAGTTTAATTTCTATGCTTACACTTTGCGCTGTAAAATCGTTTATCGAAGCAATTTTTACTTTTCCGTTTTTTGCGGCTTTTTCAATTGATTCAATAAGAGATTCAGTTGTTGAACCGTACGGCAGTTCTGTGATTACAATTTTTTTATCATCTGAAGAGTCGATTTTTGCACGTGTTATAAGTTTTCCAAGACCGTCCTTGTATTCTGAACAGTCAATAAGTCCACCAGTCTGAAAATCCGGAAAAAGCTGGAATTCTTCGCCGCGCAGACATTTTTTTTCAGCCTCAATGACTTCATGCACATTGTGGCTCATAATCTGCGTACTCATTCCAACCGCGATTCCTTCTGCACCAGTAATAAGAACAACAGGAAGTTTTGCCTGAAACATCACAGGCTCTTTATTTCTTCCATCATAGCTGTCAACATATTCTGTAATCGCAGAATTTGTAACAAGAATTTCTTTTGTAATCGGTCTGACTCTACATTCAATGTAACGAGGAGCCGCCGCAGGATGCCCTGTAAAAATGTTTCCGTAGTTTCCCTGCTTGTCGATAAAAAGCTCTTTGTTTGCAAGATTTACCAAAGCGGTATAAATAGAAGCGTCTCCGTGCGGATGAAATTTCATGCAGTCGCCAACAACTCCTGCCACTTTATGAAAACGACCGTCATCAGTAACCAAGAGAGTGTGCAAAATTCGCCGCTGAACAGGCTTTAAACCGTCAACAAGTTCAGGAATAGCCCTGTCGCGAATAACATAACTCGCATATTGAATAAAATTCTGATCAAAAAGATTTTTTACGTATGCCATTTCCCCACCCAGCGAAAAAAATTAATCTCCATTTTCCATTATTGAATTAACAAAAATGTCTGGAGTTATCACTTCGCCACCATTTTTTATGCGAAGTTTGTTCAAATAAACATCAAAATGAATATGCTCTGCCATAAGATTCACCAGAAGCCTGTTGTCCGTGCGAACCCCAAGAAAATCCTTGTCCTGGGCAGTAAGCAAAGAACGAACATTTATATCATTTTTTATAATTTCCTTGTACGGAATAAATTCATTTCTGTCGTTGCTGCAAAGAATACACGAATTATTATCAACAACCATAATAAAACGTTTTTCTGAAGATTTTGAAAAAGTCACATCATTGCAATAAAATTCAACATCCAAACCGTAAAGCTCAAGATTAATCCAGCTAAAAACAATAATTCGCACACCGCGGTTTTTGGCCGCCTTTAGTTTTTCAATAATAGGATTTAAGTCCATTGAAGCATTGATTAGAATTTCCTTTGTGGCAACATCAATCATCGCTTTTATTTCATCAAGAAGATTTTGCATTCCCTGAATGTTGCAGAAAAAATTCGAGGCTCGCCTTTTCATTGAAAGCTGCACAAGTAAATTTTTTGCCGTTTCAGCATTTCTCTTGTATTTTGAAGCAATTTTGTCAATCAATTGAACAGGCTCAATCACCGCATATTCGCTTGTCTGACCAGGAATAGAAACAATTGCTCCTTTGTCCAAAAGGTTTTCAAGAGCGGCATAAACCGATGAACGTGAAGTTCCCAAAGATTTTGCAATCTGGTAACCGTTCATCTTTTCTTCTGAAACCATTGTACAATAAACTTTTGCCTCTGTCTGGGAAAACCCAAGTTGAACAAGACATTCTACTGTTGCCACATCCATAAATTAAATCAAACCTTTTACTTTTTGCCTTTACGAAATTATAGAAGTTTTTTGATTATTCCTCAAGGTTATCTTGAATAATAAGTTTAAGTGGCTTCCATTCAGGATTTTTGGAATTTTTTATTTCCTCCAAAATGTCTTCTTTTTCAAGCGAAATATTTACAAACCTGCAGAACACAAGAGTTTTATCCGTAAGATTATAAAGATTAGAACCTTCACAAGCCACAACAACATCTTTGTCTGCAAAGAATTCTATAAATTGCTTTCTAAATTTCTCGTTGTCAAGGCGCGTGTCGTAAAAATAATAAATGCTTGTAAAATTGTGGATTTTTGAAAGCCGTGAACAACAATTTTGCAGTTTTACAGAAAATTTTTCACCAAGCGGAGTTGAAACAAGATTTTCTGCAAAAACAAAAAGGATTCGCTGTTCGCCCTCAATTCCTGTGTTCTGCTGAATGACTTTCTGCGTTTCAAAAAAAAGATTGTGCATAAAAGTCTTTTCATCTGAAACATCTAGAATTTCTTCTTCAACAGAATTTTCAGGCTGAAGAACTGAATCATCTTTTAAATCTTCCACTTCGGAATTAAAAATATTTGTATCATCCATAGTTTCGTCTTCGTTTTCGTCAAAATTAATGATTGAATTTTCTATGTCAGATTCCTTGAATCCGGGCAAACTTTCTTCAGATTTATTTTCCAATGTTACAAGAGGAACTTTTTCACCGTCAACAATTTTATAAAGCACACAATTTTCCTCGTCAGTCTTAAAAAAAGGATTTTCCTCACTTATGCGAATATGCTTTAGTTTTGGACAGTTCAAAAGCCAGTCTTTTTCAACAATTTCAAGTTTTTCCGAAAGCACGATTGTTTCAAGATTTTCACAGTTTGCAATCGCATTGGAACAAATTTTTGTTACGTCGCCAGGAATTACCAAAGATTTTATGGCAGAACAAGAATCAAAAACATTTTCTGGCAGAGTTTTTATTCCCGAACGGAACGGAATTTCTTCCAACGAAGCACATCCTGCAAAAAGCCCCTCTGAAAAATCCTGAACTTCATAAGGCATTTCAACTTTTTTTAAGGATTCGCATCCACAAAATAAAAACGGCGGAAGATTTTTTAAATTTGCCGGAAGCCGCACCGACTCCAGTTTTGTGCTGTTGCAAAAAAGATTCGCACCCAAATATTCCACGGAATCAGGAAGAAAAATTTCCTTAAGGTCGCAGCACGAAAAAGCCTCTTCTTCTACGGAAGTTGCTCCATTAGGAACTTTTCCTGTAAATTCATTTGAATCAGCATCTATTCCAACAACGACTTTAAAGTCATCAGTATAAATCAAGCCATTTTTTTTGAATGTCAATTTTTCCATAGTGTAATTTTATTCCAGGAATCTTGTATTTGCAAAGATTTTTACAACAAACACAATTTTTCAACGTTTTTATTTTAGCGAAAGCCCGATTTTAAAAGCGTCTGCGACAATATCGCCAAGCCGGATATATTTATGGTTCACTCCGTCATACGTAATCGGATCAAGTTTTTTTGGATCAATTTTTCCGTCTGTAAGAACAGATTCATCCGCAGAAACGTTAATAATTTCACCAAGAAGCCTGCAACCTTGAACGTCAAAACTGATTGTTTTACATTCAAGCACCATCGGAAGTTCTGTAACAACTGGAGCATTAACGTTCTGACTTTTTTCAAAATGAAAACCAGATTTTTTGATTTTTTCTGGTTCATTATTCGCAGAAACAATTCCAACATAATCGCAAGCCGCCACAGTTTTTGCGGTAGCCATACTCACGGTAAAATCACTTCCTGCCTGAATATTTTTTACAGTTTTATGTTCCGGACTAAGACAGATATTTATTTTTGTGTCATCAGAAATTCCACCCCAAGCGGCGTTCATCACATCAGGGTTTCCATTTTCATCATAAGTCGCAATCATCAAAACTGGCATAGGATAAAGCATCGCTTTTGCCCCAAAATCTTTTCGCATATATAACTCCTTAAATTTTCTACTATTATATCACAAATGTGCTATAATTTGCCTATGAAAAAAATTGCGATTATTATGGGTGCATCCAGCGGAATGGGAAAGGACTTTGCGCTCCAGATTTCAAAAGATTATCAGTATCTGTGCATTGACGAAATCTGGCTTTTGGCAAGGAGAATAGAAAAACTGAATGAACTTGCAGAAGAAATAAAAAAAATCAGCGGTACTCCAGTTCCACGTGTTATAGGACTGGACATTTCCGGAACGGATGGGGCAAAACGCTTTGATTCAATTCTTGAGCAGGAAAAACTTTCCGGCAATTTTGAAATTACAGTTCTTGTGAACAACGCAGGATTTGGAACTTACGGACCTTTTGAAGAAACTCCTGTTGAAAAAGAAATGCAGATGATTGAAACAAACTGCACAGCCCTAACAGGAATAACAGGCTATTCTCTTCCATATATGAATGAAAATTCCTACATAATCAACACGGCAAGTATGGCGGCTTTTGCGCCTTTGGGAAATTTTGCGGTTTACGGAGCAACAAAATCCTTTGTTCTTAGTTTTAGTCTTGCACTTGCGGCAGAATTAAAACCGCGGGGAATCAACGTCTGTGCGCTCTGCCCAGGTTCAGTAAGCACAGAATTTGCGAATGTTGCTTCTAACGGAGCAAGAAAAGAAGTTCTGCACGGAATTTCTTCTGAAAAAACCGTCCGGCACTGCCTAAAAAAAGCATTTTCAGGAAAACGAACGGCAATTATGCGTTTCA
This sequence comes from Paratractidigestivibacter sp., assembly GCA_963644915.1. Taxonomy (GTDB): domain Bacteria; phylum Spirochaetota; class Spirochaetia; order Treponematales; family Treponemataceae; genus Treponema_D. Next base: position 45,883 of record CAVIQW010000006.1, read on the forward strand.
AATGGAAATTTCAGGCATTTGGAAGCAAATTTGCGGATTCATACACAGTCGCGGATTTTACATTCAAGCACTCAAAGCGACCATATAAAAAGGACTGAAAAACAGCAAGTTTTGAAAGGCTTTTAACGCTACAAAACAAACGTGTTTATATGGTTGTGTAAAAAATCGTGGGACTCGCGGGATTTTCGCATTTTCAAAAAGCTCTTAGCCCCGATTGCCACGGAAAGACCGCAATGGAGCGGCAGCGGAATGAGGACTTGCAGTAAAAGCGGGTCGCGCACAGAATCGGCACGCTCCAAATTGATGACAAAAAACAAAAATACCGCTAAACTTTTGTTGTAGGACGTGCAGGTTGCGAACAAGATGCTTGAGGTAGCCTCGAAAAAATCCTTACTAAAAATTTCAGCGAGGTTATATGAAGAATTATTTTAGCGGCAATGCACTTTTTACAGATTTTTACGAACTTACAATGGCTCAGGGTTACTGGAAAGAAGGAATGAACCAGGAAGTTGTGTTCGATATGTTTTTTAGAAGAAATCCTTTTAACGGCGGATTTTCAGTTCTTGCAGGAAACGAGCCGCTTTTGGACGCAATTACGGAATTCAGTTTTAACGAGGATGATATTGAATATCTTAGAACCCAGAAAATTTTTGAGGACGGATTTCTTGAATATTTAAAAACATGGAAATTTACTGGCGACCTTTACACAATGGATGAAGGAACTGTGATTTTTCCGCAGGAACCGCTTGTAAGGATCCATGCAAATCTTATTGAAGCGCAAATTCTTGAGGGCTTGATTTTAAATCTTGTTAATTTTCAAAGTCTGATTGCAACAAAAACTGCTCGTGTTTACCTTGCTTCAAAAGGTGCACCGATTATGGAATTTGGTTTAAGGCGCGCGCAAGGTCCGGATGGAGCGATGGGAGCAACAAGAGCGGCGTTCATTGGCGGTGCGGCAGGAACGAGCAATACTTTGGCGGCAAAACTTTACGGAATTCCAGCAATGGGAACAATGGCACACTCGTGGATTATGAGCCATTCTTCTGAGCTGGAGGCGTTCCGTGAATACGCAAAGATTTACCCGACAAATGCGGTTTTTCTTATAGACACTTACGATACTTTAAAATCTGGAATAAAAAACGCGATAATCGCTGGTGGCGAACTTGTTGCGAAAGGCTACAATTTTGGAGTGCGGCTTGATTCCGGCGATATTTCTTATCTTACAAGAGAAGTTAGAAAAGAACTTGACCGGGCTGGATTTCCACAGGCAAAAATTTCTGTTTCAAACGAACTTACGGAAGAAATCATCTCAACTTTGGTTGCGAACGGTGCGCCAATAAACAGTTGGGGCGTTGGGACTCATATGGTTACAGGCGGAAACGAATCTTCTTTTACTGGCGTTTACAAACTTGCCGCAAGACACGACAAAGCCACAGACAAAATGATTCCTGCAATGAAATTCAGCGACAATCCGGCAAAGACAACGAATCCTGGAATCAAAAATGTTTACCGCCTTTACGACGAAAACGGAATGGCGCTTGCAGATATTCTTGCACTTGAATCAGAAAAAATTGAAGCCGGAAAAGAATACCGCTTTTATCATCCGATGGTTGACTACAGACAATTTTCTTGCAAAGCGGCAAAAGCAGAGCCTCTTCTTAATCTCAAAATAAAAGATGGAAAACGGACACAGCCACGTCTTTCTGATGCGGAACAGTTAAGACTTGCCCGCGAAAATATGCAAAAACAACTGGCAAGCCTTGATGAAAGCTACAAGCGGATTTTAAATCCTCACATCTACAAAGTTTCGCTGACCGAAGATTTAAAAAATCTTAAAGCAGATTTTATCAAAAAAAATATAAAATAACTTTTGCTCGTGAAACTTTCGCTTGTGAAACTTTCACGAGCAAAGGTATGAGCCGCTTACTGCAGCTACGTTTTTCTGGTTTTTGTATTCTGCAAAGTTCTGGTTATTGATTCCACCGGAAACTATAAAACGAACTTCAGGATATGGACCAGACAAAGCAGAAAGATATTTTGTTCCGCCAAGAATTTCAATAGGAAAAATTTTGAAAACAGAAAGTCCGAAACTGATTCCCTGCTCAATTTCGCCAGGAACTGCAACTCCCGGATAGACTGGAATATTGTGCTTTACGCAATATTTTACCGTTTTATAATTAAACCCTGCGCTCAGCAAGAATTGTGCACCGGCTTTTACCGCTCTTTTTGCCAATTTTGAAGATGTTATTGTTGCACCGCCAATTAAAATTTCTGGAACCTGTTCCCTTACCGCACGTATACATTCGTCAGAGCCTTCAAGGTTTTCCATATCGCGGTATGCAATTTCCATTGCTTTTACGCCTTTTTCAAGAAGTTTTTTTGCAATTACAACTGCCTCCGCAGGCAAAGTTGTTTGCACAACCGCAATTTCTCCAGCCTCGGCAATCAGTTTATCCATCAAAAATTGTTTTTTCATCGTTGAATTCTCCCTGTTCCGTTACCGTTCATCAAAGTTTCTATCTCGTCTTTTGTGGCAAGATTGAAATCTCCAGAAATCGAATGTTTCAGGCAACTTGCCGCTGTCGCAAAATCCAATGCCCTGGATTCGCCAAAAGAATCATCTGAAAATTCAGAAAGACCGTATATCAATCCGGCCGCAAAACTGTCGCCTGCACCAACCCGCTCCACTATATTTTCAATGTCGTACTGCGCGCTCTCGTAAAAACCGAATTTTCCGCTTAAAACTGCGGACCAGCCGTTCCTGTCTGCACTGTAACTGTGACGCAATGTGACAGCAACAATTTTTATATTTGGGAATTCTTTTTTTACATCTTCGCAAAGATGACGATAGGATTCCGCAGGAGTTGTAAAATTTTTCAGGGGAAGTCCAAGACAATTTTGAATATCTTCCTCATTTGCAATCAGAACATCAGCTTTTTGAGCCAAAAGACGCATTACATCGCTGGCTTTTTTTCCGTAGTTCCAAAGTTTTTTTCTGTAGTTCAAATCAACAGAAACCGTACAGCCCATTTTTTTTGCGCAAGAAACTGCCGACAAGACTGAATTCATTGCAGGTTCGGAAACCGCAGGTGAAACTCCGGAAACGTGAAACCATTGTGAATCCGAAAAACACTCCTCCCAATTGTATTCATCCGCTTCTGCAAGAGAAAAGCAACTTCCCGCCCGGTCATAAATCACTTGACTTGGCCGCTGGCACGCTCCGTCTTCCAAAAAATAAATTCCAAGCCTTCCGTCTTTTTCAAGTCCGCATACTTGAACGCCATAATAACTCAACGCATTTTTCGCACCTTTACCAATTGCATTTTTTGGCAACGCAGTGATAAATTTTGTGTTTTTTCCCAAAATCGCAAGGCTGACCGCAACATTCGCTTCGCTTCCGCCAAAAACGGCTTCAAAATTTGGATTCTGAAAAAATCTTTCCTTGCCAAAAGGCTTTAGCCTAAGCATTATCTCACCAAAAAGTGCAATTTTTTTATTTGATTTGCTCATTTTCAATCTTATCCAATCAGATTTTTTTTAATTTAATGGAAACTTAAATTCCAAGTTTTGCATTGATTTTTTCACGATGCTCAGGGTATTCAAAATAATAATATCCATTTTCGTTCAAAAATCGATAGAATTTCACAGTACGCGAGTCTGGCAAAAGTTTTTCCGCCTCTGCAAGAAGTTCCGCCGCCTTTTCTTTTTTTCCGTCTTCAAAATAACTTTGAGAAAGAAACAGTTTTGCGTAATAAAGTTCTGCCTCTGATTTTGCAGATTTTTCCGCGTTCAAAAACGCCTTCATCGCCTTGCCCTTACCACCGCCGCTTATAACTGGTGCATGAAAATACCACTGGGCAATATTGATAAGGCAAAAAACAAATTCCGGGTCATTTTCCAACGCTTTGTCATAATATTTTTTGATTGTAAGACCTTCGTTCATCGCTGAAGAAAGAGGCAAATACTGAAGACTGCTGCTCAAAATATCTCCGGCTGTAACGTAGAGCCACTTGTTGTGCGTTTCGCCTTTGTGAGATTTAAAATATGCGCGGATTTTTTTATATTGTGCGGTCAAAAACGGTTCAAGTTCCTTGTTTTTTGGATTGATTTCATAAAGCGCATTATATTTTTCCCACGTCAAAATATTATTTGCCGAAAGAAGAATTTCTTCATCCAAACTTGCGGCAACTTCTGGACTGTTTACATAAGAACTAAATTCCTCACAGGCAGAGGCAACTTTTTCAAAATCTTCCAGCAATGCCAGATGCCACCTAAAATCCGTGATTTCCGCCATAATTTTTGACTCAAAATCCGTTAACTCAGTTTTTGCAAAACAAACTAAACTGGCAAAAAAAAGGCACAAACCCAAAACAATTTTCTTCATTGAACAATTATACCGCAGTTTAAAATGGTTGACTACAGATTTTTCTATTCATTGTAACAACCAAAAGAATTTATTATAATAGAACATATTTTACTTGCAGATGAAATGCGGTTTACGCCGTCATTGAGAGGTCATAAAAAATGTCAAAATATCCTTTTAGCGAAATTGAACCAAAATGGCAGAAATTTTGGGACGAACACAAAACTTTTAAAGTAACAGAAGACGAAAAATTTCCAAAAGAAAAAAGAATGTATGTTCTTGATATGTTTCCATATCCTTCTGCGGCGGGACTTCACGTTGGTCACCCGGAAGGTTATACTGCAACAGATATTTACTGCCGTTACCTTCGTATGAACGGCTACAATGTTCTTCATCCTATGGGATACGATGCGTTCGGACTTCCTGCGGAAAATTACGCAATCAAAACTGGAACTCACCCAAAAATCACAACAAACGAAAATATCAAGCACTTTACACAACAGATAAAATCGCTTGGATTCAGCTACGACTGGGACAGATGCGTTTCTACCTGCGAGCCAGAATACTACAAATGGACTCAGTGGATTTTCCTTCAGCTTTATAAAAAAGGATTGGCTTACGAGGCACAGACTCCAATCAACTGGTGTCCGTCCTGCCAGACAGGTCTTGCAAACGAGGAAGTGAAAGAAGGAAAATGTGACCGTTGCGGAACTCAGGTTACACACAAGACAATTCGACAGTGGATTTTAAAAATCACTGATTATGCAGACAGGCTTGACAAAGATTTGGACACGCTCGACTGGCCGGAAAGCGTAAAACTTATGCAGCACAACTGGATTGGAAAATCAACCGGTGCGGAAGTTACATTCACAGTTGCGGACAAAGACGGAAAGCCCACAGACAAAAATCTTACAGTCTACACAACACGATGCGACACATTGTTCGGTGCGACATATATGGTTGTTTCCCCAGAACACAAAATCGTTCCTTCAATCACAACTGCGGAACAAAAAGAAAGCGTTGAAGCATATATCGAAGCGGCCGCAAAAAAATCAGACCTTGAACGAACAGACTTGAACAAAGACAAGACCGGCGTTTTCAGCGGAAGTTACGCAATCAATCCTGTAAACGGAAAACTTATTCCAATCTGGATTGCAGACTACGTTCTTATTTCTTACGGAACTGGTGCGATTATGGCAGTTCCTGCGCACGACACACGCGACTGGGATTTTGCAAAAAAATTCAATCTTCCAATCATTGAGGTATTAAAGTCAGAAGTTGATGTTCAAAAACAGGCTTGGACAGAAGACGGAGTTCACGTTAATTCAGACTTTTTGAATGGATTGAACAAAAAAGACGCAATCGCAAAAATGCTTGAATTCCTTGAAGAAAAGAAAATCGGCAAAAAAGCAATAAATTACAAACTCCGCGACTGGGTTTTCAGCCGTCAGCGTTACTGGGGAGAACCAATTCCTTTAGTTCACTGCCCTTGCTGCGGAACTGTTCCTGTTCCAGAAGAAGAGTTGCCTTTAAAACTTCCAGAAGTAAAATCTTACCAGCCGACAGGCACAGGAGAATCTCCTCTTGCGGCAATCGATTCATGGGTGAACTGTAAATGTCCAAAGTGTGGCAAAGACGCAAAACGCGAGACAAACACAATGCCACAGTGGGGCGGTTCATGCTGGTATTACCTTCGCTATCTTGACCCGCACAACAACAAACAGTTCTGTTCTCCTGAAGCAGAAAAATACTGGATGCCGGTAGATTTGTACATCGGTGGTGCTGAACACGCAGTTCTTCACCTTTTGTATGCAAGATTCTGGCACAAAGTTCTTTATGATTTGGGAGTTGTTTCAACAAAAGAACCGTTCCAGCGGCTTGTAAACCAGGGAATGATTACGTCTTTCGCTTTTCAGCGTTCAAACAAAACTCTAGTTCCTGTTGATGAAGTTGAAAAACGCGACGACGGCAACTATTACGAAAAGAAAACTGGCGAAAAACTTGAGCAGATTGTTGCAAAAATGTCAAAATCGCTTAAAAACGTTGTAAACCCAGACGATGAAGTTCGGGAATACGGCGCAGATTCAGTCAGAATGTACGAAATGTTCATGGGGCCGCTCACTATGTCAAAGCCGTGGTCGACACAAGGAATTGTAGGAATCCACCGCTTCCTTGAAAAAGTCTGGTCTATAAGCGAAAAGCCTCTTTCAGACATTGACATAACAGGAAAACTGACAGATGAAAAACTTATTTCTGCACGAAAAACTTTTGCCCAGACTGTAAAAAAAGTTACCGCAGACACAGCCTCATTGAATTTCAACACTGCAATAAGCCAGATGATGATTTTTATAAACGAACTTTCAAAACTGGATTCAGTTCCAAAGGCAATGTGGCAGGATTTTGTAAAAATCTTAAGTCCTTACGCTCCTCACCTTGGCGAAGAACTCTGGCAGAAACTCGGAAACACAGAATCAATCGCTTACGTTCAGTGGCCAGCTGTAAATGAAGATTTTGCAAAAGACGAAGAAAAAACAATTGTTGTTATGATAAATGGAAAACTCCGCGGAAAATTCAAGGCAGAACCTGGACTTTCAGACGAAAAACTCCGTTTGGAAGCAGAGAACAACGAGGATGCAAAAAAATTCCTTGAAGGAAAAACAATTGTAAAGTGCGTTGTCGTAAAAGATAAGCTCGTAAACTTCGTTGTAAAATAAACACGAACAACTTAGTTCAAAAAAAAAGACTTCTCCGCGAATACAACGGGGAAGTCTTTTTTTTTATAAGACATAAAATTAGTTATGGTAAAACCAGAGTCTGCAAAAACTATGCAACTTCTGTAACAGAAGAAATTATATTGAACTCTTCCTTAAAGCCTGTAGCAAGAATCTGTCGGTCAACTTCATTTGAAATTGAAAGCAAATACAATTTTTTTCCAGTTTCTTCTGAATCATTGTGAGCCGCCATAATAACTCCGATTGCCGCCGCATCCAATTCCGTAACATTTGCCATATCAAGAACAACATTTGTTTTTTGAATTGAATTGTAGATTTTGCTTGCAACGTTAACAAGAGTATATGCGTTAAAACCACCACTCAACTCGTAAAGTTTATAATCTGTACCATCTTTTTCTGTAACTGTAAGTAATTCCATAAATTCTCCTTAAGCATTGTTTTCTGCATCAGAAGCAGTTTGTTTCATTTCAGCCATAGTTTTTTCAAAATCTTTTTTGATTGCTTCAGCCCCGGCTTTTTCAGAGGCATTAGACTGAAGATATTTCATCACAAGAACGCTTACGTCATCTTCCATTTCGTGCGACATAAATTTTATCAGCTCATCATATTCAAACTGTGCCATTCGGCTTGCAGGATACATCGCATTTGCGACCATATATCTTTGAATACGATCCTTTCCAAATTTTTCACCACGAAGAGAATGTGATTCAATCAAACCGTCCGTGCAGACAAGAACAATATCATTTTTATTCAACTTTATCTGCTTTACAGAAACATATGGTGACAAATCTTTTACGAAACCAAGAACATGACCTTCACCCTGAATTTCAATTACATTGTTGTAAGATTCAGTGTACAAAAGCATTGCCGGAATTCCGCAGTTAATATAATAAAGCGTATCGTTGTCAAAATTCATAATCGCAAACATTCCGGCAAAAACAGTTCCTTTTGAAAGATTGTCGCGGATAAAGCGGTTTATTTTAACAACAAGCTGCTTAAAATCATGGGTTTCAGCAAGGTAAGCACGGATAATCGCCTTTAAGATGACCATATTCATAGAAGCCGCAATACCTTTTCCGCTCAAGTCACCAACAACAAACATATGGCGCGAATCTGTAAGACGAATCATATCAACAAATTCACCACCAATATTGTGGGCAGGAACCATTATACAACCGGCATCCATTTTTGGATTCTCAACGTTATCAATGTTGTCCTGAATGGAAGTAATAATCTGGCTTGACATACGAAGCTCGCGGTTTACCGTACCGATAATTTCCTTGTTGGAAATATTTCGCATAAAATAACCGAATACAAAGAAGTATGAATAAAGTTTTGTAAATACAGTGTAGTCATAATCCTTGTAATGATCCTTACTGGTTTTAATTCCTAGAAGAATCAATCCGTGAACATCTCGACCTTCATTCAAAATAAAGAGCGCATCGGATTCAGTTTCCGCAAAGAATTTCATAAGTTCAGTTCTTATATTAGAAAAATCGTGCGAAGAATCAACCTGAGATGCAATAACGACATTTCGCTTTAAGTTCAAAAGCTCTTCAAAAAGTTTTCCTTTGTTGTCTAGTTTATGAGCCTTACCTGTAGAAGAATATGCGACTTCGTAGGAATCGTTTCCACCGTTGATATATACTGTCATCGAAGAAGATTCCGCATTGTTCTTAAAAATCTGGAACATCTTGTCTGCAATTGCATCCATTTCGCCGTTATAGTCGATTGAAGCCAAATCCTTTTCAAAAGCAACCGCGTAATCAGCAGAATGACCAAATTTAGACTTAGAGATAAGTTTGTTGATTGACTGAACAAGATAAAGAACACAACCAGCCACGACAAATCCGCAGACAACAAAAAGAACCGGGAAGCGTTCGCGCATAGGATAAAGAATCATAAAAAGAAGACCCATTATTCCTGCTGGTAAAATGTACATAAAGACAGATTTCACAATAAAAGAAACAGTTCCTCGTCCAGAAGGTGCCGCCGGAAGTTTTGTAGCGAGCGGAAGAATAACCAGAACCGGAATAAAAATTATATTATGCAACAAGGAATAAACTGGGCAACGCTGAATAACCGCCTCAAGGAACAAAGCCACAGCCCACATAGAAACAATTCCCAATGCGTAAATATAACTTTTGAATTTATCAAGTTTTGTACCCACCGCCTCTGTCTTGCAGAGCATTACAACAGCCATAAAGCCCGGAATCAAATAACGGAAAATCAGATTATAAACAGTTACCCAAGTCCACGGAAAGAATTTTCTTGCATCACCAGAGAACAAATAATTCGAACTGATTGAAATTCCAAAATCAGTGCTTAAAGAAATCTGGTCGAACTTAAAGAAAACAATCCACAACGCAAAAATGTAAAGAACTAACTTTCCAATAGAAGACAATGTATTCGTATATTTCCAGGCATAATAAGTAAGACAATTAGAAATATTCACAAGAAGACACGCTTCTATCAAAAAGCAGATTTTCATCAGAATTGTAAAAAGCGATGAAGTAATTGAGCCACCTGCAACAATAAAGAATGTGAACAATCCGGCATTCACAGCCATCAAAAGAATATTAGGAATAATCGGATCTGTTCCGCTTTCGTCTTTATTTCCAGAACGGTCAGTGTAAACAGTTTCAAAAATGAAAAAAAGTGTAAGAGCTAAATTTATTACAGTGAACAAAACCATATTAACCTACCTTTGCAACCATCATAGTAACGTCATCGTGCAATCTTTTGTCGCCGTTGTAGCGCATTATAAGATCAACAATATCTTCAACAAACTGCTGCGGTTGTTTTGCAGCGCTTGATTTTAAAGTCTGAATATATTCTTCCGTGTCGCCAAGTTCAACACCATTATCATCCATAACTTCTGAAACACCGTCAGTTGCAAGAAGAATCGTGTCTCCCCTGAACAAACGCATTTCATTCACTTTTACATCATCCATATCGATAATTCCGACAACGCTGGCACTAGAAGTAAGTTCCTTGATTCTGTAGCCGTCTGGCGCACGTGAAAGAACAATCGGATCAGACATAGAAGCATTTACATAGCGAATTTTCATCTCTTCAGTGTCAACAATTCCAAGGAACAAAACAGTATATTTATCCTGAAGGTGCATTCCTTTAATCGCACTGTCAACCGCCTGAATAAGACCAACCAAATCCTCTTTGTTTTCAATAATTTTTACCGTATTCATTACAAGACCCATAATAAGAGCCGCCGGAAGACCTTTACCAGAAACGTCACCAAGCATAAGCAAAGTCTTTGAACTGTCAATCGGAAGAATTGAATAATAGTCGCCGGAAACGTTAACTAGCGGACGGTAATAAGTTGCAATCTTAAGGTGAGGAATATTTGGAATATTGTGCGGCAAAAACGAAACCTGAGTTTCTGCAAGCTGTTCCCACTCTTTTGTAAGAGAAGAAATTTCAGAAAGATTCGAAATAATCTTTGTTCGCTCCATAAAACGATAGAATTCTTCTGTAAGCTTTGAATAGATTTCTGTATCAAAAAGCATTGTGTATCTGTTGAATACAAAGAACTGCTTTCCCTGATAGCAAATAAAGAATCCGCGGGCCTGATGATAAGAAGAAACTACACCATAATTATTTCCAAGGTAATAAAATCCATCTTTCCAGCCAATCGGAAAATTATTCGCAAGCGCATCACGTGTCGTATAATAAGAAGAAATTCTGTTAGGACTGTTGTAAAGAACGTAATTTTTTTCACGGTCAATAAAAAGAACCGCACAGTCAGCCTTAAGTTCAAGAATCTCTGAAATCTGCTTGTAAAAATCATCAAAAGAATAGCAGAATCTCAGCGCATCAATAAATTCATTTATATACGCCGTATAACCAGACTCAAGGTTTTTTACGCGAAGATATTTATCCGCATGGTGACGAATTGAAGAACCAGCGGTAAGAAATGAAAGAAATATAAGTGCAGGAAGTCCCAAATAAACAAATCGCGAATGACTGTCAGCATCCTTTAAGACAATCAAAATCGAAACTATTACTGAAAGAAGCAATACTGCGGCATTAATTATAAAATATATGACCCGTCTTTTAGTCTTGTACATATCTACCTCGAGTGTGTCAAAATTTCTACATTTTATTATAACACACTATCGGCAGATTTGCCTAAAAAAAGAAGTATTGCTTTTATTTGAATCAAAAAAAATGATTTTTTTTAGTTGTCCAGGTCACTCAAAGAAATCATCTGTGGATTAGAAGCCGGTTTTTCAAGTTCCATATACTTTGAAAGCAAATCTTTTTGCGCGCCAGAAATTTTCTGCGGAATTCTTACAATTAATTTTACATACAAGTCACCACGGCGAGAAGTTCCTGTATACGGAACACCTTCACCACGGATTCTTAAAAGTTTTCCAGAACCAGTTCCAGCCGGAATTTTCAAATCAATCTGTTTTCCATCAAGTGCAGTAATAGAAATACTTGCTCCAAGCGTTGCCTGCGTAAAAGAAACTGGAATCGCACAATACAAATCCTGCGTGCTTCGTTCAAAGAACGGATGGCTGTCAACGTGAAGAATTACAATCAAATCTCCAGAAGGACCGCCATTTGCACCGGCATCACCCATTTTTGGAATTGTAATCCGTTTTCCGTCATCAACACCAGCAGGAATTGCAAAAGAAATCTTTTTAGCTTTTTCAACAACACCACGGCCACCACATTCACGGCAAGGCTTGTCAATTTTTGTTCCAGCACCATTGCAGTCCGGGCAAGTCTGCTGAACAGAGAAAAATCCAGCGCTTCGTCTTACCTGCCCCATACCGTTACAAGTTGGACAAGTTTTTCTTGTTGAACCATCAGCACAGCCAGAACCGTGGCAGGCATCGCAGGTTTCGTTATGCTTAAAATGAATTTCGCTTTTTGTGCCAAAAACAGCATCTTTAAAAGAAATGTTAAGGTCATAGCGCAAACTAGCACCTTCAGCAGGTCCTGCTCTTCTTCTTGAGGAAGAACGTGATGAACCGCCAAAAATATTGTCAAAAATGTCGCCAAAACCGCCGCCCATTCCGCCAAAAAGGTCGCTAAAATCGTGAAACGCGTGTGAATACTGCGCACCGCCTGCACCCTGATCCATTCCGTCAACACCGGCAAAACCATACTGATCATATAAAGGACGCTTTTTTTCATCAGAAAGAACTTCATAAGCCTCTGTTGCCTCGCGGAATTTTTCCTCCGCCTCTTTATCTCCAGGATTTCTGTCCGGATGATATTTTATAGCAAGTTTTCTATAAGCTTTTTTTATTTCGTCCTCTGTCGCACCCTTCTGAAGTCCTAAAACTTCGTAATAATCACGTTTTGCCATCTCGTATTTCCTTTTATAAAATATAACACTGTATAAACAAAAATTGCAACCGCCTTAGCAGTTGCAATTTTACAATAAAGTCTACAATAACTTTATGCACCTTGTTGACTAAGGCTATTTATCATCGTGAACTTCAAAATCAACATCGTCAGCCTTGCCTTTGTTGAATTTTGAATCATTTCCAGCATTAGCGTTTGAGTCTGCACCGGCGCTACCAGTATCAGCACCAGGCTGACCACCAGCTCCAGCCGCTCCAGCACCCTGCTGTTTGTACATTTCTTCTGCCATCTTGTAAGAAGCCTGCTTCAACTCTTCAGACTTAGCCTTGATGTCAGCAGTATCTCCGCCTTCAATCGACTTTTTCAAAGCGGCACAAGCGTCTTCAATCTTCTGCTTTTCAGCAGCACCAATCTTGTCGCCAACTTCTTTCAGAGTTTTTTCAGTCTGGTATACAAGTGAATCTGCCTCATTTTTAGCATCTACCGCTTCACGTTTTTCTTTGTCGGCAGCAGCGTTTGCTTCGGCATCCTTAACCATTCTGTTGATTTCGTCTTCGCTCAAACCTGAAGAAGAAGTAATCTGAATGTGCTGTTCCTTTCCTGTTCCCAAATCTTTTGCAGAAACATGAACAATTCCGTTTGCATCGATGTCGAATGTAACTTCAATCTGTGGAACTCCGCGTGGTGCAGCTGGAATACCTACCAAGTCAAAGTTTCCAAGTGTACGGTTCTGGCTAGCCATTTCGCGCTCACCCTGAAGCACGTGGATTGATACAGCAGTCTGACCATCAGCCGCAGTAGAGAAAACCTGACTCTTCTTTGTAGGGATTGTTGTATTTCTTGGGATAAGTTTTGTCATAACGCCACCCATTGTTTCAATACCAAGAGAAAGTGGAGTTACATCAAGCAAAAGAACATCTTTTACATCACCTTTCAATACACCACCCTGAATTGCAGCACCAATAGCAACTGCTTCATCCGGGTTTACAGCTTTTGAACCTTCTTTTCCGAAAATCTGCTTTACAACTTCCTGAACTTTTGGCATTCGTGAAGAACCACCAACAAGCAAGATTTCATCAATCTTGTCAGCAGTAATTCCAGCATCAGACAAAGCCTTGCGGCAAGGTTCTTTTGTTCGTTCAAACAAATCTTCAGTCATCTGCTCAAACTGAGCACGTGTCAAAGTTTTCTGCAAGTGTTTTGGACCTGTAGCGTCAGCAGTAATAAATGGAAGATTTATATCTGTAGAAGTCTGGCTTGAAAGCTGAATTTTTGCGTTTTCAGCCGCTTCCTTAAGTCGCTGCATAGCCATAGGATCGCCGCTCAAATCGATTCCTGTGTCATTTTTGAATTCTTTAAGCAACCAGTTGATGATTGCACGGTCCCAGTCATCACCACCAAGTTGAGTATCACCGTTTGTTGATTTTACTTCAAAAACCCCGTCTGCAAGTTCAAGAATAGAAATATCAAAAGTACCACCACCAAGGTCGTAAACAGCGATTGTCTTTTCCTTGTTCTGATCCTGCTTAAAACCAAAAGCCAAAGCAGCGGCAGTAGGCTCATTGATAATTCGCTTTACATCAAGACCGGCAATTTTACCAGCATCTTTTGTAGCCTGACGCTGAGCGTCGTTAAAGTAAGCCGGAACAGTGATTACAGCCTCAGTAACAGTTTCTCCAAGATAGTCTTCCGCAGTCTTCTTCATCTTCTGAAGAACAAAAGCAGAAATTTCCTGTGGAGAATACAGTTTCTTTTCACCATTCTGTTCAATTTCTACACGAACGTCAGCACCGTTATCAATGACTTTGTACGGAAGTTTTGTAGCTTCACCCTGAAGTTCACCAAATTTATGACCAATAAGACGTTTTGCTGAGTAAACTGTGTTTTTTGGATTTGTTACCATCTGGTTTTTAGCTGGCTGACCAACAACACGGTCACCTTTTGCAGTAAAACCTACAATAGATGGAGTTGTACGACCACCTTCTGAATTCTGGATTACAACTGGTTCTCCGTTTTCCATTACAGAAACACAAGAGTTTGTTGTACCCAAGTCGATACCAATAATTTTAGACATATATTGCTCCCTATAAAACACCGCGTTAGCGGCGAGCCAAGGATGGCGAGAATCAAAGTTTTATAAACAACGTTTGTAAAACTTTAATGAAAAAAAATTACACGGATGTAATTTTTTTTCATGCCTCCTTTAAAAATTACTAATTAAAAGGGGAAAGTCTTCCCCTACGGTCGCAAGCACAGCTTGCGCCCTACCCTTTTGCCTAGGGCTACGCCCTAAAACCCTACTTACTTTTCGGGACATTCACCATAACTTTTGCATGGCGAATGATTTTATCGTTCAATTTATATCCCTTCAGATACACTTGCTTCAAGGTTTCGCTCTTACAAGATTCATCTTCCACGCGACCAATTGCCTCGTGTTCATCAGGGTTGAATTCATCACCTTCTTTTCCAAAGCTCTTAAGCCCATATTTAGACTCAAGCATGCTTACAAGAGTCTTATTTACCATCTTGATTCCGTCCGCAATCGACTTTGCATCTTTTGCGTCCTTGGCAGCGTCAAGCGTTCTGTCAAAATTATCAAGACTGTCAAGCAAATCCCCCAAAAGAGAAGCGTTTGCGTAAGCCACAGCCTCATCTTTCTGCTGCATCATGCGTTTGCGCCAGTTGTCATTTTCTGCGGCCTTATAAAGTGCCTGATTCTTTAAATCTTCAATCTGCTTTTCAAGAGCCGCAATTTTTTCTTCTGGAGAAAGTTCTTTTTCTTCAGTTTTGCCTTCTTCAGGCTTTGCATCAGTTTTTTCTTCTTTTTTATCAGAAGAATCCGAAGATTCAGACTTTTTTTCTACATTTTCATTCTGTTCTTCAGTTTTTTTCTCTTCTTCCTGTGCCATTCCTAATCCTTTTCTACCTTATTTACTATTAAAATACTCATAAAGAAAATATTTCGTCAACAAAAAAAATAAAATTAATTCAACAAAAAATCTGGCTCAGACTCAACCAAGATTTTCTGTCCACTAACAGGATGCTTAAATTCCAGCCTAGACGAATGAAGCATAACACGCTTTTCTGGTTTTCCACCGTAAAGCACATCGCCAAGAATCGCCAGACCAACAGAACTTAGATGTACCCGGATTTGATGTGTCCGCCCGGTAAAAAGATTTGCCTGCACCACAAAACAATGTTCACCGCCATAAGAAATTTCCTTTAACACAGAAAAATCTGTCTTTGAATAAACCCCACCGAATTTTTCTGGAACTTTTCCCCATTTTGCAGCCTGGCTTTTTGGACTTATGCGGTTCATAAACATTTCAACAGAAAATTCTTTTTTAACCGTTATTTTTTCAGAATTGGCACAGCAAAGCACAACATAAATCTTTGTAAAATCATGCTCTTCAAACATCCTCTGAATTTCTTTATTAACAGAACGTTGCTTTGTAAAAAGTATGATTCCGCTGGTTTCTCGGTCAAGGCGGTGCATAATTCCCACGTACGGCGGATTTCTTAAATTAGGATTTTTCTTCCATAAATAACGCACAACCGCATCATGCAGATTATCACGCTTTTCGCCGCCAACAATTGTTTCTTCCGTTGGAAAAAGTGCAGGTTTGTTCACGCAGATTAAAAAATCGTCCTCAAAAAGAACATCTTTTTCAGAAAGTTCAAATTTTATGTCGTTGGGCTGTTTTTCAAAAAGAAATCTATCTTTTTCGTAATTTACTGTGATATTTGAATTTCCTCGCAACTCAAACGCCGGCCGCCGGATTTGACTCCCATTTACAC
>CAVIQW010000007.1:0-3496 GCA_963644915.1 Paratractidigestivibacter sp.
GTTGAAAACGCAATCTTAAAACTTTCTTCAAAGCATCCAGAAATAAAAATTCAAAAGGCACGGACATTGAAAACAAAAATAATTCCCCTTATTTTTACATTATTTTTTGCATTTTCAAATAAAAACGCGGATGCGGAAGAATATATTTTAAAAAATGAATCAGAAAGCGCGGGTTCAATCAACTCGCCTTCTGTAATGATCCCGTTTTCTGAAGACTCCCCTGCTTCAATTTTTAATTTTAATATTCATGACAACGAGATTATCTTTCTTGCGGACGGCTGGTGGAACGGCGAAATGGAAGGAGTTTTTAACTCAACTTACAGTCAAAAAAATGGACTAAGCAGTTCAACGCCAAATTTTGTCTTTAAGCAGCAGGTTGACCTTTCCCTTTTGTTTATGCTGAATGAACAATGGTATTTTAAGACAGATTTTGCGGACGAATTTACAAAGAACACGATTTCCGCAGGTTTTTATGGAAAATCAGGAAATCCGCTGAAAGAATTTAAAATCTCGAACAGAAATATCGTTTTTCCAGATTTTTATTCGATGAGCCTTTTTAACAGAAGCATTGGCGGAGGCGAAAATCAGGCTCCGGGACTTTTTGCCCACTTTGAATCACCTTTTTCAAAAAAATGGGTTGCAGATTTTGCATTCCGCTACGATATGACTGAACAGCATGATGCAACTTTTTACGGAAAAAACAGCGTTTCGACTGATTATGTTGAACTTTCAAATTTTATGACCGGGCAATTTTTTGTTCTGCCAGAAAAACTGATTCAAAGCATCAAAGAAATTTTTGTAGAAAATGCGTCTGGAAACTACACTGACGGAAAAGGCCGTAAATTTAAAAAACTTTCGCAGGATGAGTTTCTAACAGTTGAATCAAAAAAAATGCTGATAATTTCAAGCGATGCAGGAATAGCCAAAAAAAACGGAAAAAAGCCAGCGATTCTTGTTACGTTTTATACGGAAAACATAAATTCTTTTCTTGGTGAATACAACGACTCTACAAGCGGCGAAAATATTTCATTTTTAAAGGAAACCCAGCAGACTTTTGGTGAAAAAATAAAACTTTCAAAATACACAAACGTGCTCACAACCAGCATTGAAAACAACGAGGCTCTGATTTTACAGGAAGCCACAGGATTTTCTCCTTTTTTATGCGCAAACTATTACGATTTAGGACTTTCTAGTTCTGCAAAAGTAAAAATCGCAAACATTTATTCAGAGGAAAATTCTTCTAATTTTTCAATTGAAATTACAGAAGATTTTGAAAACTTTATTTCTTCAGATTTTGTAAACACAAAGCACATTTTTGCAAAAATCTATACGGACGAAAATTCCGGGGAAGAATTCAGCGCACAAAACAGATTTCCACTGGCAAAAAAAATTCCACAGGCTTATCTGAACACACCATTAAATTCAGATTTAAAAATTATTGTCCAAAAGTACAATCCTGTTTCAACATACAACATCGGGACAAACGCAGAATCAAATTCTGTAAAAGTCTACAAGAACGGAATTTTAACTTCTGGTGTAAAATACGACAATGAATCTGGGACCGTAAACTTGAATTTTTCAGTTTCCGATATGGATAAAATTTATATAACATGGAACGAAACTTCGGGCGACGCAAAATCAGGAGCAATTGCAAGTCAGGCGGCATTTAAATATTTTTTTAACAAGAATTTTTCTGCGGACGTTTCGCTTGCGGCAAACTGGACGGTTTCTCCTTTTGCAGAATATTCTGAATACAACAGGAACGCAGGCGGATATGCGGCTTTTTCTACAGGAATTGACTATTCCGCAGAAAACTTAAAATTTTCAACAGCGGCAGCCGCAATTTACGAAAAACTCGATGTTACAGATAAATACAGGATTGACGGTTTTGAAAATGCCGAGCCCGCAACGTGGTATCTTGAAGAATCCTCTGGATTTGACTTGCAAAATAACCAGATTCCTGTGCTGAATCCACGCCCAGACTCAAATGAAACAGCAGAAAAACTTGATTCAGAACAAAATTTTACAGTCCTAGAAACCTGCGAAAACGGAACAAAAGATTCCTACATTTCAGGATACAAAATTCCTCTTGAATGGAATTTTCCTGCCACAAAAGAAAATTCAAATGTCAGCAAAAAAAATGCCTGGGCCGCCTGCAACATTAAACTTTCAGCCGGTTATGTTTTACCATCGTCTTCTGTTTTTAGGATTGCTCTGCAACTTACAGAAAAAATTTCAGAAACGCTGGATGTATATCTTCAGCTGGGAGTTCATGCGGATGATAATCCAGATTCAGAAGAATCAGAGAAAATTCCAACATGGAAACTGAATCTTGACCGGGAAATTTATCTTGGAACTGAAAACCCTGAAAAAAACAAGACAAACGGATGGCAAACCGCAGAAATTCAGCTTACAGATTACGACAAAAGTTACCTTTCTGTTTATCATGACGCAAGGCTCATT
Organism: Paratractidigestivibacter sp.; assembly: GCA_963644915.1. GTDB lineage: Bacteria > Spirochaetota > Spirochaetia > Treponematales > Treponemataceae > Treponema_D. Next base: position 2,464 of record CAVIQW010000007.1, read on the forward strand.
GTAAAATCAAATTCAGATGAGCCGGAACTTTTGCACGGAATTATTTACGCAGGTCCATACGAAACTGTTCCACAAGGAATTTCTGTCTGCGCGTCTGAAAAAACAAATGTAAAAACCGGGCAGATAAAAGATAACTCAATCCCAGAAAAAAAAATATTCAATCAAGATGACAATCTTGCACAAAAAATCTCCTGGGATTTTGACTCTTCTTTGGAGGAAGAGGAAGAAAAAATCATTTTTGGAAAATTTCTAAACGAAACAGACATTTCTGCATATAAATATTTAAAGTTTTACTACAAAAACGCAAATTTCAAGGAATTTAATCTTGTTCTGGATAAAGACGCGACAACTCTTTCTGAAAATGGAACGGAAGCAGTGAACCTAAAATTCTATGAAAAAGCGCTGGAACTTTTTAACAAAACTGATGAAAAATGGCATTTGCTAGAAATAAATCTTCTTGAAAAATCTGTAAAAATTGACGGCAACGCAGTTTCTTCTGAAAATTTTAATATTTCTGTAAACCGTAATAAAATGCCGACACGCCTAAAAATAAATTTTACGCCGAACGAGCCAAATGACGAATTTTACATTGATGAATTTTTTATGGAAAAGGCCTCGGCAAATTTTGACTTCCAGAATATTTCAAAATTTCAGGCAAAAAAGGAAGGAATAGTTGTCAGTGCAAAGAATTTTCCGTTTGTTCAGGACGCTTTTTTTTCAACAGAACTTGAATGTGGAGCGTCAGTTCCGGAAGAAAATGATTTTGAAAAAAATGGATTTGTTCACTCTGTTTCTTCCGCAGAAATAACTCTCGCAACGGTAAAATTTTCCGCGGTTGCAGATTTTTCCTCGCAGGAAGAAAACTTTCTAGTTTCAGGAAGCCATTCTGCAAAAACAACAGTCCCGATTTTAAAAATTCTTAGTGCGGGCGACTCATTTATTTTTAATCAGGCAGACTCTTCAACAGAAAAGTCAACTTCCGCGACTTTAGATTTTCAAAAATTAAAAATTCCTTTTTCAATAAGCACAAAAG
>CAVIQW010000007.1:3506-19325 GCA_963644915.1 Paratractidigestivibacter sp.
GCACAAAAGCAGAAAGCCAAAAAAACAGATGGAATTTTTCAAATAATCTGGAATCTGATTTTTCATTCAACTTGAAAAAAGAAAAATGGAACGCAAGTCTTAAGACAGAAATTGCCGCCATGCAAAAAATTCCTTCAACGCAGCAAAAGATTGACAAAATCAACAATCAGAACTACGCAGAAAACTATTCGGACGCAACCGCTTTTTCATTTGACTTTGGTTCAAGAGAGGCTTCAAAAAGAGATGTAAAAACAAAAATTTCATCGGCCTTTAACATTCCGTTTTTTAATATTTCGCCAGAAATAATTTTTTTAACTGACAAAAAATATTCAAACACAAACTCTGCAAAAAGTGCAAACAACCATAATTTTGACTTTATAATTCCATTCAATGTAAAAAAAACAAGATTTACGCTAAAATATTCAAAAAATGGGCAAAAAACAAAAAGCACAACTGCCGGCGGAAACTACAAAACAGATTTTGAGGAACTTTTTGATTCAATAAAAGAAAGTGACTGGTATTTTTGCACAGCGCCATTTCAGGACTTTTTTGACAAGAATTTTTCAGATTCAATTTTTCGCGAAGTTGCAAAAAACAATGCAGAAAATCTTTACTACAGCGGAAAATACAGCCTAAACTGGAAACGCCCGCTTTTTGCCGACGCCAAAGATTTTTTTGTTCCGTCATCTTTTGATTTTTCTTCAGAGCATAGAATCAACGCTTCCTCTGATTTTAGCGGATTTTACATTTTAAAAGCCTCAATATTGAATACACCGATGAATATTTTTGGTTTTCAGAGCAAAAACAGGATTTTCAAATGGTACAAAACTGATGAATATGCGATTTCTCTTTCTGGAACTGTAAAAATACCAGAAAATTCACCAGAAAAAACATTATGGAATCTGAATTTTTATATTCAGGCTGGATATTACATAAATGAAACTGATGTTTTGCGGACAGGATTTGAAACAGAAATTTCTCCAGATTCCGTATGGAAAATAACAGGAAGCGCTCAATACAAACGAAACGTTCAAAAAAATCTTTTGTCTGAAATCATAAAGTTCATAGACAAAAAAAATCAATCAAAGCCACAAAAACAAAAACTTTCTAGAATCGACAGTCTTGATTTTTCGCTGAATTACGACGATGAAAACGAATTTGTAAATCAAACTTACGATTTTTCACACAAAATTTCAGCCGCACTTTCAAAAACATTCTCCTTTGACTGCGGTTTTGGACTTTCGTTAAACGTAAAAGAAGAAATCACCGCCATCACAGTTTCTGGTTCAGCTGGCGGAAAAATCAGTTTTTAGCAGAATCTTTTAATTTTTCAGAATTTACTGCAGTGGTGCAAAATACCCACATTCATCTCTTCCGCTTCGGTTTAAAAGATAGGATTCAACTTCAACAGGAAGATATTTTTCACCAAAATTTGTTGAAAGAACTGATGTATATGAAAATGTATACAATCCGCTTGGAAGATCGATTAAATCTGCAACAATCGCAGAAAGCCCTTGTGGTCTAAAAATGTAATATTCTTTTCCAGACGTATTTGAAACAATAAAATCAAGTTCTTCGTCGCAGGCGTTTTGTGTCAGAAGCACAGAAGCAACCGAAATATGATTGTTGTTCAGATAAGCAGTCGTTTCTGAAAGACTGTAGTTTTCAAATGCGTTCAAGGAAACCTTCCCTGCGGAAATAATTACGACAGCACGTTTATGTTCAGCATTCACAAGATCGTTTGCACAAAGCCTCAAAGCCAAATCAAGAGGAATTTCATCCGAAACAGGACTTTTTAGAGAAGAAACATCAAATTCAAGAGCCCCATTCGGGCGACCAGAATATTCAAGCGCAGGAATTTTTGAGGCAGACACAATTTTTAATGTTCCGCGGTTTTTCATGGAAGCGGCAATTTCTCGAACTGCGGAATTTATCTGCTCGCTGTATTTGGAAGAGTAAGAACTGCGGTCAATCAGCAAAGTTATGTCAGCAAAATCAGAATAAGAAGAGGCCCCCAAAAATTTCAGCTTGTTGACAGGGCGTTTTTGTTCAGTTATGTAAAAATTGTTTTCACCAAGCCCAACAACCGCAGAACGGTGACGGTTTTCCACACGAACATCAATGTAAACCTCTGGAAATTTTGAAGCATTTACCCTTTCAATCTGAACAAAAAGACCACCCACAAGTTCCTGCATTTTTGACATAACGTAAACTTCATTTGCAATAACATCAGATACAATTACATTTCCATTTACATCTGGAACAGCGCAGGTAAGACGAGCAGGAGCATTTCCTGCATTAACATTTTCAAAAACAGAGCCAGTCTGGGAATCTACTGAAAAAACTTTGTTAGAATCACATATAACCAGATAATCACCCCAAACGCGCATTGACTCAGGATGCTGAAAAGTTTTCTCTGGAACTAAAATCTGCCGGAAATTTCCAGCCAAGTCGAATTCGTAAATTCCCCCAGAAATATTGTCCGCAACATAAATATTTTCGTTTAAAACCGCAATTCCTGTAGGTCCTTTTAGCCCCGGAAAATCGTCCTGCGACTTTCCAAAATAAAAAAGTCCGTTGCCATCCTTGTCAAAAACTGAAATTCTACGGTTTCCGTAATCAGAAACATAAATATTCAGCCTTGAATCTTCTGCGGCATACTGTGGTCCAACAAGATTTCCAACAGCACGACCTTTTTTTCCTATGTATTTTATAAATTTTCCTTTTTTGTCCAAAACACAAAGACGATTTCCAGCACTTTCTGTAACAAGAAGATTTCCATCATCAAGACGAATCAAGTCCATCGGGCGGTCAAACCCATTCATCGGGCCTGTAAGCCTAGAAACAACGCTTCCATTGATATTTAATTTTACAAGTTCATTTGAGCCATACGCCAAAACCCAGACAGTTCCATCATTATTCGGAAGCACAGAAACAGGACCGCTAAAAACAAGATTCTGCTCATAAAACCCAGAAAAAGAGCCAGCCTCAGTATATTTTGCATTTAATTCAGACTGAAGCGAGCCAACACGACGCTCTTGAATAATTTCTATCTTATTTTTTAAAAGAAGTCCGCCATAACCGTTTTGAACCGCCTTATTCCAGCTTTGAATCGCAGTTCTTTCCATCCCGGAATGATAATAAGATTTTCCAAGCCACTCCAGAATCAATGAATCGTTCGGCATATAGCCAAGCGCTTTTTCAAACTGCATCACCGCATCGTTGAACGTTCCCCGGTAATAAGACTGAACGCCACGACGAAATTCCTGCGCGGCAAATCCCTCCTCCGCAGTTCTTACTTCTCCATTGTAAAGCCCCGCAGTTGAAGTCTGAGAAAATGTTGAAAAACACGCAAAAGCAGAAATTGCAAAGGCAACGGCAATTTTTTTATTTTTTCTCATTCTGTGTTCCTCTTATGCACCCGCAAGCTGAACATCACGGATATGTTCCGCAATTATCTCGTTTTCTTTATCAAGCTGCTCTGCCATTTCAAGATATTTTTTAGCATCTTTCAGTAATCCGAGTTTAAAATAAACATATCCAAGGGAATCAAGACAAGCCGCCGATTCCGGTGAATTCTGAACCGCCTTTTTGCAGCATGAAAGTGCTTTTGTCAAATCCCGGTTTTCTGTCGCAAGAACATAACCTAATCCGTTCAGGGATGTGACGTTATTTTCATCAATTTCAAGAGATTTTTCATAATAAGAAAGCGCAATGTCTATTTCCTGTTGCTCCCAGGCAATAAAAGCCATTGAAGCATAAACTGAAGCCGGCTTGTATCCGCTTTCCAAAAGTTTATTCAGCTCAAAAGAAGCAAGCCTTTTGCGCTTAGACTTTGTATATATCACCGCAAGAATAAAACGGCACTGAAGAACCCTCTCAATATGCTCGCCACCAGTCACAACCTGCTCAAGATATAAAAGAGCATCCTCGTATCTTTTTAGTTTTGCGTAGCATAAGCCAAGATAATAGGCAATCTCCTGCGAGTCCAGACCAGAATCTTCCGGCAAAGCAAGAAAAAACGCAAGAGCATCAGAATATTTTTTCTGATTGTATAAATCAATTCCCTGAGACAAAATATTTGTATCGCTCATAGTCCCCACCTTGACTTGAGAGTTTTTTATTCTTCTATTCTATAACGAAAATTTAATACCGTCCACAGCACAAGCCACAGGTTCTGCATTTATCAACGAAACAGAAACTTTTCCATTCACAACAGCGTGAAAGTCATTTCCCTGAGTACACGCAGAAACCGGAACTTCGCCGTAAAAAACAGACTCAAACGAGTTTTCCTCTCCATCCGCAGTCTTTTTATTTATCTCAACAATATCGTCATAAACCCTGTGTGAAAGGTGCGGACAAATCTCAACGTCCTTATATTCAGGAAGTGCAAGCGCATTTACACTCACAAAAGCAACTGGAACATTTACCCGGCAAAGCCCCGCAAGAGTTTCAATGTTCTTTGCCGCAAAATCTGCCATCGGTTCATAGATAAAAAGATTTTCATCCGCAGTTCCAGAAACAAGATAATGCCCTTCGCCAACAGGCTGAACACTAAGCGCTACTCCAGGAATTCCCATCATAACCGCCTGACGAGCCGCGGCACAAGTTCCTGAATAAACAACATCTGTTCCAAGGTTTGCCCCGGCATTTATTCCAGAAAGAACCGCTTCTATCTTTTTTGGAAAAATACCGCTGCTGACCGCAGAAACAACACAATCCACTGGAGTTCCAGAGCAAGTCCATTCATCTTCTGAAATTTTCGTAAAATTCAATGAACCAAATGTCATTCCATGGGAAACTCCAGAACGGTTTCCAGACGGAACCATCACATATACTGTATGTCCGTCCTTTAAAAGCCTTTCCTTTAGAACTTTAAGACCTTCCGCATTAAAACCATCATCATTTGTAAGAAGCAATGTCATATCAATCTTTTAAAACCCTTGCGCCGTCGCAAGAATGAACCTCATAACAGTCCGGCTTGAATCCAAAAATCCGTTCGTATTCAGAAAGTTTCTGCTTAAAAGTTTCAATATCCTGTTCCCGGATAAACGCATAAAGACAGCGTCCAAAACCTTTTCCAGTAAGACGGCCACAGGTAACAGGATTCCTGACAAATTCAAGTTTAGGCTCAAGTTCATTCACTCTTTTTAAAATCCAGTCAATTTCAGGACATGAAAGATTGAAATAATCCCTAAGACTTTCGTGGCTATGATTTACAGCCCGCGCAAAATGCATAAAATCATCTTTCTGACAGGCATTTATCGCATCCAAGACATCCTGATGCTCTCGCATAACGCATAGAAGTTTTCGTTTTGTGTCCTCTCCAACAACAGCAAGTTCCTCATTTATGTCCGTAACATTGTTTATATATTGCCAGCCACCGTAGACATTCGGCTTTGTTTCCCTAAGGTCGCCAAGAACAAGTGCATTCTGAGGCTCATAAAGATTCTCGCGGTTCCAAAGCTCATACCGTGGAACTTTTGCGTCAACAAGAAATATATGTTTGTCGCTGAATTCAAACGGAACCAAATCCCACGAATTCTTTGAATAATTTGTAACGATGAAATTTCCTTTTTTTGCGAACATAGCAGAAAAATTATCTGCGTTGTGATTCACCTGCTGAAGGAAAATTTTATTTGCGCGCTCGATAACTTGAATCAAATTCACATCATCGCAGTGCAATCCATAAAGTTCCCGAATCGCATTTGCCGCCGCAACTTTTATTGCAGTTGTGATTCCAAATCCTGCAGAAGGAAGAATATCGCTAAAGACCGTCAAATCCATTCCGCCAAGCTCATATCCACCAGAAGTAAAACCGTAGATAACCGCCTTTAAAGCGTTTGCCCATCTATCCTCTTTCTTGTATTTTAACGATGTTACAGAAGATTTTTTTCTGTCGTCCAGCTGCTTAAAATAAAAATGGACAGAAGAATCCTCCCGCCTTGAAATTCCAACGTAAACCGGAAGATCCACTGCCATCGACAAAGTCTTGTCCTTGAAAAACCAAGTGTTCTCGCCAATAAGATGAAAACGTCCCGGGGCTGTAGCAACAACCGCTGGTTTTACGCCATATTCTGAAAAATGTGCCTGGTTTAATAATTCCATTAAGCTGATATACCTTTCTTTTAATTATTGTTTTTTTATTTGTATACTGTTAATATTAAAACAATGAGTCGTATTTTACAAGTTTTTTGTATTTTTTTATCAGCATCGATGCTTTCTCTTGGAATTCCGAACGAATTTTATCTTTTAGGCTCACCGTTTTTTGGATTCATAGCGCTAGTTCCGCTTTATCTTGTGTTTGGAAATTTAAAATCTTATAAAGACGCTTTTATCTTTATGGCCCTGCACACCGGGCTGACACATCTTATGTCTAGTTACTGGCTCGCATATTTCAAGGATTTTGCCGCATTGACTCTGGGGGCTTCCGCAATTGGAACTGCAGCAATTGGCGGTTTATGCGGACTTTTTTTCTATATACCATTCCACAGATTATCCGGTCCGGGAAGCAAACAGGCATTTTTTCTTGAAAACAAGATTTCCTTTACATCACTGAAAATTCTCTGGTTCGCGCTCTGCTATGTTTCATACGAATGGATAAAATCCACAGGATTTCTTGCCTATCCGTGGGGAACGCTTTACCAGACAACTTATCACTTTAAGATTTTTACACAGATTGCGGACATAACTGGAGTTTATGGAATCAGTTTTCTTATGGCTTGTTTTTCAGCACTTCTTGGAGAATCTTTTTTCCTCTATTTTTCAAGAACAACGGAAGAGGCAAAAAGACGCTCTTTTTTCGGATTTTCATGCACCGCACTGACTTTGGCGGCACTTTTCAGCGCATCTTTTTTATATGGAATTTTTCAATACACGCGGACAAGGCTACCTGAAAAAACAGTAAATACAATAATGGTGCAGCAGAACGCAGACCCATGGACTCTTTCATCAGATGACGAAACAATTCTTGCCTCAGAGCGGCTGACGCAAAAAAAACTGGAAGAAGCAAAAGTCGCCGGAAAAAACGTTGATCTTATCGTCTGGAGCGAAGGCTGCCTAAAATACAGGTTTCCGCGTTCAGAACTCCATTACAGACATTTTCCCTCTGAAAAACCTCTGATTCCTTTCATAAAAGAAACAGGAGTTCCTTTCTTACTTGGCGGCTCGTATGCCCCGGAATATGGCTCAAAACATTTTAACGGTGCTCTTCTCTTTGACGCTGAAGGAAATTTCCGCGGTGCATATCCAAAAAATCATCTTGTTCCGCTGGCAGAGTCTGTTCCGTTTTCTGACATAAAAGCTGTTTCAAACTTCTTTAAAAAGGTGATAGGAATTTCTGCAGGCTGGTCTGCAGGCGACAAATATACAATGTTCAATATTCCATGCAGTTTTCCGGACGAAAAAATTCCAGAAATCTCAAACGTAATCTCCTTGAACGAAAGCTATCAGGATTCAAAAAAAGAAAAGAAACCTTCTGTTACGTTCAGTACACCAATCTGTTATGACGACGCATTTCCGGACGTTTGCCGGCCACTTGTAAAATATGGCTCAGAATTTTTTATGAATATAACAGACGACTCGTGGTCAAAGAAGAAATCCGCAGAATACCAGCATTTTGCAATCTCATATTTTAGGGCAATTGAGCAACGGACAACTTTGGCACGCTCAACAAACGCAGGATATTCAGTTGTCATAAATCCGGCTGGAAAAATTATTATGGAAATGCCACTTTTTCAGGAACACGCTGAATTTGTACAGATTCCGGTCTATAAAAAACAAACAACAATTTACCAAAGATTCGGAAACTGGCTTCCGGGACTTGCGTTTTTAACAATTATTCTTTCAATGTGCAAATCCTACCTTTCAAGAAACGAAAGCCTTATTGTAAAATCTGAAAGAAAAAAATTTAAAAAAGCAAAAAAAAGATAAAAAAATCTGATAAAATAACTCAAAACAAATAAAGGAAAATAATATGCGTTGCCCATACTGCGGAAGTATTGATGATAAAGTTGTAGAATCCCGAACAATGGCAAATGGAGAAAGCATCCGAAGAAGAAGAGAATGTATTTCCTGCGGCTACCGTTTTACCTCCTATGAAAAAATCGAAGAAAAACCATTTATGGTCATAAAAAAAGATGGAAGCCGCCAGCCTTTCGAGCGTGCAAAGCTTGAAAAAGGAATCGAGCGTTCTTTTGAAAAACGCTCCATTGCAACTGGAACAATAGAAAATATCGTCCTTGAAATTGAAGACGAAGCAATTATGAGCGCACGCACAACCAGAGAAATCCCAACGAAAAAAATAGGAGAAATAGTTCTTCGGCATCTTTACGAGATTGACAAGGTTGCCTACATACGTTTTGCCTCTGCATACAAGCATTTTGAAAGTCTGGATGAATTCATAAACGAAATAAAATCAGTGGAGGGAGTAAAAAAATGAGCGAACAGTCAGTTTTTCCAGAATGGAGGGCATTTTTAGGCTCTGCCTCTGATGAAGAAACAAAAAACGTAATAAAATCTGTTGTTAAACGCTCCGGTGAAATCGCAAAATATGACAGAAAAAAAATCGAGAACGCAATCGACAAGGCAATCCATGCGGTAGAAGGATATTTTGCCCCGGAAAGGGCATCTTCACTCACAAATCTTGTAGAAGAAAGAATCCGGCTTCAGATGGCAGGAAACCGAGCCCATTCGATTCCTGCAATTGAAGAAATTCAAGATATAGTAGAATCTGTCCTTATTGAAAACAAGGAAGTTGAAGTCGCAAAAGCATACATAATCTACCGGGCACGCCACGAGGCAATGCGCGGCAGTCAAAGCCCTATGCTTGACATAAACCGCACAATGGACGGCTACCTTGCAAAGAGCGACTGGCGCGTACACGAAAACGCAAACGTAAATTTTTCGCTGGGCGGACTTATTCTGCACAACTCAGGAACAATCACCGCAAATTACTGGCTGAACAACATCTATCCAAAAGAAATTGCCGAGGCACACAAACATGCGGCTTTTCATATACACGACCTTTCGATGTTCAGCGGATACTGTGCCGGCTGGTCATTGCGCCAACTTATACAGGAAGGACTTGGCGGTGTTTCAGACAAAAATTCCTCAAAACCAGCATCGCACCTTTCAACGCTTGTAAACCAGATGGTGAATTTTTTGGGAGTTCTTCAGAATGAATGGGCAGGAGCGCAGGCATTCAGTTCATTCGACACATACCTTGCTCCTTTTGTAAAAAAAGACAATCTTACAGAAAAACAGGTTCACCAGTGCATACAGTCGTTCATCTTTGGAATCAATGTTCCAAGCCGATGGGGTTCTCAGGCACCGTTCACAAACATAACGCTTGACTGGACTTGCCCGGAAGATTTAAAGGACAAGAAGGCGATTGTTGGTGGCAATGAACAGGATTTTACTTACGGCGAATGTCAGAATGAAATGGATATGATAAACCGGCACTTTCTGGAAATTATGAAAGAAGGCGACGCAGACGGACGCGGATTCGGTTACCCTATTCCAACTTACAACATAACAAAAGATTTTGACTGGAACTCTGAGAATGCAAAAATGCTTTTTGAAATGACTGGACAGTACGGAACTCCATACTTTCAGAATTTCATAAATTCAGACTTGAACCCGAACGATGTACGTTCAATGTGCTGCCGGCTAAGGCTAGACAAACGTGAACTCAGAAAACGTGGCGGAGGACTCTTCGGCTCAGATGAATTTACAGGCTCGCTCGGGGTTGTGACAATCAATCTTCCGCAAATCGGGTATCTTTCCCAAACAAAAGAAGAATTCAACGCACGCCTTGACCACCTTATGGATCTTGCAAAAGAATCACTTTGCATAAAAAGAAAAGTTATCCAAAGACTTTACGACGGAGGCCTTTTTCCGTACACAAAACGGTATCTTAAAACTCTAGACAATCACTTTAACACAATCGGTCTGTGCGGAATGAACGAATGTTGCCAAAATTTTCTAAACGTCAACATTGCGGACCAAAAAGGCAAGAAATTTGCGGAAGAAATCCTTGACCGAATGCGTAAGCGGCTTCAGAATTATCAGGAAGAAACTGGTGAACTTTTTAACCTTGAGGCAACTCCGGCAGAAAGCACCTCGTACCGGCTTGCAAGACACGACAAGGAACAGTTCCCTGACATAATCACCAGCGGAAAAAAAGAACCGTTCTACACAAACTCAACCCAGCTTCCAGTCAATTTTACCACGGACATCTTTGAAGCGCTCGACCATCAGGAAAGTCTTCAGACAAGATATACCGGCGGCACAGTTTTTCATACTTTTGTAGGAGAACAGATAAAAGACTGGAAAAGCACAGCAAGCCTTGTGAAAACGATTTTTTCAAACTATAAAATTCCGTATCTTACAATTTCACCTGTCTATTCAGTCTGCCCAGTTCATGGATATTTAAGCGGAACCCATTTTGAATGTCCAAAATGCAAGTCTGAAAAACAAAAGGAACTTCAGGAAAAACTTATTTCCCTAGAAAAAGAAAAGCAGGAACTTTTAAAAAACTCGTAAATTCGCCCCAAAAATTCATTGACACCAAACACAATGGTCGATAAATTCAATTTTGGGAACAGTTTTGTGGGAGGACTTATGCGCACACTTGAACAGATTGAAAAAGAAATTGCAGAAACAAAAGCCGAACTAGAAGATGTGCATGGAACAGAAACAGAAGTTTATTCAAGGATTGTAGGTTACTACCGTGCCGTACGGAACTGGAACAAAGGAAAACAGGATGAATTTGAACAGCGAAAAATGTTTTCTATTGAATCTCCAGAGCAAATTTCGCAGAACCAGACCGAAAATGATGAAAAAATGAATTTTCCGCAAAAAGACGAAATTCCAGAAGAAAAAAATGACTATTATGAAATTTACACAAGAAAGACCTGCCCAAACTGTCCGCCTGTAAAAAATTATATGGGCAGAACAAAACTCATAGGAAAATCAGTTGACGTAGATTCCGACACAGGACTTGCAGAAGCCGCCGAAAAAGGAGTTTTTGCCGCCCCGACAGTAATTTTTTACGACAAGAACGGAAATGAAACTGCCCGAGGTCACAATGTCGAGGAACTAGAGGAAATCTTTTCAAGAATTCCTTTAAGAGCATAAAATGCCTTCCCTTTCAACAGAAAAAGACAAAAAAAATCGGGGAATCCTTATAAAGACAACGCTCGTGGATTTTCCAGAAAATGTCGCATGCACGTTTTTTCTGCCGGAATGTAACCTAAGATGCCCATACTGCTACAACCGCGAACTTGCGGAAGGTTTTGTTCCAAACGAAAATTCGGTTTCAATAGAGGAACTCTACGAATATCTTCAAAAAAGAAAAAATGTCCTTTCCGGACTTGTAATAAGCGGCGGCGAAGCGTTGTTAAATCCGAATATAGGCGAAATAATCTCAACAGCAAAGTCCATTGGCTACAAGATAAAACTTGACACAAACGGAACTTTACCCGAAAAACTTGAACAACTGATGTCAGACAAAAACACAAAACCCGACTTTATAGCGATGGACATAAAAACAAGCCCACAAAAATATGAGGAAAAACTGATTTTTCAGCCTAAAAAAAACAATTCAAAAGCAACAAAAATACAAAACACCGGACTTTCAGAAAAAATTCTCCGTTCCATAAAAATAATTTCAGGATACCCGACAGAAAATCGCGAGTTCCGAACAGTCCTTGTTCCACCACTAGTACAAAAACCAGATATTGAAGAGATTTCAAGAATTCTTCCCACAGACTCAATGTGGCTCTTTTCTCAATTTGTGAATGAAAACTGCCTGAACCCAGAATTCAACAAAGTCATTCCATTTACACAAGAGCAAGCGGAAGAATTTGTAAGGCTCGCACAAAAAAGAATTCCAAATGCAAAACTCAGATAATTTTTGCAAATTTCAATTATTGACTATTGACACTCACCTCAACAAAATGCTATTATTATGAACATCGTATGGCGATGTAGCTCAGCTGGTAGAGCACCCGGCTCATATCCGGTAGGTCATAGGTTCAAGCCCCATCATCGCTAGAAAGACTTGCTTTTTGCAGGTCTTTTTTTTTGCCTTTCTGAAAAAAACTCCATCACATCACCGAAATTTTATTCAATTTTATACATATTTATATGGATTTATACGTTTTTATACAATTTTATATGATTTTATATATTCTTGTACAATTTTATGAGCGGCGCATTTTTTAAATTTTCAGTAAAGAAATAATTCCAGTTATCTTATTTACAACTAATTCAAAAAGATTTATTATGTGCGAATGGAAACATTTAAAGCACCATTTAAAGGTCGTTCTTTATTGAACTGGATCGACTGGACACCAGAAGAAATTGAAACATTGCTCAACCTTGCATTTCAGGTGAAGGCAGAATCTCATCGCGGTGAAATCCACCAGCGTTTTTTGGGCAAAACAATTGCCCTTATTTTTGAAAAAAGATCAACAAGAACAAGAAGTTCCTTTGAAACATCATTCGGTGAAGAAGGCGGACATCCTGTCTTTATGTCTACAGATGATATTCAGCTTGGCGGAAAAGAATCTGTTCAGGACACAGCACGTGTGCTTGGAAGAATGTTCAGTGCCATTGAATTCCGCGGATTCAAACAGGACCACGTTGAACAACTGGCAAAGTACTCAGGAATTCCTGTAATAAACGGACTCACAGACGATTTTCATCCGACACAGGCACTTGCGGATGTGATGACATTAAAAGAAAATTTTGAAACAGTAAAAGGTCTAAAATGGGCTTTTTGTGGAGACGGAAGAAACAATGTCGCGCGTTCAATGATGCTTATCTCCGCAAAACTTGGAATAAATTTCGCGATATACAGTCCAAAAGAACTGTTCCCTGACCAGAAAATAATTGATATTTGCGAGCCTTTTGCAAAAGTTTCAGGTGCAAAAATTCAAATCAGTGATAAAATGGATGTTGTGGAAGGTGCAGACTGTCTTTACACAGATGTCTGGGTTTCAATGGGTGAAGAAAACCTTAAGGACCAGCGCACTAAACTGCTTACTCCTTTCCAGGTAAATTCAGAACTTATGAAAAAAACTGGAAAGTCAAACACAATCTTTATGCACTGTCTTCCTGCGGTAAAAGGACAGGAAGTTACAGAAGATGTTTTTGAAAGTACAGCAAGCCGTGTCTGGGATGAAGCCGAAAACAGAAAGCACACCATCAAAGCAATTATGCTGGGATTGCTCTAATTTTCAGCATAATGACGATTGCATTTTCTAAAAAAGGATGGAAATAACTATGAAAAGAATCATCATAGCACTTTTAGCACTAGCAACTTTAGCAACAGCCGCATTCGCCGTACCAGTCGCATACAATGAAACCAGCGAAAAAAACTGGAGCAGTATGTCTTATGATTATGTTCCTGTTTACAAGGTTCTTGAAGGAAAAGAGGGTTTTGTTGTCATTTACCAGAAAGGAAAATATGGTGTTGGAAATACAACTCTCCCTAAAAAATGGATTCACGGAACAAGTGAAGAAGGTCCAAAGCTTAGGATAAGAAATTTGCCTGCTGGAAAACTAAAACCTTTTCTTACTGTTGTAAAAAACGACGGCGAATTTAAATATGTTATCCTTACAATGCCACAAAGAAAATCAAACGCCGCTTGGGGTGTTGTGGCAAATGGTGTGCCTCTTGAAACCGACAAGGACACCCTTGAATCATTGAACTAAATCCTGAACGGGGATGTCCAATAAGTTTAAGCACTAAGGTCATTGAACTGTAAAAATGACCAAAAACAGTGCGTATGGCGGGTTTGACAAACTCGACCGCCACATTTTCAACTTCTAGGACATCCCCATTTTTTCATGTATAGAATAAAAACAAAATAAAAACTTCAAAATGGACGCTTTACCGAATGAAAACTATACCTCAAGAAAAATTTAACTCTTTTAAATCGTTTGTAGAAAACCATGAATATTTTTACATCGCAGGACACAAAGAACCAGACGGTGATTGCGTTGCCTCATGCATTGGAATTTCAAAGATAATAGAACACTTTAATAAACCTTTTGTAATGCTGAATGCAGGTCCATTCAAAAGAATTGAAATAAAAAAATACGCAGATTTTTTCACAGACAAGATGGATTTTCAGACAAACGACGAGAGAAAAAAAACAGGTCTTATCATATGTGACTGTTCAGAAATTTCTAGGCTTGGCGACATAAACGGTGACCTTGAAGGATTTGACACTTTTATCGTTGACCACCACAAAACCGCAGAAATTCCAGCAGGGGCGGAATCCATAATTGATTCAACCTGCCCTGCCGCATCACTTCTTGTTCAGCTTTTGTATGAAAATCTTGTAGGTAAGATTCCTTTGGAACTTGCAGAAATCATCTTCTTTGGCTCAATGACCGATACAGGATTCTTTAAATTTCTTTCGCCAAACGACGCAGATGTCCTTGTTGCCCTTTCGCGTCTTGTAAAAGCCGGGGTAAATCCACGAAAAACCTACGATTACATAACAAGCGGAAAAGCGTATTCAACACGAAAACTTCTGGGAATCCTCTTTGACCATGCGGAACGCTATATAGACGGAAAACTTGTGCTGACATACGAAACTATGGATGACACAAAAAAATGGGGACAAGAAGGACGCGACTCAGACGCATTGTACTCAGCTTTTCTTGCTGTAAATGGCGTTGAAGCAGTTGTATTTTTAAGGCAGGATACAGATTCAACCTGCACAGCAGGACTTCGTTCAAGAGATAAAATTGACGTTAGCATTGTTGCCTCAAAATTTGGCGGCGGCGGACACAAAAATGCCTCTGGTTTCAGCTGCAACGGAAAACTTGAAACTCTTATTCCTTCAGTTGTAAAAGAATTTTCAAGATTAATGTAAAAAAAACAAAAAATAAAAAACTTGGCACGATACTTGCTTTTAAATAATTGTACATTATTAAAAAGTGGAGTATCAAATGAAAAAAAATTGCATCAATCTGAATTCAATTCCAGAACTGATTGAGTCAAAAACCATAACAAAGGACGATGCGGCAAGAATGATTGCCGAAGACTTAGCACGAAACCCAAAAGACTATCATCTTAATTCTGATGATGAAGATATTTTGAGCGAACTTTGCGTCCATATTTTGCAGCACAACGATTTTATCTTTAAAAATTACAAAAAAGAAAAATGTAAATTCAAGACTTATCTTTGCTCAGTTTTAAAATATAGAATTCTTACGATTATACGTAAAAACCGGATAAAAAATTCTGGAGACAACTTTGCAAAAGAATATCCGCACATTCAATATGAAACGCAGACAGAACTTTACGAAATGGATGAAGCACCATTTAAGATTGCACATATAAAACCATTTATCAAAAAGACTGAAGACAAACTCACCTACAAAGAAAAAAGAAGCAGAAGAAAGTTGAAAGAATTTGGCCTGCAGGAAGAATCTTCCGACGAAAAGCCAAGAATAAAAATGAAAGACCTTGTTTCTTACTGGGCAAGCAGAACCTCTCCAAAAGCAAAAACCGCGCTGATTCTTGCCTTAAAATCAAGTTACTATATTACGGACGAAAATATTGATTCAGTCTGCGACTACTGCGAAATTTCAAAAAAAATTATGCAGAAAACAATCGACGAACTAAAAAATTCAATTCCAGAAAAACATGAAAGAATAGAAAGAATGCAGGACCGCCGGGCAAAATCGTTTAATTCTCACATAAAATTTCAAAAGAAGCTTTCAGAAACTCTGGATATTGAAAAAAAAGAAGAACTTTCAAAAAAATACGAATATCACACAAAAAAATGGCAAGAG